>NZ_JAGGLB010000018.1 GCF_017874215.1 Paenibacillus eucommiae
AAAAGATCATCATAATTTACCTTATTTAGTAAATTATTCTTCATTACATTTCATGTCAGATTCAATGCATGCTTAATGTGTTTTTCATCGTTAAAATCACCAGATTCTCTTCACATCCTGCTTTAACGATGAAAAACATCGTTAAAATCCCTTTTAACCACCTAGAAGGGCCATCAGCCCTCTTTTAACGATGAAAATCATCGTTAACGTGACGGATTGATCTGGAACACTTGCTTTAGCGATGAAAAACATCGTTAAGTGAAAGACTTTTCATGAAAAAACAAAGGCACGGCGTCCGCATGATATTCGGATACCGGCCTTTGCTGAGAAAAAACCAATCTATGGGCGTATGGGCGATACGCGCGATACTATTTGCGAAAAAAAAGTGAAAAGCGTCCCCTCGCTATTTGCCTCTGGAGAATTAACAGCAGCAGCGCTTTGAAAATAGGCCGTGTGTAGGGAAATATAAGCAGGAAGCCCAGGATATCTGTGATCAGTCCAGGCAACACGAGCAGAATACCGCCAACAAACACACAAGCTCCATCCAGCAGCGATGCCGTAGGCATCTGTCCTTTGGACAGCTGAAACCGGGCATAATCCATAACTTTCCTTGCTTCCCGTCTAGCTAAATATATACCTAGAAAGCCTGTCAGCAGAAGAAAGCCAAATGTTGCCCAGCCCCCAATGTACCGTCCCAGCACAATAATCCCAACGATATCCAGAGCAGGCACAATGATCAAAGCAGCAAGCAGTACACGAAACATAGGCTTATCCCCCCGACGCTAGCAGTTGAAACAATTCCGGCAGCTCCCTATCTATACGTACGGGCTTCCAGGAAAGGTTCACCCATACATGGCGAGTTAATCCACTAACGAGCAGCTCACCGCCAGGCTTCCGCGTTCCTTCCACGGCACTAGGAACCGGGTCAGCTTCCTGGTTTATTTCTGCTGTAGAAATTCTGCGAATTTGAGACTCAAATTCAAGCCGGACATGTGTATAGCTTGCAATTCGTGTATAGATCGCAATTTTCTCATCATACCGCGCAGGTTTGTGAAATTTCACCTCGGCCTCTACAAGAGGAAGAAGACAACCCTTGGACTCAATGTCGCTGTACCGCATACCCAGCTGACGAATCAATTCGGTCCGGCCCAGCTCAAACCAATTCAAATAATTGGTATGGTACACCACACCCATTTGATCCGTTTCCTGGTAGCGGACCCGAATTTCGTGCTCATACCACCGATGCTCTCCCAATACGGCTCACTCCATTTTTCTTATAAAACTTTAGCACGTCCGGAGTAGATGACTCCGACTTCCGGATAAATGGAAACTTCCATGCCGTCTGTAATTATTTCCATCGCACGTTCTACACCTACAATAACCGGAATGCCTAAGCTTAAGGCAACTACAGCCGCATGTGAAGTGATTCCGCCAAATTCCGTAATCAAAGCACTAGCCTTCTGTACAGCAGGCATGTACTCTTTATCTGTAGAAACGACCACAAGAATAGCGCCGTCAGTCATTTTTTCGATTGCTTCCTCAGGAGAACGGGCCGTTACCACTTTGCCGGTGGCGTTCTGTGAGCCTATGCCAACGCCTTTGGCAATCATCTCTCCGACATGATGCACCTTGATCAAATTCGTTGTTCCAGAGCGGCCAACCGGCACGCCTGCGGTAATAATAACTATGTCTCCTAAAGTAACCAGACCGGATTTGATGCTGGTTTCTACAGCAAGCTCGAACAGCTCATCTGTAGTCTTAGCTTCTACACCCTTGACCGGAATTACTCCCCATACGAGTGACAAATGACGGATGACATGCTCATTAGGAGTCACGGCAACAATCGGGGATCTAGGGCGATATTTGGATACCATCCTCGCTGTATATCCACTTTCCGTAGCCGTTAGAATCGCTTTTGCGCCCAGCTCCAGCGCTGAGTTAGCAACTGCCTGGCTAATCGCTTCCGTTACGGTCGTTTGTTGAGCTTGCGCTGTACGAACGAAGATTTCACGATATTCAAGTGCATCTTCAGCACGTAAAGCAATGCGCGCCATGGTCAATACGGATTCAACCGGATACTTTCCAGCGGCTGTTTCCCCTGAAAGCATTACCGCATCCGTGCCATCAAAGACAGCATTGGCAACATCACTTGCTTCAGCACGGGTCGGACGCGGATTGCGCTGCATCGAGTCAAGCATCATAGTAGCAGTAATAACCGGCTTGCCTACAATGTTACATTTTTTAATCATATTTTTTTGGACAATGGGTACATCTTCAGCTGGAATCTCCACGCCAAGGTCACCACGGGCAACCATTAAGCCATCGGAAACCTCAAGAATTTCATCGAGGTTCTCAACACCCTCTTGATTCTCAATTTTACTAATTATTTGGATATGCGAAGCGCCATAGCGCTCCAGCAATTCACGGATTTCCATCACATCACTGGCTTTACGCACAAAAGATGCTGCTATGAAATCGACACCCTGCTCAATACCAAAAATAATGTCATTAGCATCCTTTTCGGTAATCCCCGGAAGCTTGATTTTGACGCCGGGAACATTTACGCCCTTTTTGCTCTTGAGCAGGCCGCCGTTAACGACCCGGCACTCGATTTCGCTGCCGCTGATACCCACAACCAGCAGTCCAATCAAGCCGTCATCCACCAGGATGGTTGATCCGATTTGCACATCTCGCGGCAGTTCTGGATAAGTTACGGAAATACGCTCCGCATCTCCAAGAATCTCCTCGGTAGTCAGGATAATATGCTTGTCCTGTACGAGCTCAATAGGCTCTTCTTTAAGCTTGCCGGTACGAATCTCCGGTCCTTTCGTATCAAGCAAAATAGCAGCGATTTTGCCGGTTTCCTCACAAGCCTGACGAATATTGGTGATACGGGCTCCATGCTCTTGGTAATCTCCGTGTGAAAAGTTCAGACGGGCAACGTTCATGCCCGCCTCCAGAAGCCTCTTTAAGTTCTCTAGTGACTCGCTGGCCGGGCCGATGGTACAGACAATTTTTGTTTTACGCATGGTTTCCCTCCTGGATGAATGTGAACCTACCGATTTCTCTAAACTTACGGTATCGGTCCTCGACTAATTCTTGTTCAGACATGTTCAGTAACGGCTCCATTTGTTCCCATAAAACAGATTTGATGGAAGCCGCTTGTACAGCTAAATCGCGGTGTGCGCCGCCTCTGGGCTCAGGGATAATAGCATCAGCTACACCGAGCTCGAGAATTTGATCTGCTGTGATTTTCATTGCTTCTGCTGCATGCAGCGATTTCGAGGCATCTTTATATAAAATGGACGCTGCACCTTCGGGGCTGATAACTGAATAAATGGAGCTTTCCAACATTAACACTCTATTTCCTACTCCCAGAGCAAGCGCACCTCCGCTGCCCCCTTCACCAATCACAATACAAATGATCGGCACACGGAAAGAGGCCATTTCCAGCAGATTTCTGGCAATAGCTTCACCTTGTCCGCGCTCTTCAGCTGCATTACCAGGGAATGCTCCCTTGGTATCAATAAAGGTGATAATCGGACGGCGGAATTTATCCGCCTGCCGCATAAGCCGAAGCGCTTTGCGAAAGCCTTCCGGATGCGGCAAGCCAAAGTTACGGGCTATGTTGTCTTTCGTATCTTTCCCCTTCTGGTGCCCTACTACCGTGACGGGAATATCGTTCAGCTTGGCGAGTCCGCCAATGATCGCCAGATCGTCACCATACAGCCGATCACCATGAAGCTCTACGAAATCACTAAAAATAGTCTGGATATAATCAATCGTGGTAGGCCTTTGAGGATGGCGTGCCAGCTGCATCTTTTGCGCTGTCGTCATATTCGTGTACAGCTCGTCTTCCAGCAGAAGGTATCTCTCCTCCAGCCGCTTGATCTCTTCAGAAAAATCAATATGCTTCTCAGCTCCGAATCTGCGCAGCTCGTCTATTTTGCTCCGCAGCTCCGCTAGCGGCTGTTCGAACGGCATTTCACTCGGCATAAGTAGCTGCCTCCTTCCTGACATGCATATCCAGAAGCCTGATCAGCGTTGGACGCATATCCTTACGAGTAACGACCTTATCCAGCTGGCCATGCAGTAAATTAAACTCTGCAGTCTGGAAATTATCAGGCAGCTTCTGACCAATGGTCTGTTCAATAACCCTGCGCCCGGTAAAACCGAACGAGGTTGCCGGCTCGGAAATGATAATATCCCCCAGCATGGCAAAGCTGGCCGATACGCCTCCGAAGGTAGGGTCCGTGATCACCGAAATGAACAGTCCGCCCTCCTTGCCCAGCTTGGACAATGCTGCGCTTGTTTTGGCCATTTGCATCAGACTCAGGATGCTTTCCTGCATGCGAGCTCCACCCGAAGTAGAAAAAATAATAATAGGGAGCTGCTTGTCGATGGCGGTCTCAATCGCTCTTGTAATTTTCTCTCCAACTACAGAGCCGAGCGAGCCGCCCATGAAATCGAAGCTCATTACGGCAATAATGACAGAGAATTCACCAATCTTGCCTTGACCTGTCATAATCGCATCCCGCAAATCAGTTGCATTCTTCGCTTTTTCTAACTTTGCCGGATAATCGGGGAATTGCAGGGGATCTTCTGATATCATATCGCCATCGAACTCAACTTCGAGGCCATCATCCATAATCATTTGGATCCGCTCTACAGCGCTTAGTTTATAATGATAGCCGCAAGCTGTACAAACCTTAAGATTTTTCTCCAACTCTTTGCTAGTCTGAATCGTGCCGCACTTGGGGCATTTATTCATTAAGCCTTCCGGGATTTCCCGCTTTGTTTTTTCAGAAGGAATTGTCGCATATTTCCTCTTTTGAAATAGGTCCTTTATTGACACTGTTCCACCTCATTGGCTTTTATAGTGTATCTCTTCAAGCCATATTAAATAACATATTTAAATAACATATTTAAATAACATATTATCTATGTAAAATAGAGTTCAGCACTTCCTGTACTTCCTCCAGCTCTCCCTCAGGGACGAGAATTTCGAACTGATTTTTGGAAAGATTGATGCCTCTAACTTGTACAAGAAAGCCTTCTTCAGAAAGCCTTTGTTTGATGCGCTCTGCGATTCTTGCAGTTGGAGCAATATATATCACCGTCCACATGAAAAAAAACCTCCTATAAGTTTGCGAAGCAAAACTGCTGCGTAAGCTTAGCTTTGAAGTAACCCGCCTTAATAAAACCGGCTTTGTAAGCGTCATTGAGTTTGCTTATCAAACTTGCTGCGCAAGGTGTAGGTTTTACACAATGGAATAATGATATCATAACTTCTCTTTTTCCCGCAACAAAGCAGTTCAGCCAAATTAAGCAAATACATCTGAAATGTTTATTTTACCCTTACAGAATCCTGGCCCATGATCGTCTCGACCAGGCGAAATAAATCCGGTGACGGCTTCACCCGGTAGCGCTCGCTGAGAGCGAGCAGCCGCTGGCCTTGCTCGTAGAACAACACCACCGCAAGCGGTCCTTCATGCAGCTTCAGCAGCGTCTTAAGCTGCAAAAGCTTGTCCGGCTGCTCGAAATCAGCCGTGATCCTGACGTAGACCCGCTGCTCCTTCGGCGCGGTGGCCGGGTCATTCTTCGCGCCAGCTGTCTGCGGCCGCGGAGTACTTGCGTGCGCCGCCGGATTTGCTCCGGCGCGTTCCGAAGGGCTCTGCGGCGCTGTCGGAGCCTTGGGCTTCTCATTGGCGGCGTAGCTGCCGCGGGTGCCGCTGGCTTTGCCAGCACTGGAGCTGGCTCCAGGGCCTGAGCTTGTGCTAGGGCTTGCGTTAGGACTGGCTGCGTTAGAACCAGCACCAGGGCTAGCTGTGCGCGAGGTAGCGCCAGGGCTTGAGCCAGATGGTTTGCCTGAACGGTCAGGGCCAGCACTATAGCCTGAGACTGAGCGAGTGCCAGAGGCATTCGCTTGACGCGGCCGCCTTTGGCGCAGATGCTGGATGCCGTCCGGGTCGTCCAGGGCAGCAAGCCGCTCGGCCAGCAGCTTTGGCGGATCCTCATCCTGCAGCTGCAGCTTCCCGCGGACGAGGATAAGGCGTCCCTTCTGCACCAGCGGCGCATATTCCTTCCAGCTGTCGGGGAACAGCACGACCTCCACCTTCTCGATGCGGTCCTCCAGCTCCATGAAAGCCATCGGGTCCCCCTTCTTGGTCACGATCGTTTTGCTGGAGAGCACCATCCCGGCAACGATGACATCGCTATGGTCCGGGAGCTCTACCAGTTCATGCAGCTTATCGATCTCCTGCTCATCCAGCATGCCCGCGTAGGCGTCGAGCGGATGACCGGAGACATACATGCCGAGCAGTTCACGCTCATGCTCCAACTGCTGACTCTGCGGCAGAGGCGGCACACTCGGTATCTCCACTTCCCAGTTCGGTTCCTCGGAGAAGCCGAACAGATGAAGCTGCAAATCATCCCGCTCCTTGCGCCATTTCACAGCCGAAGCTATCGTATCATCGAGCATGGCGCTAAGCTGGGCACGATGCCCAGGCAGCGTATCCAGCGCGCCGCCCATGATTAAAGATTCGATAACACGCTTGTTGCAGACGCGCAAATCGACACGCCTGCACAAATCGAGCAAACTCTCGAACGGACCGTTCTTCCGTTCGCTAAGAATCGCCTCAATCGCTTGCGTTCCGACATTTTTGATAGCGGCAAGGCCGAAACGGACACCGCCCCGCTCACTTGAGACCGAATCTGACCCGACCGGAGTGAACACAACACCACTTTCGTTCACATCCGGGGGCAGTGCATCCAGCTTCATCCGCCGGCATTCGTCGACATATTCCGCCACCTTGCGATGATTTCCCATTACAGCGGTAAGCATCGAAGCCATGAAATGCTTAGGATAATGCGCTTTTAAATAAGCCGTCTGAAAAGCCAGAACGCCGTAAGCGGTAGCATGAGCACGCGGAAATCCGTAATCCGCGAAGCGGACAATCATATCATACACATAGTTGGCTTCGTCAGCCTGGTAGCCCTGCTTTAAGCTTCCCAACACGAAATGCTCGCGCTCTTGATCCAGAACCTCGCGCTTTTTCTTGGAGACAGCTCTGCGTAAAAGATCCGCTTCACCCAAGCTGAAGCCTGCCATGGTCGAGGCAATTTGCATAATTTGCTCTTGATACACAATGATACCATAAGTATCCTTAAGAATAGGTTGTAAATCAGGATGCGGGTAATCAATTTGAATCTGCCCGTGCTTGCCTTGGATATACTTGGGGATAAACTCCATTGGACCCGGGCGGTACAAGGCCACTACAGATATGATATCCTCGAACTCTGAAGGCTTAAGTTCCTTCAATACCCTTCTGACGCCCTTGGACTCCAATTGAAATATCCCCGTAGTTTCTCCTTTGCCAAGAAGCTCGTAGGTCTGTTGATCTTTATCCATATCCAGCTGTGATAAATTTACCGTTATTCCTTCCAGCTCCTCGATCCACTTGAGTGTACGCTCTATGATGGAAAGCGTGCGAAGGCCAAGAAAATCCATCTTCAGCAGCCCGATAGCCTCAAGGTGCTCCATCGTATATTGCGTCAAGGCCGTTTGCTCTGCCCCCGCCTGAAGGGGAACGTATTCGGTTAAGGGTTCCCGTGAAATAACAACCCCTGCAGCATGCGTGGATGCATGCCGCGGCATCCCTTCTACGCGCATTGCCATGTCAAGCAGCTCTGCCGTCTTTGGCTGTCTGCTGACCAGCGCTTTAAGCTCCGCGCTTACCTTCAGCGCTTCCTTCAGCGTCATGCCAAGCTGGTGCGGAATCATCTTCGCTGCCCGGTCCACCTCGCCATAAGGCAGATTGAGCACTCTGCCCACATCACGCACAGCCGCTTTCGCTGCCATAGTACCGAAGGTGATAATTTGCGCCACATGCTCTTGTCCATATTTATCCACTACATATCCTATGACTTCATCGCGCCGTTCATCACTGAAATCGATATCGATATCCGGCATCGAAACCCGCTCCGGATTGAGAAACCGCTCGAACAGCAGCTTGTAACGAATCGGATCCACATCGGTAATTTTCAACACGTAGGCAACCAGACTGCCTGCTGAGGAGCCTCTGCCTGGACCTGTCATAATGCCCTGTTCATGGGCAAAACGGATAAAATCCCAAACGATCAGAAAATAATCAGAAAAACCCATCGATTCAATAACGCCAAGCTCATAATGCAGCCTGGCTTCAATTTCAGCCCGATATTCCGAAGCGGCTTCGTTCCATCCGGGCTGCAGGTTATATCGCTGCTCCAGCCCTTTTTTACACAGCTCCAGTAAGTACTCACCTGCACTTAGCCCCTCAGGTATGGGCCTGAAGCGCGGCAGGATCGATTGGCCAAACTCCAGGACCAGCTCGCATCGCTGCGCAACAAGCTCGGTATTGGCAATCGCTTCCGGCACATGGGCGAACAACCGCTGCATCTCTTCCCCGCTTTTCAGATAAAGCTGGTTGGAGCTAAAGCGCAGCCGGTCGGGATCATCCACCGTTTTCCCGGTACCGATACAGAGCAGAATATCCTGCACCGCATGGTCCGGCTCACGAATATAATGCGCGTCATTTGTCGCAATAAGGGGAATGCCGGTCTCCTGACTGAGCCCGATCATCGCCTGCATGACCTTTTTCTGCTCAATCATTCCATGGTCCTGTATTTCCAGAAAAAAGTCCTCGCCAAAAATAGCCTTATATCTAAGCGCAGCAGCCTTCGCTTCTTCCCTGCGGTCGTGCAGCAAATGCTGCGACACCTCAGAGCCCAAGCACGAGCTAAGGCAAATCAGCCCTTCGGCATGAAGCGCCAAATGCTGCGGATCAATTCTCGGTTTATAGTGAAAGCCCTGCAGATGTCCGATCGTGCAAAGCTTCATTAAATTTCTGTACCCCTGCTCGTTCTTCGCAAGAAGAATGAGATGATAGATGGGCTGCTCCTGCCTGGTCCCTTTGTCCCGAAGCGAGCCTGCCGTATAATAAACCTCACACCCGATAATCGGTTTCACGCCCCGCTGCCTGCAAGCCTTATAGAAGGCCACAGCACCATACATGACCCCATGGTCGGTTAATGCAAGCGAATGCATCCCGAGCTCAGCCGCACGCTCCACGAGTTCCTCTATGCGCGCAGCGCCGTCTAACAAGCTGTATTCACTATGCACATGAAGATGCACGAACGAGCTCATGGCTTCCCTCCTCTTTATACACAAAAAACATACAAATAAGCGATGATACTTATTATTTTATCATATTGTGGACAGGGTTTCCCATATAATGTACCGGGGGTGATAAATATGTACGCCTTTATCGGATATATCATTGTATACTTTTCAGTCGCGTTCGGGGTTGTGCTTGGCGGAAGTATGCTCAGCGGCATTGCTGCCGTGCTGACGCTGCAATCTCCTGTTCAAAAAATGCTGATGATTTCAGAAAATATAAAAATTTGGGCAATGGTCGCTTCAGTCGGCGGTACGATTGACCCGATTCGTTATATTGAAAGCCAAATGGCCGAAGGCCATCTTAATCCGGCGATCAAACAGATTCTATACATCGTCGCAGCTTTTATAGGTGCGCAAATGGGAACTTCGCTAATTCAGGCGATCTGCAAGGGGGGCGAGCAGCCTTGAGAATCCCTGCTTTCAACCGTTACCGGCGCTTCCTTTCCGGCTTCTGCCTACTGATCGCTGGGGCCATTATTGGAAGCTCTATTTATATGAGCATTCATCAGCGAAATTTCAATATCCTATACATCAAAATGCATAATTACCAGACAGAAAATAAACAGCTGCAGCAGGATTTAGAATCGATACGCAAGACACGCAACAAACAAACCCTTGTTAACGGCATCAATGTTTACCTCCAAAATCAAGAAAACGCTGAGCCTCTAAGCGAGGACATCCAGAAAGAAATCGAAGCCCTCATCAAAAAAGAGCTCGAACTGGCTATCGGGCAAAAAGCTACTAACGTTAGAGATTCCCGTGTTCTTTACGAGCGGCTTATTTCACAAAAAATACTGACGATTCATGAAAAAAAATACACGGTAGAGGTCAAGTCCATGGTTCTTATACAAACAGAGCTAAGTGTCTGGATCACAGCCAAAGAAAAACGGATTTAGCATCAGCCTATTGATGTAATCCCCGAAATGGGGAGGGGAAATGAGTCTTCATATACGAATATAGAAAAAACAGCTCAGGGACCTCTTGCTTTCAGAGCTGTTTGCAGAGCTGATAAGAAAATAAGGACTGAAAGTGATTATTAATCTCCATACACATTCAGGGCTATGTCTTGCAATTGTTCCTTCCAAGGAGAGGCTGCCGGAATTTGTGCCAAAAGCTCTTTGGCTCTTGTCAGCTGTAGCTGCCCAATCATTTCAGAATATTCGATACACCCGGAATTCCCAATGTAGGCCAAGCACTCCTGCTTCACCTTAAGCAGTTCCTCAAGCGTAATCTCCCCGGCAAAAAACTGCCGCAGCTGAACAAAGCTGGCTTCAGGGTCCGAGAGTAAATACAGGATCGGCAGCGTCCGCTTTTTCTTAAACAAGTCATTCTTAGTGTCAAGCCGCTGTAAATCAGAGACATCATTATGAATTTGTCCAATTAAACCGATATAGTCAGCCAGCAAATAAATCTGATCCCGCTTTTCGTCCGTTAAATAGTGATTGGGAATAGCGGCCATCCCAAGATAGAAAGCAATGCGGATCAGTATGCAGGACTTTTGCTGCACCATCTCCACGTACTCATCCTCCGTCTCAACAGTAAGAAGCAAATCCATGTGCTGTCCGTTAATTGCACAGCTTATCAGCCTGCCAAGCTCTCCCGCTTCTGGCAAAGGAAGCTCAGGATACTGTTTGTTGAGTGCGCCCAGCTCCGCTGAAGAGGCCATCAGTAGAGCGGTCATCGCATTAAGTACAAGCTCCTGCGGCTCTTTCATCCACGGTAAATCCGGATTATCCTGATCCTGCAAGTCATCGAGTATATCCAAGCCTAAAACAACCAGTTCCGTCACGGCAGCAAGCTTATGAATACAAGGATTATCGCCACCAAGCATGAAATGACTAAGCAGTGTCAGCTGTGACCAGATTGTTTTCTCTTCCAGCTTGGCTGTGATAAAGCTTTTCAACATAGTATTCAGAGCAGGCATCGTATAATAGGCATCTATGATATGATCCATGTCTTTTCTCAATTGGGATTCCAGCTTGTATCCCCCGTCTCTATGTGTTTTTTCGAGTTTTATAGTTAAAGCTTTATCATATTTCACTTCTATTGGCAATAAAATGCAAAAAAATATGCGTCTAGACGTAAGGATATTTGCGCTGATCTTTGCAAGTTTTAAAGATAATATAAGAGTATACATATTTATCCATATCGCAGTAAGGAGCATGGACGATGAGCAAAGATCATTTCGATTTAATTTTCGAGCGTTTGTTAGAGGAAGCTGTACAAGAAAACTATAATCAGATTCAACCGATGTCTTCGTTTGCCATGAAGAAATCCTGGGAAGCCATTCATAGAAGCATAGAGGAACAAGGTAAAGCTAATTAATAGCTCATATTTGATAGGATACGCTGCAATTTCTATTAGGAAGTGCAGCTTTTTGCTGCGCATGGAATTGCATTTACCGGATAAAATCGCTACATTAAGGGTAGACGTTTAAGATAAAATAAAAACACATTGTAAAGGATGTAGCCCTTATGTTCGAAAAGATTCAGCTTATTTTATCCACTTTTATTGTTATTGCGCTCGCATGCTCTTTCTATTTCAGCTTTCGTTCCCGTAAAGAGAAGAATCCCAACAAGAGAGGTCTTTACTTGTCCAAGATGAATATTTTTCTGGGGATTATGCTTCTGCTTATAGCGATTACCCAGCTTTTCTTTTTTACGGATTCGAACCTGAGACGCATTTTTGGTATCGTCTGCTTCCTGCTCGGCTTCTTCAATCTTTTCTCCGGAATCCGCAGCAATGGCATTTACCGGCGCCTGAGGGACCAATAGCGTAACCATAATCTAACCATAATCTATATGAGCTGCGCTTATCCTTGATCAATCACCTGCGCGGTTAGCATAGCCTTGGAGACCAACGATCCTGAGTGATAAATTTCTACATCTATTTTCCCGAATTTGCGGCTTACCTCGATTATGGTAGGCCGTATTTCTATGCGGCTGTCGATTTGCACCGGTTTAAGGAAATAAGTCGACATATTGTCCATGACCAGATCGCCTTTCTTGTGTTCTTGGACGATTCTGTAAGCAGCTAGTGTCATAAGTGTAGCAAGCACGCCTTCCGATACGGTACCCAGGTGATTCGTCATCTGTGGGGTAACAGAACCTCGAAACGTCAAATTCCCCTGCTCGTCCCTTCTTTCTTCCATACCCGACCAGATTAAATCTTCGAAGGTTTCACCATTCTGCTGCTGCTTCTGAACATACTGCATGGCTTTGAGCAAATCCTTGCGGCTAAGCACACCGAGCAGCTTGCGGTTCGCATCGACAACAGGCAGCAGTTCAATACTTTCCCAAACCATCATATGCGCAGCAGAAGCGACGGAAGTCTGTGGTGTTGCTGTTAATGGATTTCTTGTCATCAGCTTCTCTACAACCTGTTCCGGTCCGGCACCCACCATATCCTTAGAGGTAACTACACCTATAACCCTGTTCCATTCGTCCACAATTGGAAACCGGCTGTGTCCAGTTTCTTCAAGCAGCCTCTGCCAATCCTTCAAGGTGCTGCTCACTTTAAGCGCATATACGTTGGCTCCTGCAGCCAGGATATCTTCGACGAGCACTATTTTTTTCTTGATCAGACGGTCGTAAATCGCTCTATTGATCATCGAAGCGACTGTAAATGTATCATAGCTGCTGGAAATGATCGGAAGCTCCAGCTCATCGGCCAGCCTTTTTACTTCCTCACTCGTATCAAAGCCCCCTGTAATCAAGACGCCAGCCCCTTGCTCCAACGCGCAGCTGTGGGCTTTATTCCGGTTACCCACAATAAGCAGGCTTCCCGCTGCAATATAGCGCATCATTGCATCCTGCTGCATCGCGCCAATCACAAATTTATGCAGTGTTTTATGAAGACCCGAAGCTCCACCCAGCACCTTTCCGTCCACCATATTAACAACCTCTGAAAAGGTCAGGTTATCGATACTCTGCCGCAGCTTCTTCTCAACCCGGACCGTACCAATTCTTTCCCTCGTGCTGACCAGACCCAGGTTTTCCGCTTCTTTAATAGCCCTGTACGCCGTACCTTCGCTGACCTCCAGATTTTTGGCCATTTTCCTCACCGAAATCCGGCTTCCCAGCTCCAGGCCTTCAATATATTGCAAAATCAATTCATGCTTAGTTGTCGTTTCCATGCCTGTTGCATCCATCTGTTACACCCCGAATATTCGATTTCTGTATCAATCTGTATTCCTCTATTATATCCTAAAAAAAAGCGACCGTCATTCCCATCAGGGGAATTCCGACCGCTTTTTTTAAAAGCAAGGGTTGAAGTCAGGGCGTATTCCGCCTGTTCCGTTTACCCTGCAGCATTTGCTCCAACTGCCACCTTTTCACAGCTTTAATGCGTTTGAAATCCTGCCGCTTCTCATCATTGACACCAAGAAGTTCATGTAAATGGGCCGCAACTACAAGCAATGCCAAGCATGTCCAGACAATTGCGAATATCGCAGGTGCGGTAAACCCTATATCAAACTCCAGTTTGGGAAGCAAATAAAACAGCATACCCACGGTAGCACCCATGAGAATCACATGCTTTAAACCTCTCATATTCCGCCGCTCCTTTCATTGCTTATCTCCTCATGCTCTATAGTATGAGACAAGTTAAGCAGTTATGAACAAAATCGGCGGGCGGAATATAATTCGTATGAACTTAAAAAAACTGGAAATCAAGCTTTGGTTCTTTCGTATAAGAAATCTACGATATGCATGGCCTTCATTTGATCCTTCTTGCCATGCTCCTCTACACCCAGCTTCATTTGCAGCAGACAACCCGGATTACTTGTCAGTAAATAATGAGCCTCCGTTTTGTTCACATGCTCCATCTTATGGGCAAGAATATCGCCCGCCATTTTTGGCTGGGTAACATTGTAAATACCTGCAGAGCCGCAGCAGCGGTCGGATTCCTTAGCCTCTACAAACTGCACGTTATCCACACTCTGCATTAAACGCCGCGGCGCCTGGCTTGAACGCATAACATTGCGTAAATGGCAGGAGTCCTGGTACGTTATTTTCAATGTATGATCCTTGGAGCTCTCTGCCGGTAAGGCAGCGAATTGCGGGATTCTTCCGTGCTCCACGATAACTTGACTGATATCAATGACCCTGGAAGCAAACCATTTCGCATCTTCCTGCCACTGGGAATCATCATGCAGCCAGTGATCATATTCAATCAAAGCAGCTCCGCAACCGCCCGCGTTTGAAATAATGTAATCCACATTGGCCTCGCGGAAAGCGCGTATATTCTTTTGAGCCAGTCCTTCGGCAAGATCCATTTCACCGCTGTGAGCATGCAGCGCGCCGCAGCAGTTCTGTGATTTCGGAATAACCACATCGAACCCAGCTTCTGAGAGCAGCTTCACCGTATTTACGTTTGTTTCGGTAAACAACATATCCATGATACAGCCGCGGAACATGCCCACACGTGCAATAGGCGTTCCTTTAGCAGGGTAGAAATCCGTCCCCATTCGTTCGATAACCCCTTTGGAGGAGGCATCAGGCAAAATTTTCTCCATAGCTTGCATATGCTTAGGAAAAAGCTTCATAATTCCGATCGAATGGGTAATTCCGCGCAGACCCTTTTGGTACATTTTGAGACTGAAGCCAAGCATTCTCATGCGCTTCTGGTACGGAAAGAGCTGTTTAAACGCGATGCTTCTAAGCAGCTTAACCCAGCCTTTATGATCAGCATGATCCTCTATCGTATCTCTGGCCTGCTCCAGCAGCTGGCCATATTTAACATCGGCCGGACAAGCAGGTTCACAGGCTCTGCAGCCCAAGCAGTGATCCATTTGTTCTTGGAAAGCTTTATCAGGCTCCATAAGACCATCGGCCACTGCCTTCATCAATGCGATCCGGCCTCTCGGAGACTCAGCCTCAACGCCTGTCTCGCGGAAGGTAGGACAAGCTGGCAAGCAGAACCCGCAGCGCATACAGTTCGTTAGCTGATCATAGTCAAGCTGCAGGTTTAAATGTTGGGCGAGCGGATTTTGGCTTTTCAGCGCTGGTCTTTTCAGTTCGGTAGCATTCATTTGTGCAGCACCAACCTTTTGCGGCTTTCTTTGGCGAATATTTTCCCTGGATTCATAATGTTGTGCGGATCAAAAGCGAGCTTAATTCCTTTCATGACTTCGATCCCGGCCGCTCCAACTTTCCATTCCAGGAAAGGAGCCTTTACCGTTCCAACACCATGCTCTCCCGTAATCGTGCCGCCAAGGGAAATAGCAGCGTCGAAAATCTCCTCGAATGCTTGCTCAACACGATGAATCTCCTCATGATCACGGGCATCCGTAGCAACAGTAGGATGCAGATTGCCATCCCCTGCATGACCAAAAGTACAAATTTGAACGTTGTATTTCAGCCCAATTTCATTAATCCGAAGCACCATATCGGCAATTTTGGAGCGTGGAACTGTAGCATCCTCCAGAATCGTAGTCGGACGAATCCGTGCCAGCGCTGTGAAGGCGCTCCTTCTTGCTGTAAGCAGCTGCAGCGCTTCTTCCTGTGTATTGGCCACTTTGACTTCGCTGGCGTTCTCCTGCTTGCATATTTCAATGATTCTAGCTATGTCCCGCTCCACCGCTGCTTCATCGCCATCTTGTTCGATCAGCAAAATCGCTTCAGCATCAACGGGAAGTCCGATCCGGGCAAAATCCTCAACCACGCGAATCGTCGGATTATCCAGAAACTCCAGGGTTGCAGGGATAATCCGGTTTTCAATGATTTTGGACACCGTTCTGGCTGCTCCATACAGATCTGTGTATAGGGCAAGCATCGTTTTCTTATAAGTAGGCAGCGGTATTAGCTTGAGCGTTGCTTCCGTAATGACAGCAAGTGTCCCCTCTGAGCCAACGAGCAGCTTCGTGAGATCATAGCCGGCTACATCCTTCATCAGCTTTCCACCTGTACGAAGAATTTCCCCCGATGGCAGTACCGCTTCCAAGCCAATTACATAATCCTTGGTCGTTCCGTATTTAAGTCCCCTGAGTCCGCCAGAGCATTCGGCAATATTTCCCCCGATGGTCGATATCGCCATTGAGCTTGGATCAGGCGGGTAGAAAAGTCCCAGAGACTCGACATGTGTAATAAATTCCTTCGTAATGATACCTGGCTGTACGACAGCAGTAAGATTCTCAAGGTCAACTTCAAGAATCTTGTTCATCCGGTGCATCACCATGACTACACCGCCATTATTAGGTACCGTACCCCCACAAAGGTTAGTACCTGAGCCACGGCTTATTAAAGGTATGCGATGTGCTGAGAGCACCTTCATAATCTCCGATACTTCCTTCGTGCTCGAAGGATAAATAACACCGTCAGGCACAGCCTGCTGCATCGGTGTTCCATCATAAGAATGCGTGATCAGTGCTTCCTGATCGTCCCGAAAAGAAGAATCGCCGACAATCGAGCGTAATTGTTGACACACCTTAGGATCTAACATGAGTACGGCCTCCATTATAACTATAAATTAGTCAGGTCATCTGATGACTTAGTACCGCTATTATACCTTGGAAAGCTGAAAAAGAAAAGCAAATAATTTAGCGAAAAAAGACGCCTTTTGGCGTCCTTTGAGGTGTGTGGTTCTAGTTTGGTGCGGGGTGGAGGGAATGGCTGTGGGCTCCAGCCGCTGTTAAAAATTTGTTCCCTTGAATGGAATGGATGTGGGGGTTGGAACAAATCTTTAAAGGCGGACGCTACCGCTCTTCCTCCCACAACCATTCCCTCTCTTTAGCTACAATCGCACGAGCACCAAGCTCAAACGGACAGCCGCAAGGTTTTTTCACTCGGCAGTAGGAAATGTGGTTCCCTTGCTAGGCGAGGAACAGTCGAAGACAAAGTCAAGGGCAAGGCCGCGGGAGTGAACGTGTGGGATGGAAAGGCTTCTTTAACGATGTTTTTCATCGTTAAAATGCTCGCTCTTCTTCCTATACTTGCTTTAACGATGAAAAACATCGTTAAATCATTGCAACCTGGGCAAGCCCAGAGCATCCCTCAGCAATTACGGTAATTCCAGCAATCTCAGCAATCACACCAGTCCCAGAAATGACAACAACATTACCATCATTACCAAGAATAGCAACTACTCATCAACACTAGCAATACTAGCAATACCAGCAATACCAGCAATACCAGCAATACCAGCAATACCAGCAATACCAGCAATACCAGCAGTACCAGCAACTCCAGCAACTCCAGCAATCTCACCAGTCCCAGCAGTCCGCAGAAATCCCAACAGTCCAGTCCAACCAAAACAGCCCGCACAACCAGGAGTCTTCTTCTGGTTGGGCGGGCTGCTATTCGCTTCCGTTCGCTTCCGTTGGCTACTATCGGCTACTATCAGCTGTTGTTAATTCATTTCCCCTTTATCCTTTTCCCGGAGCATTTCGCGGTTGACGGGCTTTTGGCCGCAGCGCCATGCTTGCTTTTTTATAAAGGATGCTCAGGAGCCAAGGTACTCCTATAATCAGTAGGATTGTTGCAGCATTATAAGCGTTGTAGAGCCAGATTGATCCTGGTGGATGGACTGTATATTTCCATAAGGATAGCAGCGCAGGGTGGACTAAGTACACGCCAAAAGATGCCGCCCCCAGGGATGTCAACGGACCAACCAGACGGGACTTCCCCTTTTCCATGCCTCTGGCCAGCCAAATAAAGCAAACACTTACCCCCATAGAGTAGAGCGTCCACATGGCCACGTACCAGGTATTTTCAAAGTTGTAGCCATTTTGTGAGAGGATGAACATCATCCCATAGCTGATGCCGGCCAGCACGGTTAAGGGAATTACCCACCGCTTCGCTTTGGCTAACCATTCACAAAAAACCTGATAATGAATACCTATATATCCGCCCAGCAAGAAAAAGCTGAAGTAAGTGACACTGAGCGCTGCTGAATGAGAAAGCTTTCCGAACCAATGTCCGTATATATAAAAGGCTGCTTGAATGGCAAGACCCCATAACGGCATATAACGGCGAAATACGGTCAACCGGCGCGCTAACCAGACTAGAATCGGAAACAGCAAATAGAACTGTACAATAATGACCATAAAATACAAATGATAGCTTGTCTCCGCCCACTGGAGCTTTTTAGCAAATTCATGCAGATCTACTGAGACAGGATGTCCCGGGGTCAAGAGCCAGGGATAATAAACATAATAGAAAAAAGACCACAGAATATAAGGCACAAGGACTTGACGGACTCTTTTCACATAAAAAAAACCGGCTTTCTTAGCGTTCCAGGAATCAAAGTAAATGTAGAAAAGAACTACGCCGCTAATGCATATGAAGACCGGCACGGCAAAGGTAGAAATTCTGTTTATGAACAGATACAAAAGCTGGGTGCTGCTTCCCCCCATTAGTTCGAAGGAACTTCCTTCCGCTGTCACATGGATAACGATGACCGCAATAATGGCAAGCGCTCTTACGATATCCAGTTCAGTAATTTTGGTTTTAGCCATGCTCAGGCAAGTCTCCTTCAAGTTCATATCGAAGCCGTCATTTACTGATGCCCCATAATTGTTAGGCTTATACTTTGTTTCTTTCAGTCAGATGCCTTAGCACCAAGGGATATATGTCCTCATATGATGAAGTAGTTCACTTTGCATAGGCAAGGCCATTTTTGATGCTGGAAGGAGTGTATGCTTTTGATTAGAACAAAAATAGGGATTTCCTTACAAGGCTCCAGCATCTATTTGGAAGAACGTACCATCATGCTCAGCGAATCCATTGTAAAGAAGTGGAAGGTCCCTACAAATCAGCTTATTACGCTGCGGTTCGGTTCTATAAAGCATGAAGTCAAGGTAATACCTTTTCCTCATGCCAATAGCTTAAGAATGACAACGACCCTGGCAGAGAAGTTCGGGCTCTACCAAGATGCGCAGCTCTGCTTTCAGTATAAGCCGTCCACAGGTGTAATGTCTATCGGGCCGCTTCTCGCTGTTATGCTAAGCCGGGTCTATGCTTCCCCGGAAAGGCCCTTCGGGGCTGCCACCGCATTTTGCAAGGAAATCACTCAAGCATGCAGTACGTTCGGAGCACTCGTGATTTTCATCACACCTACCGATATGCGTGGCTCCACTACTTCAGTGAATGGGCACGTGTATACAGGGAAGTCGTGGAGCAAGAAATCGTTCCCGATACCGAATGTAATCTACAATCGACTGACCTCACGCAAATATGAAAATATGGCTTCTGTGCAGCAGTTTATGAAGGAAGCCAAAGCCCGCAACAGCACAGCTATTTTCAATGAAAAATACCTGAATAAAACGGAAGTTTTCAGCGCGCTTGGCAAGGAGGAAACCCTGCACGATTATTTACCGGAATCTCATCTGTTCAAAAACTACAAAATGCTGCAATCCATGGCCAGCCGGCATTCCTGCTTGTTTCTGAAGCCGATCACCGGCAGTCTTGGCAAGGGCATTATCCGGATTCGCAAAGAAGCAGGCGGCGCGTACGTGAGTCATTCCACCCATGTTAACGGGGTTATCAAGCAGACATTCCCATCGTTAACCAAGCTTTTTATCTCGCTAACCGGGAAGCTGAAGTCACAGCGCTACCAGCTCCAGCAAGGACTCGATCTCATAACGGTGGACGGCGGCAGACCTGTCGATTTTCGCTCGCTCGTACAGAAGGGCGCTCAAGGCGAATGGACGATCACATCCATCGTGGCGAGAATCGCCAATTCGCAGCATTTCGTCTCGAATCTGGCGCGCGGCGGAAGCCTGAGCAAAGTTAAGGCCGCATTAGCCAAGGCCTCATTAAGTGCTGGGCAGCGGGCTTCAGCCTATACTAAATTGCGCAAAGCTTCGCTCGATATCGCCAAAGGCATAGAAGAGCAGATTCCTAACCATTTTGGAGAGCTGGGTATTGACCTTGCTGTAGATACACATGGAAAAGTATGGCTTTTGGAGGTTAATTCCAAGCCTTCCAAGGATGATAATAGCCAACTGAATGCTGAAACAAAAGTAAGACCATCCATTAAACAAGTTGTTCAATATGCCCGCTTTTTGAGCAAGTTTTGAGGTGAACGCATGAAGCAGCACGACATGCCTATGCCGCTACTCGGAATTATGGTTACAGAACGCCCGCAAGAGCCTCCTTTTGCAAATTCGTCTTCCTACCAGCGCCTTTGCGAGCTTGGTTTGAAGACACGGATTGAGGTTTTTGTCTTTTCTCCAAACCGGATTGATTGGAATCGTCAAGAAATTATCGGCAATACCTACAACGCTAAAGAGAAAAAGTGGCAGAGAAAGTACTATCCGCTGCCTGAATTGATTTATGATCGTTGTTTTTTTTCGACTAAAGCCGCTTATTTGAATTACCGCATACAAGTTCGCAAGCTTCGCACTCTACCGGCTGTCCGCTTCTTAGGACACGGGCTTGAAGGCAAGTGGGAGGTTCTGCAGCTGCTCCGGCAGGATAGCTACTTCCATCCGTTTCTTCCGGAAACCACGCTTCTCAGCCGTACAAAGGATGTGCTTGATTGGCTCGGGGAAAAAGGAGAACTCTTTTTAAAACCCCGGGGAGGCAGTCAGGGCAAAGGGGTGCTTTATTTAAAAAAACTGCAGGGTGAGGACGTTGTTCAGGTAAAAGGGCGCGACAGCCGCAATCGTCCCTTTGAGAAGAAGTTCCTGTCAGATTTATTACTAAGACATTGGCTCAGAGGTTTTGTAGGCAATCGTTCCTATTTACTCCAGTCTTATCTGACGCTCCACACAGCAGCAAATACCGCCTATGATATCCGCTCCATGGTTCAGAAGAACGGACGTGGAGAGTGGCAGACAACCGGAATGGGTGTGCGCTGCGGGCAGACCGGAAGCATCACTTCCAATTTGCACGGTGGCGGGACGGCCTTGGAAGTAATGCCCTTCTTGACCCGGGAATTCGGGGCTGCCAAGGCAGAAGAGCTCCTGGAGTCGCTTAATGAGCTTTCCACCCGAATCCCCCCGGTCCTTGAGGCAGGGCATGGACGTCTGGCTGAGCTTGGAATTGACCTTGGGATTGACCGCAGCGGCCGCATATGGATTCTGGAGGTCAATTCCAAGCCGGGAAGATCCATTTTCACCCGAATGGTCAACGAACAAGCGCATCAAATAGCCATTGAAAGTCCTCTGCACTATGCTGAATATTTGCTTCACAAGTTTAGGAGGGTAACCTAATGAGTTTGACTACCTGCACCATTCATACCGTACAAAGAGCGGATCGATCAGTCTATGTGAGCAATGATCTGGTCAAAGCTTTGAGGTTAACCGGCAGCAAAACGATTACACTCAAGGCAGGCAGCAAGTCCATAACCGCTCCACTTCGCTTGATCCGCAAAGCAGGACAGCATTTATATATCCCGCTTTCGATGATCGGTAAACTGCATCTTCCGCGTATCGGAAGCACCTTGGCCACAAGCAGCAGCGCCAAGGAAATCCGGCTGGGACCCATGATCGGCATACTAACCAATATGACTGACAGCCCCACATCTCCCTTTGGCCCAAAAACCGGATTTATTCGCCAAGTGATGCAAACAGGTGCCGATAAATCATTCCATTTCGCCTTCAGTCCAAGGGATGTCAATTGGCAGCAGGAAACGGTAAGAGGTGTGTTTCTGAGTCCAGGGGGAGGCTGGGTCCGCAAGACAGTGCCATTGCCCGACGTCGTCTATAATCGCTTATCCAGCCGTATAGCTGAGAGATCCTCAGGTATGGAAGGCTTTAAGGAGCGGTTTGGGCGCAAGGGCATCCCTTTGTTCAATTGGAGCTTTTTTGATAAATGGGATGTTTACAACCTGCTCGAAGGCGATGATGCCTTTAAATTTGTACCCGAATCACGCATCAACCCTTCTGCCGATCAAATCCGTGAAATGCTGGATAAACACAAATTCATTTATTTAAAACCAACTGCCGGAAGTCTCGGCATCGGAATCTTTCGGATTACTTATAATGCCAACCGTGGTTATTTCGCCAGGTATCGTAAAGGCAACAAAAATGTGCTCATCCGCTATGCCAAATTCGCCAGCCTGATGAATATGCTCGGTACCGGCCGCGGAAGGCTGCAAAATTACGTTGCCCAGCAAGGGATCCGTCTGATAGAGATCGACAGCTGTCCCATTGATTTCCGCTTCCATATGACGAAGAATGGCGCTAATCAGTGGGTAGTCGCGGCTATCGGAGCAAAGAAAGCAGGAAAGGGCAGCGTTACGACCCATCTTCGTACAGGGGGGCAATTGATGACATCGGAGCAGGTGCTCAGACAAATCTACGGAGCCCGGGCCGAACAAATTCTGCAAAATGCCAAGGAAACAGCCATCAAGCTGGCGGAAGGAATTGAAAATAATTATCACCATCTGCTCGGTGAGCTGGGCTTTGATATCGGAATTGATCAAAATGAGAAGATATGGATGTTTGAAGCAAACGCTAAGCCTGGACGGTCGATTTTCAAGCATCCTTCGCTCAAAGACCAGGATAAAGCATCCCTTGCCTATGTGTATGAGCACTGCCTTTATTTAAGCCGCTTTCGTAAGAGGAGGGAAGCTTGAGTGGATATTCAAAGTAATGAAGCAGCGCAAAAACCCACCATTGCTATATTGACGGTTCAGGATAAATCGCGAATTTTCCGTGGAGACCGCAGTAACTTTGCAGATATTTTAAAGACAGGTAAGGAGCTTGGCGCTGAAATCTACGTGATTGCCGCATCCGATCTCAAGCTAACAGGGAGTAAAGTGCCTGGATATCGATACAACACGGAAAAGAAAACCTGGGTACGCTCCCTTCTTCCTGTTCCCCATGTGATTTACAACAGGGTGCCTTATCGTAAAATGGAAATGCAGCCAGAAGTTCAACAAACGATCCAGGCCTGTATTCGCAGTAATCAGGTGACTCTCTTCAATCCGGCCTTTTTCAATAAGTGGTCTCTCTTTGAATGGCTGAGCAAATCCGCACTTACCAGGAAATATATTCCGGCAACCCAGCAATTATCCTCCTCCCAGGAGCTGGAACGCTTGCTTCGTGACCATTCCGTCGTCTACCTCAAGCCCGTCAAAGGCAAAGCCGGTAGAGGGATCATGCGGCTGGAGCGGAGAATGAGCAAAAACAAACAGCCTGAATTCAGGCTGTGTGTTCAAGAGAACGTAACAATGGAGTACAAAACCCATAGCAGCATCGACAGCCTATGGCAGGAAATCATAGAACGAAGAGGCTCAAAGGAATATATTATGCAGCAGGGCATTACCCTTACCAGCTATAAAAATAGAGTGTATGATTTGCGTGCGCTCATCCAAAAGACGTCAAAAGGACGTTGGAGCGTTACAGGCATAGGCGCCCGGGTCGCCGGAAGGCTGAGCATTACCACTCACGTGCCCCGGGGGGGCTCCATCGACAACCCGCGCAAGCTGCTGACCCATGCCTTCGGGCAGCAGCAGGCTGATATTATTCTCAAGCGGACCAAGCAAGCCGCGCTGCTTCTGGCTAAACAAATCGAGAAATCATCTGGCTCTGAGCTTGGGGAAATGTCAATGGATCTGGGTGTGGACACCTCCGGCCGGATCTGGTTCTTCGAGGCCAACTCCAAGCCAATGAAATTTGACGAACCCGAGATTCGTCAAAAATCGTTGAAGCGCATTGTCGGATACAGCATGTATTTATCCAGAAAAGTCAAAAGAGGGTGAATTCGTTTGAGCTATGCACGACTTGGCATACTCGCCGTTTACATGAGCGGAGCTCGACTCGAGGAGCTGCCTTATTATAAAAAGCTTACTGCTGAAGGAAAAAAGCTTGGCCTTCAAATTGAGGTGTTCACCCCCACTGATGTGGATAATAAAGAAACGATCCGTACTTTGAGGTATGATTCAGAAACAGGAAAATGGGTGCGCAAACGCACCACTTTTCCTCCAGTTATTTATGACAGATGCCGTTATCACGGTCCAGCTACCTTCCGGCTGCTGAAAGCCTTTCGCAATAAATTTTCCCGGCTGACATATTTGAGCAAGCCGCTCGCCAACAAATGGACGATGCATCAGGTGCTCTCCGAGAGTGCAGCCATTTCCAGCCATTTACCGGCTACTGTGCGCTACAGCGGCCCCCAGGAATTAATTCGTTTTCTGAAAAAGCATAAGCTAATCTACGTCAAGCCAAAAAACGGAACTGGCGGCAGAGGCATTTTACGCATAGAACAAACAGACGCTGACCGCTATCTGATCCAAGGACGCAACCAGCAGCGTACCATTATCTCCCCACTGCGCGCCTCCGAGAAACAGCTTTCAACCAAGCTCCACAGCCTTAACCTGAGTGCGGATTATGTAGTGCAGCAAGGTATTTCTCTAACTCTCAAGGATGGGCGCGTCCACGATTACCGGCTGCTTATCCAAAAGAACGGGAAAGGAAAATGGGAGGTAACCGGTTGTGCCGGAAGGATTGGACCTTACAAAAGCATAACCTCTAATCTGCACGGAGGGGGTAGTGCCATACCCATGGAAAAGCTGCTCTACTCGCGATTCCAGAGCAGGTCAAAGATCGAGCAAATAAAAAATGAAATCTACAGATTCGCTCACGAGCTGGCTCCGTTTCTGGAAACTAAATTCGGCAAGCTTTGTGAGCTCGGCATTGACATTGCCGTTGACCCCAAAGGAAACGTCTGGCTGCTTGAAGTAAATCCCAAGCCATCTAGGGAAGTATTCCACCGGATCGGCGAAAAGGAGACCTACCGCAAAGCGATCAAACGCCCGCTGGAATATGCGCTGTGGATGATGAAGCAGCGGAACCATTCCGATAAAGACAGCGAAAGCAAAGACCTGGAAAGCAAGGCTGCAGCGGAAAACAAAGATGGAGAAAACAGCGAGGCCGAGAAATAAGTGCCGCGTTCAATAAGGGAAAGGGAGGCCCTGAGACTTCCCTTTTTTTTATTAACAAACGCCTTGCGGCGTCCTTTGATGAGCGTGTTCGTGACGCCAGTACGTGGGGAGGCAATGGCTCTGGGCTCCAGCCGCATTTAAAGATAGGTTCCCTGATTAGACTTAAGCGGTAGGAACCTATCTTTAAATGCGGACGCTATCGCTCCTCCACCCACAGCCATCCCCTCTTCTCAGCTACAATCGCACCAACACCAAACTCAAACGGACTGCCAGCAAGCGTTTTTCTTTTGTTTAGAGGAGATTTCCTGGCGAGCTCAGTCGCTGGAGATGAAGAGCCCGCGGCAGCTGAGGAGGAACTATGCTTTTAATGATGTTTTTCATCGTTAAAAGCATCAGTCCCTCTCCACTCCCTTGCTTTAACGATGAAAAACATCGTTAAGTGGAGTACACACTCATTTCGGCGGCGGGCGGGCGGCGGGCGGGCGGCGGGCGGCTAACAGAAGTTGCTTTCCCTGAGGGAAAGGGATAGTGGCGATAGAAACCTTAAACTTTCATAATACCGTTACAAAGCTTGGCTTAGACCCTACGCCAGGTCTTTTTTGTGCTTCTCTACACTTATGTGGGAGGAATTCGAGGCGGATGCTGGGCACGTCAAAAAGAGATGACAAAAGAATGTCATCCCTCCCAAGGAAATCATTATGCGCTACAACATAAGATCAGGTGCCTGTCGCGACTTTATTTGCCCCTGCATCAATAACGTCCGGATCATTGGTGATCGTGGCGCTAAATAGAGAGTTCGAAACCGAAAAATCGCCAACAATACCACCGCCTGCGCCTGAATAGCTTTTATCAGCGCTCGTAGGGGAGACGACCAGCGTGTCTCCATTTACGAAATTCCCTTGGTTACTTACGACTTTAAACACCCCTACGAAAGAAGGCATAATTGCATCAGCATCCTTATCATTCAGTCTGCTATAGTGTATGCCCAATTCCCGCCTAGGAGTCTGTACGAATAAAGAATGACAAAAGAATTAATGAATTTACTTTATTTTCCTTCATTTGCCTTCATTTGCCTTCATTTGCCTTCATTTGCCTTCATTTGCCTTCATTTCCCTTCATTTCCCTTCATTTCCCTTCATTCGCCTTCATTCGCCTTCATTTGCCTTCACCCTTGCAGCTGAATGACATCAACGGAACGCTCCCTGAGCTGTTCAACAGCCTCTTTGTCCGCTTTTTCATCCGTTATTACATGCTGGATTTGATCCCACCCGGAAACATAAGCAAACGACTGCTGTCCGAATTTGCTGAAATCAGCCAATACATATACTTCATCTGCAATGGCAATCATTTTTTGCTTAATCAATGCCTGCCATTCGTTCGACTCACTGACTCCCCGCTGCAAATGCAGTCCTTTACCGGAAATAAAAGCCTTTTCCACATGGTATTGATCGAGCGAGCGTTCTGCAAGGGGGCCTATAAAGGAAAGTGAGCGGGGTGTTAGCAGACCTCCGGTAGAGATCACTTGGATTTGTTCTTTTGAGCTAAGCTCCAAAGAAACTTTAATCGAATTCGTAACGACAGTCAGCTGAATATCCGGTAAAATCTGTGCCATATACCAGGCTGTTGAGCTGGCGTCCAGGATGATTCGGTCGTTAGGCTCAATATGCTTGATCGCTTCCCTGGCGATTCGGCGCTTTTGTTCCGCATTCGTCGTTTCCCGTTCACGAAACGGAACCTCAGGCTGGGATTCCTTCACGCTAATCGCACCTCCGTGGCTGCGCAGAAGCTTCCCTTCAACCTCCAGCTTATCGAGGTCTCTCCTGATCGTTTCCTCGGTTACCTCGCACAGCTCGCTCAGCTCCGTCACCCGGATGCTTCCACGATCGTTGACAAGCTGAACAATTTTTTGCAATCGCTCGGCTAGCAGCATGCTACCCCTCTTTTCTTCCTGACTAGTGTCCTGCGATTTCTTTCATTTAAAGGCTATAGAACAGGCATATTGTCCTGATTCACCATATGGTAGTGTATATCCCCAGAAGGAGTTGATCATATGTCCGAAAATCCATTTTGCCCACAATGTCCGACAGAGACCGTTGTAGATCCGCCGATTCAAGTTATCAGGGATCATTTTCATCCCCAAATCGTCCAGGTCATTCATCCCATTGAAATCATCAACAGACATCATTGTGTCCCCATACCTCAGCATATTTACACTTGTACAGAAACAAATGAAACTTGTGGGATATCCAGCCGTAATCCGAAAGGCAAAATTTCAAAAAAAGCGCGGACTTCACAGGCCAGACGGAAATAAGCTGCAAACCCTTTGACCGCCGCTTCTTGCTCCGGCAAAAACGCTAGCTCTTTGCCGGAGCCGGGCCTTGTATGAAATTCACGCTTTTACTTCCAGGCTTTTGTGATATATCCGCAAAAAAAGAGCATTCTGTATTTGTATGTATATCAGAAAAGCTGCGTAAGCCAAAGAAAGGCAAGTTGGCGGCTTTGGCATTATGGTTTTGGTTAAGTTTAAGCTAAGCGTCTAGTTCAGCAGGTAAATGATTCAACAGCTCTGCAAAGCTTTTTATACAAATATCCGAGCCCTCCAGCTCTCCTTCGCTGCGGAAGCCTGCATAATCACAACCAACGACAGTCAATCCGTTCTTTATTCCGGCTTCTACATCGGACGAGCGGTCTCCAACCATCCAAGCCGATTTAATTCCGTAAGTATCCAGCAGCAGCTTCACCAAGTCGACCTTTGATTTGGTTTGAAATTCTCCTGCACTATACAGTCCCTCGAATAACCCCTCGAGACCGCCGATGGCAATCACATTCCGAACATAACCCTCCAGGCCATTGCTGGCCACGAAAAGCCTGATTCCTTGGGCATGAAGCTCTTTAAGCGTTGCTGCCACCCCTTCGTAGAAATCAACGTTCCCTTCCTCCAAGCCTTGTACTTGCAGCTCAAGCAGCAATATATTCATACGTTCACGGGCTTCCATAGAAGCATCAGGCAAAACCCGTTCCCAAATGTGCTCAAGCAGCATTCCGAGAGCACCCAAAATGCGCGAATCCGGCGGTCTCTCCCCCGCATAAAGTCCTTCCTGCTTTAATTGATCGAATGCCGCATGAAAAGCGGGCAGCAGTAAAGTCTCCGAACGGAATAAAGTACCGTCCAGATCAAACAGCATAGCTTCTGGCTTCTCTCTAGTTATGTCCATTCTCCAGGCTCCTCACGTTTGTATTCTCAACCTCAGACAAGCATCGCAAAGTTAGCTGAAGATGTCAATGCAGGCCAATCCCGCTCTTGCCGTTCCACAGTAAATGAGCTAAACTAATAATGAAAATCTTTTTCTTAATATTTAACATAATGCCGATAAATATTTTCTTGAATCGAGGGGATTTATGTCAGGTATTTTACGAGCAATTGAGCAAAATATAGCAGACTTGAATCGCCAGGAGCAAGTGCTGGCCGCTTTCATTGTTGAGCATGCCCAGCAGGTTGTTGGTTATGGCATCAAGGAATTGGCAGACCTTTCACAAACGAGCCCCGCCACGATATCACGCTTTTGCAAAACTTTTCACTTTCAAGGCTATACTGATTTTAAAATGAAGCTGGCAGCCGAGCTGGCTGTCCAGCCAAGCGAACAGTCGTATCAGGATATCGTAGCAGGCAACCCGCTCGATAAAATTATTGCTGCAATAGAAGTCAATCATCTCCGTTCTATCTCGGACACTACACGTTTGATTGACCGCAAACAGTTGAGCCTTGCTCTTCTGGCCTTGCGTCAAGCAAGGCATATTGATCTTTATGGCATCGCAACCTCTGGCATTGTGGCTCAAGATTTTTATCAGAAGCTGATTCGTATCGGCAAGCGCTCAACCGCCTTCTCCGACCCGCATATGCAGCTTACATCAGCTTCCAATCTGGGCCCGGGAGATGTAGCCTTTGCAATCTCTTACTCCGGAGAAACGAATGAAACGATCCATGCGCTGCAATGTGCCAAAGAACAAGGAGCCACAACAATCAGCCTGACCAAATACGGCTCCAATCAGCTGTCTGATTTATCCGATATAACACTCTTCACTTCCACACTGGAGGAGGGGATGCGCCGCGGCGATATGGCCTCGCGGATCGCACAGCTTCATGTTATTGATATTATTTTCGCAAGTCTTGTCAGCGAGGATTTCCACAAGCTCGTCCCCAAATTAGAGAAATCGTATCAAATGGTTCAAAAATACCGCAGTAAGAGAAAGTGAGCGATCCGTCTATGAACATCCATACTTTTGAAAATGAACAGGAATTAAATGAAGCCGGGGCCGGAATTATTACCGGACTTGTGCAAATGCAGCCAGGAGCCGTATTGGGATTGGCAACCGGGGGAACGCCTGTAGGCATATATGAAGAGCTTGTGAAAGCTTATAAAAAAGGGCGTGTCAGCTTTAAAAAATCCACTACCTTCAACCTCGACGAATATGTCGGACTGCCGGAGGATCATGTGGAAAGCTATCATGCTTATATGAAGCAGCATCTTTTTGACCATATTGATATTCCTGCCGGGCAAATTCATATTCCCGATGGTAACGCGCCAGATTTGATTGAAGAGTGCAAACGGTATAATAAGGAACTGGAAAAAGCCAAGCAAATCGACCTGCAAATACTCGGACTTGGACACAATGGACATATCGGCTTTAATGAACCCGACCACAGCCTGGTGAGCGGGACGCATCTGGTGGAGTTGAAGCAGGAAACCCGCGAGGCAAATGCCCGTTTCTTCGCATCGATCGACGAGGTTCCCACCCATGCATTAACTATGGGCGTAGGTACTATTCTCAAAGCCAAGAGCATTCTGCTCGTTGTCCGCGGTGAGGACAAAGCAGAAATCGTACACCGCGCACTCACTGGACCGATACAAACCGAAATTCCGGCAACCTTGCTGCAGACGCACCCTCATCTCGTCGTGCTTCTTGATGCCGCTGCCGGGAGGTATTTTAAATGAATAACGATTTATTAATTGTCAATGCCAAAGTAGTCACTGCTGAAGCCGTATTGGAACAAGCAAATGTACGTATCAAGGATGGCCTTATCGTAAGCGTAGAGGAACAGAACGCTGTTCCTGATGCTGATGTTACGATTATCGATGCCGCGGGCGGGTGGCTGCTGCCTGGCTTTATTGATGTTCACGTGCATGGCGGTTATGGCGCAGACTTTATGGAATCGGATCCGGAAACACTACTTACCATTACCCGCTACCATGCTGCACATGGCACAACCGCAATGCTGGCCACAACGGTAACAGCTCCTCAGGACGCGTTGGACAACGTGCTTGCTGAGGTAAGCCGCTTTATGCAAGCTCCAATGCCTTACGCGCAGCTACTGGGCGTACATCTGGAAGGGCCATTCATATCTCCAAAGTGGCCGGGTGCGCAAAACCCGGATTTCATCCAGCTGCCTCAGCTTAGCTGGCTGGAAGATTGGCACGCACGTTATCCGGGGATTGTGCGTCAATTAACACTGGCCCCTGAACGTGAGGGGGCTCTGGAGCTCATCACCTGGCTGCATGAGCGCGGTATTGTGGCTGCATGCGGTCACACCGACTCCAGCTATGAAGAAATGATTGCAGCGGCTGACGCAGGGCTAAGGCAGGCGGTGCATACCTTCAATGCGATGACGGGGCTTCACCATCGCAAGCCAGGCACTGTCGGTGCCGTACTCACCGACCCGCGCATCGCCGCCGAAGTCATCGCCGACGGACATCACGTGCATCCGGCAGCCATCCGGCTGATCACGCAAGTAAAGCAGCAGCAGAACCTGCTGCTGATTACAGACGCCATGTCTGCCGCGGGACTAGGCGACGGCGAATATTCGCTTGGCGGGCTGGGCGTCATCGTTCAGGACGGCGTTGCCCGCCTGAAGGAAGGCGACAGCCTCGCCGGAAGCACGCTGACCATGATTGACGCGCTCCGCTACATGGTGCGTGAGGTTGGCGTCAGCGTTGCCGAAGCCAGCCGTTACGCCAGTGGCAATCCGGCGAAAGCACTAGGCCTTGAACAGCGGACAGGCTCCATAGCTGCTGGCAAGCAAGCCGACCTGCTGCTGCTCAGCCCAGAGCTGGACATTCAGCGCACGTGGATCCACGGCCGCGAAATCCATGCACATTAGTGTTCTGATGCGGTAGATGATCTCAAATAATAGCAATAAGACGCCATCTCGGCGTCTTTTTTTCGACATTTTTATAAATTTTTCAGGGTGCCTGGAAAGTATAAACCATTGCGGACCTCAGATCCGCTATTTTAGAAATTCAAAGGTTTTTGCGGTGCTTACGGACATCAAAGCCTTTATTGAGGCTTAAAACGTGCTAAAATCATGAATTTAAGGCAAATAGCGGAACGTATGTCCGCAAGCTCCCGAGAAAAAGAGATAAATGGTAAAATAGCGGATCTCATGTCCGTAACTTTTAGAACCTTTCTACTTTTACTTCTTTTCAGCACTTTTTTTGATACAAATGCAAGAAAAAATCCTCAAAGCGATCTGCTCAGGGCAACCGCATTAAGGATTTTTGATCTCGACCAACATCAAGACGTATAAGCTCATTCAGACAAATAAACTTATTTCAACAAATCGTCAATTTCTTTCTTTAACAAAAGATATCTGAAAGAGCTTCTCATGATCGGTACCTTGGTCAATTTATGTTTGTCCACATAAGCTTTCATCGCATCCTTGGACAAGCCTAATAATTTACCCGCTTCAGTAATCGTCAGAACCTCTTCATTGCTGGTGGAGTTAAATGTCTTTTTTACCTTTTGATTCCAATCTTCAAACACTTGCATTTTTTCTCATCCTTTCTACTGTTCTCATCTTACCACGGAAGAGAGAATACAACAATTACCCCCTACTCTAAAGGCTTGTTATAAGTAGAAATATTATTGTGCGCAAGCCGGCCGCAGGCCGCTGAAACAATGCCGCAAACAATGTCATCGATAAAGGTATTGCATTTCCCTTCGGAATGATCGCTGTCCAGATCTTTAATAATGCCAAGCTTGGCTTTGTCCAGATAACCGAAGTTGGTCAGGGCAATAGTTCCATACATCAGCGAGATAGCTGTAGCAATCGATTCATCGACTCCGAAAAGCCCTTCATCCAAACCAACGATGTGGTTGTATTGCTTGCTGAACTCCTCTTTCTCTACACCTTCGTCAATTTTGATGGCAAGCTGGATGGCGTGGTAGGTTTGCTGCTTGCGCAGAACCGCCAATGTATGTGTTACACATACAGAGCGTTCCATATCTGGGGAATAGGGCCGCTGGAGCCCATCGACAATATCAACCAGATCGTCCAATTCCACGCCTCGGGAAGCAAGCAGCTTTAGATTAAGCTCTGTATAGTCTTCCTTCACATTTTCAGAAATAACCACACTCGCGGCGGATGCTACGATAGCGCAAATGCCTTTTGAAACAAAGGATTTGGGGTGCTTGGTTGGAAAAAAGAAGCGGAATTTGCAATCCACAAAACCGAACAGCGAGCTTGCTCCACTTCCATAAATACCACAGATGGACATCGCGATGGTGCGGTGCACATTGTAGGCCGGGTCCTTCATGCTGGCGTGCAGCTCGTGGTCGGTCTTTATTTTTTTCTCCAGCTCAAGCAGTGTTGACATTACATTATAAGTTTCCGTTTTGCTCAGGACACCCAGCAATGTATTCGTAATAAGCTCTTTGGGAATTTTCTTGATGCCCTTCACTTCTACCAATAGACGAATGATCGCATTTTCGATATCAGCCTGTGGATAACTGCGGAACACTTCTTCTCTCATTTCATTCAAAACCAAGGCCTTCTCCTGCAGAAATGTTTTCATATATAATCCTCCACTCTCTGTCGGGTCATTAGAACAAGTTTATGTGGCCAAGTAGCGAATAATTTCCGCATCCTGGTCTGTTTGCCGGATTCGGCCTTCCACTTCAAGCAGGACAAGATGTGCAATCGTCTCCGACAGGGCAAAACGCATCTGATGCGTCGAAAGTCTTTCCCCGAAGGTAGCAAGACACACCTCATAGGCGGTCAGCGGCTTCGCCTTAAGCTGATTTTCCATGATGCCGAGGCGCTCCTCATGGTGCTGGATCAATTCGGCCGCACGAGCGCCGAAAGCGGTCCATGGCTCCCGGTGCCCCGGGTATGCCAGCTTGACCGGCAGCCTGCTGATGTCCTGCAGGCTGCTCAGGTACGCGCCGAGCGGATTAGCTTCCACCTGCGGGAGGAAGCTGACGTTCGGCGATATTTGCGGCAGCACATGGTCGCCGCAAAAGATCGTCTCCGCCTCGGCGTCGTAGAAGCAGAGATGACCCGCGGCATGGCCAGGGGTCTCGATCGCTGCATACGCCCGGTCCCCGAGGCGCACTGGCCCTTCCCGCAGCAGCGTAACCTGCGGCTGCGGGGAAACAAACGCGACGAAGCCATCCATATGCTTCGCCATCGTCGCCAGCCCGGCGGCATCCATGCCATGCCGGGCGAACAGATCCAGGAGCAGCGCCGTCATCGGCTGCTCCCCGCCCCACAGGAGCTGCGTCTGCAGCAGGCCGGTCTCCGAGAGGAGAACCGGCGCTCCAGTGCGCTCCTGGAACCAGCCCGCCATCCCGTAGTGATCGGGATGGTGGTGCGTGAGCACAATCTGCTCGATGTGCTCAAAGGCGACGCCGCACTCCTTGAGCGCGGAGTGCCACAGCTCCTCGGCCTCCGCCGTGTGGAGGCCCGGATCTATCAGCGTGTAGCCTGCGCTGCCCTGCACCAGATAGCTGTTAACCCATCTGAGCGGAAAAGGCAGCGGCACCTTGACTTGAGTAATTGTATTCGAATGAGCCGTTATATGTTTCATCGTTGTTATGCTCATCCTTTCCTATGTCCTACAAATATCATGCGCGTCGAATGCTCCGGATCATAAGCTTGTCCGTCATAGCCTCCATAAACCTGGTCCAGCTGCAGATTAGCCTGGGTCAGCATCTTTTCGAAGGAAGCCCGATCATACAGCTTTACCTGCTCCAAATAGCTTCGATCCGCAGATCCGCTCTCCGAAATAGTAATTCTTTTGCGGACAAAGCCATCTTCTATATGTCTTACTTCTTGAATGTTCGAGCCGTCTACCGACCGTTCCGACTCAGAAACCAAATTAGCTTTTACATAATCCGGATTCAAAAAATCAATAATAAATTTCCCCTCCGGCTTTAGTAACCTATGTACCTCGTGAAGCACCCGGCCATTCTCCGTATCATCCTCAAAATACCCAAAAGAAGTAAATAAATTCAGGACCGCTTCGAATGATTTAACCAGTGGAACCTCACGCATATCACCGCGCAGCCATTCAACTTGACCGGTAGTATCCATTCTTTTCGCTTCAGCCAGCAGCACATCAGAAAGATCGACACCCGTTACCTGATAACCGAGCTCTGACAGCGCAAGTGAATGCCTTCCCATCCCGCAGCACAAATCGAGCACTTCCGCACCCGCTCCGAGATGCAGCCAATCTGTCATTTTCTTCACTTCATGTGAGGCTCCTTGAAAATCTCTATGCCTGTAAACAATTAAATAATCGCTGCCGAAGCTTTCCTGATACCACGCTGTCATTCTTACACCCCATAAAACATTATATAATTATTCCCTAGCTCCATTATGACATATACCACCGTAAAATACATGCTGCGCTGTTTAACTAGTCCTGCCGCAGCAGCTTCAAGCCCTCATTAGCCTCAGCCCGGCTGAAGTTCCCCCGCTTTAGCGACAGCTCATCCTTTTCCAGCAGCCGTTCATAAAAAGATACAGCCTGCTTCCTTGTAGCTGCCCGCTCCGGCTCGTCCTCCAATAAATGAAAAAAAACGTCCTCGACCTTTGCAAAAGCCCCCTTCTCCTCATAAAATACGAGCAGCTGCTGCTTCACCCTAGTCGGAAGATCCTGCTTGCCAAGCGACCCGAGCAGCTCCTCCAAACGTGGCTGAAGCTCTTCCTTTAATACCGGATTGTCCTCACGATAATCAATATTCAGCGTCAGCATCAGTTCAAGCGCCTTTACCCGGGAGTCGTAAGCCTCCTCCGTTTCCCCGGCTGCAGCATAAAGCTCGCCCTCTTCCTTAAGCAGGTCAGCCAGAACGACGGCTTTTGCCGTATCGGTTACTTCATTATATGTAAGCAAATTCAAAATATCTTTAATGGACAAAGCCCTCAAGGATTTCATGTTAAGCCCAAGAATATGCCTTGCCGCTTCATCCACAAGCCGCTGAGCCTCTTCAAACTGCTTATGCTCCTTATGAAATAACACCCGATGCAGCGCCAGCGTTAATTGTCCAATTTGTCTCATAAAATAATCCCTTTGAAACATCCTGCCTGCCTCCTTTTCCGATTCTTTGATTTCTTTTCCAGCATACCACGCTGTAAACCAAACTCAAAATAATGTCTATTGCTATCAATTGCTCATTCTATCAAACCGTTTCCGCATATCGTTCGTTATCTCCTAAGTAAACTATTATCCTGGGAGGTTGTTTTGTTATGATAGTAAAAAGATTTATAGTCGCATTATTGGTTATAGTTTTAGGTGCAGGATTCCTGCCTGCCTTCGGCGCTTCGGCTCAAGGCCATGATGCTGCAGTCCAAACCGATGCGGAAACTGCCGCCAATCTTGGCTTGCTGCTCGGTGATGGAGGAGGCGTTAACGCCACGTATCTCTCTAAGAAATCCACAAGGATGCAAGCAGCCATTATTTCGCTGCGCCTTCAAGGACTGTTAGAGGAAGCTCAGGCCTACACTGGTATGGCCAATTTCTCAGACGCGGGCCAAGTCAACAAAAATAACCAGGCTATCCTCGCCTACCTGAAAAACCACCCCGAGTATGGCTGGACTGGTACGGGTAACGGCAAATTCAATCCATCCGAAGAAATCAGTTCGCAACAGCTGTATAAAGTACTTCTGGAAATCTTAGGGTACCAATCTGAAAATGATTTCTCCTATGCGGATACTGAGAATTTTGCAGAAATGAAAGGATTACAGCAAATATCCGGCAACTCCTCCCTAACGAATGCCCATATCGCAACGGCACTGGTTGAGTCGTTAAGTGTACATACGACGAGTGACGTGACGCTTTTTGCAGCACTGCAATCCAAAGGCGTAATTTCTGCATCTGCTATGTTGCCAGCTGACCAGATTGTGTTAAGAAATAATGACAAACTCGGTACAATCTTCACTGATAAGAACGGACGGACTCTATATTTCTTTACGAAAGATGTGGAAGATCCGAATTCCTGTCAGGACAAGTGTTTAAGCAATTGGCCTATTTTCTATGCAGAGCATTTGCAAATACCAGGCAGCTTGAATGCCGGCGATTTCTCGGTACTGACCCGTTCCGACGGCACGAAGCAATCGACCTACAAAGGCTGGCCTTTGTATTACTTTGTGAAAGATACAGCAGCAGGCGATATAGAGGGCGAAGGCGTAGGTGGCGTATGGTTCGTTGCCAAAGCTGACTATTCGTTAATGATCGGTACGTCAACCGCATTAGGAAATTATTTTACAGACGATTATGGCCGCACCCTGTACTACTTTGACAAAGATACGAAACAAAAAAGCGTTTGCGAGGGAACTTGTCTGGAAAATTGGCCAGCTTATACGGCGACCGGAAACATGACTCCTTCGACCGTGACCAGCTCCGATCTAGGTTCAATTACCCGCTCAGACGGCAGCAAACAGACTACCTACAAAGGTTATCCTTTGTACTATTTCGTCAAAGACAGCAAACCCGGAAACCTCAATGGACAAAACGTCAACCAAGTATGGTTTGTGATTGATCCAGCAAAATTCACTGGGACTACTGGAAATACTGAGGCTACAGGAACTACAGGATCACCTGGGACTACTGAAACGACAGGTTCCCAAGCTAAAACGTACCAGATTGACATCAAAGAATTTTCCTTCGGTACGGAGCCATTGACCGTTGAGGCCGGTTCCAAAGTAATCTTCACCAATTACGATGACATGAAGCATAATGCAGTGGCGGTGGACGGCTCTTTTGCTACCCCACTCCTTGGCAAAGGAGAGTCTTACACGATAACACTTGATAAAGTTGGAACGTACGATTATTTCTGTGAGCCCCACAAGCAATTTATGACTGGCAAAATCATCGTAAAATGAATGGAGATGGAATCATGCGGAGAGATCATCGAAAAGATCATAGGAAAGATCATAGGAAAGGTTTGCTGTTCCTGGGCCTCTTGTTAAGTCTGATTCTTATATCTGCATGTGGATCGGGCGAAGAGCCAGCTTCAAAGCAGCAGTCGAATGCTGCGACCGTTACTCCAGACGGGGCCGAGGGTACAACAGCTATCACTGACAGCGAAAAAGAGCAAGGCACGCCTGCTGTATCGCCCGAAGCGTCTACTGGAGCATCTCCTGAAGCATCTCCTGGAGCTTCTTCTGAAAAATCACCTAATGCATCTCCTGAAGCTTCGCTGGCAGCATCACCTACAGCTTCGGCCAAGCCAAAGGTTGTACCTTCAAATAATGGCCATTCAGATGAGCATTCGCCGAAGAAAACGGACAGCCCGCAAACAACGAAGAAGACAGATGGTACACCAACGCCAGCACCAACAAAGAAATCTGCATCTACATCTACACCTGCGCCTGCGAAACCTGTGACTCCTACACCTGAGAATAAAGCTTCTTCTAAGCCCTCAAGCCAAATGCATGTAGTGGAAATTGTTAACTTCGCTTTTTCTCCTGAGAAGCTTACAATTAAAGCTGGGGATCGGGTAAAATTCATCAATAAGGATAAAGTCAGCCATAGCGCAACTGCAGATGACGATTCTTTCGATACTGGCTTGCTCGCTCAAAACAAGTCACAAGAAGTTACATTCTCACAGGATGGGGAATTCTCGTACTTCTGTTTGCCACATCCGGCAATGAAAGGAACGATCGTCGTGACGGTCAATTGATATAATGAAGGGTGAGCCGTTTTACGGTTCCCCTCTCTTTTTGGTATGATAGAATTTATTTCAGCCTGTCCTGGAGGCAACCCGGTATGCCGAATCTTTCCGACTATGAGCTTATGCTGCTCATCAAACGCAAGCAGCATAAAGCACTTGCCACTTTATATGACAGATATGCGGCTCTCACTTATTCATATGCCATGAGGACGCTAAAAGATGAGCTGGCAGCCAGAGATATCGTACAATCGGTTTTTATGCGATTGTGGACAACCGAATCGGATTTCAATCCCGATAAAGGCCGGTTTTCGAGCTGGCTTTTGACAATTACCCGCAATATTACGATTGACTGGTTACGCAAAGAACGGCGGGAAAGCAAGGACTTCGTCCCTTTTGAACAGGAACAGCTGGAACGTATTCCAGATGAATTCTCGTTATCCCCGGAAGATAGCGTCGTCAGGGATTCGCTAAAGGAACAGATTCGCAGCGCTTACCGCCATTTATCCAAACAACAAATTATGCTGCTGGAACATTTTTATTGGCAAGGATACAGCTTAAGCGAGCTGGCAGCTCTGTACAACCAGCCGCTCGGAACAGTAAAAAATCGGCTGCACCAGACATTGAAAATATTACGCAGACATCTTCTGGCAGAAGGAGAAGGAATATGATGGACGAAAACAGGCGAACCACGATTTGCGATTTATGTTTGGATTATGTATCCGAAACATGTACGGATGAAGAAAGAGCTGTTTTCGAACGTCATCTTTCCGAATGTGCTGACTGCCAGGCCGAAATCGATGAACTGCGCATCGTATGGGAGGCGCTTCCCGAGCAAATGGAACGAATTGAACCGCCAAACGATTTGAAGCAACAAGTAATGGATGCTGTAATGGCTTTAGATGATACAGATATCACAGATATCACTACTGCAAAGCCCTCAAACAAACGATTCTTTAAAATTGAGCGCTGGAAATTGATTGCCTCCATTGCAGCAGTAGTCGCGGTCATCCTCACAGGATCCGTTTGGAATTATCAACTATACCGCGATCGATTAGCTGTTCCATTCCCATTGGAGCAAGCATTGAACGCTCCCGCAGCCCAAATCGAACGGTTAGTTTCACTGAAGCCGCAAACAGTCGGTGATACCCGTTCTTATGGCGTCGCTTGTATTATCCAAAACGGGCAAAGCAAGCAATTTATCGTATACGTATTCGGGGCACCAGCTACCTCTGATACTGAGGCCTATCAAGTTTGGCTGCTTCATGACGGTGAGCGCAAAAGCGCAGGCACCTTCCGTGTTGATGAACGTGGGATCGGCGTTCTGGCAATGCCAATCGCTTCGGATAGCCCCAGCTTTGATGCGGTTGGCATCACCCTTGAGCCTGATGACCGCGGCGATAAGCCCCGCGGCGCGAAAATGTTTGGATCTGTGTAAATGGATCTTTCGAAGCAGTAGTGGACATGAGATGTCCGTAAGGATTTTCCTCTGAACTTTCCAGGTTGTTCTAGCAAAAATTCAACCTCGTCACAACAACCAATTATCTACTCACGGAGGTTATGGTTGTCGATTTATTGTTAGCACTTAAGTCACCCTGACAGAGCAAGTATCTGCCAGGGATTTTTCAGGTAATCTGTTTCCCCCAATGACTTTCTAGCTGCAGCTTCTCGTCCGTGTATCTCTCCAAACGTTCTCCCTATTTCTTCCACTGCCTATGTAACAGAAGAGCCCTCTTTTACCAACCCTGGTATGGGGTGGCAAAAGAGGACTAAGTCGAAGGCTATAGGACATCGCAGGGGGTTTATCTTAACACCCAAAGCTTGATTGGTATGGAAAATCATCAGATAGCGGAATGAGACACGTAGAGTTCAAGCTTGTCCATGTCCACAATAAAACCATGCGTTTTCAGTATATCAAGTCCGAGCAGTCCCTTGTGCGACTTGGGAAGGATTCCGACATCCACTTCCACATGCTCTGCCCTTAATGTATCAATCTGGATAAAGTCCATAACTTTCGTGTAAAAAGGGACGGTCCCGCCGATGCCATACGTTAAACAGGGTCTCCGTTCTCATACGTTACGCCTATAGCCTCCAACACGTCTGGACTAAAAACAGTGTGAGACGAGCCTGTATCAATGATAATATCGGAAAGCTGTAGCGTCTTCCCGCGATAGCACAGCGTGATTGTGGTGGTCAAAAGCTGCCCGTCATAAACCATCTTCATGAACCGCGCCTCACTCTCAATAGCGGGTCCTTGCGCAAATGGATGACACAGTCCTCATTGGAAGTATGATAAACAATGCTGCCTGGCCCGGCATTGAAAAACTCCTGGTTAGCATCCTGCGCGGGGATTGTCCGAATTGGCGCGACTTCCGTCACGATTTTTTTATCTTCTTCCTCAGTAAAGTCGAGTATGGAAAGCAATACAAATTGGTCGGGAAACAATTCTCTGACTTGCTGCCATTTCATCGTTACATCCCTCCTAGTGCATTCATGTCTTTATTTTACCATAAATTGAGTTCATTTCGTAAGGTTGGATACCGATAAATAAATATATGGGGCATTCTGAACGAAGATGAGAAAAACAAAATCAGTTGAAAAGAATTGCATATTTGGAATCAATAAACTGGATCCGAAACAATTATGGATTTTTCTTACAGATTGTATTTTTATTATGCTTTTGTGTATCTGTTCAAAACCATAGTAACCCTCTGTACTGTATGCAGTCACTCCATTATCATTAATTTACATGTTTACCTTTTTATTCAAATTTAAAAACGTCGAAGAACTCTAAATTATTAGAGATTCTTCGACGTTTTTTATCTCCACAATTATGGAGAAGCAATTATTTGATAAAAGTTTAAATCATCTAAATAAAGATCCGTGTTTTCTCCTAATGCAGTAATCGTTACAATCATTTGAGCTTTGACAACTGCTGAACCATTGATTTCATCCGGAATCTCTTCAAGCATCCTGACCGGATACCAATCCCCCGGCGTTAAATTCTGGACTGTTGAAATAACCGTTTGTAACGTGTTGGATTCGTCATCTAGTAAATTAATGTATATATTAATAGTTCCGTTAGATGAGAATTGGGATGGAAGGTAATAGTAGGCTCTTGCAGCAAATAAGCCTTCACTTACATTCACAAATTGATAGGGACCACCTCGATCAATCCCGCTAGCTTTGAGACTTGCATTTCCTGAATGCTTCACCTCGGTAGTTCGTACAGCCGTTTCTCCTCTGCTTGGGTCGATCCATGCTGACCACGGAGCAATATCGCCCTCTGTTTCAAAAGAACTGTTTTGTGTCAAAGAAGAGCTGCCATTAAGTATTTCAAGCATGAGTTTAGCATAATCCTGTTGTACGGACTCTTCAGACATCTCTGCTAGCTGCAGCACTTGATTGTATAACGGACCGCCGCTGGCCTCATGTTGCTGGATATAATCTGTCAGTTCCCAGAAATTATCCTTAGTAATCAAATTTTCTCGAGGCTGATATACATATACATCATCTAGATACACCAAGTCCCTGGCTTTTAAATTTTGAAATACGATAATCATTTGTGCTTGCGCCACCGTTTTTCCATTAATAACTTCCGGGATTTCGCCAAGGTACTGCAGCTTGCTCCACTTACCACGTGAATCGAATAACTGCGGTTGCGTTGTCACAATCGTATCTAATGTCGCACCACTTGCGTCTTGCAAGTTCATGGTGATATTGATGGAACCATTTTCTGTTTCTAGTGGTGCGAAGTAAATCACTTCTGCTGTTAACAGACCAGGTTTAATATTAAATGTTTGATGAACCCCTCCGCGAATAACGTTGTTTCCACCCTCCACTTGCAAACTAAAATGATTGGGTGATGTGGGATTCTCAACTCTTTTTAAGCTGTGTTCCCAGCCACTCCAATGAAGAGCGGTTCCACTACCTTCTTCAAATGAAGGATTTCTCGTTAACGGAAATAAACCGACATGCATTTCCTGTAATAGCAAGGTGAATTGACGTAAGTAGGGGCCATCTGTCTGTGCGAGCTGATTCACCCTTTGGGTCACAGCCCCGCCTTCTGGCTCGTATTGTCTCAAATACTTAGCAAGCTGCCAAAGCTCATTGGCATTCCATCCATCCCAATCAGCTAATCTAGGCAGAATAGGCAATTGCAAATTAGGATCATGGCTAAATTCCTCAACCAGCTCATGGCGTCTTTCCGCATAGTACAATCGATGGTCAAAGGTATGCTCAATTTGATCCAGAATCGCTAATACTTCATCCTCGCCGGTTAGTTCACCGATATTTCTAGGATAACTAATGGCAACTGCTTCATAATACTCGAAAAACCGTTGTATTAATTTAGCTCTCTCGATTTGCTCAGGGGTCTGAGCTTTCTGCACTACGGAAGCCAGCAGCTGTTTGCTCTTTGAAATATCTTCCTCTGTGACAATATCCAAATAGCTTGCATCGGTGAAGTCCAAATACGTCTCATAACGATCAGCCCACTTGGTAAACCATTCTGCTTCTTGAATGCGAACGGTCCAGAAATGCTCCCAGTGATCATAAAATGCGGCTAAATCTGCGGCTGCTTCCGGACCAACGGCTCGTTCATACCATTCTGAAAGCAAAAGTTCTACATCCTGCTCAGGATCCCACTGAAGCTTAGCCGATACCCAGCCCTTCGGGCCATCACCTATGTTCTGATACATTTCTGTATACTGGCCAATCACCTCATGATCATACCCATATTGAAGATAAGAGGCCATAGTGGCATTATAAATCCGTGGCATGACATAGAGGGTTCCATACGCATAATCATACCAAGCCACTTGATTAGCCACATTTCTCCATTCATCCATTTGCGCATGTGACTTATCGCGAATGCTCTCGTCCATCCATGACATTCGGTCTTGAGTAACGAACGGAATAATCCTCGCATTTATTTCGAAGGATGGCGGGTCCATCACATTCTGATAAGCAAGCAGGCCAAACCATTTATCTGGATAAACTAGCAATACTTTTTCAACCACTTCATTTGCCCATTCGAAATAAATGTCTGACATATCTACTACGCCAATGGAATTCAGTTTCCCGGGATAATGAGGATGATCCTCTTTTTCCTCACAATAACCGGCAGAATCATTTACACCAAGCGAAATAGAAGATGCTGTTGGATTTTTTCTAAAATAGTCAAGCACAGCTTCAACTGTCACATCTACAATTCCTTCTGCAGTAAAGCACGGCTGCCAACCAACGTCAGATGCAGGCCGTTTGCCCTGCGGATAAAACTCGGGATGCTCTTTCCCATATTTATCGAAAGGCAATATATTGGATAAATTTTCGTTAAATTGTATGGGAGCGTTATATTGTCCTTGTAAGCGATTTCTCTGTGCCCAAACATTACCCAATCTTGGTTCTCCATCAACAACCGGCCGTCCTGCTAAAGGACTGATGATCCGGTACATAAAAGCCGGCTCTTCTTTCACAATTTGCTTGGGTATCATTAAGGCATCCAGCTGAGGAACATCTTCTCCCACCTCACCAAACATTAACCACCTGACCCCAATGTACCGTTCAATAAAATCATACACTCCATTTAACGTTCCCCATACACTCGGTCCCAGAATCGTTATGCTGTTGTAACGGGGTACAATCATAAATCCATCACGATCCATTTCCTGTAAATCAGACCGCTCGGATGGTGTTAATGTATCATCAATCCCTATATAAATAAGTGTAGAGGTATTCGCATGATCTAGATCTCCTTGTAACTCTGCTTCCGTTAAAATAGGTAAAGCTGCACCCGTTGACTTCTGTACATACTCTACCAACGTCTCAGCTGCATAACGAATATCTTCGCTTGCCCCTGTTTCTATGACAATTATTGCATTTGCTTCACTTCCAGTGGCAACAGGCAATGGCAAATTATCATCTTCAATGGTTACAGCAGGAAGCGTTTGTGAATAAACCACTTGAAGATCCAGACCTGTAATTACTAATCGAAATGAATATGATGTTGCCTCGGTTAATCCATAAATATGAACAGTCGTATCTCCCGGCAGGATAGCTGCAACCTTGGATTTTGTCCAATTTTGTCCATTATCTGTAGACTGCTCGACAACCGCTTTTCTTACATTTTGAATATCAAATCCTAAATTTATGGAGGAGGAGCCTGTTGATAAAACTTGAAAATGAATGATGCGAGCTTGTTTGGTATTCGATGGCGGCCCAGGAACATATGGGATAGCTGGAGAGCCTATTGATTTGTCGTCTTTACTATCTTCTTTCTTGTCATCTTTCTTATCTTGCTTGTCATCTTTCTTGTCTTCAGGACGTCCCTCTCCATGGATCTCCTCCATGAACTTCTTCGCAACATTTAAGTACTGGTCGGAATTAACCAGAAATTCATAGGCAATCCTAGCCATCGCCTGACGCTCTACAAATGCCTTAGGAGCAAAACGAACCGTACCGTCATTGTTTTCAATCCCTTGCAAAAGACCAATACGCTGTGCAAATGAAACATAGGGCAGTGCCCATTTCGAAATGTCAGCTGCATCGCTAAATGATGTAGTCAGGTTTGCTTCTAGAGCGGCTTTTTCCAATTCAAAAGCACGGATAAAAAAAGTGACAAGCTCTTCACGCTTCACCATATCGTCAGGCGAAAATGTTGTATCGGAAGTCCCGCTTGTAATGCCACTTTTCACAAGTGCCCCCACATACCCTTGGTACCAGCTGTCTTTGGGTACATCAATGAAATGACTCGCATAACTTGGAAATGGCTGCAAATTTAGTAAAGAACTAATTACTTTGGCCATTTCTCCACGTGTCAGTGATTTAGCCGGTGCAAAGGTCCCATCGTCATAACCGTCAAGCATCCCAGAATCGACTAGCTTCATAATTTCATTTTTTGCGTATGAATCACCTATATCTATCAAAGTAGAACTTGCATAAGCCGTTTTTCCAATATCATATCCGCCAAAAGGAACCATACTAAAAAGTAATCCAAATATAAGAATGAAAAGCATGCTTTTTTTAGTCCGCTGTTTCATTACGGTTAACATCTTGTAACCTCCTGAATTAAAATAGATGAAACACGTGCGGCAAATCATTTTTTCATTTGATCGATTGAAATGGCTTCGTCAAACAACTCCACTTCACGAATCCGGCCCGAAAAATGACATTGCGGACCTTTCCCCAAGCTCAGTGGAAGCATACTCAAGTCCCCTCTGTTCTCATTCTGGAAAGTAGCGGAAGCAATGAATTGTCCGTCCAGATACAGCGAAAGCTGCTCCATATCATAGGTGACAACAGCGCGGTGCCAGCCGGAGGATAACCCAAAATCGCAAGTGGCAAGCGGGTCATTCCGCAAGCTCCATACTTTCCCGCTTGGAAGAGTGCCTGCAAAAAGCTGGCCTTTATAAACAGCCATCGACCATACACGACGCAGAAGAACATCAAGCTCAGGCGGCTCCAGCACACCAACCAAATCCCATGACGAACCTCCGGCATACCGATACACCTGCCCGCCCGGCAAGGTGCCTCCATATAGACGACCGTTAAATACCGATACACCCATCACTTCTTTTTCTTCTCCCATAAGTCCTAAATCACTCCATGAAGTGCCGCCTTCATATTGCAGCATGCGTGCTTCAGGCCAAATTCCAGTAAGCAAGGCATTATGAAATACTGTAAAACAATAAACTTGATCGCAATTCGTCAACTCGCTGCTGCTAATCCAAGGATCCTGCAAGGTTCTGCTCCATATCCCCATGATTTCATTGCATCCCGCAAACAACCGTCCCTGAAAAGGCGTTAACGTCATTGTTCTCGTGATGCCTTCAGGTCCAGGAGCGCCAAGCGGCTCACAACTTCCGTCAGCGTCAAAAGCGAAGATCCCGTGGGGATAAAAGGACATCGCAATCAATTTTCCGTCATATACCGTTAAAGCACCTATGCTGTCGTTTCCTTCAATGGGCAGTTCACCGAAATAGCTCCATGTTTGTCCGCCTTCATACCGGTAAATACGCCCCCCGGCCACCTGATTGGGCGATTCGGGTAAAGCCGAACCAGCCGCTTTATAGCGCATAGTCCCCGCATACAGGCTGCCGTTGAATTCAGCCATTGACCAAACCGAATTGCTATCATCCGGGTTACCGCAATCCACCCAGTTCCCATCCTCACCAAGCTTGTATACCCGGCCGCGATGATCACGTGCATCATCATAAATACCTGCATAGAGATCCCCTTCATGAACGCACAAGGAACAAACCATTTTCCCATTCCCTGGACAGCCCCAATCCTTCCATTCATCCGCTGCAGCTCCCGTGCTCCATCCGAACTGCAAGTTGCGCCAGTTCGCCTGTGTGGACGTAACACCCGGCTGTGACAAAATAGAGAGGTGCCACCCTGTCATCCGTTCTTCAGAGTAATGGCTGCATAATCCTCCTGGAAGAAATCCGTGGTCATCATCAATTTCAAATTCCAGTGATAAGCTAAAGGGAGCCCTTCCATCCGTCTCCTCTATATGCGGAAGCTCAATGCTTGAAAGTTTGCCATCGAATATGGCCGCTTCCTCAAACCTTACGGCCTGTGTGATCCCATGACGTTCATATGATGTAGTGTCCTTACTATCGCTTCTCAGCGGCCAATGTCCGATCCGTTTTGCATGTTTATAAAGTGGTTGTTCCTCCCGTTTGTCCATACCTGCATCCCCTTCTGTCCTTAGTAAATGTTCCTACTCATCGGCAGAGGGAAAGACTGCTGCTATGCGTAAATCCGCTCGCAACAGGTAATCCCCTCTCTTTTAGCGCCGAGCCTTGATCCTGTATTATTTCTTTTGTGCTTCAACTGCCTTCTTCATTAAGGCTTCTGCTTCCTCTAATAATTTGGCAGGATCAAGCTTACCTTCTACAACATCAGTAATGGCTTCCGAGAATAATTTATCTGCTTGAGCTTTGGCTGGATCTGTTAGAGTTACTTTTCGCATATTATTTTCCGATTTCACTTTATTATCTTTGATATATTGAAGCATCGCTTTAGGTGCATCAGGCAATTTATCCAAGCGTGCCGCATCGTCTCCATAATCTTTGCGTAAAGGCAATTGTCCGCCTTTCTCACCAATCAAGACTTGAATGTCCATATTGAACATCCAAACGAGGAATTCCTTCGCCCATTTTTTATTCAGGTCTGGCTTGTTAGCCCATACGTAGAATGAGCTTTGTGGTGTTTGATACATCCATTTGGTATCTTCAGCTTTAGATCCGAAAGGTACTGCCATGTAGCCCCATTGGAATCCTTCAGGTGTTGCTTCCTTCATTTCATTCTGTACCCATACGCCAGTGGAAACCAATGCTGCATCACCCTGTAATACTTGCATTTGGGACTGTGTATGGTTGAGTGCTGCAATTCCTTTAGGGAAGAAGCCTTTTTTTCCAAGTTCATAAATGCGATTCATCCGCTCTTTATTTTCTTCTGAAGTAAACGAGGGCAAATTATAATTACGGAAGTTGGTTGTGAATTCTTCTAGTTTCCCTGCATGATCCGCAAGCTCGAACGATTTAACAGGACCAAAGGCATAATCAAGATAATACGTATATTGTCCTGGGAATGTGATGGGAATGACGCCATCCGATTTGATTTTGTCCAGCATCTGAACGAACTCATCCCAAGTTTGAGGGGACTGGTTCCAACCTTTTTCTTCGAATAGCTTCTTGTTGTAGAATAGACCTCCGCCATTGCCAAACAGTGGTAAAGAATAGATCTTGTCATTAATCCGCTCAACAATATCAAGTGTTCCTTCCTGTACTGTTTCCTTGAAAGTTTTGCCGTCTGCATCGTATACTTTATAATCCCATAGCTCATCTAACGGTTCCAGCTTACCTGCTTGCACGAGTGAAGCTGTTGTGGCGGCTCCCCCTGCAGGGCTTCCATTGTATAGATCAAACATTTCCTTATCATTATCAGCTGCAATTTTCGTTTCGATAATTTCTCCAATCGTCGGGGAGGAGAGTGTATCGATTTTGACGTTCGGGAATTTGGCAGTGAATGTGCTAACCGCTTGATCGTACCACTCCTGCCCCATGCCAGCTAAGAAAAATCCTACCTTCAGGGTCACTTCTTCATTTTTCGGCAAGCCGTTCTCTGGATAGGTTTCCGTTTCTGTTGCTGATCCAGATGGCGATGGATTGTCCGAAGGACTACTGGTTGGTTTAGTCTCACTTGAGCTGCAAGCAGCTAGTACCATGGATAATGTAAGTAATACAGTTACTAGTAGTGTTGCCATTCTTGTTCCTTGCTTTGTTCTCCTCTTCGTTCTGTTCAATGTAAACCCCTCCTAAAAATAATGTAGTGCTCTCTTCACAGCCTATCCTTTCACGGCCCCAATCGTAGCTCCATCCGAAATTTGACGTTGGAATAATATATAAATGATGAGAGATGGGATCATGGCAATCGCCACACCTGCAAACAGGGTAACCCAGTCTGAAGTGTACTTCATCATTTGATTGGCTTTATACATGTTAACCCCAATTGTGTATTTGCTAGGGTCACTCAAGTAAATAAAGGGTTGCAAGAAATTATTGTAAAGCCCCAGGAATTTAAATATAGCTACTGTCACGATCCCTGGCGTAGATAACGGAATAATGATTTTCCAGAATACCTGGAACAAAGATGCTCCATCAATGCGGCCGCTTTCTTCGAGCTCACCTGGCAAAGACATCATGAAGCCGCCTAGCAGCATCAAGTAGAACACGCTTTCTCCGAAACTATCTAAAATAATCAATCCTGTTAAGCTGTTGGTCAGGCCCAAATCCCGCATGAGAATGTACTGTGGAATAAGAGCATTGATACCCGGAAGGAATAAGGACATCATAATTAAACCCCAAATGAATTGTCTTCCTTTAAATTTCATTCTAGTTAACGCATAGGCATTCAAAGTCGTTAATAAGGTTCCCAGCACTAAGCTGGCACCGACATAATACAATGTGTTCAGCATAGCTTTTCCCATCTCGTAAGATAACCACGCCTTCTTATAGTTGCCCCAATTCAGCTTACTTGGCAAGGACCAAATATCCTGAAAAAATTCACGATTCGTTTTCAGTGATACGTACAACAGCCAGACGATGGGAAAGATGATCGTAATTGCCCAAATCAGCAGCAATGATCGCCATAAATAATCAATGGGTGTTGTTTTCTGCTCCATAGCTAATCCTCCCTTCCGTTTCGGAATATCCGTTTACACACTAGTACTCAATACTCATTGCCTTCCGAAGGTACAAATTTGTCAATGATTAGCTTAGCAAAAACTAACACAACGAACAGTACTAACCCGATTGCAGAAGCATAACCATAGCTGCGATAGCTGTCTCCGAAAGCAAGCTTAAAGATATAAAGTCCAATAACGTCGGTTGAACCTGCTGGTCCGCCATTGGTCATAATCAGGACCATCTCAAAGCCTTTCAGCACGCCAAGTGTCAAGAAAATGATGGAAACCCTTACAATTGGCATAATGAGCGGAAGTGTTATTTTGAATAAACGAACCGAGTGATTAGCCCCTTCAATTATCGCTGTCTCATAGAGAGAAGATGGGATGGAACGCATCGCATTCATAAAAATGATAACGTACAACCCGACACCGCTCCATACCATGGGCGGAATTAAGCTCCATAATGCTGTTTTCTTATCCCCAAGCCAGTAGAAATTCTGATTGTCAATTCCAATTGTCTTCAAAAGACCATTCAATAAACCATAGCTTCCGTCATATATGAATGCCCACAGCAATGTCACTACGACAATGGCTAGAACGTTCGGAACGAAGAACAAAATTTTGTAAATGGCCGCTTCTTTGTAGCCTTTATTCACCAACAAATAAGCGATAACAAGGGAAAATAAAATCGTAACTCCTGGAGCAAAAATCATCAGAAGAATATTATGATAGATCGCTCTGCCAATAAAAGGGTCCTGGAACATATGCTTAAAGTTATCGAGGCCTACAAACTTGGCAGGGCTCAATCCGTCCCAATTCAAAAATGCGTACCAGACAGACATCAGATTGGGATAAAGTGTAAAAAGCAAATAACCCAACAAACAGGGTCCTACAGCAATCATAATAAACCACATTCTTTGAACACTTTCTTGTTGTCTCCACACCTTGGTTTTGACACGAGTGCTCTTTAACTCAATCGCTTCTTTTGGCATTTTTTCACCTCCTCCTGATGTGTGATTCTTTTCGCTGAGTGCTCTCTTTGTTCCGCTTTCAATCTATCATGAATGAAGAATTATCGTACATACACGAATATTTTACTGACGGTCGTTTTTTTACGAAACAGAAAAAACCTTGATATATCAAGGTTTTCACGGGTTCCTATATAGTCTTTTTCAAAACCTGATATTCAGCTTACTGCGGTTTGCGATATTGACCTGGTGTACTTCCTGTGTACTTTTTGAACGCTCTTGTAAAAGTTATCGCATTTGAATAACCTACTTCTTCCGCTAATTCCTGGTTTGTTATCGACTCATTTTTTTGTAAAATTACAATGGCTTGCTCGATTCGGACCTGGGATACATAATCGATAAATTTGACTCCGAATTCTTCCTTGAACAATCGGCTGAGATAGCTTGCGTTCATACCAAACTCACCATTTAGATGATTCAATGACAGCTCTGGATTCGCAAAGTGCTCACTGATGTACGACTTCACTTGTTTGATTAATTGATGATTGTTCTTGCTCGCTCTTAATTCGTTCATTTGCAAAGCAGCTTTCTCCAAAATGTTCCCGAATCTTAGGCAAATCTGATCCAATGTTTCTTCCGATTGGACGACTTGTTTCAACTGAGCATGAACATCTCCCCAAGGATCACGGAATTCTGCTGGAAGATCTTGCATTTCTTTATCCAAGTAATAAACGAAATAGTCAAACAGACTCTCAATGGAGGAGCGATTGAAAACATACAACGACAACGTGTCTGCCAAATCCGCATACTGAATTTCCCACTCCGACTCACCTGCACGAAATTTCTGGCACAACATCCTTATAGACTGTTGATGATGGAAGTTTTCACTTGTTTTCCAATTCGCCCTCTGTCTCATGTCAATGACCCGGTTCACACCTAATGAGATTTTACATTCCAAACCAAGGATCACTTGACGTGCGGCAGGAGCAATATGGGTCAAGCCTGCTGCTTGATCTGCCATACTTACTGTAACCGTGAAGGACATATTGTCCTGCACCCATTCTCTGATTTTGTCAGCAAGCGGACTAATTCGCTCTCCCAAGAAATCTGGCGATGACTGTGATGATTCGTCTTCTATCCGGCGAGAATCACTTTTCTCGGCTGATAGACTAAGAGCAGCCTCATCCTCCAGAAAGTAAAGGCAGGCTAGCCGATGATGATCCAACCATTCACACCAAATTGGAATGTGCTGCTGATCTGCCATTTCTTGCGCGGCCGATGCAACTACATGCTTCAGCAGCTGCTGATCACGATGCGAATACCGGTTGCTGAAAGAAGAAAAACAATCAATTTCAAGCACAGTTACTGCGATATGATCTGTTGGAAATACAAAGCCATACTCACGCAGCTCCTCCTTAATCTGCTCCGTTCGATGATCGGGAATGCCCTCTACGAGACTCAAAAAAGTATGTTTTTTGCGATAGCCTATATTAGTAAGATTTTGCTGCTGCAAATCAGAAGAGTACGCCATCAAATCTTCCATGGCATGCTCAATGAATTTCAGTTCATCCATCGAATCCCGCGTTTTCAGTTCTTGTCTATGCTCTTCTGCGTAGGCCGAAATTTTGGATGCCATCGAAACAAAGGGACGATAGTTGCGGCGCGAAATATATACCAGCCAAATAATACCGCCGGCTAATATCATAAAACCAAGTCCAATCCAAATGTAAAAGAGTGAGGAGACCCATTCCACGACACCTGTCCCATCACTTCCAGTTCGTATACTCCAATTAGTATAAGTAGATTGCACACGTGACCATTCCTTGCCATTCGAAGGAGCCGCCTCGTCACCAGCAGTAAGATTCACATTTCGATTGGATGTAATTAATTGTCCATCTTGATCGATCAAATCTACAAAATACATGCGTGCATCGGACATCGTCCGGATCCATTCACTCAATTTAGCTGTACTGACATTCACGACTATCAAGCTGCGATCGGATAAATTCGCAAACTTCACCAATGTAATCACTTCTGTGCCTTTCGAGTCACCAAGACTCGTTTGATAGATTCTACGCTCCTGCCATTTAAAGGGCGATTTCGTAGAAATCTGAGTACTAACAAAGGTGCGGTCACCAAATTCATTCAGCTTGGTTAAGGAGGTTGGCGTTAATACCAAACTTTCTGTCGTTCGCAACAAATAGATCGAATGAATGAATGCATTGCGCTCCATCAATTCGTTCAGAACTGCCGCTGCCCGATAATCATCATTTGGACTGTAGTTTTGCTTGTCACGCTGAAAAAATTGCTTGAGAAGATCGTTTTCAAGAATTTCTTTCACTGTCATGCTTTCAATGTTCTCAAGTATGTTGTCCAGAGATTGCATAATCGTATAGGACAATACTTTGCTCGCATTGTGTGCTGCACGCTTGGACACTTGGGATAAGGTCAAATAAGTAATCAATAAAATACTCAAGCTCACTACGAATAGTACAGGCAGATAAGACAGCAATAACCGATTAAACCATCTCTTCTTCATCTTGCACCTCGATTAAATAATCCAAAATTTAAATCATCCAAAACTGCGTTTTTGGTCTTTTCTTTCTACAGGTATCCAGTATACAATGAGATCAGCTTGTACGCTTGGATTTCTTTAATGATTAAAGGCAAACTGGGGGCTTGATAAGGTGAACCGCATATTGAAAATTAGTTTGTCCGTATTTGCTGCCGCGATTGTAATCGGGGTGGGGCTGCTGATGTTTCCTATGCCTGATGGATTCGGAATAACAGGCAATAAAAATAAAGATGGAGCCATTGTAAATGCCAATGGTAAAACACAGCTGCATTTCTTTATCCCAAAACTGGATACGACTGATGAGATTCTACCAGAAGCAGATTTTATTCGAAGCTACATTGAGGAACAATTCCAAGTTGACCTCACCATTACTTGGCTGGAAGCCAACCACGGGTATAATACAGCGCTCTCCTCTTATCTCATCTCGAATAACCCGCCAGATCTATGGCTCAATCTCTCGGATGACGATAGTGTGGTTGCCGCAAACAACAATACCGTAGCGGATATCTCCTTCTATCTGACACCGCAGCATATGCCAAACTATTTTCGCTATTGGATTAGTGAGAAGGAGCTGAAAGAATTCCAGCTGCCAAATTCATTCTTGCGTGCACCTGTGCCCTATGATCATAAATCATACCGGTCTTACTACATTCGCAAAGACTGGCTGGATCATCTGAGCCTGGACGTTCCAACTAATTATGAGCAATATGTGCAAGTATTGCAAGCGTTTACGCTTGATGATCCGGATGGCAATGGGTTAAAAGATACGTATGGTTTTACGACATCGGGTAACAGCTCGCAATTATCAACAGATTGGCCTGAATTTGTGAAGCATGACTTGATCTTCCCTTATTATCTTAATGAGAGCGGACAATTAGTCGACATGCAATCGGATTTGCGTGTCGAGCAAGTCATTGAAGATTTACTTCATGTCATTCGATTAGGAGTAGTTGATCCCGATTGGTTCCTGAACAAAGATGGGCAGCATATCGACAAAGCGATTCAAGGAAAAGCAGGTGTGGTGCTGTCTGAACAAAAGACGTTCGCTTTCGATTCTTATCCGATGAGTGTTCAGAATCGAACGAAGCAGCTTGATCCGAATGCCGAATGGGTGCCGTTCAATCCTTTTGGCCATTCCCCTTTGAGAGCAGGAGCCTATCCCCTCCATTCCTTCGTATTCTCGAATATGGCATCAACGGATCAGAAAATCAAAATGACAGAAATATTGAACTGGCTTAGCAGTGAAGAAGGCTTCATTATGACTCACTATGGGCAAGAGAACATCCATTACAAGCGAACTGGTTCTACTATTACACAGATCCAACCGCCGAAGCACCAAGAAACATCCGCTGTAATTCCTACGCAGTGGCAGTTTTTCACACCAGAGTCACCAGAAGTGTTCGGATTGACGGTGAATGATCCGATGCTTACTGCTCGTGATCAGGGTATCTTACAATTTATCACGCAAATCCCTGTTCTAAAAGGGGTTGGTACATCATTGACACCTCCCATTGATATCAGTGTTCAAACGATGCGCAAGAAGCAGAATGAATTCCAGACCAAATTGCTATTTGAAGAACGCTCCGCTAAAAACTGGCCAGCCTATCGGGATATTCTAATGAATCAGTATCAGGGCAATACGATTTTCAAGCAGTATTATTATAAAATCAGACAAGCGGATCCTCAGCAGTGAGAATTCGTCAAAGATCATGAATGCGCAGGAATTGCGCCATTTAAGGACATCATTACACCCTATTCCTTGCCATCTCCTCGTTTGTGATGTAATAAAAACAAAGCAGATCAAGCGAGGTGAAGCTGGTGAAATGGGAAGAGATTACCAAACTACATCCGAGTCGTTTAGTGTTGGTGGAAACGATTAAAGCGAGCTCCAACAACCGAGTGCGGAGTCTTGAAGATATGGCAGTTATTCAGGATTACGATGACCCTCAGGAAGCCTGGAGCGGTTATAAGCATTTTCATAAACTGTATCCGATGCGTGAATTATACGTCTTTCATACCAGCCGTACCGATGTAGAGGTTGTTGAAGAATTTTTCTCAGGAGTGCGGCAGCGCACATGAATATTCTCCTAGCTATTTATTTAAACTCAAGACCCTGACAGAGCAAGTATCTGCCAGGGATTTTTCAGGTACTCTGCTTCCACTGCCTATGTAACAGAAGAGCCCTCTTCTGCCAACCCGGGTATGGGGTGGGAAAAGAGAGCTGAGTCGAAGGCTATAGGACATCGCAGGGGGTTATATCTTTAACTCCCCAAGCTTGATTAGCTCGACAACCGCTTGTGAACGACCTTTAACGTTTAGCTTTTGCATCACATTGGAAATGTGGTTCCTGACTGTCTTTTCACTGATGAATAGCTGCTGCGCAATGTCTTTAGTTGTCTTGTCTTGGACCAGGAGTTCGAAGACCTCGCGTTCCCGATTGGTTAGTAAAAACTTGCTTTTGTGGTCGTTGCCCATGGATTAGTGTCACCCCTCCTTGCTCGGGTATTGGGAGTTACAAGGTAAAGGGATACAGTCAAATTCATTTTATGAAGGGCTGTTAATATTGGTGCGATTAGTCCTGTAAAATGGGCGGTTTATTGCAAACTATTTATTGGAGCACGAGCAAAACCATCATCAGGTCCATACTTCCCGCCTTCCTCCAGCCCCCCCTCGATAGCGAAAGTCATTTCTTTTCATGGTATACTAAGTTGAACAACTATGTTCTAGCAATGACACGGTTTGTCATAGATAAAGGACGGGATCATCCAAATGAAGCGTCTTCCGAAAAATATATTCAACCTGGCCTTTTTGCTGGCCGCATTCATCCTGCTGGCGCTTTTTGCAGCTGGCTGTACGAGCTATACAAAGGTGTCAACTGATCAGCTCAAAAATTTCCAAAAGCAAATTCGCGCGGAACATGCACAGTTAAATAGCTTACAGGTTCGCTTCTCTCCTGCATCCCTTCAGTTTACATACTCCCTCAAAAAGGAGATTGATGAGACTGAAAGGCTGGACATATTTTATAAAACGAAAGAACTGCTGCTCAGCACACAATTTCAAAGTGAGGTCATCGAGGGAAAGTTTTTCAAAAAATATTTTACTGAAGAACGCATTTATCCGCAGGCCTCAATTTCCTTCCAAATACAAAAAGAAGCAGAATCGCAGGCCACTTTTCATTCCAGTTATTATCAAACAAGTGATGTTTCAAGCGAAGAAGCCAGGCAGCTCGTGGATGGATATCAAACCTGGTCGTTTTGGGATTATAAAAATGATCCTGTGACCGTCCCGCCAAGAGAGTAAAAAGGATGTAAAACGCATAAATAAACCTGATAAAAACGGATACGAGGAGCTGATCTGGCTTATGGCTGACGCTGGAATTCAAGAATACGGATTTCATCCCGTTTTGGAAAAGTGGTTCATAGCGCATTTCAAGAAACCGACTGCTGTTCAAATTGAGGCCTGGAGGCAAATTGGGGAAGGTTCACACACACTCATCTCATCACCTACCGGTTCAGGCAAAACGTTAGCCGCTCTGCTACCCTGTCTGGACCGAATTGCCAAAAGCAAGCTTTCCTTCTTGGAAAGCAGTTCCGAAAACAGGTTAGAAAACAGCACGAAAAACAAAAGCTTCGGCTATAAACCCGGAGTTAGGGTACTGTATGTAACGCCGCTTAAAGCGCTTAATAATGATATTGAGCAGCATCTTTTTCGCTTTCTGGAAGAGATTGAACACACTGCCATTCATATGCCGGTGGAAGCCGGGAGTAAGGAGCCCGGCCATGCTTGGGCGGGTATTTCCGTAGCTGTCCGCACAGGAGATACGAGCAGAAGTACCCGCGCTTCGATGCTGAAGCAGCCACCTGATCTGCTAGTGACTACGCCAGAGTCACTCTATTTGCTGCTCACTTCACCGCGGGCACGCGAGATCCTGAAAACCGTGGAGCAGATTATCGTGGATGAAATCCACGACCTGGCAGCGGACAAGCGGGGCTTGCATTTATCGCTGACGCTTGAGCGGCTTGCGGTCTGGTGCGGCCGGCCCGTGCAGCGGATCGGCGTTTCTGCCACCCAGAAGCCGATCGAGAGCGTGGCGCAATTCCTTGGCGGCTGGGAGAATGACCAGCCGCGTAAGGTAGCGATTGTCGAGAGCATCGCCGACAAACGCTACGAACTGCTGGTGACAATGCCGGAACCAGCGCTTAATCGCGGCGACAAGGAGGCGGTCTGGACGCCGCTTGTCGAGCGGATCCTGCAGCTGATGGAAGGCTGCAGGACTGCACTTGTATTCGCGAACAGCCGCAGGCTCTGTGAGCGGCTAACCTTGCGGCTGAACGACCATGTCGGTCATGAAATCGCAAGGTCTCATCACGGCAGCGTAGCCCGCGAAAAGCGGCTCGAGGTCGAGCGCCAGCTGAAGGCGGGCGAGCTCCGCTGCCTCGTGGCTACCTCGTCGCTGGAGCTCGGCATCGACGTCGGCCATGTCGATCTGGTCATCCAGATCGACTCCCCGCTCAGCGCGGCCTCCGGCATCCAGCGCATCGGCCGTGCCGGCCACGCCGTCGGCGACGTTAGCCGCGGCGTGCTGCTGGCGCGCAGCCGCGGGCTGCTGCCGGAGCTCGCCGTGCTCAGCCGGCGCATCAAGAACAGGGACATCGAGGCCATCCGCATTCCGCGTAATGGACTTGCTGTCCTTGCCCAACAAATCGTCGCCATGGTGGCCATGGACGACGATTGGAATCTCGCGCGGCTCGAACGCATGCTGGCGCAAAGCGACAGCTACTGTACACTGCCGCCCGAGCGCCTGACGGCGATGCTGCAGGTGCTGGCCGGCTTCTTCCCGTTCGTGCGTCCGCTCCTCACCTGGGACCGCGATACCGGCCTGCTGCAGCGCCTGCCTGCTACCCCGATGGCTGCGCTCATCGGGGCGGGAACCATCCCTCAGAGCACGGCCTTCCCCGTGCATCACAACGAAACCAGTCTTCATCTCGGCGAGCTCGATGAAGAATTTGTACACGAGTCGTCTGTAGGCGACGTCTTTCAGCTCGGTACCGCTTCGTGGCGCATCGTCCGTATACGGCATGACCGCGTCTATGTCGCCGAATCCGCAAACCGTTACAGCGAGATCCCCTTCTGGCGCGGGGAAGCCGGAGGCAGATCGTATGAGCTCGGCAGGCAAACCGGCGAGCTGTGGCGGGAGCTGAGCCAGCGGCTTCAGGCTGGAAGCGGGGAATCTCTTGGCGGCGACGGGCAGCCTTCGGCAGCGAGAACCCAGAGGGACCTGGACGCATTGGAATGGCTGAGCACCGAATATGCTTTTGATGCTGAAGCAGGCCGCAGCCTGCTCAATTTAATACATAGCCAGCTTGCTGTGAATACAGTCCCTACAGATCAGACCGTAGTCATTGAGGTATATGCGGATGAGCACAACCAGACACATGTTGTGCTGCACAGCCTTTTTGGGCGCATCTTCAACCGGACATGGCTGATGGCCATTGATAAAAAGCTCAGACACAAAAACTGCCCGCCCATCTTCACGAACGCCAAGGATAACGGGATCGAGCTTATTTTTCCGAATGATAGCGATGTTATTATCCAGACGATCCTTTCATTGACAGCCGGGCAGGCTGAACGGTTAATCATTGATGCCATCGCAGAATCGTCGATGTTTCCTGCAGTATTTCGCCGTTTAGCGGAAACCTCGCTGCTGCTCTCCCGCAGCTTTACCCGCATGCCTGCCTGGAAAAAGCGCCTGCGCAGCGAAGAGCTGCTGAAGGAAGCAATGCCTTATAAAGAGGATTTTCCACTGCTGCAGGAAACGATGCGGGAATGCATCGAAGAGCATTTGGATATTACGAATGTCAAACAGTTACTTACCAGCATCGCTCTCAAGCATACGCATATAGCCATCCACCGCAATCACTTTCCGTCTCCGCTTGCCGGTCAGTTCATGTTCGATTACACAAGCTCCAAGCTGTATGAGTCTGATGGGCTTACGCGTGAATTGCAGCTGGAGCTGATGGGCTTTAGCCGGCAAATCGCTGGTGAGCTGTTCGGAACCGAAGCGCTTAAGCAAGCTGTCGATCCCGAAGTGATCAAAGCTGAAGAGCAGCGGTTGGAGGGCTCTGATCAGCCTGCACAAAGCCCCGCTGACCTGCTAAGGCAGCTCAAGGAACGGGGGGATATGTCACTGGCGGAGCTTCGCTCCTTCGCAGGAGAGCCTACTAAGGGCTGGCTGAATGAGCTTCTCAGCCAGCATTCGATAGTATCACTGCCATTTCCGGGAGACACCCGTTATGCTTGTAAAGACGAATCCGAGCTCTATGCAGTCCTTTCCACCTCAGAGAGTGCCAGGCTCTTTATTCTCAAACGTTACACAGAAAACAGGCTGTCCTTTACAACAGCCGAGCTGGCTGATAGATATGGACTTCCCGCAGAAATTGTCACTGCATGGATTCAAGCCGGGGTCGAGCAAGGCTTTCTGCAGCAAGCCCCTTTTGCCATTTCCCAGACGGAGGCGCTCTGGTCAAGCACGAAAGTAGCTTCGCGGCTGATCCGCCTGTCCCTTCAGGCATACCGCCGCAACCGCGAGGCCCTGTCTCCACTCGTTTATTTGCAGCATCTGCTGCTGCGCCAAGGTTTGACAACTGTTTTATCCCGGGGAGCGGCGCTGAAAGGTTCTTCAAACGAAGGAGATTCCTTCCGTGATGTGATTCGCAATTTGGAGGGATTTTTTCTACCGCTCTCCTTATGGGAAGCAGTACTTTTTCCGGCACGTATGCCTGCTTACAAAAAACAGGATCTCGACCAAATGTGCGCGGCTGGTGAGGTTTTTTGGGTGGGACGTAAAGATCCTGAGGAAAAAGAAGGCAGAATCGCTTTTTTCCTGGCGGAAAGCTCCCTGCTCTTCGAGCCTTTCATACCAGTAAAAAAAGAAAGTGCCCACCCCGCACTTCTGGCTCTGCTTCGTGAGCGCGGAGCACGCTTCTTGAGCAAGCTGGCTATTGAGACGGATCAACAACCTTCCCTGCTGCTAAGCGAGCTGCTGGAGCTGGTATGGGAGGGCCACGCCGCCAATGATCAGTTCTCTCCACTTCGCCTGCATGCGCAAGGCGGGAACAAAAAAAACGATAAATTCCATTCCGGGCTAGGGCGCTGGTATGCCTTTGAAGAACCGACACCCGCCTACAATGCAGAAGAGTCCGCCGTCAAATGGACGCATCATCTGCTGGAACGGTACGGCATTATTACTAAAGATCTTGTAGCGGCGTTTTCTCCCTTTTCGTGGGACACAATCATACAGGTGCTAAAGCAATTCGAGGAGTGGGGTATCGTTGTACGGGGTCTTTTCATTGAGACATTACCGCAGCTTCAATTTACTACCAAGGAATTTCTGTCTTCCCTGCAGCAGCCCACATCACTAAACCATACAGACGGGCTTATCCTGCTGCCTTCCGTAGATCCTGCCAACCCATTCGGGTTGATGCTTCCCTGGCCTACTGAAACAGGAATATCCTTCTCCCGTAAAGCCAACAACTATTTAGTTCTTAAGGGAAGCCAATGGATCTACTGGATCGAAAATAATGGCAGGCGCATTTATCGCATGGATCAGTTAAACCAAGAAACGCCGAAGGATTCGTCCGCGGAGCAAGATAATCAAGATAACCTAGATAATCTTGATTATCTAGGTTATCTTGATCGTGTGACTAACTTATCAAATTTCTCTAATTTATCTGCCTTATCTGACTCCTCTACCCTCCATATTCAAGAAGAGCTCAGAACCATTTTCCAACTATGCCTGCGTCAGCAAAGCCTGCGCAAAATCGTGGTCGAAGCATGGAATGGAACCAAAATTACTGAAGCCCCTCAGCGTGAATATTTGGAACAGCTTGGAGCCGAGCGCGACAGAAACAGCTTTGTTCTTTGGCCTAGCCAACTGGGCTGATCAATTAAGAGAAGTTGCTCTGCTTTGTCATTCAGATTACCCGCCTTGCACTTTCTTTGTATCTGGCAGGACACCTAAGGTAAGGCAGGGTAAGGCAGATAAGGCTGGGCAAGGCAAGCCCCCCTAAGCTTTGCGTGCAAAACAAACTGTTTGAAGCCTGCATAAGTGCAGGAATTATTACTTTTCAGCGAACATATGGCCCAAAAAGATGTAAAGTTGCAGGTATTTCAGCCGGGGATGATGACCTGTAAGGATCTGTTACTTTTAGCGATGTTTTTCATCGCTAAAAGTAACAGGTCGTCTCCACATCCTCACTTTAACGATGAAAACCATCGTTAAAATCCCTTTTATCTACCCTTAAAGGCCATCTGTCCCGTTTTAGCGATGAAATACATCGTTAAGTCAAGCCCACGCTACATTTCGGAGGTGGGCGGGCTGCTTATTATCATTCTTCCTCCCAAATCCCCTCCCTCTCAGCTTGAAAATGCCGAACACGACATGCCAGCTCATACGGACTGCCAGCAGAGGTTGCTCTCCTGAGGAAAAGGGATAGTGACGGTAGGGAAAACGACGCTTCCTTTCTGATTCCTTCGAGTATTAATTGCACTATCGGTCACTTTATCACTGTAATGATATATCACTGTAAAGTGGTGTCAATGCAAAATCCCACTGTAAATATAGAAACTGCTCCCTCCAAGCTTCCCCCAAAAAACTTATACGCGAATAAAAACATAACAAAAAACAAAAACACCCCAAAATGGAGTGTCCTGTTGATCTACTTAACTATTTAACTATCTATTTAGTTATCATATCTATACACATCTTTCATAACTTCCATTTCAGCTGTCTATTACAGTCTTCTATTCGTATTAATATCCGTCTCATAGGGCTCATAAGATTCATAGGAGCTGGCATTCAATGAATTGTTAGTCCGGAACGTATTGTATGCATGGGGATCACGTTCTGCATGGGAATCCACAAGCACCAGAATATTTCCTTCTTTCACGTAGTTGTTGTAAATTTCGACCTCATCCTCTGGAATGCCGAGTCCTATTAATCCACCTACCAGGCCTCCGGTGCCAGCTCCTACTGCTGCTCCAGTTAAAACCGCGGCAATAGGTCCGGCTGCTATAATAGGGCCCACCCCTGGAATAGCCAGTGCACCGATACCTGCCAACAGCCCCGTCACTCCTCCTAAAACACCGCCTGCCGCAGCTCCCGTAGCCAAACCTTCCGGTGCCTTAGATCCAGTCGTCTCGGTGACCGCGGATACCTCATCTCTATCTTTTGCAATAACGGAAATATCCTCTGATCTGTAGCCCTGCTGCTTCAAACCTTCGATCGCATTAATGGCCTCATTTTCTGTGTGAAACACGCCAACAATTTTCTTTTCGTTCATGGATATTACCTCCTTAGCATTTTGTAGAAATTTTGTTTGGCAAACTTTTTTCATAAAAATTATAAACAATCGTCTAAAATGTTTGCTTAATTATGATTTTTTTGACTTGTTTATTACTTACCCTGAAATCAAAAAAACGAAGCATCTCTGCTTCATTTGATAATTTGGATGCGAGTCAATGGGACTTCCTCATCGATCCCTTTCAACGAAGAAGAGAACGTCTCCAGCTTAATATGATTGCCTTCAAGAAGCCGTCTGACCTGTTCATAATTCCTGCATTCATCACTAATGATGACATCGCCGCCGCGGCTGAGCCCTTCAATTCTTGCCGCTATATTAACTGTCCGGCCAAAATAATCAAGCCGTTCGTTGGAAGTAACCACAATCGCGGGACCGTGATGCAGCCCTATTTTGATCACAATAGGACTCTTATCGAGAAATGACATATTGAAACTGTCTACATGCCTCTGGATATCCAATGCTGCTTGCACAGCATGCTCAGGCTTTTCAAATATAGCCATGACAGCATCACCGATTGTTTTTACAAGCGTGCCTTGATTCAGGTGAATCCATTCTAGCAAAAAATCGAAATAACGCCTCACCTTCCCGTAAGCCTGCGCATCTCCGACATCCTCGTAATAAGCAGTAGAACCAAGCAAATCGCTAAAAAATAGCGTTACACTCTCCACCCCAACCTGCTGACCGGGCGCAAGCACCTCGGAGGAAAACATCCCCCGGAATTCATGCATCGTCGTTACTTTGGCGGCCGTTACTTTCTCATCTGTCCAATCACACTTCTCCAAAGCAATGGCAATTTCCGTAGTGCCTCTATTGATGATTTGAAGAACAGTTCCCGCTTCAGGCTCGTCCAGCTGCCGGGTTGACCAACCCGTTTCTGAGAAAAACAATTCATTGTTCCCATAGGATGACCCAAGCGATGATGGTGATGGTGATGGTGGCGATACTTGTGATGAAAGGCGACTATTAAACCTGACGATATGATTCGATTTAAGTGTTCTTAAACGATATTGATCGCTTGTGCCCGGATAGACCATTTCCGTGCTTTCTCCCGGCTGTAAATAAGCCTGGGCATAAATATGCGGCGTCAACATCGGTCCACCTATGCAAAACAGTTCCTTTCTCGCACTCCGGATAGTCGAATGAACGGTAAAGCAAAGCTCCACATAGCGATCAAAATTGGCTTCATAATTGATTCCACAAAAATCACAGTGGAACTGGACGGAAAGCTTCGACAAGGTCTCTACCTGTGACTTGGAAACCCGGCAATTCGGACAAATTAGATGCCAGCTCAAGTTGGTAATGCCTACTTTTGTGGCATATAAAAACAGCCTCAGCGCCTCTTCCCTTGATGTGCCCCAGATAGGAGCAAGCTGATAAGGATGCATATCCACCACTTCATCGTCACCGCTATTTTGCAAATGCTGCTTCAAAGATTCGGTCAGTTCGGGATGCACCGGCATTTTTTTTAGCTCTGCTATTAATCGGTCCAGTTCTTGTGTATGAATGCTCGATCCAGGAGCTGCTTGTGGCTTTTGCTCACTTTTTCCTAGCTCCAGAAGCTTCAAATACTGCTCCAAATATTTAATAACCTTACGCATTGAACCAGCGCCAGTTATGGGAATAACAGCTACTCCAAGTGCATTAGCAGGTGTAAACTCGCTGAACAACCGTACTAAAGTCGCCGGTTCACCATTCTCTCCTTTTGCATCGCTAAGCTCAATCCCGCCATAGAAACGTTGTAAAGGACCATCCTTATATTCTCTGATAACAGAATAGTAGGTATTTTTCTCCCATTGAAAGGGAGTTTCGTTCCACCGCATCGGAATTAGGCCTCCCACCTTGGCCAGCATTTCCCGCAGCAGCCCTCCATTACCTATAGAAGGAAGAACCATCTGGACGTTAAAGAGACCAATCATTTTGTTCAAGTGGTTCGTATCACTCAGAAGCTCCCAGACTTTATGCCGCGGCAGCCCAAATATATGTTCAATTTTGTACTTTTTTGCGGGCCAATTCATATCCTTACACTCCTCTGACTCATGCCGGGATCGGTTAGTATTATATTGTTAGTATTCTGTTGTTAGTTTCGGTAGTGGCTGTAACAACTCCTTTTCGCTACGCGCTTATATATTATTTTTCTTTGCTGTATCTTTCCTATATCTTTCGTTGACAAGAAGTGTTAAAAGTTATAAACTAATTTTAGTACCTGGTACTATTATTTGATACTAAAAATTTGTTCTCTTTTTTCCGTAGGTAATCGAATGGATTTATCTTCTGTGCTGCCTGCTTTTTATGTGTATAGCCTGCTATTTGAATGAGGGGGTCTTGATATGTATTCCAGCGCGCGGGTAACGGCTATTGGTACTTATGTACCGGCCATAGTGCTAAGCAACGAGGATCTGGAGCAGATGGTTGAAACAAATGATGAATGGATTGTGCAAAGAAGTGGTATTAAAGAAAGACGGATTGCCGCTGAGCATGAATACACGAGCCATCTTTGTATAGCGGCTGTTCAGGATATGGTCGACAGGTATCAAGTGGATTTGAGCGATATTGACTTTATTCTAGTTGCCACCCATACGCCGGATTTTCCTTTTCCGTCAACATCCTGCCTGATTCAAGCGCATTTTGATATTTCGGCTGCTGGCACTCTTGATTTAAATGCGACTTGCGCCGGTTTTACTTATGCCTTGCATATGGCAAACGGACTTATAAGCTCCGGACTTCACAACAAAATCCTCGTCATTGCTGGAGACACATTGTCCAAGATCACAGATTATTCCGACCGCTCTACCTGCATTTTATTCGGTGATGGCGCTGGAGCTGTGCTTGTAGAAAGGGACGATGCTTATCCTTCATTTATCACTCATGTACTCGGCTCCAACGGTCATGGGGGGAAACATGTATATAGAACCGGACTATCCAGCATCATGAACGGCGAAGAGTTGTCAGGTCAAGGAAAGCTTGTGCAAAATGGACGAGAGGTTTATAGATTTGCCTTAACCGTTGTGCCTCAGGGCATTGAAAGCTTGCTGCAGCAGAGCGGATTGAACACAGAAGCTATTGACTGGTTCATCCCGCACAGCGCAAACCTTCGGATGATCGAATCCATCTGCGAGCGCAGCGGAATCTCCTTCGAGAAAACTTTATACAGCCTTGTCTATTATGGGAATACATCAGCAGCCTCCATTCCACTTGCTCTCGACCTTGGCATCAAAGAGGGAAAGCTTATGAAAGGCGACCGCCTGCTTCTATATGGCTTTGGGGGAGGACTGACACACGCCGGCTTGATACTTCGCTGGGGATAAGTTCCGCTTTCCAATAGCTTTCGCTTATGCTTCCTCCCCCATATACGCCCGAATTTGCCGGGAGGAGGCCTCTCTCATTTCCTCGCCGTTACGGTATGCCTGATCCCATTCCAAAATTTTATCGATCGCTTGCTTGACGTTCCATTTCGGCTGCCAGCCCAGCTCCAGCTTTGACTTCGAACTATTCAGCTTTACATAAGGCTTCTCAGGAGGCTGTTCGTTCGTTACCAAGTCAAAAGCAGCCATTTTTCCAAACCCTGAACACAAAAGCTTTACAATCGATCCCACCGTTTTCGCATTGCCATCGGAATGGCCGAAATTCCACCCATCTGCAAATCGCTTTCCATCCTGAAGTAATTTTTGTGCCAAAAGCAGATAGCCTCCCAATGGTTCTAGTACATGCTGCCAGGACCGTACCGTATTTGGGTTATGAATCTGTACCTTTCCAGCTTTCCCTAGAGAATCTAATATATCTGGAATTAACCGATCCTTTGACCAATCTCCGCCGCCAATTACATTCCCCGTTCTCGCTGATGCAATCGCTACTTGATGCTCGCTATAACACTCTGGATGAAAGAATGAGCTCCTGTACGCTGAGATCAGCAGCTCTGCACAAGCTTTGCTGTTGGAATAAGGGTCGCCACCTCCTAATGCATCGCTCTCCCGGTAATGCTTTTTCCCGGCTTTGTTCTCATAGCACTGATCTATAGTCACATTAATGACAGCCCTGACACAGGAATAAGTTAAGCTTAGCTCCCTTACGATTTCAAGTAAATTAGCTGTACCCATCACATTAATATCGTAGGTTTGCCAAGGAATCCGATAAGATTCTCTAATCCGCGTTTGCGCCGCCATATGAATAATGATTTCGGGCTTTACTGAAAACAAAATTTTTCGCAGCGACTCCATATCACGAATATCCTTATAATACGTTGAAACTAGCTTTTCCAGCTTGCACAGCTTGTACATGGATGGCGTAGTGTGCGGATGAAGCGCATAACCGGTTACTTCAGCTCCCATGTCCTGCAGCCAGAGACTGAGCCAAGAGCCCTTAAAACCCGTATGTCCAGTAATAAATACTTTACGGCCCTGCCAAAATGAAGGATCGATCATTGGCCTCCCATTCTTCTATCCGTTTGATCATCAAAAGAGGTCATGGTCACACACTCCTCCCTCGTATTTATATTGAATTGCCGGTGCTTTGTTTCTTTGCCTGTCTTCGTATTCATATGCATTTCTGTTATGGAAAGGCACGGACAATAACCCGCAGCGGATAAAAAGCGGTGCATTTTTTTACATTTACATCTAGAAACACTTACTATAGTAAAGACCCCTAAAATCTGTATGCTACAGACTTCAGAGGCCTCTCCATGAATCAATCTGCTGATAACTGAATTGGCAGAAATAGCTTACGCTGCCTTTAAGCTTTAAATCCAATTGCTATCCAATTGACAATACCGGAAATTTCCTGCGAGAATTTAGTACGAATGGCAGAAATGATGGCAAAATCAGTAGATTTATGCTGGGCTATCAAATAGCATGCGGGATGATTGCTCAGTGCAACCAGCGAGTATTGGTCATCAGCGAAAGGTTCATCGAAGTCCACACGAATTTCAACTGCTTCATCCTGCAGTTTAAATTCAAAGGGAACCAGACCAAACTGCTGTAAAGCAGCCAGCTTCGATGCAGCGGTCTGAACAACAGGGAATGCCAGTTTCGATGCCTGAACCGCCCCATCGGCAATATGCTGCGTATCGACGCATCCTTCCGTCACATGCTCGCTCCTAATTGCCAAGTCAGCCAGTTTACTACCGCCTACACTACCATCTGCCAGCTTTACGCCTGTGATCGCATCATCAGCAATGTGCTTACCGCTTACTGCACCATTGGCCAGCTTGCTGCTATCCACACTGCCCACAGCCAGTTTTGCTTCTGTCACGGATTCATCGGCAATGTGCTTGCTCGTTACAGCACCGTAGACCATCTTGCTGCTGTCAACACTTGCTATCGCCAGCTTTGTTCCTGTTACAGCCCCGTTGACCAAGTGCGCTTCGCTCACGGCTCCTGCAGCCAATTTACTACCGTCCACGCTTCCGTCAGTCAACTTCGCACCTGTCATCGCACCTTCAGCTAAATGGGCTTCGCTTACAGCCCCTAATGCCAGTTTGCTTCCGTCCACACTGCCTTCAGCCAGCTTCGATACCGTCACTGCCCCATCAGCAAGCTGTGCTTCGTCCACAGCCCCTTCCGCCAGCTTACTTCCATTCACGCTGCCTTCGGCCAGCTTTGCTGCTGTCACTGCCCCATCAGCCAGCTGTCCTTCACTCACAGCTCCAACTGCCAGCTTGCTTCCGTCCACGCTGCCCTCGGCCAGCTTCGCTCTCGTCACCGCACCTTCGGCCAACTGCACTGCATCCACGGCTCCGGCTGCCAGCTTGCTTCCGTCCACGCTTCCGTCTGCTAGCTTCGCCCCTGTCACGGCACCTTCAGCGAGCTGTGCTTCGCTCACAGCACCTACTGCCAGCTTGCTTCCGACTACGCTGCCTTCAGCCAGCTTCGCTGCTGTCACAGCCCCATCAGCAAGCTGCCCTTCACTCACAGCTCCAATTGCCAGCTTGCTTCCATCCACACTGCCTTCGGCCAGCTTCGCTCCCGTCACTGCCTCATCGGCCAGCTGTACTCCGCCTACAGCACCGGCTGCCAGCTTGCTTCCCGTTACGCTGTCTTCAGCCAGCTTTGCTGACGTTACGGACCCATCAGCCAACTGCTCTTCACCCACAACACCAAGTGTCAGCTTACTTCTGGTCACGCTGCCTTCAGCCAGCTTCGCTCCTGTCACAGCCCCATCAGCAAGCTGCCCTTCACTCACGGCTCCGATTGCCAGCTTGCTTCCATCGACGCTGCCTTCAGCCAGCTTTGCTCCCGTCACTGCCTCATCAGCAAGCTGTACTCCACCAACAGCTCCTGGCGCCAACTTGCTTCCCGTTACGCTGTCTTCAGCCAGCTTTGCTGACGTTACGGACCCATCAGCCAACTGCTCTTCACCCACGACACCAAGTGTCAGCTTGCTTCTGGTCACGCTGCCCTCAGCCAGCTTCGCTTCAGTCACAGCACCATTTGACAGCTGCCCTTCACTCACAGCTCCGCCTGCCAGCTTGCTTCCGTCCACGCTGCCATCTGCCAGCTTTGCTCCTGTCACGGCCCCTGCGGCCAGCTGTGCTACACTTACGGCTCCCGCGGCCAACTTGCTGACCGTCACGCTGCCGTCTGCCAGCTTCGCTGTCGTCACTGTGCCTTTGGCCAAATGAGCCTCACTGACAGCTCCTGCCACCAGCTTGCTTCCGTCCACGCTGCCTACGGCCAGCTTCGCTCCCGTTACCACCCCATCGGCCAAGTGGGTTCCGCTAACTGCCCCATTCGTCAGCTTGCTTCCGTCTACACTGCCTGCTGCCAGTTTTGCTTTTGTTACCGAGCCCTCAGCTAAATGCGCTTCACTAACTCCCCCAGCTATCAGCTTGCTTCCATCGACGCTGCCTTCGGCCAGCTTTGCTCCCGTCACTGCGCCAGCAGCTATATGCACTTCACCAACTGCGCCTTCTGTTAGCTTGCTTCCATCCACACTGCCAGCGGCCAGCTTCGTTTCTGTTACAGCCCCTTTAGCTAAATGCGCTTCACTCACGGCTCCGGCCACCAGCTTGCTTCCATCTACGCTGCCTACGGAAAGCTTCGATCCGGTTATCGTCCCCTCAGCTAAGTGCGCTTCACTCACGGCTCCAGCCACCAGTTTGCTTCCATCCACACTGCCTACGGCGAGCTTCGCCCCGGTTACCGATCCTTCCGCTAAATGCGCTTCGCTAACTGCCCCGACAACCAGCTTGCTTCCATCTACACTGTCTATGGCCAACTTCGAGCCAGTTACTGCGCCTTCAGCTAAGTGCGTTTGGCTTACAGCACCAGTCACGAGCTTGCTTCCGTCCACACTGCCTGCCGACAGCTTCGTTCCCGTTACTGCTCCTACGGTCAAATGCCCCTCATTCACAGCACCAGCCATCAGCTTGCTTCCGTCCACACTGTCTGCGGCCAGCTTCGCTCCTGTCACTGCCCCTGCGATAAGGTGCCATTCACTAACGGCTCCTGCAGCCAGCTTGCTTCCATCGACACTCGCTGCTGATAGCTTAGCTCCTGTAACTGCACCGGCGGATAAATGCGCTTCACTCACAGCTTCCTCAGCCAGCTTGCTTCCATCGACACTCGCTGCCGACAACTTAGCTCCCGTCACAGCACCTTCAGCCAAATGCCATTCGCTTACGACTCCCCCAGCGAGCTTACTTCCGTCCACACTCGCTGCAGAGAGCTTTTCACCTGTTACAGCGCCCTTAGCCAAGTGCGCTTCACTAACCGCTCCTGCTGTCAGCTTGCTTCCGTCTATACTGCCTACGGCTAGCTTAGTTCCACTTACTGCACCCTCGGCTAAGTGTCCTTCACTTACGGCGCCTGCAGTCAACTTGCTTCCGTCCACACTACCTTCAGCAAGCTTCGCTCCAGCAACAGCCCCCTTAGCCAAATGCGCTTCGCTCACGGCTCCTGCAGTCAGCTTACTTCCGTCCACACTGCCTGCGGCAAGCTTCTCTCCTGTGACTGTGCCTTCAGCCAAATGGGCTTCGCTCACAGCTCCTTCGGCCAGCTTGCTTCCGTCTACGCTTCCGGCAGTGAGCTTTGCTCCCGTCACAGAACCGTCAGCCAAGTGTCCTTCATTGACAGCTCCCACTGTCAGCTTGCTTCCATCCACACTGCCTGCAGCCAGCTTGATTCCCGTTACTGCGTTTTTCGCAAGATGAATCTCACTAACAGCGCCCTCCACCAGCTTGGTACCATCCACACTGCCTGCAGCAAGTTTAGCGCGCGTTACCGCTCCAGAGTCCAGATGCGCTTCACCCACTGCACTTCCAGCCAGCTTCTGGGCGGTGATCGAACCGTCTGCCAAGTGCCTTCCGTTCACAGCTCCCGCAGCAAGCTTGCCGCCGTTAACACTTTCACCAGCCAGCTTTGCTGCTGTTATCGCACCATCCCCGATATGATCGCTGCTTACAGCACCTTTTACCAGCTTACTGCCATCCACACTGCCTTTCGCCAGCTTTTCCGGCGTTATGGAATCATTGGCAATTTTGGAGGAAATCACTGCGCCATCTTTAATAATCGTGCTCAGTACAGAGGCAGCCTGCAAATGCTGGCTTCCAATTACACCATAAGCCAGTTTTTCCTCAGTAACTGCAGCAGAATCAAGCTCTTCAGAAGTAATGCTGCAAGCTGCAAGCTTTTTCCCTTCTATGCTTCTTTCTGACAACTGATCCAGGGTGAAAGCCCCGCTTACCAGATGCTCTGAAGTAATGGAGTTTTTTTTGATATGAAAGCTATCCACTAAGCCTTCCTGCAAATGCTTTGCTTCCACTGACAGCGGTGCAAGCTTACTGCTCGTCACTGACTCTTCAGCAAGCTTGATAGTCGTTACGGACTGATCCTGGAGTTGGTTGGGGCCAATTCCATTATCCGTAATATGCTCGTTACCGATAGAGAGCAGCTCGATATGCTCTCCTCTTACCGCCCGTTCAGCTACATGCTTGGCATGGATGGCTACTGGGGCAATTTTTTCGCTGCTTACAGCTTCATCGTTAATATGCTCCGAGGAAATGGCTAGCAGCTCAATTTTTTCACTGCTTACAGCGTTGTTGGTCAAATGCCAGGCGTGCACGGCTCCCCTCTGGAGATGCTCGGCTTCAATGGCCTCTTTGGCTATTTTCTCGCTCGTCACGCTGCCATCACTTAATTTCCCCGTACTTACGGACAAATCAGTCAATTTATCTGTGGATACAGATTCAGGTGCCAGCTTGGAGGTAATAATTGCATGACCTGCTATATGCGTGGTTTCTATCGCTTCTTCACGAATATGCCGGCTATCAATCACTTCTGAAGCCAGTTTTTCGGAAATGATGGAATCATTCTGCAGCAAGTTCGTATGAATCGAATTTTTCTTAATATGCTCTGGTCCTACTGCACCTTTACTAATATTCTCGGAAATAATCGTTTCAGGAGCAATATGAAAAGCTTTGACTGCTGCTATAGCCAATTGCTCAGATCCTACAGCCTCTTGTGCCAATTTCCTTGAGGTAACCGAAAGATCTGCAAGCTGCTCCCCAGAGACTGCTGATTCGGCAATATGCTCCTGGGTTACGCTATATTTGGCTATTTTACTGGCAACTACCGATTCCTCGGATAAGTGGTTTTGTTGAATGATAAAGCTGGGTAAATGCCATTCCCGTATGGCACCTCTCTCCAGCTGATAAGCGCCAACAGCACCTTCACCGAGCTTTTCCGAAGTAACGGAACCATCGAACAGATGCACGCTCTGAATCGTGCCCTCAGCAATATGGCTGGCCATAATTTGGTTAACACCAATGTTCCCGCTTTGTACAGCTTCTGAAGCAATGTGATGGGTTTCTATGCTCTCAGCTTGAATATGGTCCGAATCGATGCTTTCATTTGCGATTTTCGCACCTGTAATGGCCCGGTCTCTGACCTTGTTCGTTGTCACGGAAATTTCCGCAAGCTTTGCGGTGTCGATAATTTCATTAGCCAGATGTCTGGAATAAATAGCGCCGCTGCGAATTTTATCTGTAGTGATGGCTTGTTCCTCGATAAGCTCCGTTGTAATCGAAAACTCCGATAAATGCTGAGGAAGAATGGAACGAGGTGCCAATTTAAACGAATCTATCGTCTGATCGGCCAGCTTCTCAGATGTAATACTTTTATCGGCCAGTTTACTGCCTGTAATGGACTGATCTTGCAGCTTGTCACCGGAAACGGCCTGATTGCAAATATGCTCCTCATCTACTGCGCCTGGTGCAATCTTGTCTCTTGTTACACTGTTGCTTGCCAGCTTTGTATGCTCTACCGAGTAATCCTTGATTGCTCTCGTACCGATGCTTTGCGCCTTGATCTTCGATTCGTCTATCGCCCTACTCGCTATTTTCTCGGAAGTTATCGCTTCTTCTCCAATATCATCTGTGTATACAACAGGTTGTATGGTTTTAGAAGTTTTGCGGTCATTGAGCATTAGGAGCGGTGGTGCGACAGAATTAACGCTAACATTCGTTGGTTTGCTGCTGGTGGCAGGTGGAAGCTCCGGTGTTTTTTTGGCCAGAGGAGCCGCAGCCTTGGATACGACAGCAAGGTTGATTTCAGTCTGTGCGGCAAATGGTGGCGAAGGCTTATTATCCACATCATCCAACCAGCTTAATTCATTCATGCTTGCATTTATTCTTGGCGATAGAGGCTTATTGCTGTTTGCCTTATTACTTCTTCGTTTGCTCATAGTTGCCTCCCCTTCATCAAAACAATAGTCTTATGTAACATATTCATTCGTCTATATAGGGTGTACGTCTAGACGATAAATTGTGCGTTTACCCATAGTGATATTTTCAAATATGGCGAATACATATGAAAGCAACAGAATTCATATGAAGGAGATGAGTACATTGACTCAAGAAGTAGAGGAAAGTAAAAAAAAATCATCCACAGGAATGGATGAAAATATCGCCGGATTACTTACATACGTATTTGGCTTAATTACGGGTATCTTATTTTTGGTGCTGGAAAAAGACAGCAAATTTGTGAAGTTTCATGCATGGCAATCCATTATCGTATCCGCAGCCATTATCGTGCTCAATATGATTCTTGGTTTTATTCCTATTATCGGCTGGCTGGTAAGTCTTCTGATTGCGCCTTTGAGCTTCATCCTGTGGCTGTTTCTGTTATATCAGGCCTATATGGGCAAAAGGTTCAAGCTCCCGATTATCGGCAAAATTGCCGAGGAGCAAGCGAATTCAGTCATCAAATGATGGCTGCTTAACACGGCGATAAAATAGTTTAAACCTGGCCTTTCACGGCCAGGTTCTTTTTTTTTTACTCGCATCCATCTTCTATGGATGAATGGAAACCTTGGTTCCGATCGGGACAAGCTCAGCCAGCTCCAGCACATCCTTATTGTTCATCCGGATACAGCCGTGAGAGACCGATTTGCCTATAGACCAAGGTTCATTCGTACCATGGATACCGTAATGCTTGCGGGATAGCCCCATCCAGAATGCGCCGAAAGGTCCTCCGGGGTCAGGAGCCTTATTGATAATCGTATACGTTCCCGCAGGTGTATTTGTTGTCATTTTGCCCACAGCCACTGGGTAAGTCTTCGTTAAATTTCCGTTTTGATATAATTTAAGCTTATGATCTCCTAAGTCCACTTCAATTCGATAAGTCATACCAGCCCCCCCTTGGTTAAAATAAACGTCTCGTGGCGTCATTTGAGATGCGTATTCGTGAAACGCTAGTGCTAGGAGGAGGGAATGGCCGTGGGCTCCAGCCGCTGTTAAAGATTTGTTCCCTTGAATGGTATCGATGAGGAGGTAGGAACAAATCTTTAAAGGCGGACGCTACCGCTCTTTCTCCCACAGCCTTTCCCTCCCTTTAGCTACAATCGCACGAATCACACGAACACCAAGCTCAAACGGACAGCCACAAGGATTTTTCTCTTGATTAGTGGAGATTTCCTAGCTGGCGCAGCACACACTCCATTTTGGGGGAGACGGGCTGCTACAGATGCTGCTGCAAAGTGCTGCTTAGCGGAAATAAACACCCTTCTGTCTTTTCACCCGCACATGTCCACACAAGAACATCCAAAATTCCATAAGCTAACAAAGAAAGACCATGCCTTTATCAAAATAGAGAAGGAGTGAAGACAATGGTCATTCCCTATGTAGGCATTTTGGTTAACAATGCTCTGTATACGAGTATTCCGCTCAACCAGCATCAGACCTATGAGGCAATTCCTTTATATTTGCAGGCAGGCAAAGAGCTTGGAATTGCTCCCTGCTTCTTCCGTATACAAGACGTACGCATGGATACGCTCACCGTTCATGCGTATGTACAGAAGGAACAAGGCTTCATACAGGAATGGATACCCTTACCGTCTGTCATTCACAATCGTGCCATCTATCTGGACAACAAATCCTATTTGAAGCTGGAGGCGTGGAATGAGTATGGAATTAACCTATTCAACAGGTGGAACCGTTACGGGAAGCTGTATATTCACAATCAACTGATGAAAGATGAGTCTCTGCTTCCTTATCTACCTGAAACGCTTCCGGCAACACAGGAAAATTTATCCAAAATGATGAAAAATCACAATTCCCTCATCATAAAACCTAACAAGAGCAGCATCGGACGCGGTGTCATGAAAATGGATCGTATTCGCGATGGCTGGCGTCTGGTTTATCCTAAAAACTTAAAATTGAAGAATCGGGTCTGGAACCGGCTTTTTTTCCGCAAGGTAATCCCCCGCATCCTGCTAAACAATATCAAAAAAGTGCCTTACATTATCCAGCAGCGGCTTCCTTTGGCCGCTTATGATGAACGCCCCTTTGATCTCAGAGTGTCTGTACAGAGAGGAGCGGACGGAAATTGGGGAGTTACGGGAATCGTAGCGAAGGTTGCTTCGCGCAAGCTTTTCCTGACGAACGCAGCACAAGGCGGGCAGGTGAGACAGCTTCCAGAGGTGCTATTACAATATCCTGAGCTTAATGCCTCTGCGGTCCAGGAAGCGATCCATGCTTTTGCACTAAGAGTCGTTCAACAGCTTAGTGTGAACCTGCCTCATTTGGCCGATGTCGGCCTTGACATCGGCATAGATAAAGATGGAAAGCCCTTATTTATTGAATGCAATGGCAAGGATCAACGTTACACTTTTCTCAAAGCAAATATGCAAGAGGTCTGGGAAGCTACTTATAAGAAGCCTATGGCTTATGCCAAATATTTAATTGATGGGGGCCAACCCCGTTAACATAGCGGCCGAACGAGCTTCGGTTCGCTTTTTTTATACAAAAAAAAGCTAGGGAAGATAAGTCTTCACTAGCTTATTTACCTCGCTATTTAGTTTCGCAATATCCGGTTCCTTACCCTGCTTATCGGATATGGCGTACTTAAGCTTTAGCTTCAATATCCGGGCAACACTATTATCGATCGTTTCAACTGGAATCCGCTTGTCCTTGACAGCTTGCCGCAGCGCATTCACAACACCGACCTCTTTGTCATAATCATGAGCAACCAAAACAACGTCAGTCCCTGCCAGCACAGCCTTTACAGCTGCTTCACCAAGCTTATAATTTTCCGTAATAGCTCCCATCGTCATATCATCAGAAATAACCAGCCCCTGAAAGCCAAGCTCCTGACGGAGAAGCTTCGTAATAATCGTTTTAGAGAAGGAAGCCGGGTTATCCACATCAAGCTTGGGCAACAAGATATGCGCGATCATAACCGCATCCGCCCCACTCTTAATCGCCTTAACAAAAGGAACCAGCTCCAGCTTCCTCAAACGGTCTATATCGTGCTGTATGACAGGCAAACCAATATGGGAGTCCATAGAAGTGTCACCATGCCCCGGAAAATGCTTGATAACAGGCAAAATATGCTGCGACTCCAGCCCCTTCATCGTTTGTATCCCAAGGCGTGACACCACGTCTGCATCAGCCCCGAAGGAACGGTCACCAATAACCGGGTTATTCGGATTACTATTTACATCCATAACCGGGGCAAAATCCACATTAAACCCATAGGATTTAAGCTGAGTTCCAATTGTGCTGCCAACTGCAAAGGAGAACTTCTCGTTATTTGCCTCGCCGATAATCTTATTCGAGGGGAATTTGCTCAGTTCATTTGGCAGACGGCTGACCTTGCCGCCCTCTTCATCGACGCTAAGCCACAGTGGAACCTGGTTGTTCGCATTCGTTGCTTTCAAGGAATTAAGCAGCGAAACCAGCTGTTTGGTACCGGCAATATTATCTTTATATAAAATAATCCCGCCGATATGATACGTCTCGATCAGATTTTTCGCCTCTTCGCTGTTCGCAGTTCCTTCAATTCCAGCCAGCACCATCTGCCCTATTTTTTCATTCATAGACATTTGCTCCAGCTGATTCTGGACGGGATCAGAAGATGCCGACACAGTTGGCACAGGAGAGGGCGTTACAGATGGTACAGGTGAAGGCGTTACATCTGGACTTGGGGCTGCAGTCACGGTTGGAGCTGCCGAAGGCTTGGCACTCGCTTCTTCCATTGGAGTTTCCGCGCCTTTCTTACCTGAACATCCGGATAATACAACAAGCAACAATATGACTAAGTACAAAATTACGGATCTTTTTCTCAACGCGCTCACAACCTTCTCCATTGTTTGAAAAACATAAGCAGAAGCTTGTACAAGCCATAATTACCTAAATAAGCCCCGCTTGCAAGAAAAGCTGGATTATTAAATACATTGTGGATGTTAGTCATGAATACTGTGTTATCACGGATAATCTGATAGACCGCAAGAGCGGTAATAATCACGAAAACATATCCACTGAGCACAGCAATACCGTCAATCAGCAATTTCATAGCTGGCATGCCCCAAGCCAGCAGGAGCAGCAAAAAGGGAATTGCTACAGCTGAAAGGAAAATAAGAATAGTCATCTTCATCATCACTCCTGAACCTCTAGCATTGACCAAATTCCTACTGGAAATACCTCATGATCAATGGTATACACGCTATGGATATGTTACTATAGTAGCACTGGATAGTAAACAATAGAGAAGAAGCCTCCCCGTTAAACAGTCATCCACAAGCCTCTACCAGAGGGCAGTTATTATGCTCCATTATCTCTTTATTCCCATGGAAATGAGGCTGGCTTTATGAAAGATGGCACTCCAATAAAGCAAGAATTCCTTAAGGATGTAATGAAGCAAATATTGAGCTGCAAGCACTGTACGGAAATCGTCTCAGAATCGTCAAAAACCCCCATTCGCTGTACAAAGTATGCGGGTTCTTTAGTGCCCATTTCAGTAAACCTGGCTACTTGCATAACCTGTGGAGATTATAAGCTTAAGTAGAGAAAACAGCCTAGAGGCTGTTTTTTCTTGTAAGATAAGAACATTTAAGTGCTTGACAGTGATAAACTACCGGGAGCAGCCTGCCCTCCGCCGAAATGAGCGTGCGCCCGACTTAACGATGTTTTTCATCGTTAAAGCAAGAGCTTCAGGTCAATCAGCCACGTTAGTGATGAATTTCATCGTTAAAAGAGGACCGATGGCCTCACAGGGTGGATAAAAGGGATTTTAACGATGATTTTCATCGTTAAAGTAAGGTTGCTGAGTGAACTGGTGCTTTTAACGATGAAAATCATCGTTAAAGCATCAGGTCCTCCTCAACTGATCGCGTTTTTCATCTGCAGCGCCTGCGCCCGCTAGGAAATATCCAGCAATCAAGAAAATTCTTGCTAGCTGTCCGTTTGAGTATGGCTTGTTCTGCACTTTGTAGCTGAGGGAGGGAATGGGTGTGGGTGGAAAAGCGTTCACGTCCGCATTTAAAGATTTGTTCCAACCTCCACATCCATTCCATTCAAGGGAACAAATCTTTAACAGCGGCTGGAGCCCACATCCATTCCCTCCCCGAACCACCAACATTACGAACACACTCCTCAAAGGACGCCGCAGGGGACTGTTGACAAATTACCTTTTTGACGAAATTGACGTTTGAGAACCCGCATAAACACTGGGAATCTAAAAGTCTTTTTTCGTAAAATTGGCTTTTGTCAACAGTCCCGCAGGGCATTTTTCTCATGAACTATAACATGGTCAAAGTTTGCAATGCTGCATCCAACATTCGCCCATTAGGGAAGCATCAAGGGAATAAAACTAAATAAAACTTGGCAGGGAATTTTAAGCTGCAATTGCTTCTTGAAGCATTCTATGGCAAGATAATCGAAGAAGCAACGAACGCTTAGAATAGAATAGGAGTTACATACACATGTCAAAACCGTTGTTCCGCCTGCTGACTGAGCTTTCCTCACGTAAATGGGTCTCTCAGCTTACTGGGGCATTCGCCAAATCCAAGATGAGCCGCTGGCTGATTCCACGCTTTGCCAAAACCTATGGAATCCGAATTGAGGATGCTGAAAAGCCAATTTCCGAGTACGCCTCCTTGAATGACTTTTTCACAAGAAGGTTAAAACCCGGAATCCGCCTGATAGATAGCAATATCAGCTTTGTAACCAGCCCCGTTGATGCCGTAATTACCGGCATGGGTCCTATCAGCGAAGGTTTAATTGCTAATGTCAAAGGCCAGGATTATACCATTGAAGAGCTGCTCAATCGTTCTCCGCGGACGATTAATTATAAAAATGGCTTTTACTTTGTACTTTACTTAAGCCCTACCGACTATCATCGCATTCATTCTCCTGTAACGGGGTCCATTGTGGAGAAGGAACATGTGCCCGGCAAGGTTTATCCAGTGAATGAATTCGGCCTTCGGCATATGACCCGAGTGCTGAGCCGAAATGAGCGGCTTATTACCTTCATTCAGCATGAAGCCGGTGAAATTGCCGTGGTCAAGGTTGGCGCGCTGAATGTAAGCAGCATCCAGTATGTAAGCCCCCTGCCTGACCATCTCGAACGCGGCCAGGAGCTCGCTTACTTTGAATTCGGCTCTACTGTGGTGCTGCTGCTGGAGGATGAAATCTTTGAGCCCCGAGCCGACTTGATGGTCAGAAGTAAAGTGAGCATGGGAGAAGCTCTGGGTGTATTTCTTAAATAAAGCGACCCGGAAGCTCAATTATTTGCAGCTATTTGCAGCTTGATTCAGTTACTTCAACTCAGAAGGGCTTTTACCCGTATACTGTTTAAATTGCCTGCTGAAAAAAAACACATCCCTGTAGCCCAGCGCATCTGCCACCTCAGTCACGCTCATTCCAGCGTAGTGGAGCAAATGCTCGGCTCGTTCGATACGCGCTTGAATAAGGTAAAATTGTACGGAATGTCCCATTAATTCCTTGAATTTCAAGGAAAAATACCGGGGCGATAGATTCGCCCTGGCCGCCAGATCAGGGATGCTATGCGGCTTCGCCGCATGCTGCCTGATGTAGTTGGCTATCTCCTGAATAGTCTCGGAGAGCTTATGGCTCTCCGGCAGACTTATCTGCTCCTCCTCACGATCTGCCCGCAGCAAATGGATCATCAGCTGCTTAAGCAGCAGCCGTGCCTCCTCTTCCGCCCCAAATACCTTGGACAGTCTGATACGAACATAGTGCGAAAGCAGTTTTTCAAACAACAGCTTTTCTTCTAAAATACGGTATGCCTTCGGAACAAGCTTCAACCTTAACCCTTCAGCGATCGCAAAATGAATATAAGTAAGCACAAGCGGCTTCTGACTCTGATGCACCGCGCTTGTCACATCTCCGGGCCGAAACAGGAAGCAGCTCCCCTCCTGCACCGCATACTGCTGTCCATTTAGCTCCACTTCCCCCTGCCCGCCCCAAACATAAAACAAATCATAATTCATCATTGGAAAATCCCGCTTCGCCCATTTCCAATTCGGTTCGCAAGTAATTTTGGCGTAGGCTGGCAGTAATCCGAATTGTTCGGACGACAGATCAAGCACTGTTTTCACCTCACCAGACTAGCTTACTTATAATCATGCTCTTTAGAGGGCTCGCGCTGACTTTTCCGTCTTGCCACTCCTGATTCAAATGCGGCTGCAATGACAGCTTCACTCACTTTTTCTACCACGGCTTGATTAAACACGCTAGGAATTATGTAATATTCGTTAAGTTCATCTTCACTGACTACAGAAGCAATAGCTTTGGCCGCTGCCAGCTTCATTTCCTGGGTAATTTTTGCTGCCCGACAGTCCAGCACGCCACGGAAAATACCAGGAAAACACAGAACATTGTTAATTTGGTTCGGATAATCTGAACGTCCCGTGGCCATCACGCGAACATACGGCTCTGCCTCTTCCGGTGCAATCTCAGGCGATGGATTTGCCATCGCAAAAACGATCGGATCCCCAGCCATGCTTTGTACATCCTTCACCTTCAAAACTCCAGGACCGGAAAGACCGATAAAGATGTCAGCATCCTTGATGACATCGGATAAGCTTCCCTTCAGGACAAGCGGATTCGTATTTTCTGCGTACCAATTCCATACTGGATTCGTGTAAGTGACTCCACGCGCAATCGCGCCTTCCCGATCAACGCCAATGACATTCGTTACTCCTGCTGCAAGCAGCATTTTGGTGCAAGCTATTCCTGCCGCTCCTATACCTGTAACTACAACTTTGCAGTTTTCCAAACTTTTGCCCACGACCTTAGCTGCATTAAGCAGCCCAGCCAGAATAACCACAGCAGTACCATGCTGATCGTCATGAAAAACAGGAATATCAAGCTCCTCAATAAGCCGATCTTCAATCTCAAAACAGCGTGGTGAAGATATATCTTCCAGATTGATGCCTCCAAATGTAGGCGCAATCGCTTTGATGGTGCGGATAATTTCCTCCGTATCCTGTGTGTCCAGACAAATCGGGAAAGCATCAACGCCTGCCATTTGCTTAAACAGCATCGCCTTCCCCTCCATGACTGGCATCGCGGCTTCCGGGCCGATATTGCCGAGTCCAAGCACTGCACTGCCATCGGACACAACAGCCACCGTATTTCGTTTGATGGTCAAAGAGTGAGCCTTCGATGTGTCCTCATGAATGGCCATACAAACCCTCGCCACACCAGGGGTATACACACGTGATAAATCATCGCGGTTTTTAATCGGAATTTTTGGAGTTACTTCGATTTTTCCGCCGAGATGCAGTAGAAAGGTTTGATCGGATACATTGATTACTTTAACACCTGCCAGACTACCCAGCGAGACTACGATTGAATCCGCCTGATGCTGGTCGCTTACATTGACCGTAATATCCCGGATTGTTGAGTTTTTACTGGCTCGGGTCACGTCAACAGCAACTATATCCCCGCCTGCGTCCCCAATCGCAGTTGCAATTTGCCCAAAGGTCACAAGCTCCTTTTGCATGTCCAAACGTAAAATAATACTCGTTCCCACGCCAACTCCACCTGCCATCACGTTCACTCCTAACGTTAATTACCTGAATGTTTAGACTATAATATTCCTTTTTATCATAGCATAATGACCGGGGATCGCAAAAGATATAGCATATAGCTGCAAAATATAGCAAAATATCAGAACATAGCGGCTGTCCGAACATAGCTGGGTGACGTAAGTAGGCGGAAATGATATAATGATGCCTGTAATGCAAAGCTACATTTTGGAAGGAATGATTGAACGCATGAATCCTCTGGCCAAACAGTTAAACGAGACTTTAGAGCGAGAGAATCGCTATGTCTACGAAATGCTTTCCCAGCTTGGCAAATCTATTTATTTCCCCAAGGAAGGCATTCTCAGCCAATCCGCAGAGGCTAAATCCAAAGCCAAAACCTTTAATGCCACCATCGGTATCGCGCTGGAAGGCGGACAGCCTATGCATCTCAAGGTTATTCAAGACACCCTGTCTGCGTATGCGCCTAAAGATATTTATGAATATGCACCTCCTGCCGGCAAACCAGAATTAAGAAGCGCCTGGAAACGCAAGATGCTGGAGGAAAATCCTGATCTGAACAACAAACTAATTGGCAATCCGCTTGTGACCAACGCACTTACCCATGGACTAAGCATTGCAGCTGACCTGTTTGCCGATGTGGGAGACAGCGTGATTTACCCGGATAAAAACTGGGAAAATTATGAGCTTACCTTCGAAATCCGCCGCGGCGCGCGTATAGTCAATTACCCTTTATATAACGAACAAGGTACCTTTAATGCGGAAGGGCTTCGAGAAGCCATATTAGCTCAAAAAAGCAAGGGCAAAGCGATCGTTGTCCTCAACTTCCCCAACAACCCTACAGGATACACGCCTGGTGCACAGGAAGGCAAAGAAATTGTTGCGGCGATTAAGGAAGCAGCAGACGCAGGCATCAATGTAGTCGTGATTACCGACGACGCCTATTTCGGGCTCTTTTTCGAGGATTCCTTGCAGGAATCCCTGTTCGGCCAGTTGGCCGATCTGCATCCGAGAGTGCTCGCTGTCAAGGTGGATGGGGCTACTAAAGAAGAATATGTATGGGGCTTCCGTGTCGGCTTCATCACCTATGCAGGTCAAAGTGAGGCCTTATTAAGCGTTCTTGAGCAAAAGACGATGGGCATTATCCGTGCCACCATTTCAAGCGGTCCACACCCTTCGCAAACCTTCGTGCTTCATGCCCTGAACTCTCCTGAGTTCAAAGTGCAAAAGCAAGAAAAATATGAAATTATGAAAGGCCGCGCGAACCGGACAAAAGAACTGCTGGACAGCGGGAAGTTTGACGATGTGTGGGGCTACTATCCGTTCAACTCCGGATACTTTATGTGTCTTAAGCTTAAAACTGTCGACGCTGAAGCGCTTCGTGTACATCTACTGGATCAGTATGGTGTCGGCACGATCGCTCTGGGAACAACAGACTTGCGTGTTGCCTTCTCCTGTATTGAAGAAGTTAATCTTGAAGAGCTGTTCAACCTGATTTATCAAGGCGTGAAAGATCTTGAAGCCGCTGCAACTGGCAAATAGTCGACATATCTAAAGAAACTCGCCTTGCGGTGTCCTTTGAGGAGCGTGTTCGGAACTTGGGTGCGTTGCGGAGGGAATGGCTGTGGGCTCCAGCCGCTGTTAAAGATTTGTTCCCTCGAATGAAATGAATGAATAGGTAGGAACAAATCTTTAAAGGCGGGCGCTAACGCTCTTCCGCCCACAGCCATTCCCTCTTCTCAGCTACAATCGCACGATTCACACGAACACCAAGCTCAAACGGACTGTCAGCAAGGGTTTTTCTCTTGGTAGGAGGGGATTTCCCGCGAGCCAATTCGCTGGGACTGAAGAAGGGCCCCGCCAGGCGCACGACCAAGCACAACCAAGAGGATCTGCTACTTTAACGATGTTTTTCATCGTTAAAAGCATCAGGCACGCTCCTTATCCTTAATTTAACGATGAAAAACATCGTTAAGTGAGCAAAGGCTCAAACGGACTGCAAGTTGCAGAGGAAATGGCTGCAGGTTCCAGCCGCTGTCATGGCAAAAGCACCTTCTAAGCTTTTCTTAGAAGGTGCTTTATTTGTATCTACCCTTTCTTTGCCGGGAGTGCTGCGAGATCAGGGCGATCCCACTCCTCATCCAGACCAAGTCCCGTTAAATCAGCGACAACTTCCTTCTCTTCCGCTTCATACAGCCTCCAAATAACACGCAGCCCTTGCAGGCTCTCAGGTCCATCGGTCAGCGGTTTCTTGCCTTCCAGCACACATTCAGCGAAATGGCTGATTTCATAATGTGTAATCTTCTCGCTTTGCTCCAATTCCATTAACACTTCCGTCTCAGGACTACTCAAGTGAATGCCTGCCCGCTCTTCTTTCATTCCTTGATGAAAGTATAGCTTATTGTCCGTATAATTCACTTCCAGCATCCCCTGCTCACAGTGAGCATGGAAGCTGTACCCAAGCCTGGAGCCCCTCGCCCCCCAGGTTCCGGCATGATGTCCTAGCACGCCGGACTCGAACGTGAGCGTTGCGAAGCTGCTCCCTTCCATTTCCATCCAAGGGGTTCCTGTATTCGTCCCCACATGTGTTCCTTTGACCGGACGCCCCAGAAACCAAAGCAAGAGATCCACATAATGGCAGCCATGACTGAAAAACTGACCGCCTCCAAGACGTGCCGCGGATCGGGCCCAATGGCCTTCTTCATATTGCGTCAGTTGTTCTGTCCATATCGACATCTGGAACAATTCACCATATTGCTTGGAATCGATGATTTCCTTCATTCGAACAATTAATGGGTGATAACGATTCGGATACGCGACCATGAGCACGAGATTACGTTCTCTGGCCTCGCGAATCATTTCTAAGCATTCCGCTTCCGAATTCGCCATCGGTTTTTCCACTAGCACATGTTTTCCAGCCTTCAAACATTCCATAGTAACGGAATAATGCAAGTCATGTGGCAGGACGATAAACACCGCATCTACATAAGGCAGAATCTCTCTATAATCCGTTGAAGCGATAATGTTTCCTAAAGCCTCCGCTGTATGCCTCGCTTGCTCTGGTATAATATCCACCACAGCCGTAACTTGCAATACTCCGGCTAATTCAATAAAGCCTTTCGCATGCGTCTCACTCATCGAGCCGCAGCCAATGATGCCCAATCGCAGCTTCCCCAACCTAATACCTCCCATACCGCTTCCAGGAGAGTGTCCGATGATATCAGATGAAATCAGATGATTGCAACGGACACCCTTCACTGTGAACGGCTGCTCATTATTTAATCGCTTTACTCTGCACTTCATCCAGCGCTTCCTGGGCAGTAGCTTCTTTCAGCAGCACCTTCTGAACCGCATGAATGACTTCCAGACGCATTTCTGCGAATTTCGGATCTGTGAGCGGATAGAACTTCGCTAATGGAAGCTGCTCGACAAACTCTTTCACTTGCGGATCTTTTTCACTCATACTCGCACCAACTGTTTTGGTACCGGGAAGGAAGCCCTGGGAAACCATGAATGCTTCATAGTTCTTATCCTCGTAGAAGTATTCAAGAAACTTTCCGACTTCTTCCTTATGCTTCACAGACTTAAACACCATCATAAAATCCTGAACGCCAAGGTTTATTGGAGCTATGCCTTCTTTCACTGGAATAGCACCTAAATCATAATTCAGATCGGGTGCTTCCGATTTCAAAATAGCTGTCAGGTAGTTCGGAGAAATCATCATACCGAGTTTTCCTGCGCCGAACACTTTATGCAGTTCATCACGATTAATGGCCGTCGGCTCCGGATTCGTGATCTTGTGCTTGTGAACCAGGTCGGCGAGGAATTCAACTGCTTCCACATTTTCAGGCGAATTCAGCACCCACTCTCCATCCTTCTTCCAAGCGCCGCCATTGCCCCAGATGAAATAAGAAAAGTAAGCTTGACCCTCAAATGTCGTCATCGGCAAACCAAATCCATCAATTCCAGTTGCTTCTTTGATCTTCTTCGATGTTTGGATCAGCTCATCCCAGGTTGCTGGCGGCTCACTCACTCCGGCCTTTTCAAATAAATCTTTATTGTAGAATAACGCCCGAATCGTTGCACCAAAAGGCAGTGCGTATACCTTGCTATCCATAACACCAACATCATATAGGGATTCATAAAATTTTTCTTTCAATTCGGGTGAAATCAGCTCATCCATCGGCAGGAGCAGATCATCCTCCTTGAAGGAAATGAATTGGTGCAAATTGAGAATGTCAGGAGTCTGGTGTGTAGTCACCATGGTGTTCACCTTTTGCTCGATCATATCCCAGCCCACAACCTCCAGCTTTACTTTCACTCCTGGATTCTCTTCCTCAAAACCAGCTACAAGCTTTCTCAGGACAGGCTCTGTTTCATCGTTATACTGAGCGGCCACAAAGTGTATTTCTTTAATCTGGCCTTTATCATCCTCTTTCGACTTTCCAGATCCGGACGAGCAACCAGCAATAACCGAGAAAGAAAGTAACAGGATGACAAAAACAAGACTTGATATTTTCAAAGATTTTCTGTTCATTTGCGATGTATTCATGCTTGAATTCCCCTTTCAATTTGTCTACATGTCAGCGCTTGCCAAGTTAATGCTACTTGCAAATACCTTCCCCGGCATCCCCCCTTTACGCATTCATCCGAACAGTTCGGTGCTGTTTTAATGCTTCACGCTTCCGGCTGTCAATCCATCGATCAAGTATTTTTCAATAGCTAGGAACAAGGTGACAACAGGCACGGTTGCGATTAAGGAGGTTGCGAATAAATATTGCCACTGCACATCATATTTTCCGAAGAAAGCATAGATCCCGACAGTGATTGGCTTTTTCGTTTCTGTTGAAATTAACGTAAGCGCCACTACAAACTCATTCCAGGACATAATGAATACGAATATAACAGCCGTAATAATGCCAGGCGCGGCCAAAGGCAGGATGACTCTCCACACAGCTCCAAACCTCGTGCACCCATCGATCCATGCGGCTTGCTCCAGTTCTTTCGGGATCGTTGTGAAATATCCCCTTAATATCCATATCGCAAATGCTTGGCAAAACGCAGTGTTAATAATAATTAATCCCCAGAGGGAATCCATAAGGCCAAACCAGTGAATTTCCCGATACAACCCTACCAATAACACGATAGGCGAAAACATCTGGGTCACGATGATGATATACATGTACAAATTTCTGCCTGAAAAACGAAACCGAGTCATGATATAGGCCGCTGGAACAGCAGATATGAGCGTTAACAGCATGGTTCCGACAGAAATCGACAAAGAATTCACGAAATAATGCGCCAGCGGTATTTTATTCCATATATCAACAAAATTATACAAGGTCCAATCCGTAGGAAAAAACGTCGGAGGCAGGCTGTAGACCTCTGTTTTATTTTTTAACGAAGTAATCAGCATAATAAAATATGGAAAAATAAGTACGATAAATAATACATAACCTGCTGCAGCAATGAAGCCTTTATTCCATCTGGAGGTTTTATTCATTCTCTTCCTCCTTCCTAAGCGACAACGACACATAAACGATCGCAAAGACCAGCAAGATGATAAAGCTGATGACGGACACGGCTGCCGCTTCCCCCATCTTATTCGATTGGAAGGCCAGCTTATATAAATAGGTCGTAACCAAGTCTGTTTTGTTGACCGGATCTCCCTTCGTAATGGACCAGATGATCGGGAAGGAGTTAAATACATAGATCGTATTGAGCACGATACTCACCGTCAACGGGTTCCTTAATAACGGCAAGGTGATGTGTACAAAGCGCTGCCATCCATTGGCACCATCGACATCGGCAGATTCATATAAATCCTTTGAAATCGATTGCAGACCAGCCAGCAATATAAAGGAGGTAAATGGAATCGTAACCATGATCCCTACCCAAATCATAGCTGGAAAGGAACTTGATGCTTTGGCAAGCCAGTAAATATTCTCCTCAATCAAGCCTAATTTCATCAAAATCAAATTCAGCACGCCGTAGTTATAATCCAATATCCATTTCCAGATGACCGATGTAATGATCAAGGATACGGACCATGGGATAATCAATGCAGACCTGACCAGCCTTCTGCCGGGAAATTTTTGATTCAGGAGATTGGCAATGCCCAGGGACAAAATGGTGCTTATGCCGACAACGGCGATGGTCCAGACAAACGTGTTATTGACCACCGTAAAAAAGGTTTTGTCAGCAAAAAGCGCCCGATAGTTGTCCAAACCGTTATAGCCCTTACGGATACCGGACATGCTAATTTCCGAAAAGGAGATGATAAAAAGCTCATAGATCGGATAAACAATAACGACTGCAATAAGCAGCATGCTCGGAACGAGCCACAATAAAGGTAGTAAATTGGACCTGCGCTTGGAAGCTGCAGTCTGAGAAGCATTCAACCGGTTCACCTCACTTGTCTTTTGAAACGCTTACAATGAGATTATACCGTTCTCCCCGCCATCTTAACATTAATAAAACCGCTTTATCTTTTCATATTTTTTGGATGTTTTTGATGATGTTCATTTTTTTGAGGTGAGGTAGCACAAATTTGTTATTGATGCTGGTTCCGGTATTGCTGAGGACTTACACCTTTTTGCTTTTTAAATACACGTCCGAAGTAATTGATGTTCTCATAGCCGACTTCCTCCGCGATCCGATAGCTTGGAAGCTCCGTTTCCAATAATAATTCGACTGCCTTCTCAATGCGGAGCTGATTCAAATATTCTGTAAAACTTACGTTCATTTCTTTTTTAAACAGGAAGCTAAGATAGCTTTCGCTCATATTAATCAACCCGGCTGCCTGTCCCAGCGAAAGATCCTGCTTATAATGTGACTTCATATGCAAGAGCAATTGCATGATTTCCTCGCGGTATGTTTCGCGCATTGTTTGCTTGGCCCGCTCTATATGGTCTTGAAGAAAACGTTCGAACCACTGCCTTGCTTCCTCAAGCTCCTCAAAACCTAGTACCTGCTTGTATAGCGGACTTCCCTCCCCGAAGCTGGAGGTTGGGATCAGATGAAGCAGCCTCAGACATGCCTGAATATAGTTTTCGACAGGCTTTCTTACTTCCCTCATACGTGCAAATATCGCGCGAATTGTCGTCTGCAATTCTTCCCCGTTCAAACGATCAAGCTCCGTCTTCAGACGGTTCTCCTCTTCCCTGGAAATGACGAATGCGGACGGATCAAGCGCGGCATGCTCTTCACAAGCAAAAACTTTCTCCTTGCCTTCAACAAAATATAACTGGAGAACATCTCTCGTCTGCAAGTAAACGCTTTGAATGTATGAGGCCTCTGAAAACCGGCGACTTATTCCAATGCTCACAGACGCATTCAAAAATCGTCTAGCTGCGCTGATTAAATCCTGAGCAATTAGCTTGGTTTGTTCAAGTAGAATAGCTTTATCGCGTTCCTCAGGAATGAGCAGGACCCACTCGTTGTCCAGGTATGGGATCACATATCCCTTAAGCCATTTATTCAGCTCCAGTTCAAGCAAGTTCCGCAGCGTCGTTTGATTGGGCTCCAGCTCCATGGATACATGGTTGCTGCGGTGAATGCGAAGCACCATACATCTATTCGCACTAGATAACGCCAAGCCGCTATTAGCCTCATCTTCCGATCCACCAGGCGCCTCTATCACATGATGAAGCCACCTTGACCATGCTTTGCTCCTGTCCTCTACAGGCTGCTGACTAGTCATATGCCGTTCCATCTCCTGCTGGTCCACACGAATTTTCTCTGCCGTTTCCAGCAAAAGCTCGAGCAGCTCTTCTGGCTTCATGGATGCTTTCAGGATGTAATCGTCAACCCCCAATTTCATCGCCCTGCGCAAATACTCATAATCGTTATGACTGCTCAGCACAATGATTCTGACATGGGGGTAACGCGCTTTTACATGCTCGATCAGCTCCAGCCCGTTCATACGAGGCATGACAATATCCGTAAGCAAGATGTCCGGTTGTTCCTGCTCCATCATTTCCAGTGCCTTCTGCCCATCGGGGGCATCTCCTATAATAAATCCCTGACTCTCCCAGTCTATGATCGACTTGATACCCAGGCGAATCAGAAGCTCGTCATCTACCAGAAGTACTTTCAATTTCATCTGTTCGCTCCTCCAATTTCTTCAGTGGCAGCAGTACATCCACAATTGTTCCTTCGCTTGGCACACTCCTGATTTGGATGCCGAAGCTTTCCCCATACTGCAATCGAATCCGATCATGAACATTCTTGATGCCGATCCGATGCGGCAGCTTGCCACTGGATCTTTGCTCCAGCCAATCATTGACCTGATCCAGCTTGTCCTTACTCATGCCAACTCCATTGTCATACACCGAAATAATAAACCGGCCCTCCTCCACCTTCGCTTCAATCCGAATTTCCCCCTGCCCTGCTATAGCCTCGATTCCGTGATAAATACTGTTCTCTATAATGGGCTGCAAAATAAATTTGATCACTTCGCAGTCAAGAAGCTCATCCGGTATGGAGTATTGAACCGACAGCTTTTCATTATACTTCAGCTTCATTAAAGAAATATAATTCTCAATATAATGGATTTCCTCGCGAAGCCGAATCAGACTGCTGCCTCCGCGGCCTATGCTTGATTCGAGAATAATGCCCAGACTCGACAGCATGTCTCCTACCTCCCGATCTTGCTTGATATAGGCCATCCATTTAATATTATTCAACGTGTTCAGAATAAAATGCGGATTGATTTGCGCCTGAAGTGCCTGAAACCGCATATCTTCCTTTTGTTGAAACTCCTCTTTCAAGCGAATAAGCAGCTCCTTGATCTGCTTAATCATTTTATTGTACGTTCCGATCAATGTAGCTATTTCTTTGGGACCAGCAATACTCAGCATACTGTCAAAATTCTTCGCTTCCGCTCCCTGCATCCGCTTATTCAGCAGCTTGAGCGGCCTGGATATGCCGAATGAAATCGTAAGTGTAATAATCATAAAAATAAGGAAGATCAAAGCAACAATCCAAATATTCATTTCTCGTATATCAAAAATTTGCTTAAACACCGTGTCGTAAGGAATGATCTGCACAATTTTCCATGCCGTCTGTTCCACCGTATCATAATTGACGATCCACTTTGTCTCGTCTGTTGTAACAATAACCTGTCCTTCTGACCGCTCACCTACGCCTGTCATAAACGCTTCGCCAGTCACATTATTACCAATTCTGTCCTTATCCGGACTGGAAACTACGGTGCCCTCTTCATCGATCAAGAACACTTGACCCTCCAGCGTGGACAAATATTTTCTGATGTCGGTTTCCGCCACACTATAGATCAGCAGTCCGAGATTTTGTTTGGTCTGATGATCGGTAACCGTCTTGATCAGTGAAATAATAGGCGTTTTATCGATATATATAAAATCTGTATAATTGAATATCCATCTTAATTGATTCGGCTTGTCCAACAAGTCTTTATACCACTGTGAACCAATGTAACTAGGAATTTGGCTGGACTCGATATACCTGGTGCTATACCAGTTCCCCTGATAGTCAGTCAAGGTTACATACGTATCCGAATAGAAAGAACTGAACATATTGTTCAGCACCTCATCCTTGAGCCTTAGCTTCTCGTAATCGCTATAATGGTTGGGATTTTTCAACAAGGTAACCACGTTCGGATTCTTGGATATTTCTACGGAGGACTTCAACATATCCTGCAGAATGATCTCCACGTTGAAATTAATCAAAGTTAACGCTTCTCGTGCGGACTCGCCGATCTTCTGTTCAATGACTTTCTCCAGTGGCTTATCGATTAAATTGAAGGTGATCAGAAAGGGGATAATTAGAAATAAGAGGATGGAAAAAAATATTTTATTCCCTATGGAATTAATTTGGGATAAGGCATATTTGATCAGTTGCATAAGTCATTCTCTCCTTGGCACTCATTCTCCCTTGGCGAAGTTAACCTCTCCCCATTTTTCCCGTTTATTGTATCACAGTGATATTCAGACTGTCGATGGTCGTCGATGATTGTCGATAGTTGTCGATTTTGTTGATTGCGCCTGAGGAAAGGAATGTGGGCTCCAGCCGCTGTTAAAGATTTGTTCCCTTGAATGAATGGATATGGAGGTTGGAACAAATCTTTAAATGCGGACGCTATCGCTCTTCCTCCCACATCCCTTCCCTCTCTCAGCTTCAATCGCACGAACACCAAGCTTAAAAGGACCTGGCCGCCTGGCAAGGTCCTTACGGATTGAATTACTTTTATTACTCAACAAGCAATCGTTCAACTTCCTCTTCACTCAGCCTTGTTAGTCTGGCAACCATCGAAATCTCTAATCCTTCTTTCAACATATTTCGCGCGACTTCAAACTTTCCTTCAAGCTTTCCTTTCAGCATACCTTCCCGTTCGCCATCCTTCCAGACTTTGGGATCTATCAGTGTGTCCCACATCTTATTGACCTCCTTACTTAACTCAGGATATGGATCGTAGTGAGCATATAAATGCTCTGTGATATAGGTTGCAGCTTTCATCATCTGCTCCATATCTCTGAACAGTAGCTCGTTCTCTTCATATAATTGATTTAGCATATGCAATGTCTTATGAATCGTATCTTTCAAGCGCTGGAACTGCTCTAAGATCTTCTGCTTCTTTACCTCTTCTGGCCGCTTGCTCCGCTGAATCCTTTTCAGCTCCGCTCTCACATTGAACACTTGCAGTGGAAGCAGCGCGTATAATCGTCGTGCCCGCAGCTCCTCTGCCGAATAAGTCCAATACTTCACAACGGGAACACAGTACTCCAGTTCCTGCCCATCATCAAATCTCAAATGCATGGAGAGTGTATCGGAAATCGTCTTGTTCTCTTCTAGAAAGATCACACGCTGCTGTGGATACTTAATGACAACTTTTCCGGTTTTCACAACCATCTCCATATTTCTGTCCCTTATCGCTTTCTCAAGCCCATATTTGAACATCCGGATAATCATCGAGCTGTCCTTCAGGGTCTGAAATTCAATGTGATAACGAAACACGCCAGCACGGGTACGAAGGGTTATATACAAATCGGCTTCCAGCCGTTCCAGATTGTCCAGCGTAAACCGGCTATCTTCATAGTGAATGTCGGTGACATCTAATTCATAAAAAGACTCACCAAACAGCCCATTGATTAGTTGAATTGTCACTTTGTTCGATAGCTTAAATAACTGCTGCAAGGTTTGGTCGAGCTTGATTTTCTCATGTCTGTGACCTGTCTCCTGCATCTTTTGCTTAGTTATAATTCTCCCCCCATTATACCATAATTACCATACAACACACCGCAAACACAAAAAACGCCGTCTTCATATTTCCTGGAAGGAAATATGAAAGCGGCGTGTGCTTCACGTCCGATGTATGTGTTCGTAATTTTCATAGTATCATAGGGACACTTGCCTGTCAGCTTTTATTTTAATTTTTCATTTAAACTGCTTATTCATGCGAAGCGTTTTTTAAACGCACGGAGATCCAGTCAGTTTTGTGAAATCTATACATGACCGTCAGTCCGAAAAAGACCAGGAACGTATAGAAGGAAATCCAGGCTCCCATGCTTCCGAATTCAAAAACGAAAATCATCAGGTATGCCAGCGGCACAAACAAGAACCAGCAGAGGACAAATGAAGCGCGCAGCAGGAATGTCGTATCCCCAATTCCCCGCAGTCCTCCCGCATAGAAATTCAACAATCCGTCAAATATTTGCAGGTAGGCTGATACCATGATTAAATGGGCTGCCAATTTATAAACCTCAGGATCATTTGTGAACATTCGGGCAATCGGTTCAGCGGCGAATAGCTCTATCGTACCTAGCAGGATTAAACATAGAGTCCCGATTATCGCAGTGTCAACTCCCGCTCGTTTCGCCTGCATCGGATCGCCTTGCCCAACTCTTTGTCCGACAAGGATCGTCGCTGTCGCTCCGAAGGCAAATGCCGGCATAAAGCCAAACGACATCACATTGAGCGCAACCTCATTTGCAGCCAGTGCACTGGTTCCGAGGCGGGCAACGAATATGGTGAAAATAAGCATCGAAACGCTCATCGAAAACTCCTGCATGCCCAGCTTTCCGCTCTCAACTAAAATAAGCTTGCCTTCATTACGATTAAACTTAACCTTTGAGCGAGTCTGGAACACCTTGTTAAGCGAAAAAAAGTAAACATACAAAGCACCCAGCAAGGCGACAGCTTCACCAAGCAGAACAGCAGTCCCTGCACCAGTCAAGCCCATTTCTGGAAATCCTAAATTACCGAAGGTTAATGCATACGTAAAGAAAATCATAGTGACTCCGTTTGCCAGGGACAATACCATCGTAGTTCGGGTCCGGCTGACGCCGCGCAGAAACCCTTGAAAAACAAAGGTAACGGTTCCGCAAGCCATAGCATAGAAGCGGAGCTGCAAATAGAAACTGCCACCCTCCACTAACTCTGGAGAAACCAACCGGATGATCCATTCCGCACCAAATGTGCCTAAACAGAGCAAAAATATGCCAAAGGCAGCACTCAAATAAAGAGCGATATAAGTACGCTCTATGCCTTTCTTCATATCATTGGCTCCAAAATTTTGGGCAATCAAGTAGTTCACTGTATGGCCAATGCCGGAAAAAATCGCAAAAGCATTATACATAATAATATTAGACACGCCAACGATCGCAATCGTCAGCGCACCTAAATGACCGAGCATAATTAATCCAATTGTTGCTGTAACTGTCTGCGTTGAAAAAGCAATTAGCGATGGAAAAGCTAACTTGATAATCGGTTTCCAATGTTTAAACATGATGTTATTTTACCCTCTTTACTTAATTGCGTACTAATTTAGTAATCCTTCCGTCCACAATCCATTCTGCCACATAAACATCCCCTGCCGAATCGACACAAATCCCATGAGGAGAACTGAACTTATTCGTCTTGTAATACGATTTCGCCAAATTGGGCCAACCCGTCTGCTTATAGGCTTGCTGATCTTCACCCAAATGAGTGATAAGCCGGTCGTTTTTGTCAAAAATGGTTATCCGGCTGTGCAAATCCGGAAAATAGATCTCATCCTTGTAATAATAGAAGCTGCAGGGCATATCCATATCATCTGCGATGATCCTTACGAACTGGCCATCCAGTGTAAATACCTGTATCCGATAATTCCCTCTATCAGCCACATACAGCACGGGTTCATTGCCGCGTAGATCTACAGAAATACCATGTGGACAATTTAATTGCCCCGGTTCAGAGCCCTTTCCTCCCCATGAACGGATGTAAATCCCCTCCGCTGTGTATTGGTGAATCCAGCTCTGTCCGTATCCGTCTGCAATATAAATATCTCCATTGGGAGCAACAGCTACGTCTGTTGGCACATACTGACGATCAGCGTCATACATATCTCCATGATCAGGAGCTCCCAGGGTTAGCAGATGTTCGCCATCCAGGGTTGTTTTCACCATTATCCCCTTAACTGTATCCGTCACATAAAGGAATTCACCGCCTGCCTCCTCGTGCAGATAGAAGCCGTGTGCGCCTCCCTCAAACTCCTCGCCCCATGATGCGAGATAGTTCCCTTCCTTGTCAAACTTAAATACAGATGGTTTCCCCGTGTGAAATATATACACATGATTCTCTTTATCGACTACAACGCCGTGCGTATATCCGAATTTCAAATGGTCCGGCAATTTAGCCCAACCAGTAGCGACCTCATAAGTATGCGTTCCGTTTCCAACTTGTGTGTTAGCTGACATAAGTATATACATCTCCTATTCTTAGCCGTCATGTATTTGCGCACAATTTGACAGCAAGTTAACGGGGTTAGCTTGAACCCTAGTTTCCATTCTATAAGATTGGTTGACGAAATGAAAGAAAAAAAGAGCCTTGTGGCATCCTTTGATTTGCTTGTTCATACATCGGTGCATGGGTAGGAAATGGACTATGGTTCTGAACAAGTGAAGAAGACCAAGCCGATGCCAGGTCCTCTGAAGAGATTTGTATATGGAATGAGCACGTTTGAACGTTATCGTCTAATAAGCTCAAGGCCGGTGCGATAATGACTAGGCGAGCAGCCAACATGACGAAGAAATAAACGGCTGAAAAAGGAAGGATCGTCATACCCGACCATGGTCGCGACAGCAATGACTTTCTCGTCTGTTTCCATAAGCAGATGCTTGGCCCGCTCGATGCGGATTTGATGAAGAACATCGATTACACTTCGCTCGAATTCCTGTCCCATAAGCCGGTTCAACTGCCGGATGCTGACATTAAAAAGCTCGGCAAGCAGCTCCAGCGTTATCTTTTTCTCATAATTTCTTTCCAGATACCCATAGATGCGCCTTGCCGTCATCTCCCGGTCTGCCTGGCGCGGAGAGGAAGACCTCTTCTGCGTTTGCGAAAGTGTATAATAGCGCGAGAGCAGAACTAGAAGCTCAATCATTTGCAGTCGGATGATCGTTGCAAAGCCGAGGCTGCGGTTGCTATTTTCCCGAATCATACTATCAAAGAGGAACAGCACGGAAGCAGCATCCTGTCCATGCAGATTAAGCCGGTGATTGAAACGAATATCGCTTTTCAAAAAAGGATGCACGTAAAAATAATCCATCGAGCCCGAAATTTCCAGCTCGCGAAGCAGCGAATTAGGAATAAAAGAAGGCATAAACAAGCAATTGATAATTTCCATCTGCTCGCCCTTCTCAACTAAGTAAGCATGTGTTTCTCCGGGGTTTATAATAAACACATCACTTGTCTGTATTTCATAGCCAGTACCTTCAAACACATGAATACCTTTGCCGCGCACCACGTAGACGAGTTCTACGAAATCGTGGCCGTGCTCTTCAATGTTCCCCTGTACGCTTCGATTCACCCAAAATGGAAATTCTTCCTTCATATAGCTGCTGCTGCTTATTACGCTTTTCACACCGATATTCCACCTTTCGCAAATATACTCAGAAAAGATCTGTCGTTATTTTGCCCCTCTTAGCCAGAAGGTGGTCAACTATGATTGTTCCTTACAGCGCTGTCAAAGCGTTCGCGCCGGGGATCCGCAAGCCATTCCTCCCAAGTTATACCCACAGAGGCCAGGATCTCCTCAATCCGCCTGCGAAAGGGAAGGCCCGCTTCCTGCAGCTGTACCTGCATCGGATCCTCTCGTCCATCAAGCTTTGCTGCGACCCATTCCTTCAACTGCCGCTCAAAGCTTGCAGTGAGCTCCGGCAGTTCGTTCGCCAAATTGACGGTTTCCTCCGGATCGGTTTCCAGATCATACAGCTCACAGTCAGGCCGGGTAAAAGGACCAGAATCATAGGTGTGAATATATTTGTAACGCTCCGTCCGAATCCCCCGTGATGCCTGCCAAGCACATTCACTAAGGTATATCGTCTCATGCGTATGATCCGCAGTACCTTGAATCGTTGGCCACAAACTGAAACCATCCAAGCCTGCAGGGTCTTCCAGCTTGGAAAGATCAATACCTTCCGGCGCTTCCTGGCGAACCGCTTCCAGAATAGTGGGCAGCAGATCGACCTGCTGCACAAGCCCTTGCACCCGTCTCCCGGCTGACATCCGGCCTGGCCAGCGCATGATGATAGGGACATGAACGGTCGGCTCATACAGCCCGCAATGATCCCAATAAATGTCATGCTCAGTCAGACTTTCACCATGATCGCCAAAAAGGATAACCAGTGTCTCCTCACGGATACCGATTTGCTCCAGATGCTCATCAAGCTCCTGAAGCCGATCGTCTAAATAGCGAATTTCAGCATCGTAAAGCGCATCATAATAAGCACTGTCCGTAACTCCCTCAACCAAATCATAATGATGGTGCTTGAAGAAGGGGTATGCCAAATGATTATAAGCAGCCTCCATACTTGTATGGCGGGAATCATAAGGGTCACGGCCGCTTTCGTAAAATCGCGAAACATAATCCTCTGGAGGCAGGTAAGGAGTGTGGGTATCCCAATAATGCAGAAATAAGAAAAAATTCTCGTCCTTATGCTCTTTCAACCAGGGCATAGCCAGATCATTGACAGTACGCCCGTCTATCCATCGTTTTTCTCCAGAGCTGTTCATATAATAGCGGTACCCTCTGGCGAACCATTCTTTCAATTGGTATAAATTGTCCACAGCTGCTGTAGTAAAGCCCGCCTTGCGCAGCATAGTAGGAAGCCAGGCCGTCGTTTTGGGCAAATGTGTAAGGCCAGAGCCATGTGATACAATCCCCGTAGACAATCCAATTTTTCCTGTAAAAATACCGGTATGCGCTACCTCTGTTGGAATATCTGCTGCGTAAGCTTTCTCAAAAGTCACTCCCTGTTCGGCGATCCGATCCAAATAAGGGCTTGTAGGTTTTCCATAGCCATAACCGCTTAACCGTGAAGCCCTTAAAGTGTCGAGTGAAATCAGAATGATCTTCATCTAGTATCCTCCCGTGAAGCCACTTTCGTCAAGACGTCCGGCCGCAGCTTGATCGAGCCAGCTCAGGACCGCCTCCGTATTTTGTTCCAGCGGGAATGAGGTGGTGCAGAGTGTAATTTCCGGCTGCAGAGGCTCCTCGTAAGGATCAGAAACGCCAGTAAATCTGGCTACCTCGCCTCTTCTTGCTTTGGCATAAAGCCCCTTCACATCTCTTCTTTCGCATTCCTCAAGCGAGCATTTCACGTAAATCTCCACAAATCCGGCTACCTCGCCGCGCACATAATCCCGCATTTCACGGTAGGGGGTAATCGCCGATACGAGCACGATAACCCCGTTTCGGGAAAGCAGCTTGGCGACATAAGCAATCCGTTTAATATTTTCGAACCGTTCTTCGCGGCTAAAGCCCAGCCCTTTACAAATCGTTTCCCGCAATACATCGCCATCCAGCAATTCAACTGCGCAGCCCCGTTCCCGCAGCTGTGCCTCCACTGCTTGAGCCGTCGTTGTCTTGCCAGCTCCGGATAATCCGGTAAACCAAAGCACTGCTCCTGCCTGTTGTTTCTTGCTCTTGGTTGTTGCATTCGCTTCCTGTATCATCGGTTCTAAATAACCTCCACTGGCTCTCCGCCAAGCTGATGTGAACGGATTGCAGCTTCTATAACCTCTTGTGCGGCAAGTGCATCTGCACCAGACGCTTCTATATCGGCTGGAGCCGTACCCGCTTCTATTTGTTCAATAAATCTGCCAATCCGCTGCCGGAACGTATCGTTAAAGCCCTCCATGCCTCCAAACAATGGATTCCTGTAGACCTGAAGATCATCCGATTTGTGAGGAAAAAAGGTCATGCTTTCATATACATTATCAATGACGATGCGTCCCGTATGCCCGGCTACCTCGCAGTATTCGATCGGATGACGCATCGACATATCATAGCTTCCTGTCAAATGTCCCACAGCACCAGAGGCAAACTCCATATTGACCGAAACCGTAGACCAGGAGCTGCGTCCAGGCGCTTTAGTCATGAAGGACTGCACACGCCTGATATCACCGCCAAAGTAACGCATGACATCGATCGAATGAGGGTGCAGCGCCCGCATATGAAGCCATTCGCTTTCCTCAGACGGATTATCAATAGTCAGCCGCATATTAATAAAAAGCAGCTCCCCAAGCTCACCTTCAGCCACCAGCTTCTTTGCACGATACGCAGCTGGTGTGAAGCGGTGGTTCAGATTGCAAGCAAGCCGCACATTTCTCTCCCGAGCTGATGAGACCATCTGCCTGGCCTCCTGAATCGAGTTCGAGATTGGCTTCTCTACAAACACATCCTTACCCGCTTCAATCGCTGTCATAACAGGCTGAAAGTGATGGCTGCCTTTCTCCACTCCAGCAGTTGCAACAACGATAACATCTATAGCTTCCTTGTCCAGCAGTATACGAAGATCCGTATAAGCTGGCACCCCGAACTCAAGACCTACCGCAGCAGCGCGATCTCCCATAAGATCGCACACAGCTGCAAGCTCAGTTTGCGGATGCTTCCGGTAGGTCTGGCAATGAATTTTCCCGATATGATTCACACCCACAACGGCTACTTTGATCATCGGTAACCTTCCTTTCTCACTGTCCAGCCGGCTTCTATTTCTTCTCCTGCAAGGAACGCGCATTGCCAATGGAACCAATATGCAGTGCCTCGTAAATCTCCTTCGAGGAGGTGAAGTTTTTGTTTTTACCATGCCAGTTCAAATTTGTGTAGATCGGGTTGCGGCGCTTGGTCAGCTTCTCCCGCTTGGCGATATGAGCGAGCATCCTTTTTTCCAGTAAAGCAACAACGTCTGGTTCCTGCTCCGCCAAATTAACATTTTCCTCCGGATCCTGTATTAAATTATACAGCTCTACCTCCGGTTTGTCGTGAAAATCGGGCTCCAGCGCAAGAATTAGCTTCCACTCCGGTGTCCGCCAGCCATGCTTGCGCATCCAGGTGCATTCCGAAATATAAAATTCGCTGACACGTGTAGTTTTCTTTCCATTCATCGGTCCGGTCAGGGAACGGCCGTCAAATTTGATGCCACTTTTGATACCAAGCAGGTCGAGAACAGTAGGCATAATATCCTGAATCAGAGAAACATCGGAATTACGCGTTCCGGCAGGTACTTTCCCTGGGTACTTGATAATTAACGGCACAACTAATGTACAATCATACAACCCATGATGGTCAAAATAACAATCGTGCTCGTATAGCGTCTCGCCATGGTCGGATGTGATCACAATTAACGTATCCTCTTCCAGACCGAGCGCCTCAACCTTCGCAAAAATGCTCTGAATACAAGCATCCATATACGCTATTGAACCATCGTATTGAGCGTTAACATATTCATAGTCAGTAACTCCTTCGGGAATCCATGACTTGAAATAATCAGCAAACGGCTTAAAGTTATACACAGGCTCCATCGAAGAATTAGCCGGATCCAGCTCATCACTTCCATAAAACATCCGATCATACGGCTGTGGCGGTAAATAAGGGGAGTGCGGATCCATATGGCGCATAAAGAGAAAAAACGGCTTATCTTCAGCTGCCAGACGTTCTAGCTCAGGTATGGCCGTTTCATTCAAGTTCTGTGCTTTCGGAGCGCGTCCCGATTCATCCGGGAGCCAAGACTGGTAGTCCAGATAAGTTTGGAAGCCCCTCGACGACGGATTTCCAGTAAAACCGATACAGGTTGTGTTATAGCCCTGCTCGCCAAGCACCTCGGCAAGTGTCTGCAGATGATCGCCCATAGGCCCTTCATGACGCAGCGCTACTACGTCTGTACCGAAAACATCCATCCCCGTAAGCATCGCCGCATAAGCGGGTGTAGTCGGAATGCTGGGACTGAAATGCTGCTCGAACAAAACACCCTCGGCTGCCAGCTTATCCATATGCGGAGTTGTCAGCTTGGAATAGCCGTATGAACTCATATGATCCCTGCGTAAACTATCGATACCAAAAAAGATAACATTAGATTTTTTGCGTGCCATGTAGGTTTCCTCCTTAGATTATGCCGATTTGGCCGGCTATAGCTTTGCACTTGTAAGGCTGATTTCGGCTGCCTTTTCCTTCACGGAATTTATTCTTTTCAGACAGGCATTCAGATAGCCGTAAGATTCTGCTGCCACAATCGATACCTGATCAAGTGAATGCCCAGGACCCGCTCCAATCACTTCAAGCACTACCGGTCCGCTGTAGCCGCCATCAACCATAGCTTTGCAGTATTCGAATAAATCGATATCGCCGCGTCCACAGGCCTGCAGCCCGATCGGCCCAGGTCCCTGCGCCCTGCCTTTGCAATCGCGGATATGAACATGCTTAACCCTGCTAAGCACAGCGGGGAGCGCTTCCTCTGCATTCTCGCCAGCACGGTGGATATGGCTTGGGTCCATATCGATACCGAATGCTTGCGAGGTGATTTCTTGCATCGCTCGCAATGTCGAAGGCGTATGATAGATAGAGCTGCCCACATGTGCTTTGACACACAAGGTGATTCCGTAGGAGGCAGCCCTCTCTGCCATTTTGGCTAAAGATTCGATCGAAGCCTGCAGGTCTTCTTCAGAGTCCGACTTTCCGCCAGGACCCACGTTTACGATCGGGATCCCGATTTCTGCAGCCGCTTCAAAAGCAGGCAGCAGCCGTTCTTCACTTAACGATGCAACCTCTGTGGATAAAAACTCCAGGCCATTTTCACTTACGATGCTTTGAAGCTCATTTTTTTGCTCTTTCCAGCGTCTCAGGTCAAGATGCTCACACATGCCTTGAATCGCCGCGATTTCCACACCATCATACCCGCAAAGTGCTATTTGCTTGGCCGCAGTGGCAAAATCAAACTCTTTAAATAGGACAGAATTAACGCCTAACTTAATCATCAGTTTTTTCCCCTCCAATAATGGAAATCGAAATAGAAATCGAATATTTTAAATCAAATAATTCAGATCAAGTTAATTCAAATCAAATAATTCAAATCAAATTTCTTGTTTATTTCATCGCAAGCGGATCGCCATGCAGTGGCGGAAGTGCATGCGGCCTGACAACTTCGCCGCCTCGTTCGTAGGATTCGATAACCGCAAATGTATATTCCAGTACGGCTAGTGCATCCCGTCCGTTAGCCCGCAGCTGCTCGCGAGGAACTCCATTTTCAATATCCTCCAGAAAAGCATGCAGACGGTTGTTGAATGTTTGATCGAAATCATTTGTTCCAAAATCAGTAACTTCAGGCTCAGGCTGGACACTGATCGCAGGAATACCTTTGGCCGCTTTCCAATAGGACACCTTTTCTACGCAATTCTCGATAGTGAAGGTCCCTTTGGTGCCTGCCATTTCAAAGCTCCACCAGCCGCCAAGACCATAAACAGCGTCACCTCTTTGGCTTAGCAAATAACCGACTCCGCCGTTAGCGAATTTAACATGAATGCTGTTGATTGAAACCATAACATCGCCTGCACTGCGCCGGAAACCAGGACGGTCCGAAAATGTTTGTACATGCGTAATATCACCGCAGAAGTAACGCATAACGCTGAATGGATGGGTCAAGAAAGCTTTCATATGGAAATAAGGATGACCCTTCACTTTTGGCGAGCCAGCAGGGGCATAATTCTCTTCGCCGCCATTAAAGCCCATTTTGTGCAGGCAGTAAACCAGCTCTCCAACCTCTCCGTTATCCACATACTGTTTGGCCTTATCAGCAGGAGGGGTGAAATAGTGATTCAAATTGCAGCCCAGGTACACCTTCTTTTTCTCTGCAAAAGCAACTAGCTCCCTCGCTTCATGAATATCATGACCAAGCGGCTTCTCTACAAGGACATGCTTCCCATAGCCAATCGCCTGCATAGCCGGTTCGAAGTGCCAGCTGCCATTATCGATTCCGCCTGTTGTGATGTCCACCACCTGCAGATCTGGCTCACCTTCGATCATTTCAGCAACACTGTAGTACGCTTTAACCCCGTATTTCGCAGCGGCTTCATCGGCTCTTTCTTTTACGACATCACATACAGCTACCAGATCCGCCAGCTCCTCATTCTGATAGCAGCGGGCATGATGATTACCGATCCCATTTAAACCTACGATCCCAATTTTAAGCGCCATAATGTATCCCGGTCCTTACACCTACACTTACCAAGCACCGGAATGTTCACCTTCCTTTCATTAATTGAAATGTATGCAGCTTTGAAATTTATCTATTCAACAAATACCCTACATCCCGGTACATCCCGGCTAAATCTTTAGCCTATATCCCGAATATGGCGGGGTCATCTAACGAAACACGGCGGCCTTCCCTTGCCGATACATAACTCGCCAGCACCATACGGAGGGAAGTCCGTCCTTCCTCTGCCGTAGCGATTGGCCCAGCTTCACCATGCAGAAAATCTGCCAATGGCTTCGCCAGTCCGCGGATACGGAAGCTGTGATTTGGCGGACTTTCGATATCGCTGGACTCCCAGCTCCCGCTTGCCGATGTAAACCACTTAAGCCCTTGAGCTCCTTCCGCACGGGGAATGTTGCAGCTGACAGCATCCCCGAAATTCTGTACGATCGTTCCACGTTCACATATGATTTCCGTTGTATTCTCGCCAGCTGTGCAGGTAAATGAACAATTGACCTCGGCTATTGGGCCTTGTGAATATCTGAAAATGGCAATACCGTTATCCATTGGAATTCGCGGATTGTAGAGCGATTCCACTTCAGCTGTGACGCTCTGTGGTACCCCAAGCAGCCAATGAAGGAAGTCGATCGGATGGGCCGAATCGTCTGCCCACATGTCCCGATTGTGCTCGGGCTTTACATGCCAAGAGTCCGCGAAAGCAGGGTCCAAGGCAACGCCAAGTCCATGCCGGCGGCGGACCATAAATACCCGGCCCAGCTCGCCGCTGTCAAGCAGCTGCTTCATTTGCAGATTTTGCGGATCTACTCTCATCTGCCAGGCCAGGGTGAACGGAATCTGATGCCGGTTAACAGCAGCGACGATCCGGTCAGCCTCAGAAAGTGTCAATGCCATCGGCTTCTGCAGGATTACTCCTTTTCCACTAGCAGCAGCCAGTTCAACCAACTCCGCGTGCATGGAAGTTTCCGCAGCCACGACGACTGCCTGAATATCCTCACAGGCTAGCAGTTCCCTCAAATCTGAATACGCTTTCAGCGAGAACGCCTGCCGGGCCTTTTCCAACCGTATTGCATCGTGGTCCCAGCCTGCAGCAACGGTTATCCCATATTCCGGATGCTTACTCCACTCCTCACAGTAGGCATTTACATGCCCGTGCGCAAATCCTAATATGCCTATTCTCATTGTCGTTTTCATATACACTCCTTTCAGCTGTCCCTCATTGCTTATTGGAATTATGATTTCATTATAGTTGAGTGCTCACCCTATTTCGCGGTCGATCGGGACAATTACATATGCGATCTGGACCATATTTTTGGAAAATGCCTAGCGGCGTCCTTTGATATGCTTGTTCCTAGTTTTGTGCGGAGTGAGGAAATGAACGATGGGTTCCACCGCTGTTAAAGATGGGTTCCCTGAATGTAGACAACCAGCGGAAGGAACCCATCTTTAAATGCGGACGTTACCACTCTCCACCCCATCGTCCATTTCCTCTTTCAGCCTGCTCAGTAGGAACACTGCTACCTCAAACGGACTGCCAACTAGGATTTTTCCTCTTGGCAGAAGGAGATGGAGATTCCCCTTTCGGGGCGGAAAGGGCGAGGACGAGGACAAGGGCATGGGCATGGGCATAGGCAAGGCGCAAGAGTGGGCACGGAGGATGAAGGGCGGCTTCTTTAGCTATGTTTTTCATCGTTAAAACGCTGGATCGTCTCCATATACTTGAGTTAACAATGAAAAACATCGTTAAAACCCCCTTTTTTCAGCCCGAAGGAGCCTTCAGTCCTCACATAGCGATGAAAATCATCATTAAAATGCTGATCCACCTGAAAATCCTTGCGTTAACGATCAAAAACATCGTTAACTCATCACCCCCTTCAGTGGCCGGGGGGGCTGCTGGGGCAATGTTGTCAGGTTAAGCAACTTCTCAGGCGATACGACGAGCAGCTCGAGCAATTGCACGCGGAGAGGGGACGGATTTCTAACGGACAATTTTGCACCTTAGACGCGTTTTTTTCATCCTTCGCCCATCCTAACGGACATCAGCGACTCTTAACACGCTCAACAGGGGGAAAATACGCTCCGTTAGGGCTGTAAGAGGCGCTAATGTCCGTTAGAATTCCAGCTGGGCTTTTGGGGGGCGCTAAGGAGCGCTGGTGTCCGTTACAGTTACTGGCTTCCCATTCGCGTCCGCTGCCCCTCGTTAACCTGACAACATTGGGCTGCTGGGAGCGCCAGCCCTATCAGGGCATGCAAGCAATAATAATATTGACAAAGGAAAAAATATTCATTATATTTTTATAAAAGAAAAAATATTTCTTCTTTCCACTCAAAAAGGAGATGTTTTCTTTTTCAGACCGGAATACTAAGCACTATTCTATATAGGAACGAGGATCGCTATCAATGAAAATCACAGAAGCAGGTAATACGCTGCTAATGATAAGAAGTCTGGTGAACGCATTTACCAAAACAGAGCAAAAGGTTGCTGATTATGTCTTGAATCACGCTTCGGAAGCCATCTATTTATCCATAACGGAAATGGCGGATAGGGCAGGCGTCGGGGAAACTACCGTGCTGCGGTTTTGCCGGCACATTGGCTTTCGCGGCTTTCAGGAGTTCAAGCTTTCTCTCGCCCAGGATGTCGTTCAACCAGTTCTCTCCTTTGACAAAGAAATCCAGGATGATGACGATGAGATGGCAATATCCCATAAGGTCGTCGCCTCACACATCCGAACCCTTGAAGAAACTAGAGACTTATTGGATCCGGTCAAGCTGTATAGTGCTATCGAGCTGCTAGATCAAGCTGGAAAAATTGCTTTTTACGGAGTGGGCTCCTCTGGGATTATTGCAGAGCAAGCCGCTTCAACCTTCATGCGCATCGGCAAATATTGTGAAGCACCGCGGGATACACATTTCCAGGCTATGAGCGCCTCACTTCTCACCGAACACGATGTTGTCGTTGGGATGTCTGTTTCAGGGAGTACCAAGGATACGATAGACAATTTGACGATCGCCCGCCAATCGGGGGCCAAAATCATCTGCATCACCCACAATGCCAGATCCCCAATTACCAAAATCTCCGATATCGATTTATTGATGTCGGCAAGGGAAAATCCGCTGCAGGGCAGCTCGCTCTCAGCAAAAATCGCACAATTAATCGTTATCGATATTTTATGCATGGGCTTGACCATGAGAATGAAGGAAACCACCCGGCTTACTAAAGAAAAAACATCCAGAGCTGTTCTGACTAAATTTTATTAGAAGCTTCTATAAATGCAAGAATACAAACTCTCGTAAACTCGTAATTAAGATGGGAGGAAAATAGAAACCGTGAATGATACAGACAACCTCTGGGAAACAGAGCGAACGAACCTGCAAACCGATGAATTAGACCTGATGTCTTCGCTGGAAATCGTACAAAGTATGAACAGGGAGGATCAAACAGTCGCGCAAGCGGTGCAACAATGCCTTCCAGAAATTGCAGCCGCGATCGATTTGATCACATCGGCAATGGAAGGTCAGGGCAGACTATTTTATCTTGGCGCAGGTACGAGCGGTAGGCTTGGAGCTCTTGATGCTTATGAATTTCCACCTACTTTTGGAGTGGATCCTTCACTTGTCGTAGGCGTTTGTGCAGGAATCGGCATCCAGGATCCTATACAATCGGAAGAGGCCGAAGATGACGAAGCATTGGGCGAATGGGACTTGCGACGCCACGATTTAACGGCAGCCGATATTGTAATCGGGATAGCAGCCAGCGGCCGTACACCTTATGTATTAGGTGGCTTGAAATATGCCAAATCGCTAGGTGCCCGAACGGTTGGCTTAAGCTGCAATAAACATTCAGCTGTGGGGCAAGCTGCTGATTTGGCTATAGAAATAGTCGTTGGCCCCGAAGTCTTATCAGGTTCCACTCGTCTCAAGGCAGGCACCGCGCAGAAAATGGTTTTGAATATGCTAAGCACAGGGACTATGGTACGTCAAGGCAAAGTATACCGCAATTATATGGTTCATCTCGTTCCCAGCAATGAAAAGCTGCGAATCCGCTCCCTGCGCATGATTGAACAAATTACAGGAGCTAGCCCGGAAAAAGCCGCACAAGCTTATAAGCAATCGGGCAATGATATCGGTCTAAGCATCCTGCTGCTGTCGGCTGATCTATCCCTCGAAGAGGCTTCAGCCTATATGGAAAAAGCAGGAAGGCGCGTTCGTGAAGCCCTTCACCTATCATCACAAGGATCACTATCAGATTAGGAGACCACAAATGACTAATTTATTTCCGAATAAAGGATTAATTGTATCCTGCCAATCATTCCCAGGTGAACCTTTGCACGGAACACCCTTTATGGTAGCCTTGGCGCAATCAGCTAAAATCGGTGGTGCTGTGGGCATTCGGGCAAAAGGGGCAGCCGATATTACGGCTATCAAAAAGGAAGTTGGATTGCCCGTAATCGGGCTTAACAAAGTGGATATAGAAGGGTATGAAATTTATATTACTCCAACCCTGGAAATTGCTCTAGCCGTCCACGCGGCAGGAGCTGACATAGTAGCTATTGACGCTACCACTCGCCAACGGCCCGACGGATTGAGCTTGAGTGATACGATACGCGAGCTTAAATCAAGGGGCATTCCGGTAATGGCGGATGTTTCTATACTTGAAGAAGGGCTTGCCGCCGAAGAATTCGGCGCCGACTATATTTCCACGACTTTATCTGGCTATACCTCCTATAGCAGACAGCAAGAAGCCCCCGATCTTGAGCTGGTCGCTTCTCTCGCCGGCAGGGTTAACCTGCCTATTGTCGCAGAAGGCAGAATTAACACTCCCGACCAGGCTGTCGAAGCGTTGAGGCTTGGGGCCAGCCTTGTTGTTGTAGGCAAGGCAATCACTAGGCCGCATCTCATTACGGCAAGCTTCTCTGAACAAATGGACAGCTACAGGAGGAATGAGCTTGAAGGTCATCGGCATTGATCTCGGAGGCACCAAAATAATAGGCGGCATAATAGATGAAGTTGGGAACATGGAACAGCCCATCGCTGTGCCTACCCCGACTCAGCTTGGCAGAGAAGGCATCCTCAATGCATTGAATCATATTATTGAGCAGCTGCTTTCCAGAGAGCGTGAGGATATTCAAGCAATTGGAATTGGTTCAGCCGGACGTATAGACCGCGCCACCGGGCGCGTGCTCTATGCGACCGACAACCTGCCAAATTGGACCGGAACAGAAGTGAAACTGCTGCTTGAAGCTGCACATAGACTGCCCGTATATGTCGACAATGATGTCAATGCAGCGGCGCTTGGTGAGATTTGGCTCGGATCCGCGTGTGATCTGGATCATTTCATGTTCGTGACGCTTGGAACAGGCGTTGGCGGTGCCCTCATTCACAATAGGCAAGTCATTGCCGGCCCGCAAGGTGGCGCTGGTGACATCGGCCATATGATTCTCTATCCAGGTGGCCACCCTTGCAACTGCGGTCAGCGGGGATGTCTTGAACAATATGTATCCGGAACGGCTTTGAACCTGTTTGCACGGCAAGTAAATCCGCAATGGAACAGTCGAATACTGATGGATAAATACACCGAATCCGAACCGAAAAGCAGCCAGATTATCCAGAAGTTTATTACCGATCTAAGTACAGCATTCGCCTCTCTCAATAACCTGTACGAACCCCAAAGGATTGTTATCGGCGGCGGCATTATGGATACCCACATCCTGTGGTGGGATCATCTGCTTGCTGCCGTCCGGCAAACAGCCTCACAGCCTCTTGAGCTGCTTCCAGCTCAGCTTGGGGTTAAATCGGGTATGCTTGGTGCTGCCCGCCTGGCTTTGGACGGCTTGGCAGAGCTTCAGTAAACCTCTTGAACGGCTATGTAACTTGTACGGAAACGAGTCTCTGGAGGAAATCTTGAAAAGCACTTAAACTTTCTGTGTTCAAAAAAAACCGCCAGGATTCGAAAAGCTCCTGACGGTTTTTTATATAAATTACTGATCCTCATCCTGTTTGTTAAACCACGATCTCCACATTCGCTTCCGCCGCGGCTTCCATAAAGGAGGCTTCAGGTGAAATATTCGAAATGATACGGCTCACGTTCGTTAATTCAGCGAATGAAATGAGCAGCTTGGCCCCGAATTTGCTGTCGTCTAAGACCATATTAACTGTAGTTGCCTGCTGGATAGCCTTCTTTTTCAATTCCGCTTCAAATACATTGGAATTGCTGAAGCCATGCTGCAGGGTAAACCCGGTTGCCCCCAGGAATACCTGATCGAAGGCCATTTTCTGCAAAGCTTCCACGGCCAGAGGGCCAACAAGCGACATCGTTTGCTCAAGCAAAAGCCCGCCTACAACGATGGTATGGATATGCTTCTCCATCAGCTCGGCAGCCACGTTCAAGGCGTTAGTCACAACTGTGATCCCGCTACCTGACGGAAGATACCTGGCCACCTGCAACGTTGTTGTACCCGCATCGATAAAAATAGCCTGTCCAGGAAGCACCAAGCCAGCAGCAAGCCGGCCAATCTTCATTTTCTCCTGCGTTTGGACCGTATCCCTCTCCTTCAGGGAAATATCCGGCGTTACCGGAATCGCACCTCCGAAGGTGCGGCGGATCAGCCCGAGCTGTTCGAGCTTCTCCATGTCGCGGCGGACGGTCATCTCCGTCACCTGAAAGTAATCCTTCAGATCACTGACTTTGACCTCGCCTTCATTCTGGATACGGTCCATGATTTGATGCTGACGCTCATTCAGTCCTGGACGCATTACAGTACCTCTGGTTGTCGCTTAATCCGCGAATCCGTGAAAATGTCCAGGTCATCCCGGCTAGTACTGGAAAACTCGGAAATGATTGCTCCCTGGTCTCCAGCCTGAAACCAATGAAGAATATTGGGGTTAATCGTGTACTGCTCACCCGGATTCAACTCGATTTCATGGAAAACCGTATAATAAGGCTCACTGCCCTCTGGAACTACTGCTTGTGGAGACTCCGCAGGCTCCCCTTCAACGTAAAGAAATACTTGTCCCGAGCGGCAGCGGAACGTCTCCATCTTGCCAGGCCCGCCATCAAAAGGTGGATGCTTATGCTCCGGACAGGTCTGTCTTGGGAACAAGACCAGATCCTTCGCACAATACCGGTCCGTATTGATATAAGTAACAAGCTCCAGACCCGTTCGCTCCAACTCGCCAAGCCCGAAATCCGCGACTTCGATTTGTTCTCTTTCCTCAGGTGTCAAGACAACACCCAATTGACGGAACATTTCCGCAGTCCGCTCCTGAACCCGGCTGAATTCCTCTTTGGTTAACATAATCGTTAGCCTCCTTGTTGGTTAAGAGAATCACGCGGTCCTGCCCAGATGGCCGACGAACCCAACCGCACCCAGCCTGGTAAAGGCAGGGAAGCCGGCAAGTGTTTCCAGCCACCGGCAATTCGCTCCTGCAGCTTGTTCCAGCTTGGAATTCCTGAAGTCGCATCCACGGCCTCAACATTGCAGGCACCTACTCCAACCGCAGCAACCATAGATTCCTCAACAGACATGCCATGCAGCAAGCCACTTAAAAATCCAGCAATCGTACAATCCCCCGCCCCAGTAGTTCCAGCAACCTTCACTTCAAAGCAAGGAACCGTCAGCTCACGGCTAACCCAGGACTCAGGTGCTGTTAAAGCGCATCTGCCTATATCAGAAATTTTGGCTATATCATCTGTAGTCCTTACATATAAACCTTTATCGCCCAGCTTGATCGCAACAATCGCAGCCCCCAAGTCCAATAGCTGTTTAGCAAGATCTGCGAGCAATGCCTCGTTAACTTGATCTAATAAATCGCCTTCCAGCGTCCATTGATCATAACGCTCCCGATCGAGCATAAACAGAATTTCTTCCAAACTCGGTAAAAAGATATCCACATGAGGTAGTATACGCGCTAATAGTTGCTTCCAATCCACCTGTCCAGCTGGCGACGCAGGATCAGGCCTGGACATATCAAGCGAAGTCGTGAGTCCGCTTTGCTTCACACGGGAAAGCAGGCTTTCCAGCTCACTACCTTCATTCTCATACATGCGCTGCATCAGCGGCGGATAGCCAAAGTGAAATAACCGCGCGCTGCCCAGTTCCTCAAGGCTGACATCATCCGCCACAAACGTGTCATTGGCTCCAGGACAATGCAGGAAAATACGGTCCTCGCCTTCCGGACTAATGACGATACTATAAGAGCTTTGCTCGCCTTCACAGACGATCATGCCTTCGTCGAGACCTTGTCCATTGCGTTTCAGCTCATCGACGATAGCACGGCCAAAAAGATCATTACCAACCTTGCCCATCAGCTTCGTCTGCAAGCCTAGCCGGTGCAGGGCTACTCCCGTATTCGCTACCGTTCCGCCTGTTGCCGTGATAGCGGCACCGACATTGACTAGCTTGCCGGGAATAAGCAAGGCGTCCAAACCATTCCCCTTCAAATTCGGGATAATATCCAGGCAAATATGCCCGGCAACAATCACTTCTGTATCAGCTTCAGAGGGCTTTCTCAAGCTAATCCCTCCCGCTGAGGGTCACAGTCTGACCCGTACGCTCCGATTCAAGTGCGGCAGTGAAAACTTCATGACTGGCCAAAGCTTCCTCAGGAGTCGCACAGCGAAATGGCTGCTGCATCGCATCACGATTGACGATTTCGTCGCAGAAAGCCGCCCACATTTGCAGAATCGAGTCCGAGAAACCAAATTCGAAAATGCCGCCAGTAATTGTAGAATAGCCTGATTGATAAGGTACATCTGTAATATGCCAAGCCTGCTCGCTGCCTGGTGTATAAGGAAGGGATGCAATCTGCTTCGGATTTTTGGTGGAGAATTCTGCTGAGAAATCAGTACCCGTTACACGCAGAAACCAAGTGTTGGCATGACCAGGAGCAATTCTTTTCGTTGATAAAATCATCGGGAACTGCTGATCTTCCGTTTTCACTTCACAAGCTAATATGGCGTTGTCCCAAGTTTCACACGGTACTAAGTTACCTGTATGATCTGGACGTTCCTTCACTACTTTTGTCAAAAGAGACCTTACATTGCTTGGCTTCCAGCCAAAACGGAGCGGCATATGCATAACATGCATACCCAGATCCCCCATACAGCCATACTCGCCATTCGTGCTGATCCGTCTTTTCCAGTTGATGGCTTTACGCGGGTCAAGATCACTGCTGTGCCAGAAACCAGCTTCAACTTCCATAATCGTACCGAAGCGTCCTTCGCGAATCCACTGTCCTAAGCGGTAAGCTCCTGGATAGAAAGGAAATTCCGAGGAACAACGAACGAGAACATCAGGATGCTTGGCAACCTCGTCAACAATAATTTGATTGGCTTCCTTATCGATACCGAACGGCTTCTCACCTAGAAGATGCTTGCCTGCGCGGATAATGTCCACATAAATCTGGGTATGCAGGTTATGCGGCACTGCACAATAGATAGCATCAATCTCAGGATCTGCAAGCAGCTCCTTGTAATCTGTTGTTGCTTTCACAACACTTGGAACCTTCTCCTGGAACCACTTGGCTGCCTCAGGATTAGCATCGCAAACCGCAACAATCTTCGGTTCAAAATCGACATTCAAATGACACCATCTTGCAGCAGCACTAGCGAATTCCTTGCCCATCAAGCCGCAGCCGATAACTCCAAAGCGGATAATTTTCTTCGACATTTAAGCTGACGCCCCTTTCAAAATATCCAGTGCTTGCTCAGCCGTAGCGCCATCATGTACAACAGCCATAAATGCACGCGTCATTAATTCCGGGTTTGGATGCTGGATAACGTTGCGTCCGTAAACAATTCCGGATGCGCCTTGCTGCATCAATGTGTAAGTACGGGATAGAATCTCTTCATCTGAAGCTCTGCCGCCGCCGCGAGGCAGTACAGGCTTACCGGAAGCTGCTTCTATAACCTTGTGGTATTCTTCTATGTTATCGCATGGATCTGCTTTAATAATATCGGCTCCAAGCTCAGCTGCCTGACGTACCAGAGGCAGAATCTTGGTCAAATCGCCATCTACCATATAACCACCGCTTTTTTCATTCGGCAGCATAACTAAAGGCTCTACCATTAACGGCATGCCATAACGCTCACAATCCAGCTTCAGTGCACAAACATTTTGAACGCATTGGTGATACAGCTCAGGCTGATTTGGCAAAAGCAACAAGTTAACTACCACACATGCCGCATCCAGGGCTAAAGCTTGCTCTACCGGGTTGTTAATCAATTGGCTGAACAAATGAGATGGCAGCTTGTTGCCATAAATATTAGCAATATCCGTACGAACTACAAGCGATGGCTTCTTCTTGCCAGGAATAGCTTGCAGCAGCTTAGCCTGACCGGCACTTAACTGGATCGCATCCGGATCAGCCAGTACAATCGTTTTGATTGCCTGCTCTATATTTTCAATTCCAGCTAAAAAGGAATACTCATTAAAAAAACCATGGTCAATCGCAACATCAAAGCATTTACCATCCTCGCCAAACAAACGATTCAATCTTGGTTGAACAGACATGCAGACACGCTCCCATTATCATTTTAACCGAACTTCATGTTCGATTGATACAATTTAATTGTACTATTTAAACATGAATTTGTCTATGAAAAGATAATAAAAGTTCTATTCAAACATTTTTTGTTCGCTTTTGGCCAATAACGATATATCTGTCCTGTGTTGGTGTCTCCCCCCATAGCGCTGCATCCATCAATGGCTCAACGATTACACTCGTAAAGCCCTGCTGCTTGAGTAAAGCCGCTAGCTGGTCACTAGGCTGTCCTGAATAAAAAGGAAGCCGCCCACGAATAAGCTCATAATCCGATTTATTATCCTGATGATCCCACTGTCCTTCAACGAGTGCGATTCTTCCATCCGGCTTCAGCATACGCCACCATTCTCCCATCGCCTTGGCTGGATTCGGAAGCGTCCAGATCAGATGCCTGGCCACAACGAGATCGAAGCCCCCGTCCGGCAAATGCAAACTTTCCGCATCCTCGAAGCGAAACTCAATCGATAGGTTCGCCTGCTCCGCCTTCCACCTGGCCATCGACAGCATCTCCTGTGCGAAATCAACACCAGTAACCTGATGGCCCAGCTCAGCCAGCATCAACGACAAAAAGCCTGTCCCGCAGCCCAGATCGAGCACACGCAGCTTCTTGTCTCCCGTTAATTCATTCCATATATGTAACCAGCCTTGATGCTGGGCTTTGTTATGCAGCCCCTGCTGGGGGACTTGATCAAATTCAGCGGCCCGGGCATTCCAGTGCTGCTTCACCAAGCCTTTTATTTCAATTTCGTTCAACTCAAATCTGCCCATTCTTCAACGCTCCTCATCTATTTATTATCATTAACATGAAAGTTTGGATGATGACTTGTGGTGATGATGACTGTGATGATGATGATGTAATGATATTGATATTGGTATCTAGATATATGATATAAATTTGGGTAATAATGTCTTATTCATAATGATAATGATAATGATTATCAATATCATAAATATAGTATACTCATTCACTGATCAAAATTCAAGGTACGGTATTCATCGTTACGGACACCAGAGAGCTTATTTGCCGTAATTCCTCCTATTTAGGAAAGCTAACGGACATCAGATCCTCTATTTGGATAAAAAAGATCCCATTTCCCCCCAGCCAAGGTTATTAACGTACCTCATGCCCGTAAAAACCAAAAAGAACCTTAAAACTCACAGATAACGTACCTCCTGTCCGTAAGCTGCTTTTGATATGCTCTGTCCCCGTCTGGACCAGTCTCTTTCTTATTGAGGAGCAATCGTTACATGACCAGCACAACTATCAACAAAAATAAGCTGACTCTATGAAGACATAGAAATCAGCTTATCTTTATTGTCCAACTAACTGGGAATCTAGGATTTGAACCTAGGCATGACGGAGTCAAAGTCCGTTGCCTTACCGCTTGGCTAATCCCCATCGAAGAGGAAACTAACTGGGATTGAATTTGCTAATACTTGTTTATTTTGTGCAAAAGGTTTAGAAATATACATCTACCATGGATTTTCTGAGAAAAAAAGAAAAACGCAGCCCATGCTGTTACAGCATGAGACTGCGCTTTTCGATTCTAACCATTTTCATAGTAATGCCTTATATTTGTTATATTGATATCTATTTGTTGTTCTTACTTAACCTCAATCGTCGTTACCACTTGATCCTTGCCCTTCAATTCAATCAGATGTCCTTGGACAAATTGGGCGAGGTTGCCAGTGATTTGCACATTCGGACTTACATTGTAAAAAGTAGTCTGGTTGTTGCCATTAATATTTTGTGTAATGGAAATGGTTGCGATTGAACCGTTAGTATTCAGCGTAGTTGCATTGAGTGTTCCAACAGCACTAAAGTTGTTGTTTACAGCACCCTGCTTTACAACCTCTACAAAAATAACGAGATTATTGTAGCTGCGTACTTTGACTTGGTCACCAACCTGTAGGGCAGATGGATTAACTTTTACGCCTCCACGGAAAATAAATGCGTTAGGATCGAGTACCAGTTGAACCGTGCTGCCATTTTTCGTAATTGGAAGTACGTTGTTAGCCACAGCTGCTGCTACTGTTCCAGTTACAGTGTCTTTTTCGCCGAATTGTTCTCCCGTACGATCCAGCAAAGCAGCCAACTGTGCGCGAGTAACATTATCATTAGGTCTGAAGGTATTGTCTTCGAATCCATCGATCAATCCTTTGGAAATCGCGACAGCTACGTATCCGACAGAGCCGGCAGGAACTTTATCCGCATCTTTAAAAGGCAGCTTTTCATTCATCTTGGCTTTTGCTTCACCCTCAAGCTTCAGTGCTTTAACCAAAAGGGTAGTTGCCCACAGACGGTCCGCATTTTTTTGCGGTTGGACGGATGTGTCATTTTCGTTGAACAGATCATTTTTTAGAGCCACAGCCACATAACCGACTGCCCAGCTTGGGATCTTGTCCGCATCTTTGAAATTCAGCTTCGTTGCCATTTCAGCCGGTGATTCTGCTTGCTCACGCAGACCCATTAATCTGACCGCTGCTGTGATAGCTTCAATGCGGGAAATTACATTGTAAGGCTTAAACGTGCCGTCTTCATATCCTTCAAAAATTCTTTGGGAAGCCAGGCTTGCAATATATCTCAGAGCCCATTCAATATCCTTGCCTTTCAGATCGTCAAAATTAATGCGGATTTCATTCTTTTTGTCATTCTTGTTGTTATTCTTGTTATCGTTCTTGTTGTTCTTATTTTTGCTTTGATCATTTTTAGTGTAGGAGTTACCTTTATTATCGTTGTAATCTTTCCCATGGGCAAAAGCAGCTGTGCCGCCTCCCAATACCATCGTTAGCGCCAAGCCAGTGGCTACAAGCTTTTTAAATAAAATTTTCTTCATCAAGTTCCCGCTCCTTATTCGAATTATGATAGTGACCAGCAATGTTACATAAGGACCTTCGCGAAGGGTTCCTGGTTATGCTACAAAGGTTCGCCCATATCTTTTTGTTTTGGGGGGTCTTGATAAAGAAATTAAAATTACATACCATCCACACAAGAAATCCAGATAAATTAATGCTAAGGAGCTTGTAAATTCAGAAGCATGGAAGCTGCTTAAAACAGTTTAAAACAGCTTAAAATGAATTAAAATTGAATCCTCATTAAAAAGCAGTTCACGAATTCCCAGTGGTTTCGGCAAGCTCTCGTCCAAAGGAATACGTATCGGTTCCAGATGAAAGTAAGAGTTTGGGATCTGAAAGTTTTTAATTCGAGTTTCCAAATGTTCAATCTCCAGAACAGGACTATCCCACTCCAGTTGAAAAAAAAGCTTAGCTGCTATCTGCACCTTGTTCTTCCAACGCAAGTTTACATCGGCCTCAACGAGAGGTCCTTGAAGATGAATCTGTGCCCCTAAGATTTCCACGTCATTCATAGCATCCGTTTGCAGGGCTAGCTGCTTCTTGAGCAGATTGTTAATATCTTCTTCGGTAAGTTGAACCTCCATCTTACGCTTTTTCACCATATCGGCGACCTTATCCATGATCACTATTTCTTTATATTGCAGATTCAACGCTTGATCCGGCTTCACATAAACGATTAGAACACCAATAAGTATGATCAAAAGAATGATGATTCCCGTCACCGTCAAAATAAGCTTCTTCCACATCTATATCCACCCTCCTCTTCCCACTATAAGTCAAGCTGGTGCACGATGCTGCAGAGTTATGAGCCAGAAATGCAAATGTTATATGTTAATGAAAAGCAACCAAATTCAGCCGAAACAGGGACGAAATATCCCTTTTACTCACAAATACTCTCGTTTATGTGGTAAAATGTTACCATCACTATTTGGGGGAGGTTTTCCTGTGAAGCCACCGGTTCATTATAAATCATTTGATCTAACTTCCTTTGCGGATTTGCACGTCTATTCCAAACTTCCTCCACATTCCTACTGGAGCCAGATTGAAAAGAAGATCGATTTTACATACGCCGACCTGTTGTGTGCCTTTCTCTACAGTAGTCACGGCCAGCATCCCTATGCCCCTTCACTCAAGCTCAAGATTCGCCTCGTTCAAGTCTACTACAATCTTTCGGATCGATTAACAGAAGAAAAGATCTTCGGGGACTTGTTCATCAAACGATTCCTCGGTTTACCGGTAGAATTTTTCGGTTTTGACCACAGCACGACCGCACTGGATCACCATCGCATAGGACTGGCCCTCTTTCATGCCTCCCACCTCTACATTCTCGCTCAAATGTACAGCTTGGGGCTATGGGGCGAACGGGGGAAATCCTGGATTGTCGACTCGTTCGCCTGCCAGCCCGGAATGGCCATGGTCGGTGCGCATCGCTTGATCCAGCAGGCCATGCTCCGTATGCTGCAGCAGTTGAAACGTGCCTATCCCGCCCTCTACCACTTGGCTCAACAAAACCTTCTGCTCGATGCGTTGACAGTGCGCATGCCGGCGAAAGCCGAGATCCGCGATCAACTGCTGATTTTCAGCAAACAGGTCACTCAAGCCCATGCCTTGCTAAAATGGTTTCAAACACCGGATGTCGCGAAGTCGTTCGCCGAATGGACGAACCAGCCGGCACAACAGAAGTCATTGCAGCTACAGGCCAAGCTCCGCCAAATACTGGCGGAAAACAGTCGGCCTCCTGCACCCGATGACGGTACGTCTGTTCCGCTCGAAATTTAACAGCCTTCCGCTGACGCTGGTGCCCTCTCGTCCGGTGCAGCCGGGAAACACAGAAAGTATAAATATGTTCGATAGGTGAGCAAGAGCTGCAAGAACTGTGAATAAAAGATATGATCGTGCAAGAAAGAATCCAATGTTCAAAACATGCAAAATGTCTACAGCCATAAAAATGAAGGATTGCGGAGACAGATTTCATACACCTGCCTCCGCAATCCTGTTCTGTTGCCATTACTTTTATTGTTATTGTTACTGCTGCTGTTGCTGCCTTCTCGTTGCTTCCGCTACTCCTGCTCGCGCTTCGCCTTGAGCCACTTCGGCGCGCCCTTGTTCTTGCGCTCACGCTCGCGCGCAGCCTTGCTCTGGCCGGGCTTCTTCCCGGCCTCTCGCTTGCCGGCGCTGGCGCCACCAGCACCGCCGGCTCCCGCCGCAGCAGCCGAAGCCGCAGCGCCAGCAACAGCCGCTGGCTTCGCGACTGCGGCACTGCCGCGGACGGCCTCGCCCGCGGCTTCGGCACTTGCGCTTCGCGCGGCTGGCGCGCCGCTAACAGCGCTGACCCGCGCTGCGCCTGCGTCTGCTCTGCCGCGCGCCGATGCCTGCACATCGCCGCCCGCAGGCCGGGAAGCGGCTGCTTTGCGGTCGCGCCTCGCGGACGCGCTGCGGTCATCTGCCGGGTCGACAACCCGGCCGTCGTACATGGCCTTCGGCGCAATCGTGATGCCGAGGGCCCGCTCGAACTTATCGAGGATGAAGAGCTCCTTCCTCGTAATGATCGAAATGGCCGTGCCCTTGCGGCCCATTCGGCCAGTCCGGCCGACACGATGGAGGTAATGCTCCGCGTTCAGCGCAGGGTCCAAATGGAATACATGTGTAACCCCTTCAATGTCCAAGCCTCTTGCGGCAATATCCGTAGCTAACAGCAGCTGGAACTTTCCTTCGCGGAAATCAGCCATAACCTTGGCGCGTTCCTGCTTCCCTGCTTCACCGTACAGAGCCTCTACAGATAGCCCTACATACTGCAGCTTGCCCACAACCTCAGAAATATCAGCCGTAGCATTAATAAATACAATCGCAGAAGTAGGATTAATCAATCTCACGAGCTTCCGCAGCGTATCAATTTTATCCCGTTCATCACTCACAAAATAAAAATGCTCCAGCGTCTCCGCTGTGAGCTGCTCCGGATTGATGCGGATAACCACAGGCTCGTTCATCCATATACGGGCGGCTTCAGCAATTTTGGCCGGAATCGTAGCGGATACGAAGACAACCTGCCTAGATTTTAGCATCCCCTTCAGCAATGTCTCCACTTCATTCAGAGAGCCCAGCTCGAACACTTGATCAACCTCATCAACAATGACCATCTCAATATGATGAAGGCTGAGCTTTTTCAGCTTTACAAGCTCAATAATGCGTCCCGGCGTACCCACAACAATATGCGGATGCAGCTTCAGCTTATCCAGCTGACGGGTTATAGCAGCTCCACCGATAAGCGCTTGAGCACGAATGGGTCCACCTTCAATCAGCCTTTCGGTTTCCTGGATGATTTGCATTCCGAGCTCTCGGGTAGGCACCAAAACAAGCACCTGAACCTTCTTCTGCTGGGCATCAATCCGTTGGAGTGCCGGCAATAAATACGCTAGTGTCTTCCCTGTGCCTGTTTGGGACTGCACAATTGTATCCTTACCCTCAGCAATCGCTGGAATCGCCTCCAGCTGAATTGGAGTTGGCTGATCTACACCTTTTTCCTGGAGTCTATCGATATATTTCCGGTCAACTAATAGTTCTTCAAAACTCTTACTCACTTTGCAGCCTCTTCCCTTATTCCTTTTTACCCATTATAAGCCACACCCGATCACGACACAAATCGACTTTTCTGCAATCATCATTAATAGAGAGCTCTGCGAAGCAAAATAACAACAGTTTCTATTAAAACTTATTTTTCAAAAGCTGACGATTCTTCTATTCAAAAACCCCACTTAGCACGTTGCTCAAAAGTGGTAAAAGCCTATTTATTGAACTAACTTTCCTCGTTAGCGTAAAGCATCAGTGCTTTCAAGTACTGCCTTTATCCTCCTTACGCTAGAAGACGAGCTCTCTTCCTTAACAATTTTAAAAGTACCAAGGTCAGCCGTATTCACCGCGTGAGGACCGCCGCATATCTCTTTGGAGAATTTGCCCATCGTATATACTTTTACCATCTGGCCATACTTGCTCTCGAATAGACCAATAGCCCCTGTTCTACGTGCATCTTCAAGCGTCATCTCTTCGAACGTAATCCCGACGCCTTCGGCAATCGCTTCATTGACCAGCCGCTCGGTTGCCACGATCTCTTCTTCAGTCATTTTACGATGGAACGAAAAATCAAAGCGCAGTCTCTCAGCCGTTATATTGCTGCCCTTTTGCGCCACCTCATCTCCGAGAACCTTTCGTAGTGCAGCATGCAGAAGATGAGTTGCCGTATGCAGATTTGCCGTCTGTGCAGAATTATCTGCTAAACCGCCTTTAAACTTTTGGGCTGCTCCGGCTTGAGATAACTCTCTATGCTTCTGAAATTTCTCTAGATATCCTTCCAGATCGATGGCGATGGAACGCTCTGTTGCCAGTTCCATGGTCAATTCGATGGGAAACCCATACGTATCATAAAGTTTGAATGCAGCTGCACCGTCTATTTGACCATTTACTAATGAAATCGAAAGCTTATCGAATTCACGAAGTCCCTGCGCGAGCGTTTTTTGAAAACGAGCTTCTTCCGCCTGGAGTTCCCTAATAATTTTATCGCGATTGCTTTGCAGCTCTGGGTATATTAGCTCGTACTTGTCAATCACAGCGCTAGCGATATCCGCTAGACCGCCTTCTTGAATACTCAATTGCATTGCGAAACTAACAGCTCGGCGAATCAATCTTCGCAGCACATAGCCTTGGTCGACATTAGACGGAGTAATGCCGTAATTATCACCAAGGATAAATACTGCCGTGCGGGTATGATCCGCAACAACTCGATACGCTTTGGGTTGATTTTCGTATGCCGTCTCCGACAGTTCTGCAATTCGTGAGAATATCGTAGTAAACAGGTCGCTATCATAGACTGTTCCTCCATTCAAAGCGACTAGCACTCTCTCTAAGCCCATTCCCGTATCGACGTTTTTTTGATCAAGCGGTTCAAACTTTCCCTCCGCCGTTTTGTTATATTTCATAAATACATTATTCCAGAATTCAACATAGCGCCCACATCCACATGCTGGCGAACATGTAGGACCGCAACGTTCTTTATCCGAGATAATGAAGATTTCCGTATCGGGACCGCAAGGACCTGTTTGACCTGCTGGCCCCCACCAATTATCGGCTCTAGGCAAGAAGAAGATCTCTGCCTCACATTGACCTAATGCACACCATATCTCGTACGACTCCTGATCACGGGGAGCATCATCATCTCCTTCGAATACAGTAACCGCAATTTTATGCTTGGGTATATCGAGCCAGTTCGGCGAAGTGACGAACTCCCAACTCCACGATATGGATTCATGTTTGAAATAATCGCCAAGTGACCAGTTGCCCATCATCTCAAAAAAGGTGCAATGGGTATCATCACCGACTTCATCTATATCCACAGTACGTATACACTTCTGAACATTGGTTAACCTCGTTCCAGATGGATGCTTCTCTCCAAGTAAATAGGGCACCAGCGGGTGCATGCCCGCTGTCGTAAACAATACGGTGGGATCGTTATCGGGTATAACGGAAGCGCTAGAAATGACGGCATGACCTTTTTCTTGAAAAAACTGAATATACTTCGCTCTAATCTCTTCAGATGTATACAGTTTCATTGATATTTCTCCTTTTACTCTATTTTAGACAACAAAAAAACGCCCCAAGATTGGGACGAATTAATCGCGGTACCACCCAAGTTATTGTCTTCGCATTTAGCGATACAATCAGCTCAATTGACTATAACGAGTCAAACCGGCGGGCATTAACCGCACTCCTGAACCGGCAACATACTAAGTTTCGTAGGATTTCACACCAAAACATCCCTCTCTGAACGAAATATAGCATATTTTGTTCATTCATTGATTTCATTTATATCATTTCCTAATTATTGTTATTGTAGCCAGTTAGAATTCAGATGTCAATCGTGTATATTAGCAACCTGCATAATACTCGAAAACCCACTCGTAATTAACGTAAACTGCCCGCTAGTTCAATAAAAAGAACGCTCCCGCGCCTTCGCTTTGGCTACGTCCTCCTCATTATATTCCATTTCCAATCACCTATTAAAGAACGTACGCGGGTAGCATGTAGTGCTTAAACAGGGGACTTATCTTAACCTAAGCACTAAGAAAATACTTTATTTTCTCTGTACACATTTCCCCAAAAATCATACGTAGTGGGGTGAAAATAAAATAATCTACCAGACGTTTCGCCGTCTCGTAATATCGCGCAAGAAGCCTCTGATCGTCGATCCATTTCCCCTGCTCGTTTGCTGATAAAATTTCCTTTTCAATCAATGCGATTGTAAGCATCGTGCTCTCCGGAGTCGCAATGAGCATTGGAGATCGTTTCGCCACGTGCTCAGCAAAGTATTTGATCTCCCTGTAATAGCCCATATCACTTGATATCTCAACCACTTCCTTCAAATATTCATAAGCCGGCCAAAACCGCAGGCACTGCCCAATCATCAGCAGCTGATCTTCCTCGTAGTATTGGTTAGTCTGTTCGATAACCGGCCTCAAATCCAATTCTAGGGTCAGCTCACTTTGTGAACAAGAGAAGATCGTTGTGCTTCTTGCACTCTGTTGTCATCTTCCCTGACACTGCTCCTGCGATGTCGGGCCCCCTTAAACATAAATGACCTGTAAGGTGGACACTCACAAAGTGTCCACCTTACAGGTCATTGTTCATATCATAGATAAAGGGCAATTGCTGTCCAATCTTCCGCTTAGACAGATACGGGTCCGAAGACAGGAAGCGGAATTCCCTGCTCGTCCTGTACATTAACGACCGGATTAAAACCTCTGCCATGCCACAGCAGGCAGGATGACGGAGCCGGTTGTTCAAGCCGGATAATGATACGTTGTCCGAATTCGTCCACATAGCTTTCCAGCGGCAAACGTTGATCATCGCAGGTCACTTGGAACGAGAATGCACGCTTGACCGGCTTTAGACGGCCGTTAATCCCTGCGAATTCCAACACCAGCTCCGTGCGGTCCTCATTCCAATGAAACTCATTCAGACGCGGACCGCTCTGAACCGGAGCTAACCCATGAACGAGCCGCAGCGCAGCCCATGCCATACGATAGCCAATATTACGAAGCGAATGGGTATCGGGATGGATGACATCAGCTAATAAGGAGTCAATTGTAGGGATAACCGCAGCGTTACCCAGCACCTTCTCCAATCGAAGCTGATCGTCCTGTATGCGATTCCACGCTGCCTCGGATACCCAATTGTTAACAGCAGCTATTTGTGCATAGATAATCGGAAGATGGGGATCACTCAAATCCTTTCTTAGGCTTGCTACCCATTCGATCATGCGGTCATAATAAAGCTTGGACAACTCATCATCGGCATCACTTTCTCCCTGGTACCACAGACAGCCTCGCACCTTACCTCCGACGGCTTGAATCACTCGTAACATAGATCCATAGAGGGAACGTCCGCCTTCCCCCGCAAGCGCTGCATCCCACTGACTCATCGAAGTGCCGCCATGTGCGACCATAAGAAGACCTACCGGTATACCGGTATGACTCAGCAGCATTTTACCGAATGGCAGCCCCGGACCGGTACCGCGATCCTTTTCCCTTCGATCTTCTGCTATATATTCTTGTCGCTTTTCTTCGGTTACGTCCATCCCTTCAGGCGAATGCATCCAGTGAATAGGATCCGGCGACTCCATCAGCCAAGCGAGCGGTTCCTCTGCTTGATCCCATCTATCCCCCATATAGAAGCAGCTAACGCCAGCTTGTGGTTCCTCGACGTCAATCAGCCTTCCGCACCCCTGCATATTGGATTGGCCAGCCAGCAACCAGAGATCTCCGACATATACAGGACCGATTGCCCCTTCTGCGACCACATTATTCTCATCTGCAACGACTCGAAGCTGAATTTCATGTTCACCAACCGGCACGTCTTCGATTACAGCTGTGAATATTGGCTGCTCTACGTGTCCGATTATCCGCCAAGGCCCCGTCGATATTCTACCTTCCAGACGGCCTGTCACCCGATTCATGAGGTGAACCGATACCTCAATAGTCGCCTTATTCCGTTCGTCGCGCTGAAACACGCGGTGCCTTACCTGTTCTGAAAGCTTCAGTCCATACTCCATTTCCAATTCCTCTTTCCTTACCTTAATATGTTTAGATTTCTCTATTCGACACGGGGATATCTAATCCTCCCTTCCAGTTAAATGTCTTAAGAAAAACGCCTTGCAGCGTCCCTTTGATGTGCGTGTTCGTGACTTGGGTGCGTTGCGGAGGGAATCGCTGTGGGCTCCAGCCGCTGTTAAAGATTTGTTCCCTGAATGAAATCGATGATGAGGTAGGAACAAATCTTTAAAGGCGGACGCTACCGCTCTTCCTCCCACAGCCATTCCCTCTTCACAGCTACAATCGCACGAGCACCAAGCTCAAACGAACAGCCAACAAGGGTTTTTCTCTTGGTTAGTGGAAATTTCCTAGTGAACAAAGGCGCTGGGGATGAAGTGGGATGAAGAGCTTGAGGGGATCTGCTACTTTAGCGATGTTTTTGAGGCTGTCGATTAACTGTGTACAACTCAAAACGTTTACTGAAATCGATCAAAACTTGCCACTTAAACCTGTTTAAATCGACTTTTCGGGGTGAAAAGCGACTTTTTTCTCACAAAAAATTGATTTTTAGAGGTTCGTATTTTTAATCCACAGTTAATCGACAGCCTCTTTTTCATCGCTAAAAGCACCAGGTCGTCCCCTCAATCTTACTTTAACAATGAAAAACATCGTTAAAATCCCTTCTAACCACCCAGAGAGGCCATTTGTCCTCTTTTAACGATGAAAATCATCATTAAAGTGACGCTTTGATCTGGAAACCCTACTTTAACGATGAAAAACATCGTTAAGTCGCGAGCACGCTCAGTATGGGGGAGACGGGGGCTGCTTTGGATGCTACATGGCTGCTAGGGCGATTGCTCTTCCCCAAAAAACTCAAACTTCTAATTTGTTAAAAAAAGAAGCTCCTCCATTTGCATGAAGAAGCCCACCTTGCGTCTATTTGTTATCTAAATGTCAACTGTCTCCGTCATCGTCTTTGCCATCTGTCTGACCATCTGCCATCGTCATCTGTCTTACCATCTGTCCTTCGTCATCGTCTTTGCCATTTCCTCGTCACCTTTCTGACCATCTGCCATCGTCACCTGTCTTACCATCTGTCCTTGTCATCCGTCTTACCATCTGTCCTCATCATCTGACTTTCCATCCATCTTGCCACCTATCTCGCCAACTCATTCGCTATCACTTGCAATGAATGCCTCACAAGCTATTTTGTTAGCATTTCAACAGCTTCTTTCATCGTTTCTCTGATCGTCACGATGTCGGAGCCATAGTATTTGTCTGTGTCGAGGAAGTGAGGTTTGTTGTTTTTGACTGCGGGGAGGTTTTTCCAAAGTGCTGATTTCTCAATTTCTTGAAAAGCACCCTGATCATCGCCTTCGCCACGCACGATAATGAACATATGATCTGCAGCATACTCTGGCAGCTTTTCCAATGAAATTTCAAAGGCTGAGCCATTTTTGTTTTTCTCAATTTCGGCGGCCACGGCCTCTGGCGGATGGACTTGCAAGCCGCTGTGCAGCATATAGCCGGCAAAATTCCGGTTTAAGTAGACCCGCAGTCTTCCTTTCTCAACACGGAATATGGTAACCGTGTCATCGCCTATCGCGGTTTTGACTTGTTCTCGTGCTGTTTGTGCTTCTTTTTCATAATCGGCGATCCACTGCTTGGCCTCTGTTGATTTTCCCACCAGGTCAGCAATTTTTGGGAAAATATCATAGATCGGGTCCTGATCAAAGGAAACGTAAAATATCGGTGCAATCTTCGCTAATTGCTCCATAGGCTCGGGATAGATCTCCTGAAATACAGTAGGCGCAATAATAAGGTCTGGACTCAGCTCGAGAATTTTTTCTGCGTTCGGTGGATCACCGATTTTCTCAACTCCGGCCATCTCTTTTTGCGTAAAAATAATTTTGAAGCTATTGTCTCCCGCACCGATCGGTGTCACGCCAACTGCCAGCAGCTCACTGGCAAACTCTCCAGCAATCACTCGCTTAGGAGCAACTGGAATTTCTACATTTCGGCCTAGATCATCCTTAACTGTTCTGGTCTTTGGCTGTTCGGTCCCTGAAGGAGATGGAGTCTCTGAGGATCCTGCTGCCGTCTCCGTACTTTCCGTATTCGTCGCTTGTGGCGTTATGGACGATGTCTCTGACGGTTTGTCCTTATTTACTCCACAGGCAGCTAATAGCATAACCAGCAAAAGGATACTGAATACTGTGAACCGTGCAGTTCTAGATGTTTTGATTTCTTGTTGCATAATACCCTCCCAAGTGATAACGATTATTAATATCACTTAGTATTGTAACGCTGCCGCTTTCTCTAATCCATAGATTCATATTGCGACTATGATGGATTATTATGACGCCTAAGGCTATCCAAGCAGGAAATTGGCAGCTTCAATCATTTGCTCCTTGATGGACACAGGATCATAAGCCAGCCATCGTTTTACATCAACATGATAAACAGCTCCGTTACGGACGGCTGGAAATGCAAGCCATTCTTTCGAGGATTGAATTTCCTCCCATAACAGTTCTGCTCCAGAATCAGGCTGAAGCACGACAAAGACATGATCAGCTTCATAATAAGACAGTTCCTCAACCGTGATTACACTTGAATGGTGATGATCGTTGCATCGGCTCTGCCAGGCCATCTTCTCTGGTGGCGTTAATTTAAGCGAACTATATATCGGATAGCCCATATTCATAGTCCCGTACATTTGCAATAACCCATCTCTAACTCTCAATATAGCGACAGTTTGTCCACCAATGCGCTCTGTTACTTTTTCCCGCAGCACTTCAGCTTGCTCTTCATAACGGCGCACCCAATCCAGTGCTTCCCGTTCTTTGTCTAAACCCTTCGCAATGCTTAATAACTGCTCATAAATAGGGTCCTCATACACGCCTACCACGAGAGCTGATGCAAATTCGCTTAGCTGCTTTTCCCATTCCTTCCTTGAAGTAATAATGATGTCCGGCTGCAGTGATTTAAGCTGATCGATCACGAAATAAGGCTCAGCCTCGATACCAATATCCTCTGTCTGGCCGGTCCAATCCGTAAAATACCCGCTTATATCCCGCGAATCTGCTCCAATCGGCTCAATGCCTAATGCCCGGCAGTGTCCATAACAATCGAGTGCCAGAATTCTCTGCTGAGGCCGATTCATATAAAAAGTAGGTGCAACACCAATCATTTGCTTAAAGCGGCGGCTGAAATAATAGGGGTCCACATAACCAACAAGATGGGCAATTTCAATAATTGATTTATTAGAATGCCTCAACAAACTTTGGGCTTGCTGCATCCGCAGTTTGGTGACATAGTCTACGGGACTCATTCCCATATATTTTCTGAACATTCTCGAATAATGCTCCGGATTTAAGCCAGCAACTGCAGCAAGGGCCTCTCTCGTAATAGACTTGTGCAGGTGCGCTTCCATATAGGCTATTGTTTTCTCAATCTTTTCCTTCGCTTCTTGAACAACCGATAAACGGCGTGGATTGCTGCCCGCATCTCGATCCAGATCATTCATACACTTGTACCTGTCCCATCAATGAGAATAATTATCATATTTGCGTAAAATGGATTGCTGTAATTTTGAAAATCGCGGTTTTTCTGCTTTATGTTAAGTCGGAGCTCAGCAGTGGGAGTAAAATGAAAGACAGAGAGATAGAAAGTTGGTTTTCACGGTGCCGCTTTACTGAAATGAAGTGGCAGGTGGCAAGAAAGCGACCTTAGGTGAGATATCCAGGATTAACTAACCACACAGGGCGAGCAGCCTCGCTGCCGCTGGCATATTCCTTTCACCATATGGTCTCTTTCAAAGGCTTATTGTGCCCTATTGGCTTGGCCTACTGCCTCATTACCCTTTCACTTCACGGCGATCCATGTTTCACAGGATCCCGTTCATTTAATTGGACAAATTCCTGCAGGAGTAGAATAAAATACACAAAAACATAAAATCAAGGTTGTCAGAATCAGGCCGATCGTCTGCAATCTCAGTATTTTTTTTCGGCGGATTTGGCGCTGCTCCAGGCTTTTTTGAACAAGGGTCCATGAGTGCTGATTGTAGCTGACTTCAGCTGCTGTTCCAGCGTACTCCCGGATTACAGTTAGTCTAAGGAGCTCATCGAATTCGTTATTCGTGTTCTCACTACTCATTCATGGTACCCCACTCTTCCAGCAATTTCTGCTTGATGGCATCACGGGCCCGATATAAGCGCTGCCTGATTACTCCCTCCGATACACCAAGCTCACTTGCCATATCTTTGTAGGATAAATTATGTATCCATTTCATTGCGATGATTTGCCGATAAGAAGGACTAAGCTGATTGATATACTCAACAATAGCTTCACGCATGATCTTAAGCTCGACTTCCTTTTCCAGCGGAACGGATTTCTCAGCTACAGGAGCGGACTCTTTGATAATGAAGACGCCGCCTTCTTCAAGCTCGTTGCGGTTCCTTTTATGCTTCCTTAGATGATTCAATGTAACGTTGCGCGTCAGCTTTTTGAGCCAGCTTTCGTACTTGTCCTTTTCCTTGAGCGTAGGAGCCTTGCTGACTGCACGCAAAAAGGATTCCTGAATAATATCTTCCACTCCGGCATGATCTCTAAGAATAAAATAAATAGTCGGGTAAACAAGCAGATAATATTCCTGATATATCTGTTCCTGTATACCCTTATCCAAAGTATAAAAATCATTAGTAAACAGCGTTATTAGATACTTCGACATAAAAGCCCCCCAGGACGGTATGAATCAAAACAGACAAATTCGTCCTCTAGTTTCATATTAGGGCATCTTCGGCCAGTTAACAATATTAAACACAAAAAAAATGATAAACAATTCGTAATAAAATGCTATTTTTATACAAATTTTAAATTTTTTCTACATTTTTTGTCGAATCATTTCTCTTTTTTTCTCAATCCAAGCAAAAATGACATTCATAGCCTCCACTTCATCTTCCTTGGAAAAGCGATGTCCTGCTCCTTCAAAGAGTTCCATTGCATATTCCTTACCTGCTGCTTCCAGCGCTGACGCAAGCTTCTCAGCCTGGCTAATGCTCACCTGCTCATCCTGTTTGCCATGGACTATAAGAACCGGGGATTGGATGCCCCGGGCCCAGTAAACAGGTGATCTGTCTGTATACGCCTCAACCTGTTTATGGGGATTCCCGACCACCCGCTTCAACATCCTGCGAAGATCGACTCTTTCTTCATAGGTATGCAGCAGATCACTGACGCCACCCCATACAACAACCGGACCTACGCCAGTACAATCCTTAGCTGCAAGCAGTGCCATCATCGCTCCACGGGAAAATCCGATCAAGGGAATGGGCTCCGCCAACGTCTCCGGCAATGCGTGCACAAGCGTAAGCGCGTGATACAGATCAAAACGGTCTTCTCCACAGAAATCCTCACGCCCCTCTCCACCTTCATTACCTCTGTAAAAAGGAGCAAACACGACGTAACCTCTCCGGGCTATGGACAGAACTCTACGCTTGCGCACCATCCCAACACGGCGAATGCCGCCGCGGCAATAAATAATAGCGGGAAATGGGCCCACTCCTTCCGGAACAGCCAGAAATCCCTTGACCTGGAGGCCTTGGCTGCTATAAGTGACTATATATAAAGAAACGTCCTTGGCATAACAGCGGACCGCTGTTTTATCCAAGATTTGGCCGTCCTGTATCGTTTCTATTGGCATGCTCATCATCGTTTATTTCCTTCCTTATTGCGGAATGCATTTTTGACAGTGGCTTTTCACTAGGCTAGACTGGAAATAATTAATTCAAGTTAATCCTTATTTTCACGGGAAGGCGTGACCTTTATGTATCCAGAATTTGAACGTGACTTCGAAGCGCTTGTGGAAAAAACAGCAGAGCTGCTAACAGGCGACAGCTCACCGGAAATGACCGCCAAGATCAAAATTTGGGCAACTTATCATCATATTCATAAATCTATGCCTGCACTCACAAGTCATTGGAACCAGGTTCATCCTGAGGGCAAAGCGGAGGTGCGGCGAATATTCGAGGAGATCAAAGCGCTCCATCAGGCTCAAAAGGATCAGAAGGATCAGAAGGTTCAAGAAGCTCAAAAGAATCAAACTGATCAGAAAGAATAAATTTAGAGGGGAACTATTTGCTGCTTCTTTCAGTATAACCCTTAGACTTGTCCTTTAACGGGAAAAGAGCGAAAATCCGCTTTTCGGGGATCCGCTCTTTTGTCATTTTTTATTCAGCATCCGGTAGGCAAACCAGTCAAAGGTGCGGGGAAAAAGCTGCGAGAGCTTAGCGCCAAATCCGGCAATCGGCGGCATATTTTTCTCGGCCCTGTTTCTTTCTATCGCTTTGATAATTTCAGCTACGACCTTTTCCGGTTTGAGCATAAACCAGGAAATATTTTTTACATAAGTACCCGCTGGATCAGCACGTTCAAAGAACGGTGTATTGATCGGTCCCGGATTGATCGCAGTCAGCGATACACCAGTGCCAACCAGCTCTTGGCGCAAGCTGTTCGTTAAGCCCAGCACTGCGTGCTTCGTAGCCGTATAGCCAGAAGACTTGGCCGTTGCGAGCTTACCCGCGATTGAAGCTACATTAACGATATGTCCGCTTCCCGCTTTGAGCATATAGGGCAGGACCGCCTTGGTGCAGCGGACTATCCCCATATAATTGACGTTCATCATGTCTTCAAACTGCTCTAACGGAGTATCCAGGAAATTCTCAAAAACGCCGAAACCTGCATTATTAATCAAAATATCGATTCGGCCATACTTCTCAATGATAAGCTTTACGGTATCCGCTACCTGTAAGGAATCCGTAACATCCATCCTAAAAATCGCATGTTCGCCGGAAAGCTGGGAGGCATTCTCCTGCAGCTTGGTGATCGATCTGGCCGTTAATACAGGAATAGCACCTTTCGCGGCAAAGGTCTCTGCCATTTTGGCACCAATTCCACTGGATGCACCTGTGATCACGACAACTTTGTTTTGAATTTTCACCGAGATAGTCTCCTGTCGGTTTTATTCGGGTTTGTTTTTTTAACGATTTGGTTAACGGTTTGGTTATGTATGTAATATATTCATCAGGTGATTAAAACTTGTATATCTAGCTCTCCAATATTATCCATAATCAAAGGAATAGACAAGGCCTTCTTGGGAATGAATGACGCCGCTGTGGCTGACTGGACGATTTTCGGTGGGGTAATGTCGACTCTGACGCCTTGATTGAAAAGCATCGTGCTGGCGTTACCGCTGATCATATTGCCTAGCTCAGATATAGCACTGCGGCCCATTTCGTCCATTTCAGTTACTACAAATCCGCCCATCATGGCTGAGACCATCCGCAAAGCTACATCTTCAGCTAATCCAAAAACAATATCCCCTTGCATTTGCCCTGTCATCCCGATCTGGATCCAAATATAGTTTTCTTCAAACTTCATATCCTTGATGCCGAGCTTCCCTGTTGTAGGACGAATATAGGCAACTTGCTCAATTACAATTCTAGCAGACTCCAAAAAGGGATTGATGTACTCCGCTTTCATAAATTCGATCTCCTTTATGAACAATTGGCAGACTTCGACTTTTTTCTACATTATACCTAAACTTTTAGGACAAGTATACTGGTTTTGTGTGTTTTTTCCTATTTGTGCTGCTAAAACCAGTTCTAACGTCCCTCCTTTTTCTGAAAAATAGTCAAAATGGCGTATACGCAAGAAGGTCTTGGAAGGAGCGGCGCGTTCTGTTACTATGATTAAATAGGAGTGATTTAAGTTGAAAGGATACCTGATTGATCTGGATGGGACGCTTTACCGCGGCAATGAGCCTATCCCTCATGCTGCCGCATTTATTGCAAATTTACATAGGAACCAGCTTCCTTATCTATTAGTTACCAACAATTCTTCACGGACTTCGGAGCAAGTCTCTCTGCACCTTGCCGAGCTAGGTATCGATGTCCCTCCCGGCTTTATTTACACATCTTCGCAAGCTGCTGCCCAATATTTGCTGGAGCATCCTGAGAATCCTGAACGTTCTGAATACGCTGAACGCAGACGAGTGGCCGTCATCGGTGAAACTGGCCTTAAGACAGCCCTTGAAGCTGCCGGATTTGAGCTTACGGAAGATAACCCTGAGACACTCGTTCAGGGCATTGACCGTGATTTCACCTACGCCAAGCTTACTGCAGCCGTTAACCACCTCAGAGCAGGTGCGCTATATGTGTTGACGAATCCCGACCACATGCTGCCCTCAGGCCCAGGCTTTATGCCGGGAGCAGGCTCGCTCGCCGCTGCGATAACGACTGCCTCCGGCGTCCAGCCTGTCATCATCGGGAAACCTTCCCCGATTATAATGAACTATGCCATCCGCAAGCTCGGCCTGGCTGCTTCAGATGTCTGGGTAATCGGTGATAATGCCGATACGGACATCAAGGGCGGGGAGCTTGCAGGCTGCAAAACGGCGCTCGTGCTAACCGGTGTAGCAACCTCTGACAATGTCAAGGAGCAGCTTTCCCGGGCGGGAGTCCAACCGCATCTGATTTGCAAGGATTTGCACGAATTTTCTTTGGAAGTATTCGGGAATAGCTATAGGCCGCCGTCTTCCCTTTAAGGGAGCTGCGGCTTTCTTTTCCGCCTTTCTTGCGAAAAAATTTGCAGCGGCCCTTTTTTATATCATATAATGTTTGTTAGAAAAGCTTTTTATTCCCTTTACAATTACGATAAATATTATCTATAAAGAAAGGGGCGCTTATGAATATCAATCAGTTGGAAACACTGCTGACTATTTCCAAAACGATGAGCTTCCGCAAAGCAGGAGAAATTCTTAATCTGACTCAGCCCGCTGTTTCTGCGCAAATCAAAAGTCTAGAAGAAGAGTTTGGCAGTATTCTTATCGATCGCAATCAGCCTGTCACGCTTACGGACAGCGGCCGCATTTTTCTGGAGCATGCCGAGAAGATTTTAAGAACGGTAAATGATCTGAAGCAGCGGCTCGACGATTTGAACCATACGCCACAAGGTCACATTCATATCGGCACCACTACCTCTATCGCTATGCAAATATTGCCCAGGGTCCTCTCCTATTTCCAGGACCAGTTCCCCCTGATCAAAACAACCATTCATTCCATGACCTCATCCCAAATTATGCATAGTGTTGAGAATGGCCAAGTGGATATCGGGATCGCTTATTTATTCGAGAAAAACCCTGCACTCGAAACGTCTGTGCTTTATTACGATACGTTCGAGCTTATTGTGTCCTCACAGCATCCTCTCAGCCGCTTCTCGCACCTGTCAATGGAGAAGCTGCGCAACATCCCTTTCATTATGCTATCTCCGGAAACGGCTGGCAGACGCTTTGTTGACCAGGTGTTCAAAACCCTGAATATTATGCCGAACATTATTATGGAGCTTTCCAGCAGCGAAGAGGTTAAACGTATGGTGGAGCTCAATCTCGGCGTAGCTGTCATCTCCAAGCTTTCGGTGCTCAGTGAGCTCCGTCATGGATCGCTCAAGATGCTGAAGGTAAATGAACTGGATATTACTCACCCGGTAGGTGTAGTATATAAATCCGGGCGTTATTTAAATTCAGCGATGCAGCAATTTTTAAGCGACTTAAAAGGGATGCCGGAAACCCAGTTCCTGGGTTCGGAATAACTTGGAATAATCAAACGTGTAAGGAGAAAACCAATGAAATTTGATTTGCATACGCATCATGACCGCTGCGGTCATGCCAAAGGTAAAATAAGAGACTACATTGAAGCGGCTGTTGCTGCAGATTTTTCCGTGATCGGGATTTCCGATCATTCGCCTTTTTTTGGAAGTGTGGAGGACCAACCCATGCCTGGTATTGCTATGGCAAGAAGTGAATTTCCTAATTATATAGCTGAGGTGCTTCAGCTCAAGGCAGAGTTTGCCGGTAAAATTGATGTGCTGCTTGGCGTGGAATCCGATTATTTCCCTGAGTTTGCCGACATTTACCGTAAGCAATACAGCTTTTACGATTTTGATTATATTATCGGCTCTGTACATATCACAGGCGGAGTCAGCATCTTTAACCGCACCCGCTGGAAGGGGCTCAGCGATCAGCAGCAAATCGAGCATAAAGAGGAATATTACCGGCTGATTCAGGAATCGGCAAAATCGGGAATGTTTCAGATTCTCGGCCATATTGATGCGATGAAGGGCTTTTACCCTGCTTTCACACATATTCCCACACCTAAGGTGGATGAAACACTGAAAGTAATCGGCGAAGAAGGCGTTGCTATCGAAATTAATACTTCAGGCAAGACTAAAGACGTTGGCGGCTGGTATCCTTCCGATGATATCCTGGAAAGAGCTTTACACTACGGCGTTGAGGTAACCTTCGGGTCAGATTCACACATTCCTGAGCGGATTGGCGACGATTGGGACCTTGTCAGCAATCGGCTGAAGGAAATTGGTTTTACGCAATGGGTTTATTACAAAAACAAGCAGAGACAAGTTGTAGCGTTGTAATTATTCGGTAGTTACGTGTTCTGCTTGCTCCTACTACAATTTATGAGCGTGGCTTTTCCGATAGTTATGGAAAGCACGCTCTTGTTTATTTTAGCCAACGGGAGCCTCGTTTATATTCAGTTTACAAACATCCTTTATAGTTTCCATAGGACAAATAAGAAAGTAATAAAGAGAAAGGGGAGATCGCTAAGTATGATTAAGCTGTTCCGGTATTTAAAGCCCTACCGTGTTTCTGTGGCTTTTGTTCTGGTTTTGGTGTTTTTACAGTCTCTTTCAGAGCTCTATCTCCCAACCTTGATGGCGGATATTGTGGATTTCGGCATCATCAAAGGAGATACGCCCTTCATTTGGAAGATCGGCGGCTTTATGCTGCTTGTTACAGCCGGAGGCACCATTGTATCCATTATCGCCAGCTACCTGTCCTCCAGGGTATCCACTGGCTTTGGCAAGCTTGTGCGCAGCAAAATTTTTTCCCATGTGGAAAATTTCTCACTGCAAGAATTCGATAAAGTGGGTACAGCTTCACTTATTACCCGGACAACCAATGATGTCACCCAGGTTCAACAAGTATTGATCATGATCATGCGTATGATGATTATGGCGCCGATGCTTTGCATTGGCGGTATCATCATGGCCGTATCAAAGGACGCCAAGCTGTCACTCGTTATTGTAGCCGTCATTCCGATCCTCGCCGGGACGATTTTTGCCATTGCCCGGAAGGGAATTCCGCTCTTTAAAGTGATGCAGAGCAAAATTGACAAATTAAATCTGGTGCTGCGCGAAGGTCTGATTGGTATTCGGGTCATTCGCTCCTTTAATCGGATCAGTCATGAGAAGCAGCGTTTTAATGAAGCTAATCTGGATGTAACGAACACGGCCATCAAGGTTAATCAAATTATGGCTGCCTTAATGCCGGTAATGATGCTGATTCTAAATCTGTCTACTATTGCCATCATCTGGTTTGGAGGCATTCGGATCAGTGAGGGTAATATGCAGGTGGGCGATTTAATGGCGTTTATCCAGTACGCGATGCAAATTATGTTCTCTCTCATTATGGTTTCCATGATGTTCGTGATGATTCCCCGCGCTTCGGCATCAGCGGTCCGGATCAACGAAGTTCTGAATATGGCACCTGAAATCAAGGATCCAGCAAGAGCCAAGCTCGCTGGCACTAAGAAAGGCCTGGTTGAGTTTGATCAAGTCACATTTAGTTATCCAGGCGCTGAGAAGCCCGCACTCTCCAATATCTCCTTCCAAGCCAGACCAGGAGAGATTACAGCTATTATTGGAGGTACTGGATCAGGTAAATCTACACTAATCAGTCTGATTCCCCGCTTCTATGACGTGGACAGCGGCAGCATTCGGATTGATGACATTGATGTACGTGAGATGTCCCAGCAAAGCCTTAGGGCTTCCATGGGGTTTGTACCTCAGAAGGCCGTCCTCTTTACGGGCACCATAACGGATAATATCCGCTATGGGAAGGAAGATGCCACCGACGAAGAGGTGAAGCACGCCGCGGCAGTCGCTCAGGCAGGTGAATTCATCTCCAGCATGAAGGATGGTTACGATTCCCTCATTTCCCAGGGAGGCTCGAACGTTTCAGGCGGCCAGAAGCAGCGACTATCCATCGCTCGTGCGTTGGTCAGAAGACCTGAAATTTATATTTTTGACGACAGCTTCTCGGCTCTCGATTTCAAAACAGATGCCAAGCTGCGCGCCGCGCTTAAGCAGGAAACTACCTCCTCCACTGTACTTATTGTGGCGCAGAGAGTTAGTACGGTTATCGATGCAGACCAGATTATCGTACTTGACGAAGGTCAAATTGCCGGAATTGGCAATCACCGCGAGCTTATGGATACCTGTATGGTATACAGGGAAATTGTATCCTCACAGCTTTCAGAGGAGGAAATCGCATGAGTGAAGAGCACAAAGCTCCGCAAACAGGGGCAGATACCCCAAGACCTGGAGGTGGACCGGGGGGTGGACCAGGACCCGGATTCGGCGGAATGGGTAAAGGGCCAGGGCCGGGCATGATGGGCATGCCTGTGCAGAAGGCCAAAAACTTCAAAGGCTCCTTCAGGAGGCTTATCGGTTATTTGTATCCTCATCGCGTAAAGCTGCTCGCCGTGCTGTTAACGGCTATCCTTAGTACAGTTTTCAGCATCGTCAGCCCCAAGCTGATGGGTAATGCGACCACCAAGATTTTTGAAGGTGTTATGCAGAAAATGAATGGTGTCACAGATGCTTTCGACTTCTCATATATCATCCAGCTTATTCTGATTCTGATTGGCCTTTATGTGATAAGCGCCGTATTCGGCTACATTCAGCAGTATATTATGGCTGGAGTCGCCCAGAAAACGGTATACGATCTCCGCAAAGCAGTGGAAGATAAGCTTTCGCGTCTACCGCTTACCTTCTTTGATAAGCGTACACATGGCGAAATCCTTAGCCGGGCCGTAAATGACGTTGATAATATCAGCAACACCCTGCAGCAGAGTCTCACACAGCTGATTACTTCCATAGTTACTATCCTTGGGGTTATTGTCATGATGCTGACAATCAGCCCGCTTATGACAGTGATTCTCCTTTTAACGCTGCCTCTAAGCTTTCTTGTCATTAAGGCGATTGCTTCCCGTTCGCAGAAATATTTTATAGGACAGCAAAAGGAGCTAGGAGAGCTTAACGGTCATGTGGAGCAAATGTATACAGGCCATAAGATCGTCAAAGCTTTTGGACATGAGGACAAGTCGATTGCGGAATTTGATCAAATTAACGAAAAGCTGTATCACTCGGGCTGGAAAGCCCAGTTTATTTCCGGTATCATGATGCCTCTGATGACTTTTATTAATAACATCGGCTATGTGCTGATCTGCGTAGTTGGCGGCATATTGGTCACTAGAAATGCGATCCAAATCGGAGATATTCAAGCTTTCATTCAATATGCGCGGCAGTTTTCCATGCCGATCGCCCAAACAGCCAATATTGCCAATATTATTCAGTCAACCATAGCCTCAGCCGAAAGAATCTTCGAGCTCCTTGATGAGGAGGAAGAAGTTCCGGAAGCTGTTCATGAGAAGGTTATTCCTGCTCCCAAAGGCAATGTTCGGTTCCAGAATGTGAAGTTCGGTTATAAAAAAGATGCCCCATTAATCGAAAATATGAATATTGATGTCAAACAAGGCCAGACGATCGCGATTGTTGGACCGACCGGAGCCGGCAAAACGACACTCATCAACCTGCTGATGCGATTCTACGAAATCGATGAGGGGACAATAACGATAGACGGCATTGATATAACAGACATGAAGCGCGGCAAGCTGCGCAGCATGTTCGGCATGGTACTTCAGGATACCTGGTTATTCAATGGAACGATCCGGGATAATATCGCTTACGGACGCGAAGGTGCTACGGAGGAAGAAATCGTTCAGGCCGCCCAAGCTGCTCATGCTGATCACTTTATCAGAACGCTCCCTGATGGCTATGATACGATCCTCAATGAGGAAGCTTCCAACATCTCGCAAGGTCAGAAGCAGCTCTTGACGATTGCCCGTGCACTGTTGGCCGATCCTGCCATTATGATACTGGATGAAGCGACAAGCAGTGTGGACACCAGAACCGAAGTGTATATCCAAAAAGCCATGCATCATTTAATGCAAGGACGAACCAGCTTCGTAATTGCCCACCGGCTTTCCACGATCCGCGACGCAGACCTGATTCTCGTTATGAATAAAGGCAGCGTGATCGAAAAAGGCAGCCATGAGGAGCTGCTAGCCAATGAGGGCTTCTACGCAGATCTCTATAACAGCCAGTTTACTGGAGGAGGAACCGTTCCTCTAACGACTGCTTATACAACTTAATTGAGAAAAATGCCTTGTTGCTTCCTTTGAGGTGCATGTTAGTGACTGGGGTGCATTGCAGAGGGAAGGGCTGTGGGTTCCAACCGCTGTTAAAGATTTGTTCCTCTGATTAGAATGGATGTGAGGGTTGGAACAAATCTTTAAAGGCGGACGCTATCGCTTTTCCACCCACAGCCCTTCCCTCTCTCAGCTACAAAGTGCCGAACAGCCTCGCTCAAACGGACAGCCAACAAGGCACGCTCTTCTTGATGGGAAATATTTTTATCCTGCAATGGTGCATGCTTTGGGAGGACGCTAGTGCTGGCGCAGAGGATGAGCTGCGGATGGAACACGGATTGGCTCTAGGATGAAGCAGTGCTTTTTAGCGATGTTTTTCATCGCTAAAAGCACTGTGTCATCTCCACAACCTTACTTTAACGATGAAAAACATCGTTAAAATCCTTTTTTTCCACCCAGAGCGGCCATTTGTTCTCTTTTAGCGATGAAAAACATCATTAAAGTGGGTGTGGACCTGGAAACTCTTACTTTAACGATCAAAAACATCGTTAAGTCACACGGGGGACGGGCGATGGGCGATGGGTTGGGTTGGATTGGGATGGGAAGCAATGCAAACCACTTTCATCTGCATCAGGCGACACAATCCAATTATCCACAGGCGATAAGCAACAACTTATTTGAACAGAGCCATCTGATTAGTTTAAAAACCAGGCGACGAAAGCTGTTAAAAGCTTCCGTCGCCTCGTTTTTTTGATGAAGTTACTGGAAAGTATACGTTTTAGAAGGAACCTGTAGTGGTAGAGTGAATATGTGTAATGGATACAGTTAGATTATGCAGCGGTAAAGCAATAATGTATAATGTGTTCTTGTTTTAACAGCGTTTGGAACTCACAGCCCAACCTTCAGCCCCAATGTTGTCAGGATAACGAGGGCAGCGGACGCGAATGGGAAGCCAGTGACTGTAACGGACACCAGCGCTCCTTAGCGCCCCCCAAAAGCCCAGCTGGAATTCTAACGGACATTAGCGCCTCTTACAGCCCTAACGGAGCGTATTTTCCCCTTGTTGAGCGGGCTAAGAGTCGCTCATGTCCGTTAGATGGACGACGGATGAAAAAAACGCGTCTAAGGTGCAAAATTGTCCGTTAGAAATCCGTCCGCTCTCCGCGTGCCGTTGCTCGGGTTGCTCGGCGTATCGCCTGAGAAGTTGCTTAACCTGACAACAATAACCTTCAGCCCTTCCCTCTGCAATGCGCCCCAGTCACCCACATGCACCTCATAGGACGCCACAATTGCTTTTTATAACAGCCTATCATTTCAAACCGCCTAGCATTCTATTCATCTCTCCCCCAGAATAATATAACTTGTACGAGTCTCATCTGGAGGTGGCTGATTGTGAATGTTTTTATTACCTATATGATTCTGGGATTATCGTTATCCGCACCTATCGGACCTGTGAATGCTGCACAATTGGACAAGGGGGTTAAGCTCGGATTTCTCCATGCTTGGCTTGTAGGATTAGGGGCAATGGTTGCGGATGCCATATATATGCTGCTTATTTATTTTGGGCTCGCCCACTTTCTGGATACTCCATTTTTGAAAACATTTCTGTGGTTATTCGGCTGCTTCGTTCTTCTGTATACAGGCATTGAAAGCTTGCTGAATATCAGAAGCAGTTATGCCTCGAAGGCATCTTCGGACGGATCTGCTTCTAAATCATTTATGTCAGGCTTTTTGCTGGCGTTGACGAATCCGCTTAATATTTTATTTTGGCTAGGCATCTATGGGTCCGTTCTAGCTAAAACAGTGGAATCTCACGGCATGCAGCAAGTATTTATTTACAGCTTGGGCATTTTTATCGGCATCTTGCTGTGGGATCTCATTATGGCCGCTATTGCGAGTACGTTATTTAAGTTTGGCAGTAAGCGGATTATCCAGTCCATCTCCGGGCTTGCCAGCCTATCTCTGATCGGTTTTGGACTTTATTTTGGCTATCAGGCTTTTAAAGCGGTTTTTGGTTAAAAAAGCAGGACATTCACCTAGTGCCCCTCCCCATCATACACATACATGATGAAAGGGGTTATTACAATGTCCGAACTGTATGCCAAAAGCTGGCTGGATCAGCACGAAGCGGAATTATCCGCTTGGCAGATGGAGGCTTTCAAGGATTTCAAGGCGATGATTAACGATGAGGGCAATATGTACCCATGCATTCCTGGAAGACACGGTTTTCTATCCGACAACCTGCGATTCGGTTTTGTAGGTGACCCTGAAGCACTGACAACTCCGTTAGAGCTCGCAGCATTGTTGAAACAATATGGACAGTGCTCCAGAGAAACAGGCAAGTATGCTTCCCTGGTTGTGTTTTCACAAGCACCTCCTGCTCTAGCGGGTCCATACACTGTTCAGGACTATGAGCAAATATTCTGGACTTTGTTAAACCGGATTAGTCAGCATGACGAGAAAGAATGGCCACAGCATATTTCAACTGATCCTGCTCATGCTTCCTGGGAGTTTTGCTTCGATGGGCATCCGTATTTCACTTTTTGTGCAACCCCTGCCCATACAGCACGCAAAAGCAGACACTTCTCTACCTTTCTGTTAGCCTTTCAGCCGCGCTGGGTGTTTGAGGAGATTAATGATTCTACGGTTTTTGGCCGAAAAATGAAGCAGGCGATCCGCAGCCGGTTAGTGGAGTATGATGGAATCCCTGCTCACCCTTCCTTAAACTGGTACGGTCAGAAAGATAACTTAGAGTGGAAGCAGTATTTTTTGCGCGATGATCAGGAGGCTCCATCCAGGTGCCCTTTTTCGAGGATTCACTCACTGAAATAAATTCACTTCTACTGAATCTCTTGCTTTTTCCATTTCAGGCTCATAAAGAAAGTCACAACAGCAACCATAACTACCAAAAGCAAGCTAACCCAGAATCCGGGTCTGCTCGCCGCTTCCATCCATGTCCCCGATACGGCTGCAGCCATTAAGGCCAAAGCAGCTGCTCCTTTGATCCACCCCCAAATAGACAGCTTGATGACCCTGTGGACAGAAATTAAAATAAAGGACCAGGTATAGAGAAGCACGAGTCCTGCAGCTGTGGCAATATGCTCAAATATATGCTCGGGTACCCATAAAGCCAGCATAATCGAAGCTATTAAACCCAAGACGGTTAATCCCAAAACAGGATACGGCAGCTTTCGCTGTCCTTTCTTGGCGGCAAAGCTTGGTGGGGCGTCCCCATCCTCTGCGAGAGCAGTTAACATCACCGTGACTCCATACAGGGAAGCAACTAATGTAGAAAATCCCGCAAGAATGAGTACACCGTTAAATATATGAACGAGTACATGCAAGCCCAGACTTGTTAAGCCTAATATAAACGGACTTCCTTCCTGCTGCAGCCGCTCAAGAGGTACCAGAACAAGCAGCAGCCCAATCGATGCCACATAGAGGCAAGCTACAGATATGATCATCACCCTGCCAGACTTTTTAACATTCTTGGGCTCACGCAATCCAGCGGCCATTAAGCCCATGACTTCAATACCTGCAAACGCATAAAAAGCATAAATAAATCCCATCCACATCCCTTTAAAATCCGGTGAAAAAAAAGTAAACAACTTTATGGAAGGCCCTGTTATGGCCGCATGCAGGTCAATCCAGCCAAGCCATATCGATAGGGCCAGGAAAATAAATAATACAATAGCAGATACTTTCATTACAGCAAGGAAGTTTTCCGTTTGTTCCAAACCTTTTGCTCCCAAAATTAAGACGATTAGTCCAAGACCGGCATAGATGGCGGTTAAAATCCAAAGGGCAACTTGCGGAAACCAAAATTGTGTAAAAATGGAGAGCGCCATTAAGGAGCTTCCGGAAATCAGCATCTCTGAGGACCAGTAGATCCAGCCGCTGCTAAAGCCTGCCCATCGGCCATAAGCTTGCTTGGCATAGGTTCGAAACGAGCCCTTTTCTGGCTGTTCTGCGGTCATTCTGGCTAAAGCATCGAAAACAACGTATGTAGCCAAGGCAGCAAGGACTAGGAGAACAAGCACACTATAGGCACTTTTTTGTATAGCAATATTGGTTCCTAGAAAAAAGCCGTTGCCGATTGTGCATCCCATTCCGAGTAACGATAAATGCCACCATTGTAAATGTCCTCGCCGTTTTGGCATAAGTCACCCCTTGGTATTTCCTTAAAGGAAAACTAATTTTGCGAGCCTCTAATGGGCTGATTTCTTGAGCATAAAGCCAAAAAAACCTTCCAAATTTAATTTGAAAGGTTCTTTGGCTGGAGTCAGAGCCTATTCATTATACGAGGTAATTAGAAGGCGCATAGCTATTAAGCATCTGTACCATATCCTGCTGAGCAAGCTGAGGTACCTGGTAGTAATGTCTTTTATTTTGATAAAGGAAAAGCTCATAGCCCATTTCAATAAAGTTAGGCACACTATCTGCCATCATACGGCGCAGCACAGGGTTAGTAATTTCTAAAGAAGTCATTGCAAGCAGCGATCCAGTAGATTTAACTAGACCTAGCATATAAGCGGAAATGCCTGCGTCCTTAACTTCGTTTATCGAAGTCATTGGTTTCTTCGGAGACATCTTCTGCAAGCCATAGACCACTTGGTTATTTTGATCCATTTTATAAGTTTGAGTAGGATGCGAAGGATCCATTCCGGTTGAGAAAGCTTCAACTGAAATGTTATACAGGTCCGTTATAAAATGATGCTGCGTATGCAGAATACGCTTCAGCTCCTGGTCCTGAATCAAAGGTTCAAACAGTACATATTGATCCAACAAGCTAATAAAGCCAGCCAAAATCTCATGGGCATCAAACATTTCATGTCCACCATGATTCATGTTCTGCTGATTCATACCTGAATTCATGTTAGCATTCATTCCTTGATTCATGCCTGTTTGGATTGGACGCATCGCCTGATTCATGTTTGAATTCATGCTTGAATTCATGTTCGGATTCATGTTTGAATTCGGCGCCGAAGCTGGTTGAAAATATGAGTTATGCATACGTTCTAAATACCTCCCAAAAGTTTTACTTCCCATATATCATTGGTAATATCCACTGAAGTTATTCATGATTTACCCAAGTCTGGAATAAGTCCTTGCTGTGAAAGCCAAACTGTTTAGGAAAGCGAAAGCGGAAAGCTTAATGAGGAGTGAGTCAATGAAACATCAGCTAACGCATCAGACCTTGCTGGTTCCAGCAAAAGAAGGCCGCGGCTTTTTGCTTGAAAAGGGGCAATTGATAAAAGTGATAGATGAGGAGGGTCAGCAGGTAGTTGACTTCGTTGCCTATCGGACAAGCAACCTGAAAGAGCGGCTGGATCCAAGTGTTACTATGGATGCCCTGCGGTCCATGAACCTTAAGCCCAGTGATATTCTGTACTCCAACATGTATACTCCCCTGCTCACTATCCTGGAGGATACTGTCGGCAAGCATGATCTCATCAATTCAGCCTGCCGTCCTGAAATGTATACATTTTTATATGATAAAACGAATCATGCTAGCTGCTATCACAATTTAAATGCCGCGCTTGCCCCGTTCGGAATTCCGCAGCCTGATCAGCACTACACGTTTAATATTTTTATGAACACAATCGTCGATGAGCAAGGAAATATTGAGGTAAAAGCTCCTTTATCCAAGGCAGGCGATTATATCCTGATGAGGGCAGAGCTGGATCTCATAGTCGCTGTATCCGCATGTCCCTGTGAGGAAAGTGATTGTAACGGTTACCACTGCTCACCTATTCGTGTCGAGATTCTCCCTAACTAGCTTATATGTAATCAATTAAATAACAATATTATCGCTAATAATGCATCAAAACCGCCCAAAATCATCATCGGACGGTTTTTTTCTGCAAAAACAATTAAATAATACACTATATACACTATGCATCCCTTTAATTATTGTGTATTATATATTTATATAGCATATCTTTTATAGGAGGGTTTGTTTTCATGAAAATAGGAATCAACGGAACCGGAAGAATCGGCAGATTATTGCTAAGAAGAGCATTCGATAACATTCACGGCCTGGATATTGCCGTCATTAATACAGTTAGTCCGGTGGAAACGTTGGTCCACTTGCTTCAATACGATACCGTTCATGGCAAATGGAATGCTGTAATTGAAATCGAACAGGATCATATAATCATTAATGGTAAAAGAATTCGCATTACTTCCTCCCGCAATCCTGAACTCATTGGCTGGGATAAGTATGGCGTAGATATTGTAGTTGATGCTACAGGCAAGTTCAATGATCGTGTTGGCGCGAGCCGTCACCTGGAGTCAGGAGCTTCACGTGTCATCATTACGGCACCAGGCAAGGAAATGGACCTCACGGTTGTCATGGGCGTAAATGAATCTGACTATGATCCCGAGAAACATTTTCTGCTTTCCACAGCCTCCTGCACAACGAATTGTCTTGCTCCTGTCCTGCAAGTACTTGATCAAGCCTTTCAGGTGCAAAGCGGCTGGATGACTACGATCCATTCTTATACAAATGACCAGCATCACCTGGATAATTCACATCCCGATTTACGGAGGGCCAGAGCTTGCACCCAATCCATAATTCCAACCTCCACAGGTGTACAAAAAGCGCTTAAAGACGTACTTCCACATCTGGCTCCAAAAATGCGCGGAACTTCACTCAGGGTTCCAACGCAGGACGTTTCCATCATCGATTTAACTGTACAGCTGGGACGCTCCGTCACTGTTGAAGAAGTGAAGGAAGCCTTTCTTCAGGCGATTGACGGATCTGATTCAATAGGCCGTTTTATCGATTGGAGCGACCAGCCACTCGTTTCCACCGATTACGTAGGCAACGATAAATCAGCGATTGTTGATGCTTTGTCCACGATTGTTATGGGCAATGAGCTAAAGCTCCTGGCTTGGTATGACAATGAGTGGGGCTATGCCTGCCGCGTTATTGATTTTGTCAATTATTTAAAAAGCTGCGAGCTGTTAGCAATCCCAGACAGCAGAAGGCTCATTTTGGATGAAATGTACACAGCGTCTAAAACCATGGAGGTGTAAATCAAAATGGAATTGAAAAATGAAAGCACTGTAGAAAGCACTGTAATACCCGTCCAGCAGCAAGTAGAATTAGGCACGATCTTATGCCGGCACTGCAACGAAATCATCGGAACCCTGCCAACCCGCGGCGTCAAAAAAATGTACAGTGAGTGCAAAGATGGTGCTTGCTTGCTAACACCTAAGAATTGATGAATGAATGAATTGATAACATTATACAAATAACAGCTAAATGTGAGTCTGCCGAGGTGGCAGGTTCACATTTTTTTGTTTGGGACGACTTTTGGGGGTCCATTGCAAAAAAAAGGAACCCGGCCATTGGCCAGGTTCAAAGGTGTTTATATTAAAAGGGGGTTATGACAGTATATTACCCACCTATTGTTAAGGTTCTTTAACAGAAATATTTCATTTGTGTTACAAAATGTTAATCCCAAAAAGTTAAGCTATCCTACAGCAGTCCAAACTGTTTACCCGCAAGCTCCAGCCGATCCAGTGCGAAATCGAGGTCCTCGATCGTATGATTCGCCGTAATAATCAGCCTTACCCGGCCTTTATCCAGAGCAACCGTCGGATACACGATGCCTTGGGCAAAGATCCCTTCCTGCAAAAGGCGATCAGAAAATTGCATGGTCTTCTCAGGCGTTCCGACAATAATGGGAATAATCGGCGTTTCACTTTGTCCTGTATCGAAGCCAAGTGAACGCACTTTACCGCGGAAATATTCTGTATTGCTCCACAGACGCTCCATGCGATCTGAACTGCTTTGCAGCACCCGAATCGCTGCGAGACATGTCGCGGCAACAGCCGGAGGCTGGGAAGTGCTGAACAGAAACGGCCGTGCTTTATGGATCAGGAAATCCTTCAACAGCTGCGAACCAGCCATGTAGCCACCCACAGCCCCAATTGCTTTAGATAGTGTCCCGACTTGAATATGAACACGGCCGTGCAGGTTGAAGTGATCAGCAGATCCTTTACCATTGCGGCCAAGGACGCCGCTTGCATGCGCATCGTCAACATACACAATGGCATCGTAACGCTCCGCAAGCTCAACAATTTCAGGCAGAGGCGCGATATCACCATCCATGCTGAATACGCCATCGGTGACAACAACTCTGGAACGGTAAGAGCCGCTTGCTTTGAGATGCTCTTCTAACTGGTCGAGATTTTTGTGAGCGAAGATCGCTCTGTTTGCCTTAGTCAGTCTAATCCCGTCAATGATGCTGGCATGATTTAATTCATCGCTGATGACAATATCCTCTTGTCCCAGCATTGAACCTAGAATTCCTTGGTTTGTTGTAAAGCCTGACTGGAAAACAAGTGCCGCCTCCGTACCTTTAAACGCCGCCAGCTCCTGCTCAAGTACTTCATGAATGCGCAGAGTTCCCGTTATCGTACGAACCGACCCGCTGCCCACTCCGTATTCTTCGATCGCTTCAATTGCTGCTTTTTTCATATCGGGATGATTCGTTAAACCCAAATAATTGTTGGAGGACAGCTGCAATATCCTTCTGCAACCGAGCTCCATCCACGTATCTGCCGCACTGTCCCAAACAGTTAGCGGACGATAGCGGCCTTCTTTTTTCAAAAGCTCCAGTTCGGTAAGAAGATGGTTAAGCTTATTCATCACATACATCCCTTTCTACATTCGCCTCTTTGACTCCTATGTGAAACCTATCATACACTATAATGATTTCTATTCATGGTTGAAAACTATTTTGCCACATTGCCCCGTTTTCATTAGCTCAAACGCTTCTTCATAGCGGTCCAAAGTGAAGCGGTGCGTAACCAGACCATTTAAATTCAGCCGGCCAGTATCGAGGAGCCCTTTCATTTGATACCAAGTCTGATACATCCTCCTGCCTGTAATTCCTTCAATACGAATGCCTTTAAAAATAATCTGCTTAGCCAAATCAAGCGGAACATCTCCGTTAGGAATACCTAATAACGAAACCCGCGCCGCCTGGGCCGCCGCGTCAAAGCCATCCCGAATCGCGGCTGCATGCCCGGACATTTCGAGCACTACCTCCGCCCCTTCCCCATGCGTGTATGCTCTGATCGCTTCTACCATTGGGGTCTCCTTGCTATTAATCGTACAATCCGCCCCCATGTCGCGGGCCATTTGCAAACGGAAAGGATTAATGTCAACAGCCATAATAGGACCCGCTCCGCATGCCTTGGCTACTGCTATAGCCATCAGTCCGATCGCGCCTGTGCCTATGACTGCAACGGATTTGCCAACTATGTCGCCTGAGAGAACAGTTTGTACGGCATTCCCCAGCGGATCCTGCAGACATGCAAGCTCGAATGACATGGCCGGATCATTGTGGATCACATTAGCAGCTTGAACGACTGCGAACTCGGCAAAGCAACCTGGTGCTGAAATGCCAAAGCTGCGCGTATTCGGGCATACATGAGCTTGCCCTGTCCGGCATGATTTGCACATACCGCATACCATATGCCCCTCAGCCGATACGTGATCACCTACTATGACATTCGTAACCCGTTCTCCCACCGCTTCAACGATTCCCGAAAATTCATGGCCAAACACATTTGGTGTGACCACCGCACTTTCCGCCCAGGCATCCCAGTTATAAATGTGCAAATCAGTGCCACAAATAGATGTATTCTTGATTCGCACCAATATTTCGTCAGGACCATAGGCCGGAACCGCTACATGCTTCAGCACCGCTCCACTCGCCCGATTTTCCTTAACAAGGCCGATCATTGTCTGTTCCATATTAGCACCTGCTCGCTTCTTTTCGTTTTATTATATTATACATACGTATCATATAACGCACAATACCTTATTGAGCTTTCTTTTAAAAATATTTGTGTGTGAGCGGGTTAGACAAGTTTGGGTCTGGCATTTGTCTGCGCATACCCTTCATCGTATAATAGAATATAAAATCGAAATTAAGAACCAATCGGAGGGCAACAATGCCAACAATGGAGTCAGAAGAACCGATTCACAAAAAAATAGGAAAAAATCTGCTTGCCATCCGCAAAACCAGAGGCCTTTCCCTGGATCAGACTGCGGAACTGACTGGCGTCAGTAAAGCTATGATCGGCCAAATCGAGCGGGGAGATTCCAATCCAACCATCTCTATTCTTTGGAAAATCGTCAATGGATTAAGGATCTCATTTACATCTCTTATTGAAACGGATACCGCCAAGGTCCAAATCGTTAAGCTTGAAGATCTTACAGCCCTGCACGAAGCGGATGGTGCCTACCGTTCCTTTCCTTTTTTCCCTTATAATCAACAGAAGCATTTTGAAATATACCTGGTAGAAATGGATGCCGGCTGCATTCACAGCTCTGAGGCTCATAACGAAGGAGTTGAGGAGTACATATTTGTGATTGAGGGGGAGCTGACGGTTCAGCTGGAGCAGGACTCTTACTCGGTCAAAGCAGGCAACGGGATCCACTTTACCGCGGATGAGCCGCATACATATTGCAACAGAACCGATGTCTGTACGAAGTACTATGCATTAATTTACTACTTGGAGCAGGGATAGTTAAGAAAAACGCCCTGCTTGGGCGTCCTTTGATGAGCGTGTTCATGGCGTTTGTGCATTACGGAGGGAATGGCTGTGGGCTCCAGCCGCTGTTAAAGATTTGTTCCTTGATTGTGATGGATGAGGAGGTGGGAACAAATCTTTAAAGGCGGACGCTACCACTCTTCCACCCACAGCCATTCCCTCTTTAGCTACAATCGCACGAATCACACGAACACCAAGCTCAAACGGACTGCCAGCAAGGTTTTTTTCTCTTGGTTATAAGAGACTTCCTAGCGGGTGCAGGCGCTGGGGAGGAAAAGGGAGCGCAGCTGAGAAGGACCTGATGCTTTAACGATGAAAAACATCGTTAAAGCAAGTCTGGAGATGTCTTCGATGTGGAACCTCGAGCGAAAAGTTACAATTCAGAAGTATTTGTTTCATTTCTGATAAAGAAAAGACCCAGGTCTCCTGACCAAGGTCTTTTTCTCAGTAATATCGATATGCAGATAACAATGTTGCATAATTGTTTGCTTTTTGTTGTTTGCTTTTTGTTGTTTGCTCTTTGTTGTTTGCTTTTTGTTGTGTGCTCTTTGATCTTTGCTCTTTGTTCCTTAGCCCTATTTATTTAAGCGTCGATACGCAAAGCTAGCGCTGCCCACAAGTCCTGCATCATCCGAGAGCTCGCTCAGCCGAATTTGCAACCTTTCCCAATAGGGTGCTATTAATCCAGCCTGCAGCTCCTCACGCATCGGCTTCAGCAGCCGCTCTCCAGCATGTGCCGCGCCTCCACCGATGACGATGACATCCGGGCTGATCAAGTGGATCGCACTGATAAGACCTCTGCCAAGCATTCGTCCCACGTAATTCATGACCTCGACAGCAACAGAATCTCCCCGATCATAGGCCTCGGAAACAAGTGCAGAAGTAATGCCTTCCACACTTGGTGCAAGCTCCGAAAGTACGCTGGATGCCCCCTGCTGAATACGCTCCTTAGCTAAGCGGGCAATACCTGTTGCCGATGCCACGGTTTCCAAGCAGCCCTTCAGTCCACAGCCACAAGGGAACGATTCACCGTCTACACGCAAGTGGCCGATTTCCCCAGCCATATATCCTCCGCCGTAAAATAATTGGCCGTCCTGTACGATGCTCCCTGCCATTCCCGTACCGAGCGTAATACCCAGAACATGGCGAAATCCCCGCCCTGCTCCTTTCAGCGCTTCTCCTAATGTAATCATTCGCACGTCATTGTCAATAAATACAGGAAGATGAATTAAATCGCTTAGATCTTGAGCAACTGGCATATTGCGCCAATTCATATTGCCAGCAAAAATCGAAATGCCTTCATCGGGGTTAATCAAGCCCGGAATACCTGCACCTACAGCTGCAACATCCTCGGTTTTAATGCCTTCACCAACCAGCAAATCTTTTATCATTTCTGCAATACGATGAAGTACATTCTGATAGCCAAGATGCCGCTCTGTTGGAATCTTCACCTGCTTCAATACCCCCAGATCGGTATTCAGCAAGCCGCAAACCACATTTGTTCCACCCAAATCTATGCCAATCAAATATTTCATGCTATCACCTCACCCGGGTCGACTCCCTACATAGCCACATACTATCATCTTCACTACATAGTCGTTTTTTTGCTACATACTAGCCTTTTCACTACATAGTCGTTTTTTGCTACATACTTGCTTTTTCACTACATAGCCGTTTATTGCTGCATACTTACTTTTTCACTACGCAGTCGTTTATTGCTACATACTTGCCTTTTCACTACATAGTCGTTTTGCTACATACTCATCTTCACGACGTAGTCGTGCTCGCTAAATAGACTTGGATCTGATGCTCCTCCAGGCTGGCTGCAAGCATTTTGTCAGAAATCTCATTGGTGACACAAGCATACAGTGCAGATAAGGGGGCAATGGAAAACAAGGAGCTGCGCCCTACCTTCGTGGCATCAAAAACAGCATATGTGTGCGCAGATCGGCTCATAAGCGTCTTGGCGATTTGGGCTTCAAGCTCCGAGTAGGTGCTGATGCCGTGTGCAGCGCTCAATCCGTCGATGCCGAGAAACATTTTGTTGATATGGAGCGCTTCTACCATTTGGACGGCCAAAGGTCCGCACAGCTCGAAGCTTTTTTTGCGCATAATACCGCCGGTCAGTACGACCTGAATATCCTCAGCATCAGATAGTTCCATCGCGATATTCACAGCATTGGTGACCACTGTGATGCCCTGCATATGCTTCAGCCCTTTGGCTATTAAATATGTGGTAGTTCCTCCGCTTAAGCCGACAATGTCGCCTTCTTCGATCAAGGTCACTGCCTTGGCTGCAATCGCTTCCTTCTCCAGCCAGGAAATGTCCGTTTTTTCCGCAAAGGAAACCTCCCGAACCGAGGACAAGCCGTCATAGACGGCTCCTCCAATCGTACGGATCACACTTGCCTGCTCAGCCAAAACATCCAGATCTCTACGAGCCGTAGCTTCCGAGCACTGAAATTGCTGAAGAATATCTTGCAGCGCTATTCGGCCATTCTGTTTAAGAATCTGCATGATCGTATTCCGCCGAAGCTGGCCTTTGGATATCGGTTTGTCACTCATTTACTTGCCTCACTCCATATAGACCGGTCGCTTAAATAATCACAACCTGCGTCAAGTTACGTGGATTATCCGGATTCACATTTTTCTTAATAGCGCAATAATAACCCAAGAACTGCAAAGCTGGCAAGTAAAGCACGCTTCTTGCTTCATCGCTTAACTGCTTGCCGCCAATTTCAAATACAGCATCAGCAAAATCCATTTCAGCTGTACGCTCTGCAGTAATCAACAGAACAGAAGCACCATATGCTTTCATTTCTGCAGCTACCTTGATTTCATAGTCCTTCGCTTGCTCAGAAAGCAGAACGCATATAAATGTACCTTCGTCGACTACAGATTTAGGACCATGACGGAATTCCAGCGTACCGTAGCTCTCTGTCCAGACATAGGACATTTCCTTGATTTTCAAGCAAGCTTCTTGGGCCAAACCAAAGTAAGCTCCCATGCCAAGGTAGATATATTTATTAAAATCATTAGTATCAATTATGTTTTTTACAAAGCCATCTGCACTTTTCACTACCGCGGCGCTCAGCTGTGGAACTGATTTCAGATCTTCAACCGCCTTGTCATGCTTGGCAGCAATAGCAGTAGCAACCTGCATCATGTAAGTCATGCTGCTGAATGATTTGGTCATAACCGTGCTTTCTTCTTTACCTTTAGGAGAAACCAGACATGGGCATAGCTGAGCCATTGTACTGTTCTCATAGCAGGTGATGCCGCATAGTGTCCAGTTGGGCAGATCACTTACGGATTTCAGGGCTAAAATCACTTCAGAAGATTCGCCTGAGCGGGATACGCCAATGAGCAAATAGTTTCTTTTGGTCGCCAGCGCCTGATCACGGAACAAGAAAACTTCAGAAGATGGCCATGCTGATGCCGTTCTTCCCGTCCATACCCGGTAGGTGGAAGCCATAGTTTGCGCCTGATAAAAGGAAGAGCCTGAGCCGATGAATACAACTTCATCAAAAGCATCATTACAAAGATATTTCGTAATCCATTCCTGGCTGGATTCTGCTGCAGCTAAAGCTGCCTCTAATGCTTCTGTTTGTGACGATATTTCAGGATAAGTTTTTGCGCCGAATTGTTCCATATTGATCGCTCCTCTTTTATGTTCGTTTATAACTGTACAATTTCGATTTGCTTCAAGAAAGCATCTACGTCTTCCCGCTTCACAAAACCTGCATGCGCAGAAAGCGCATTAGCCGTGCCGCAAGCCGCTGCAAGCCGCAAGCAATCCTCTATCGGCAGCTCCTGGTATATACCAGCAGCCATTCCTGCCACATAGGCATCACCTGAGCCTACCGGATTTAAAGCTTCTATGGAAGGTACCCGCACACGGTATATCGTACCTTTGTATACGGTCATCGAGCCGGAAGCACCAAGTGAAACAGATGCACATTCGATACCGCTATCAGCTAATTGATGCAGTGATTGAACCAGCTCTGTCTCATTCTCAGGACGCTTGCCTGTAAGCTGTGCGATTTCATCTTCATTTGGCTTCATAAAGAAAGGAGCAGCTTTCAGACCGTGAATTAAGCCATCACCGCTTGTATCAAGGAAAACAGCAGCGTTCGTTTTACGCAAAGCCTCTATTAACTCTGCATAAACCGATGTGGACAAGCCCGCGGGAATGCTGCCAGAGAAAATGACAATCCGCGATTGCTGTCCCAGCAACACAATTTTCTGACGAAACTCTGCCAGTTGCTGCTCTGTAATGAGAGGCCCTTTTTCCAAAAGCTCTGTAGATTCACCATTCGATGCGTTCATAATATTAAGACAAATGCGGGATTCATCGTCCACTTTGACGAAATCATGGCTGATCTGCTGTTGATCCAAGTTTTTTAAAATAAAATCGCCATTACTGCCGCCGACAAAACCTGTTGCCAGCGTTCTAATGCCCAATTGGTGAAGCACTCTGGCCGCATTAATGCCTTTCCCTCCAGCAACGGCATGGATCTGACCGATCCGGCTCACCTTGCCCAGCTGAAAATCGGAGAGGACATATGTTTTGTCAATTGCAGCATTCAAGGTAACCGTTGTGATCACGTTGTCGTTTCACCTCTGCCCGTCTTTATCCTTTATCCCTTATCCTTATCTAAAGTCCTTCGCTCTTCCGATGGAACCGCAAAGACGCATTTTTTCAATCGCTGCTTCCTTGAGGGCGCGTTTAGCCGGAATCATATATTTGCGCGGATCATTCTCCTCCGGATTGGCTGCAAAAACTTCCTTGATAGCGTCGCTGAAAACGATTCTTAGTTCGGTAGCCACATTCATTTTGGCCATACCAAGGGCAACACACTTTCTTACCTGCTCCTCTGGAATGCCTGAACCGCCATGCAGAACAAGTGGAACACTTACTTTGGCAGCAATTTTTGCGATCCGGTCAAAATCAATTTTAGGTTCACCTTTATATATACCATGAGCAGTCCCGATAGCTGGTGCTAACGTAGGTACACCTGTCAGTTCGACAAACTTGGCACACTCGTCCGGATCAGCCATCAGCGCTTCGTTATCGGCCACGACGATATCATCCTCCACGCCGCCTACCTTGCCAAGCTCGGCTTCTACGTTAATGCCTATCGCCTTAGCCAGCTCTACCACTTGCTTGGTTTGTCTGACATTTTCCTCGAACGGGGAATGGGAAGCATCGATCATAACCGAAGTATAGCCCGCACGGATACACTGAACAATAGTAGATAGATCCATACAGTGGTCCAAATGCAAAGCAATAGGAACCTTAACATTTCTTGAAGCCACTTCCGCAGCGGCAGCAATATAGTCCGCTCCCAAATGTTTAACCGTACCAACCGTAGACTGGATAATGAGCGGCGATTCCGTTTCTTCTGCAGCTTCGACCACCGCCTGCAGCATTTCAAGTGTGTGCACATTAAAGGCACCGATACAGTAGCCATTTGCCCGGGCAGTTTGCAATAAAGGAGTTGAAGAGACTAATGTCATAGAATTACCTCGCTTTTCATCATTATAATGCAACTATACTTCATAATTATGATTTTTTCAATCAAAAATTGTTGTTAATTGCATATCATCATTCTATATAGGATTTCCGATAAGAGCTCTTGTCATTCTTTTTTACCAACATGCTGGGGGCTGGCCAGAGTTTGAAGATGTAAGTATACTAAGCTTGCTAGGCTAGGGGGCTGGCTAAGATGGCCAAGGCTGGTTATAGTCGGCTTGTAAGAAGCCGTAGTGGACATGAGATCCCTTATCCCCCTCAAATGAGGCCATTTCAAAAACATACGGACATCAGATCCCCTATTTGACCAGAAGCAGGCTCAATTAGACTCTAGGAAAGGATGCCAAACCACTCTTACTTTAGCGATGTTCATCATTAAATGTACGAGGTAGCCTCCACAACCTTACTTTAACAATGAAAAACATCGTTAAAGTCAAGCACACACTCCTTTCGGGGAGGCGGGCTGGCAAAGTGGCCGAACATTCCACGCTCAAACGGACTGCCAGCAGAAGTTGCTTTCTGAGGGAAAGGGATAGTGGGCATATGGAAAAACTGCCCTTCCTATTTGATTCCCTTGGAGAATGAAGGGTGATATCGCTCGTTTTTTACTGCAAAGCTGCACTGTGTAGTTGATAATTACTCGCTCCAGTCTCCAGACTCCCCCCAATGTTGTCAGGTTAAGCCGGCCAAAGTAATTGGTTTGTCAACTACATTCTACTGTTTTGGCCACGTGTAAGCACAATATGGTCGGTTTTCCGCCTACATTCTGCCGCTTCAGCCACACTCAAGCAAATTGTGTATGGTTTTTCCAATACATTCCGCTGCTTCGGATTAGGCCTCCCTTTTAATTGGGAAAAGCCCAACTTCCCACTTGCCTATTAACCTGACAACATTGGGCTTGAGGCTCCCTCCAAATAAATGCTTGAACGTAGAAAATTAGGTTTAGATGAGTTTGGAGAGAAGTCTCAGCTCGAATGCTTCTAATCCTGCATAAGTGCAGGAATTTCACCTCAAAATCGGATGAAGAGCAAGAATTCCTGCAATTGTGCAGCAATTTAGGGGCTTGGGTTACCGAAACGGGCTAGGAAAGGGAAAATTCCTGTATTTTTGAAACACTTCCTTTTATCTGGTTAAAAAGTGCCCTAAAATGATGTATATTTGCAGTTTTTTTGACCATGTAGATGTGGCATGTATATGCAAGCAGATATGGCAAACATTTGGCATACATTTGCCATACATTTGCTCTGCAATTGCCATGCACATCACGTTGCCTTGAATCCTCGATTATTTGAGGTTATTGGGGTCAGTCAGCACGCCTATCTGATGGTTTGAGCTAAGGTTACTCAAGTACTGGCTCGGGTGTTGAGCCAATAAAACCACACACACGAACAAAAAAACGCCCCCGTCTTAAAAGACGAGAGCGTTTGTGTCGTATGTTATTGCACATGTCCAAGCTTCTGCGATATGCGGTGTCCGGTCATCATCATATCTTCGGCTATCGTCGAAATGCGGTCATCAGGGAAACGGTGCCGCGCACCTGAAATGCTGATCGCCCCTTCGACACGGCCGAACATATTAAAGATCGGTGCAGCGATGCAGCGGGCGCCTTCGATAATCTCCTCATCGTCAATGGCGTAGCCCTGCTGTTTAACTCGTGCCAATTCCTGCAGCAGCGATGTCTCTGTATCTAGTGTATGAGAGGTAAATTTCGGCAGCCCTTTTTGGCGGACCATCCGTTTTACTTCCTCTACCGGAAGGTGAGAGGTCAATACTTTGCCAGTCGCCGTTGCGTGAAAAGGAGATTTAGAACCCACCTTATCTGTCATTCGCAGCGCATAAGTGCCTTCAATAATTTCCACGTACAGGACCTCGTCCTCGGAAAGCACACATAGGTTCACCGTGTCTCCGTAGGTAACGAGTAACTTGTTCATTTCTGCCAATGCGGCGGTTCGCAGGGAACTTCGCTCAAGCAAGTTTTTCGTGATCACTAGCTGCTTGAAGCCGAGGCAGTACTTGCCGTCTTCTTCGCTCCGGCTGATGAATCCCCTTTTCTCCAGGGTAAGGATGATCCGGTAAAGGGAAGATTTCGGTTGATTCACCAGCTCGACCAGCTCGATTAGACTTAGAGAATCATGCTCCGATAAAACCTCGATCACATCAAGAGCCTTCTCAATGGAATGAATAGAGTAACGATCCTGTTTCTCTTTATCACCCTTATCTTTTTCAACCTTCTCTTTGTCCATCTTCTCTTTGTCAACGTCAGCCTTATCCTGTTTATTTTGTCCCACTGCTTACCCACCTTTTATGCAAAATGCGGCAGTTACAAAAGGTCCAATCCCTCCAACCTTCCCAGCCTGCTAGTTTAGACGGGCTAAGGAGCGGTCAATGGCTTGCAGGGTTTGGTCAATTTCGTCCTGGCCATGAACTGTCGATATATACCAGAGACCATTTGGACGGATCAAGATGCCTTCATCGAGCATGATTTCGGCAAACTTGGCGTACTTGGCTCCATCTTTTTTGTTGAAAGTTTCAAAATCAGTTACTTCCTCAGCATCGATAAACATCATATGAAATACAGGTCCGATTTGATTTACGACACCTGGAAGGTTATGTTTCTTCATAAGCTCACGAATGCCGGAAGCCAGTGTAATGAACAGTTGCTCCATCTTCTCATACACGGAACCATTGTCCTTCGCCAGCTCACGAAGCGTAGCCAGCGCGGCTGCTGTCGATACACAATTTCCGTTCAGTGTTCCCAAGTGGCTAACTGTACTGTCGTCAATCAGTTTCATCAATTCCGCGTTGCCAGCAACGGCACTTATTGCGATGCCCCCGCCCATAGCTTTACCGATTGTAACCAGATCCGGCTTAATGCCAAATCTTCCATGAGCACCGCCCAGGCTTAAACGGAAGCCAGTGATGACTTCGTCAAGAATAAGCACGATACCCAGCTCTGTGGTCAATTGGCGCATCAGCTCCAGGTAGCCCTCTTTCGGTTGAATACAGCCTGAGTTACACATAACCGGCTCGGAAATAACTGCCGCGATATCAGCAGCGTGAGCGCGAAGCGTTTCTTCCAGCACTTTAGGATCGTTCCAAGGAAGCAGGATGATATCCTCAAGGCTGTTCTCGCTTTGACCGGCTGTTCCAGGCACAATGCTTGCGCCGTCGCTCCCTGCATCATTCTGAGCCAAGCCTGCGCTTGGGAAGGAAGTGAAGATGGAATCGGACCAGCCATGATAATGACCGTGGAAACGTACTACTTTGCGCTTGCCAGTGTGAGCCCGGGATAGACGAAGCGCCAGCATTACTGCCTCTGTGCCGGAACCGCTAAGTGCAACCTTGTCAGCGCAAGGGAGAATCTCGGTCAGCAGATCAGCAAGCTCAATCTCGCCATCATGCTGTAAACCATAAGTATAGCCTTGACGCATGGCTTTGACAATGGATTCTGTCAATCCGTCGTGAGCGTGCCCAAGAATCAGCGGCCCGTATGCCAGCAAATAATCGATATATTCATTACCGTCAACGTCGCGAAGGCGGGCGCCTTTAGCGGATTCGGCATAGAGCGGAGCAGGCTTCATGGAAGCGCGTAATGAGCTCGCTACCCCTCCGGCAAGATGTGCTTTGGCTTGTTCGAATTTACTTTTTGTGATGTCCGTTTTAATCATTATGATTGCCTCCTAGAATTAGTAGTTCTTGATTTGCTGATAAAATTTACTCTGGAAATACATCCAGCGGAAATATGGGATGTCTAAGCTGTTCATAGCTAAAGTGTGAAAGATTAGACCCACAGCATCCAGGCGTATCAACAGGCACGATAGCGCGGCAAATGGAGCCGAACGCGGTCTTCCAGGCAACCGCAGACTTAACGACGATTACATGGAAATCCTCTGCACGCAAGCCAACTGAGCTTACATGGCCCGGATCCCAAGGCGCTGAACGCTCTTCTGTTATGATTAAGGTCAGGTTGCCGGCTTCAATAACGGCCGTTTTCCCCATATACGCCCATTTGCCAGTCATGTACTTGCCGATATGGGTGTACTTCCCATCAGACAGCAGTCGCACTTCGCCTTGTATACGAACCGGGTCGCCGTGCAGCTTATCGCTTTTACCGCCAACTTCTGCATCAAATGCAGCTCCGACACCAAGACGGTGAGCTTCCAGAGCGGCCTCCGGATCGTAAATGACGATCAGACTTTTTTTCGGGGGATCGATTAAATGAACAAGTGTATGCGTTGCATCAGCCGGAGCTCCTCCGCCGACGTTATCAGAGCCTTCAACAAGAATGACAGGTCCCTCTGTTAACTCCATCGCCATGGCTACGGCTTGATCAGGAGGATGATCTGCATATCTCAGCTGCTCCCGAAGATCCCAAGCCAGCTTGTTCAGCTCCGCGCCATACTGCTCGGCAAGCTGCAAATCCCCATCAACTGTAACGACAAAAGCAATTCCTGCATCGGGAACATCGCTGTACGGAAATCCACCAGCTACAGTAACATTCAGTACTTTAGGATCCTGTTCAATAGCAAAAGCCCGGTCCATAATGTCCTTCATCGGTCCTTCTTTATCGGTCAGCATCACCTGTGGAACCACGATCATTTGAGGCTGTGCCAAAGCGTTGACGGGTTTGATTTCTCCTTTTAGGGTACGAACTAGCAGTTGTACAGCTTCATCCGCCCTTTCATACATATCGATATGCGGGTAAGTGTCGTAGCCTACGATAATATCAGCATTTTCGACCATTTGCTTACTGATATTGGCATGCAAATCCAGGGTCAGCGCGATCGGCTGGGAAGCACTCATCTTTTCCCTGACGCGGCGTAAAATTTCCCCCTCCACATCCGGCATGCCTTCTGCCACCATAGCACCGTGCAAAATGACCACTATGCCGTCAGCGGAAGTATCAGCCGATTCCACAAGTGCTTCGATGATCGTATTCACTGTTTCCTTGGTAACCATCCCGCTTGGCGTCGCTGCTGTATAGAAGCCTACGGAAAGCTCAGCACCCGCCGCTGCAACAGCATCTATGGCACCACCCATGGAGGTTCGTGTACCGGAATAGCGGTGAAGAAAAGCTTCGTTGCCATGCACCCATTCGGACTGAAAGGCTTCGATCTGTGTCAAGCCAGGAGCAAATGTATTCGTTTCATGTATAACACCAATAACTGCAATTTTCATTTGATCATCTCTCCTAAAAAAAGGGTGGAGGGCAGCACGGTCCTTAAGGACAAGCGCAATTGCCGTCTTACATCAGAGCAGAGGGTACCTTTATGCGTGTTCTTATATGTTAAGACCGCACCCATCGGTATGCGGTCCATATTCAAGCTTCTTGTTTATTCACAATCTTTTTATGCGTATACTAGCCTTCAGTCCGTTTGGATGGTGCGTAAGCAACCACGTCAATTTCTACCAGATACTTGCCCAAATCTACTGGCGCTGTAGTACGGGTCGGATATGGCTTGCTGAATACTTCGCTATAAGCTTGGTTGTAGCCAGGAAAATCTTCCGTGTGGCTTACATAAGCGTTTGATTTAATAACATGATCCAGCGTAAGGCCTTCAGCTTCCAAAATGATTTCGATGTTCCGCAAGCTTTGCTTGGTTTGCTCCTCAATCGTAGTGCCTACAATTTCCAAGGTAGCAGGATTTACACCTACTTGTCCGGATACATACACGAAGTCCCCCGCACGTACAGAATGTGAAAATGGAAGTGGAAATTGTGGAGCTGCTGCAACATTCTTAGCTATTGACATGATTCATCGTCCCTTCAAAATATGATTTGATTGTGTCAAGCCCAGTGACGGCAAATATTTGTAAAAAAACCTTCACTGTTTCACTGATAGAAACATTAGTTTCATTATTAAAATGATACTTTTTTTTTAGCGCTTTGTAAATAGCTATTCCGTGACAACATAAAAAGCCGCCGTAGGTTTTCCTATGACGGCTTAAGTCCGATTTCTTTCCCAGATTACAGCTGTATCGATCCACCCTCAAGTGCTGGTCTTGCAAGGCGTGTATATTGGCCGAGTGCACCCTTGTGCTTTATAACCGGCGCGGTCCACCGTGCTTTACGCTCCTCAAGCAGCTGCTCCATCGCCTCTTCTGTAAGCACCACACCATCGGCTCCAATAATGGAAAGCGTACGCGAAGGAATATCGATATGCACGATATCGTTATTTTCCACAAATGCAATCGGTCCCCCATCTACAGCTTCTGGGCACAAATAACCGATACAAGGGCCTCTTGTAGCCCCAGAGAAACGGCCGTCCGTAACAAGCGCTGTCGTCTTGGACAGCAGAGGATCTGAAGCAATCAGCTCCGACATATAGAACATTTCCGGCATACCAATCGCTTTTGGTCCCTGGTAGCGGATAATAATTACATCTCCTGGCTGGAGTGTACGGTCGATTAGTGCATTCACTGCAGTGGTTTCATCGTCAAAAACTCTCGCAGGTCCTTGATGGACCATCATTTCTTCAACGACCGCGGATTTCTTCACTGTTGCGCCTTGAGGTGCCAGATTGCCTTTCAATAAGGCGGTTGATCCCTCATTCTTAAGCGGCTTGGATATTGGATAAATAACGTCACGCTTATTCAGCTTGTAATTGGCCAGGAACATTTCGGCAAAACGAGGCATCTCGCTCTTATCAAACTGCACAAGATTCTCGCCGACAGTACTTCCTGTTACAGTTATGCAATCCAGATGCAGATGCGCCTTCAGCTCCTTCATCAGCATCGGTACGCCACCTGCATACCAGAAAAGCTCTGTCGGATATTTACCCGCAGTTTTTGTATCAACAAGCACCGGAATTTCTCTATGAATGGCATCGAACAGCTCAGGTGACAAATGGATACCGACTTCCCTTGCAATCGCGATCAAATGCATAACTGCATTTAGTGAGCCACCAATGGCGGAATGAATCATAATTGCATTCTCAAAAGCTTTCTTCGTCAAAATATGCGAAGGCAGCAAATTGTTCTTACTCAGCGTCATCACCTGCTGACCAGCTGCTCTAGCCATACGGCGAATTTCCGCATTCGTAGCCGGAATAAGTGCCGACCAAGGCAGCGCCAGACCAAGCGCTTCACTCATAACCTGCATAGTCGCTGCAGTTCCCATATATTGGCATGCGCCACAGGTTGGACAGCAAGCGCGTTGGAAAGCAAGAAACTCTTCCTTCGTCATTTTTTCCTCTTTTACTTCCACGCTCATATGCCACAGCTCTTCGTTGGACTTCATACAAGGACCCGCGCCCATGGCTCCGCCCGGTACGAAAACGGATGGAATATCTAATCTGGCAATCGCCATTAAATGTGCAGGAACAGCCTTATCCCCTGCAGAGCTTAGCACCATGGCATCGAAAGGGGTCGCCACCGCATGAATTTCTACCATAGAAGCAATGAAATCCCGCGAAGCGAGTGAGTAATGCATGCCCCCATGTGCCTGGGCAATGCCGTCGCATATATCAGTGGTCGTGTAGATTGCCGGCTTACCGCCGCTCTGCAGAACACCCTTTTCCATTTCAGAAACAAGCTCTCCTAGATGATAGGAGCTCGGATGACTTGAGCCTTGTGTGCTCTCTACTAATACTTGTACTTTATCCAAATCGGACACAGTCCAATCCATGGACATCCGCAGAGCATCGCCCTCGAAGCTCATTTTTCTTACGTTCTGACTTTTCATCTCTGTCAAAGGTAACCCATCCTTTCGGGATCTTAATTGAAAAATTATAACTCGATGATCTTATTACATTTAGTATAAACGCATAGTGTATGATTGTCTACAATCTTTTTATAGACAGTTTACATCGTAGTTCATCCGATTGATGCGATCCTGCCTTTCATTCTTAAGACCGTTATATAAAAAAAAATCCCGGTCAATTGACCGGGTCATAAGTTTATTGCAGGAGCTTGCTTATCTCGTTCAAGTTTTCAGAGAAACCAACGAATATCTTGTCTTGAATGACAATGGTCGGTACGATCTGCTTGCCGGTCAGCTCCAGCACTTCTTTCGCATAATTCACATCTTCTTCGCAGTTGAAGTCGATGTAGGGAATTTGATGCTCATTGAAGTAGCGCTTGGCAAATTGGCAATCACTGCAAGTCGGAATCGTGTACATTTTGACTGGTGCTTTCGAATCGATTTTCAGCATAAAAGTTCGCTCCTTTACACGACAATTTGTTTTAACTGCTCGATCGTAATTCGGTCCACGAATTTGCTGAACTTTTCTTTCCCTTTCGCCTGTTCCTTGTATAAATCGATCAGCGTGGATACGACAGGAACAAGCCGTTCTTCCGTTATGCCGGTGATCAGCAGGCGCCCCATCGCGGCCTTGATTCCTTTGGGCTCTCCTCCGACGTAAATATCGAACGTGTCTCGCATTTTAACAACGCCTATATCTTTCAGCAGCGGTTCACTCGTGCCCAGCGCGCAGCCTGCGTAGCCAACCTTCAATGGCGTAGGCGTCGCAATGCCGGCAATCGCCCGATTCAAGTTGCGAGCCGTCTCCAGACCGGCTTCTTCCGCGCCTTTGCAGAAGTTGCAGGCAATCAGGCTCTTGGTCGCAAACCCTGCCGGGTACACTTCCAGTCCGGCTCGCTCCAGCTCCTCCTGGATAGCCTCCCGCTTATCGAGAGGCACTTCCACGTAAAGCTGCTTGAACGAGGTCATTTCAATTTTGGCGTCCGAACTGGCGATCGTACCGATCTTGGCAAGCTGATTCGGCGTAAAGAGACTTCCCCCGACTTGAATGGCAGGTGATACCGCCAGTTTCGTCTTTTCTCCCATGATCATTCTCCCTTTGTGCCTCCGTTATTTCACATTGACGACGAATGGAACAGTGAAGACCTCGCCATTGTGCTGAAATTGTCCCCAAATTTTGTACGTTCCGCTTTGTGGAAAAGAAGTCGCGAATTGAGCTTCCGGTCCGGTCGCTTTCTCGTCGATCGGATGGACATGAAGATACTGCTCCGCATCCTTCGATAGAATCACAACATGGCCGACTGCGCCTAAATACGGCTGCAGATTATCGATTCCCTTTTTCGTCTTTGCATCGCGAATGTTGAAAGTCAAGGTCACGTCTTCTTTCGGCTTGGTGGCGCTCATTGCCAGCTCGATTTCCTTGCCATCGACTTCTTTCACCAGCTTCGCGTCAGCTGCAATCGCGGTATGCTTGCCTTCCTTGCCTTCCACCTTCACCCACTCGCTAAGCGTGGTATTGGCGCCGCCAGTCGGAATAAAGTCCGAAAATACCTTGTACTCACCACCAGCCGGGAACGAAGTGTTCACCGTAAATTTGCCGTCTCCCTTAAACTCTGGATGAATGTGGTTAAAGAACGACAAATCGTGATTGACGATAATGAGATGAAGCAATTTTTCATGATTAACATCATACTTATTGACCGTTTTCCCGTCCTTTTCCGTAACTTGAATAGTCAATTCCGTTTCTTCGTTTGCTTTTGCGGCGCCTGCGGGGAAGGTAAACGATACGTTAAGATCCTCCGATGCAGGCTTCGCAGCTGCGCCATGATCGCCGTGGCCGCCTCCGTGCTCCATGTCTCCCGCCTCCTTTTTCTCATTTCCTGCTGACTTCTCGGCGTTCTCTTGCCCACTGCTTGCTGCATGCCCGGCATGGTTATTTCCGCCTGCTGGCTTCTTGTCCTCCGCTTTGCCGCATGCAGCCAATACGCTAAAAGCAAGTACCGCTGCAGCGACGAGGATGATTTTCTTCTTCATGGTTCGTACAACTCCGTTTCATTATAAGTTGGAGGATGCAGAGCGCACCTTGACCCGCTGCAGCCGCAAAGCGTTAAGTACGACGGACACCGAACTGAGCGCCATCGCTGCTCCCGCCACCCAAGGGGCGAGAAGTCCAATCGCGGCGATTGGAATGCCGAGCGTGTTGTATCCGAGCGCCCAGAACAAATTCTGCCGGATATTGTTCATCGTTTTGCGGCTCATGTAGATCGCATCTGGAATGCTCGTCAGTTCGCCGCGCATCAGGGTGACGTCCGCGGCCTCCATAGCCACATCCGTACCGGTACCAATCGCCATGCCGATATCTGCCATAGCCAGCGCCGGGGCATCATTGATGCCGTCGCCGACCATCGCTACTTTCTTGCCCTGCGCTTGCAGCTTCTTCACTTCTTCCGCTTTGCCTTCCGGAAGCACTTCGGCGCGAACATGATCGATGCCAACTTGCTTGGCTATCGCCTGTGCGGTGCGTTCGTTGTCTCCAGTCATCATGATGACTTCAATGCCCATTTCTTTCAGCCGCGTTACGGCTTCTTTCGACGTTTCTTTGATCGTATCGGCCACCGCGACAAGACCTGCATACTTGCGGTCGATCGCGATCAGCATCGCCGTTTTCCCGTCTTCCTCCAGCCGAGTCATGCGGTCAAGCGCCTGTTCAACCGAAATTTCATATTTCGCCATCAGCTTGCGCGTACCGGCCAGGACTTCTTTGCCTTCGACGACGGCGCGGATCCCAAAGCCCGGAATCGCCTCGAATTGTTCCGTTGCCGGAAGTTCGATGCCTTTGGCTCTGATTCCGGCAACGATCGCTTCCGCAAGCGGATGCTCGGAGTCCTTCTCGGCAGCGCCAACCAAGCGAAGAAAAACAGATTCATCCATATTTGAAGCGGCAACATCCGTAAGTTCTGGCTTCCCCTTGGTTACAGTGCCGGTTTTGTCGAGAATGATCGTATTGATCTTATGCGTGGATTCCAGATGCTCGCCCCCTTTGAACAGCACGCCAAGCTCCGCCGCGCGGCCGGACCCCGCCATAATCGATGTCGGTGTAGCGAGCCCCAGTGCGCAAGGGCAAGCGATGACCAGGATCGCAATCGCCTTCTCCAGCGCATTTGCGAAATCGCCAGGGGTAACCCAGAAGTACCAGACAACAAACGCGGCAACCGCGATTCCTACGACGATGGGCACGAAGATGCCGGAAATCACATCTGCTACCCGTTGAATAGGTGCTTTGGAGCCCTGTGCCTCTTCCACGACTTTAATGATTTGGGCAAGCGCCGTTTCTTTGCCGACCTTTGTCGCTTTCAATCTCAATCTGCCGTTTTTGTTGACTGTAGCGCCAATGACGGTATCTCCGGCTTTCTTATCAACTGGAATGCTCTCGCCGGTCAGCATCGATTCATCAACCGATGAGCTGCCTTCGAGCACTTCCCCATCCACCGGGATCTTCTCGCCGGGCTTCACGACCACGATGTCGCCAGCAAGCACGTCTTCAACCGGAATCGTCAACTCCTGTCCGTCCCGAATTACAAGGGCAGTTTTCGCCTGAAGGCCCATCAGCGTCTTGATGGCTTCAGATGTGCGGCCTTTGGCCAGCGATTCAAACAGCTTTCCGAGAATGACTAGGGTGATGAGAACCGCGCTCGTTTCGTAGTACATCGAGGGACCGTGATGAGCCATGCTGCCCATCGAAGCCCATTCAATCGTTAAGTATACGCTGTAGAAGTAGGCAGCCGACGTGCCGAGCGAAACCAGTACGTCCATATTCGCGCTTTTATTACGCAGCGCCTTGAACGCGCCCACATAGAACTGCTTGCCGATGTAAAATTGAACCGGTGTGGCAAGTAGCAGTTGAAACCATGGATTCATAAATAGATCCGGCATCCAGATCCAGGATAAGAACGTGAAGTGACTTACCATGGACCAGAGCAGCGGAAGAGAGAGAACGGCTGAGATAAGCAATGTCCGCTTTTGCTGCCGAATAGCTTTCTCACGATGCTCCGCTGGATCGGCTTCGTCTTGCTTCGTAATTGCTTTATAGCCAAGTTTCTCCACGCGTTGCTGCATATCGGCAATAGACACATCCGCCGCATTGTATTCAACCCGCGCCGTTTCCATTGCAAAGTTAACGGAAGCGTTCGTGACGCCGGGCAATTTGCCGAGGCCTTTCTCGATCTTATTTGCGCAAGCCGCGCAGGTCATGCCTTCCAAACTGAAATCGACGACTTCTTTTGCCGTGCCGTAGCCAAGCTTTTTGATGGTTTCTTCCAACCGCTGGACATCCATCTTCGCCGGATCATACGTCACACTTGCCTTCTCCAAAGCGAAGTTTACGTTTGCGATTGCTACGCCGTCGAGTTTGCCAAGCCCCTTCTCGATCTTATTCGCACAGGCAGCACACGTCATGCCCGTGAGCTGCAAGGTCGTTTGATTGTTCTTCTGGTTTGTTGCGATTGCTGTTGCCATTGGTGTTCGCCCCTTATCTCGTCATAGGTGGATTAAACGACGTCGTATCCCTGTTCCTTGATCGCTTCTTTAATAGCCTTGAGGGTGACAACGTTCTCCTCATACGATACATCCACCGTGCCGCTTGCCAGATTCACTTTGCCGGCTGCCCTGATTTCTTTCAGCGCGCCTTCAATGGAGATTACGCAATGTTGGCAGCTCATACCTTCAACTTGCAATGTTTGTTTGGTCATGTTCAACTCGCTCCTTTATCATTCCAATGATCTTCCTGCCTGTAGTATACCCCTCTACCCTATATTAAGTCAATAATTTTTTACGGTACCCATGTACCCTATAATTATAAGGGTGTAAAAAGCAGCATTGCTGCTGCTTGAAATCGGTCCGAGCTTTATTTCATCAGTTTATTGATCGTCGTCATTAATTCCGTTAATACTTCCGTATCCCCTTCTTGAATCCGTTCGATGACACAACTTTTCATATGATATTCAAGCAGCAGCTTCCCGACACCGTTCAATGAAGCTTGCACCGAAGCGATCTGATTCAACACATCATCACAGTAAATATCTTTCTCAATCATGCCCTTAATGCCGCGAACCTGTCCCTCGATTCGATTCAATCGGTTGAGCAGACCACTCTTGGCTTTATCGGAATGATGGCTCTTGCGCTCACCTTCTCCATGAGAGCAGCAGCCCGGATCTTGCTCCATCGCTTGTTCCATGAGTATCATTTCTTCGCTCATCGAAATCCCTCCTTTTTTATTATTATAGCATACCCCCCAACCCTATGCAAAGAAAATATAAATTTATTAATTCGACGGTCTCCAGTCAACTACGACGATTTGGCCCGAAGCCCGATTCATGGATTACATGGCTGCCGTGTTGTTTGCTTCACCCTGCTTGGGCGAACGGATAAACAGAAACGCTAGAACTGCACCTGCAAAAGCGACGATACCTGACCACAAAAACGCTTGTTGAAAGCCTTCGTTTAGCGCGGCGACCGGGTCAACACCGCTTTGGGAAGCAGTTATTGAGCCCGCAATCGCAACCATGATGGCCAAACTGATAGCTGAACCAATCTGGTAGCTCGTATTGGCGAGACCCGATGCGAGCCCTGCTTCCTCGGGTTTTGCCCCCGACATAGCGGACATCGTAGCCGGAATATAGGCAAGCGACATGCCAAGTGCACCAAGCAAGGATGCCGGAAGAACGTTGGCGATGAAGTTACCATCAACCGGCGTATTGCCAGCGAACAGAAGCATCGAACCTCCGAGTGCAATCAATCCAATGACCAGGTTTGCTTTCATCCCGAATTTTCCGATTAATCTACCGGTAATCAAAATCATGAAGATAGCAATTAGAATCGTCATCGGCAGCAAGCCGACTCCTCCGGCGAAGGCAGAAAACTTTAGCACCTGCTGCATATAGAGATTGAGGAAATACCACAGCGGAATCCAACCACTGGCCAGCATAATGAGCGCGATATTGCCTGCAGCCAGATTGGGCGCTTTAAAAATCTTCAGTGGAACAAGCGGCTCTTTTTTAGTTGCCTGAACGATCAGGAACAGGATAAATAACACGACTCCTGAAATAAGCGTCCACAACGTGGACGGCGCTCCCCATCCATTGTGTTCTGCAGTAACAATGCCATATACCACCAGCACCAAGGCCGCTGTGACAAAGATGGAGCCAATCACATCAATGCTGCCTTTTCTTCGCATTCCCTTGGCCAAAATTCCAGGAGACAGGAGTAACGCAATAATACCAACGGGTACGTTTATGAGAAAGGTCCACTGCCAGCTTAGCCACTCGGTAATGACCCCACCGAGAAACACGCCGGCCGAACCGCCGGCAGCAGCTGATGCGCCCCAGAAACCTAATGCTTTCCCTAATTCTTTGGGGTTGCCGCCGAAGAGCATCATGACAATCGTTAACGCGGATGGGGCTATTAATGCGGCACCTAATCCTTGCAAGGCGCGGCCCACATTAAGCGACTCCTCGTTCCATGCGAGTCCTGCCAGCAAAGAGGCAAGCGTCAGAATGGAAAATCCCCACATGAATATGCGTCGCTGGCCAAATAGATCGGACAATCGGCCACCGAGCAGCAGTAACCCGCCAAAGAAAATGACATACGCATTGAAAACCCACTGCAAACTTGCCTGCGAATAACCGAGCGCTCCTTTGATGGCTGGCAGTGCAACGCCGATAATGGATGTGTCCATAATCACCATAAAATTGGCAAGGCATAGTAAAGCCAGCGCCATCCAGCGCTTGGGATCTGCTTGCGGTAAAGCCTGTGCTTGATTATTCATGATTTTCTTCCTCCCTTTTCATGCAACTCAGAATTAAAAACATCTCGTCACTACAATATAGTATAGCCCCCTACCCTATTTGTCAAGAAAGATTTGTCATCTTCTCCTCCTCTGTTGCTTCTGTAGGATCAGTTGACCTGATTTCATATTTAGAATAGAAATTAAAAAAAGGAACCCTCAGGGTCCCTTTGCATTAGTTGTTAACATCTATAAAAGTACGTAAAAACCTAAAGCCTACAGCCATCCACGGTATCTGCTTGCTTCCGCAGCCTTCCTGATGCCGACCATATAAGCGGCCAAGCGTGGCGTGATTTTACGTGATTTTGCGTTTTCGAGTACGTTATGAACGGCTTCCACCATTTTATTTTCCAGTTGTTTGTTGATTTCTTCTTCTGCCCAATAGTAGCCCTGATTGTTCTGCACCCACTCGAAATACGAGACGGTTACACCACCAGCATTGGCCAGCACGTCTGGAATCACAAGAATTCCCCGCTCATGCAGTCTTTCCGATGCTTCGAGCGTCGTCGGTCCATTGGCAGCTTCTACAACAAGCTGTGCCTGAATGGCATCTGCATTATCAAGCGTGATTTGGTTCTCCATGGCAGCTGGAACGAGTACGTCACATGGCAGCACCAAAAACTCTTCATTCGATAAGCGAGTTGAAAACAGGTTCGTTACACTACCGAAGGAGTCACGCCGGTCGAGTAAATAAGGGATGTCCAATCCTTCTTCATTGTAAATACCGCCATTCACATCGCTGATTCCTACGACAGTTGCTCCCCAAGAATGCAGGATTTCTGCCAGATTACTGCCCACATTACCGAACCCTTGAATACAGACCTTCAGACCCTCCAAGGACTTTCCTTGCAGCAAAGCCGCTTCCCGTAGCGCAATAGCGGTTCCAAGCGAGGTTGCTTTTTCTCTGCCGCGGGAGCCGCCTAGTACAATGGGCTTGCCCGTAATGAAGCCCGGAGAATCATTCTCGCGGATACTGCTGTATTCGTCAAGCATCCAGGCCATGATTTGCGCGTTCGTATAAACGTCTGGGGCCGGAATATCCTTGGTCGGACCGACGATTTGGCTGATTGCTCTTACGTAGCCTCTTGCCAAACGTTCAACCTCACCAACGGACATGCTCCGCGGATCGCACACGATACCGCCTTTACCGCCGCCAAAGGGCAGATCGAAAATTCCACATTTAATCGTCATCCAGAGAGACAGCGCCGATACTTCATCTGCTGTTACACTTGGATGAAAGCGAATTCCACCTTTGGTAGGACCTGTTGCATCATTATGTTGTGCCCTATATCCGGTGAATACCTGCACTTTGCCATCATCCATACGAACAGGAATTCTAACCGTAAGAAGCCGTAGAGGCTCTTTTAACAATTCATAGAACGATTCATTGTAACCCATAATATCTAGTGCTTTGCGGATAACTTGCTGTGTTGACACCATTATATTTTCATCAGTCGGCGGATTACTTGCACCTACAATTACTCTTTTAACAATATTTTTCACTGCGAACCTCCATATGCTGTTTTGTAAGCCTTACCTTTACTATACTTTACCAAGAGAGGCTGGCGAAAACATCCTTTGCAAATTATCTGGAAATCTCCGCACAAAAAAAATCACCGACACGCCTCGCCCACAAGACAGCTGCGGAAACCGGCGCTCAGTTCTTAAATCAAGAATCACAAAACTTCTCTTGTCGAGAGCTAGAATATCTAAAACATAGCCCTGCTTAAATATAACATAAACGTAACATTAATAACATAGCCATTTTTACGATATTTAAATTTCAATCACTTTATGAGCTATCAACCAATTGACCGACTCGCGCACGGCTTCTAAAGAAGTATACCGCGGGCTGTACCCGATCAGACGTCTTGCTTTCTCTATACTACAGTTTGGACTGCGGGATATATGATCCCAAATCACTTCGGCCTCATCCTGAGATATGGACTGGCGCAAAACCTCAAAAGGTCCATAAGATAGATTCGCTTCCTGTCCGAACCATGATGCCACTGTTTCTGCATAGCCCCTTAGCGTTACAGCTGCTGGAGATACGATGTGAAAGCTTTGGCCAATCGATTGACTCCAGTACTGGGATGCCTTAACAAAAGACTGCGCCACATCTTCAGCGTGAACGTGATGCAAGGTTTCCAGTCCATAATTCGGGAGGGTGACAGGTTGTCCAGTGGCCAAGCGAACAAACACCTGCGGATCGATATGCCCAACGGGATTGATCGGTGCCCATCCAGGTCCTACAATATGCCCGGGGTGCAGCACCGTAGCCGGAAAGCCATCTCTTCTCGCTTTAAGCTGCAAATAGGCCTCGATTTGCTCTTTCTCTATGCCATAATCACCGAAGGGACGTCGCGGCTGCTCTTCAGTTACAGGCACTTCCACGGGAGTACCGTGCACCCATATGGTGCCACAGCTGATGAAATGCTGAACATGTCCTTCAAGAGCCTCCACTAGATGCTTCGCACTATCCAGCGTAAAACATATCATATCGATAACTACGTCCGGCTGCAAAGCAGCAATTTTCGGCCCAAAGCTGCCATCCGCCTCTTCAGCACCGCGATTAGCAGTAACCTGCTTAACGGAATTCCACGCGGGATCTGCCTCGTACGGCTGGCGACTTCCTCTGCTTACATTGATCACTTCATGACCCAAACGTACTAGCATAGGAACCAAATATGTACCCACATGCCCACTTCCGCCAATCACCACATAACGCATTGCAATCACCCTTTCATGGTACTTAAGTCCAATATAGTAGAAAAGATAGCCTTTTAAAAGTCTACCATGTTTATGAGCCTGCTTCAAAAGTTATTATTTTGCCCGCCAAGCGTGGCCTAGAAACCTGCATATTTACATTTTATAGGAACTTATTAATGTGTCAAATTGCTTTCCTTAGTCTTTATTGACTTGGATTGACCTACATGTCTCATTATTACTTAATTACGTAATAACGTACATGGGACTGGCCAGATTCCGACGCTGAAGAGGGCTTTAGGCAGTTATGAACATTTTGAACGAAGCGGTAGTGGACATGAGATCCTTTATTCCCCTGAAATGAGGCCATTCCAAAAACTTGCGGACATGAGATCCCTTATTTGCCCTGAATGGGGTTCAAACAGGAGAAAAAAGCCTCGTTAAGGGCTTCTGTGTCCGTAAGCCTTCAAAACATGCGATTTTGGCACAAATAACGGCTGTGATGTCCGTAAGCCTTCGCCCCTACGTGGGTTCAAACGCAAACTTTGATATAAGACGATGTATTCCCCGGATGAAAATCTTATGTCCTATGTAAGCATAGGAATTATGCGTGCTGGCAAAACGTTGGAGTTGGGCAGAGCATCGCTAAATCCAGAGGGTGTGTTTGGTATAACTTATTTTGCGCCAGGCCATACAGATACCAATGATTCGTTCGGGGTGAAGTTCCTGCGGACATTTTATGGAAGAAGAAGCAACAATACTATAGAAGATTTAGGATCTCTAGCGAAACAAATGAGCTATCCTTGTGCGCAATTTTAAATACAGGAATAGCCGTCCATGACAGCCATTCCTGTATATTTTATCCCTTAGTCTATCAAGGCTTCCCCTAATAGAAAAGGATGCGCCATCACTTATCCGTAAACATCCGCTTCAAATAAGGATTCGACGTAAATTGATCTCCTTGATACATGTAGATCCCATCAACTCCAAGACTCTCATAGTGCTCAAAATAAGACTTAAGATCGTTTGGCGTATGAGCCATATCCAAGCTGCCTGCTCTTGCTTCACTGCCAATACTCCATTTCCAGCCGTCTATACATCCAAAGACTTTAACTTGCGTGCCTGAACAGAGCTTCAGATAGTGCTCTACAGGCGGCAAAGGCTCGCTTGAGACTAAATTCGAAGGGACGATTCCATCCAAGAGATGCTCAGCCACACAAATTTCCATTGCCTTGTAATAAATTGGCTGATCTGCTGGAATTCTTACCTTTAGCTCTAGCTTTCTGCCGGTCATCCGTTCTTTTTCAATCAGCTTCTCACGTGTACTTCTTATTATCTCTATGAGTGTCTCAACGGACTGATTCGCATAATGCCTCATGTAGTCAAATACCAGTCCATCAATGTCATACTTCTCTATCAGCTCATGAATGACCGCAAGCGCGTATTGACGGACGGGTGCTACCGAATAATCCAAATCACCGTCCTTGATCCACTGCGGATGATCCCTGACAAACTTCTCGGACAATTCAGGAATGCCCAGATAAGGACGGTTCATCCCGATATTGGCTGTAAATCGTACAGGCTTGACGTTCGAGCTGTGATTCGAAGCTTCCAACGCGCTGTCCTTCTGCCAATCTTCCATGTGGTCTTTCATATGATCCTTCATATACTGAATGGATTCCTGGAGAATGTCACAGCTATTGACTAGCTTCACAGGATCATCGATAATCGTGTTCTCATCCGTCATCGAGGGCAAATTCAGCTTCTCCAGAAAGCTGCTGTGATGAAGCGACTTCATGCCGATGCGGATCGTTTGGCAATTGATTTCCTGGGGATTCAAGCGCATGAACTCTTCCAGCATAATGCTGTTCATCGTTTCCGCATCGTGAAAGCCATGCAGGGTATAGCTGTAAGGCTCATAATAAAGGATGAGCTCTGGAGTCTTCAGCTTGCTTGCTGATGAATCTTCCTTCTGCCTCCAAGCGAGTCCTTCCGATTCTGCTGATCTGTCTGATCCTTCCACTGCAACTGTTTCGGCCGCTTCCAGTGGTACAAGCTTGACGTAATCCAGCGGTACAAAATCGTAATGATTGACAATAGACTCCTGCAGCTGGGTTATTTCTATATAGCCATGGTCAATGGAACAGCGCTTCCAAAAAATCTCTTTGTTTTGTTTGCCTCCATAATCACTTTGCAGCAAATCCATACTATTTCCCGGAGTAATAAAGCGGCGATAGGCCTCCCCTTCCGTCCTCGCCAGAAAGCGCGGAGTCCCGCTGCCAAAGCCAAAATGAATGTCATACTCCCCAACTGTGTTTAAAGGAATTCGAAAAGCAGGCAACTGCTCCTTATATTTCGCCCCTATTTGACTGCTTTTACCACCTGCTCCAGCCGGGCTGAGCTTCCAGTTCCCTTCTCCCTGCTGCGGATCCCAGGAAGCGTTATCGCCCAAGTATTCCGCCCAATTTTGCAAATAAATAACGCCCGATGGTTCCAGACTCATATGTTCCACAGCTTCTATAACCCCACTAGTAGTTACAGAGATCACTTTAACACTTACAACACCTACATATTCCCCAAGATTGATGTACGGGTTCCAATACAAGATTGGCTCACTTTTGCCATACAATCGAACAATGCCCATAGCCTGTGCCTGATTCCACAAAAAGCTGCTGCCGTTCAGTGCTGTTTCCGCCTCAAGATCCGCATAAATACTTGCTGTATACCAGTCATCTCCAGCAGCCTTGTATAAAACCTGACAAGACACATAGTCATTTTCACCGGTCAGCTTCAATTCAACGAGATTGTCGCGACGCTGCTTCAACGATTGAATCATAGGATGGCTCCTTTTTCTTTAAATTCCTTCACTTTGCTTTAAACTCCATCACTTTACTTACAATACCATGATTACTGTTTCAACAACTCACTTACCAGCGGTGCCTTATTTAATTCCACATGGATCTTTTCTAATCCTGCACTATCCAGCTTTTTCAAATAATTGTCCCATTCCTTATCGATGTCCACTTCCCCAGTTATTGCTTTATACATAAACTCTTTGCGCATAGTCTCCAGACCGGAATCATATTGTTTCGACAAATCAGCGAGCTTGGTTTCAGAGAACATATCATTTCTGTGCGGATAAATGCCGTATTTCTCCGCCCATTCTCCTCCGGCGTACTTATAAAGCTTTGCTGTTAACTCATCATGATATAAATACTGCAATTCCTTAGGAGAAATATAATTTCCATTATAGTTATCTACCTTTGGAGAATTTTCGATGCTAATCGGGCTCGATTTGTAAGGCTCTCCTTCCCAATTCCAATTCACACCTTCCTCACCGAATAAAGTCCATACTTGGGCTTCCTTATCGAAATACATATATTCCATGAGCTGTAGAATTCGGATTAGTTTCTCATCACTGACATCCTTCTTCACAACGAAGCTGTAGCGGTATGGATTATAGTACCGGTTCGTTCCGCCTTTACCACTTTCCCCAACTTCAGGCGGTGCATATAAAATCTTGGATTCAGGTACGTTGTTTAACAATTTGTGAGGGGAGCGGTCGATATATAAAGGGTTCAAGTATTGGTATTGATTTGGAAAATAGCCGATTTTGTTAGCAGCGATCTTTTCATGAAACTTGTTCCAATCAAGCGTTACGAATTCCTTGTCAATGTAGCCTGATTTGTATAGGGAGTTTACATATTTCAAGAAATCTTTGTACTGGTTAGATGCATAATATAAAACCGTTTTACTGTTATCCTCTACATTTTGTCCGTCTGCAAAACCGAACATGCCCTCAATGGTGGACCAGCTGTAAACCATAAATTCATTCCCGCTCATCCCGTACGTATCTTTCTTACTGTTCTGATCAGGGTCGTCTTCGGTGAAGCGCTTTAGAATATTGGTCAGCTCTGCTTGTGTAAATGGCGTATCGGTCACCCAAATTCGGCCAGCGTCATCGAGCTGCTCCAGCTTCCCATTTGGTTTGATGCCCAGATTTTCCAGCCAGTCCAGCCGGTACGTGGAGGAGAAATAAATGGAATCATCCTCATACATCCCGGTCAGGGCTCTATATTCGTCCGGATTATCCTTCATCTGGTTCATATTCCAGCCAAACGAATATTTACTGAGCAGCTTTGCATAGGAAGGTGCATATTGTTCAATCAGCTTTCTTGGAATTGTGCGCGTTAAACCTTGCTCATACAGCTCAAGAGAATCCTTGCCGATCCATCCAGCATCCGGCATTTCCCCTGAAGCGAGCATCAAATCGAGCTGCTGCGCGTTATTAATATCCACTTTCACATCTTTCAGCTTAATGTTTAATTGTTTTTCCAGCTGCTTCTGAGTCCAGTCTCCCTCAACAGATGTATGGAAATTAACTGAGATCCAGGAAATATCCAGCTTTTTGTCCAAAGCCCCTGCTGCCTGCTCTGTCACCTTAGGTGTTTCTGTCTGGTTATCTGTGTCGCTGCCGTTCTTTTTTTCCGAGCTGCTGCAGGCTGCTATACTGGCAACCAATACTGTCATTAGTAGTACATAGGCCAATTTTTTCAGCATGTTCATAACCTCCCCATTTTCATGTCCACATTTCTTCAAACGCCTGCTAAACTAAAAGCTTAAAAATAATTCCACTTCCACCGCTTCACACACCAACCACCTCCCTTTTAGTTCTGATATCTTTTATTTATCGCTATCCTTTTAACGAGCCAATCATAATGCCTTTCACAAAATATTTCTGAAAAAATGGATAGACCATAACGATAGGCCCGATCGTGACAATCGTTACAGCGGCCTGAAAGGTTTGGCTTGTAACAAATAATCCAGGATTCTGCATCTGAAACTGCAGCGCTTCCTCTGAGAAATTGCTGGTCATAGCTACCATTCTTTGCAATATCGACTGCAGCACCATTTTGTCCTCGGAGCGGATATAAATCAAGGCATCAAACCAGGCATTCCAATGTCCGACCATAGACCATAATGCAACTGTGGCTAGTATCGGCTTGGATAAAGGCACATAAATACGGAACAAAATCGTTAAATATCCAGCCCCATCCATAAACGCAGATTCCTCAAGGGCTTTGTCCATCGACATAAAGGTATTGCGGACTATCAAGATCGTAAAGATGCCAACGGCACCAGGCAAAATGTATACAAGGAGGTTATCCACAAGTCCAAGCTTGCGAATGATAATATAGGTAGGAATCAGGCCCCCACCAAAAAACATCGGAATAAGAAAAATAGTTGTCATCACATTGCGCAGCGGCAGATCCTTCTTCGAAAGCGGGTAAGCGGCAATCACCGTCAGCACCAGCGATAAGATCGTCCCGCAAATCGTCCTGTAAATCGTGACCAGATAAGCAAGCGGAATCTTGTTGTCGGAAAAAGCAAAATAATAAGCAGATAAATCAAATGTCTTAGGCCATAGCCGCATGCTCAAGGATGCGGATAGCTTAGCATCAGAAATCGATAAAATGAACATATCCCAAAACGGGAGCAAAATTGTCAAACAGAACAGCGCCATAAAGCTGTAATTGAAAATATCAAAACATTTGCTGCCCATACTCCGGTTCACCACTGCAAATCCCCCTGTCTATACATCTTCGTTTTCCATATATCTGCTATCTTTTATCTGCTTATCTACTACCAAATTCCATAATCGCTGAAGCGCTTAACGGTCTTGTTAGCTAAATAAATTAAAATGATGCCGATTACACTTTGGAACAAGCCCACTGCTGCTGCGTAGCCAAACTGCGATTCTTGTAAGCCTTTTCTAAAAACATAAGTGTCAATAACATCAGCAACGTCCATCACCATCGGATTGTATAAGTTAAAAATCGGATCAAATCCAGCGCTTAATATCCCTGCCAAGCCGAGTATAAACAAAATTGTGATTGTTGGAATAATCGAAGGAATCGTAATATAGATGGCCTTCTTCAGCCGATTGGCTCCATCCAGCTCCGCTGATTCGTACAACCCCGGGTCAATCGCACTGATCGCTGCCAAATAAATAATCGAGCTCCAGCCTACAGATGCCCATACAGTAGCCGACAGGAGAATGGGGATAAACAGGCTTGTTTTCGTCATAAAATAAATCGGCTCCACTCCAACCAGTGACAAGATGGCATTCGCAAAACCAATTTCCGGTGACAGCATTTGATACACAAAACCACCGATGACTACCCACGACATAAAATGAGGAAGGTACGATATTGTCTGTACAATCTTTTTGTACCGTACACGACGCATTTCATTCAACAGCATGGCGAATACGATCGGCAGCGGAAACGTACAAACAATGCTGATGATGTTAATCCGCAGCGTGTTCCAGAACGCCCTGCGGAAGATTGGATCTTCATAAATCTGCCTGAAATAGGCGAAATTATTCCAATCACTACCTAATATTCCATCGACATAACGGAAATTTTTGAATGCAATCAGGACCCCGTACATAGGCGAATAATTAAACACTGCCAGAAATGTAATCGGTATCAAAATCATCAGGTAAAGAACCTTCATGTTCTTTACTTTTTTCCAATCTACCTTTGCCGCTTTCATGCGGACACGCTTAGCTTCAGGAATAACAATCGGATTTTCCATGAATTTCTCCTTCTTGAACGATCATGCCATCATGATGAGGTGCTTGATATCGCTCCACATATGATGTTGTACTAACTATAGCTGATGAAAAACAGATTTTGGTGCAAAATTTATGGGCTTTGCATGCACTATTTATGGACTTATTTTGGGAATAGTCAGCGTTACCGTTGTCCCCTTATTAGATATGCTGGAGATGCCTACACCAAATTCATCCCCGAAATACAGGCGAATTCTCGATTGCACATTGCAGATCCCTATACGATCCGAATGTTGCCCGCTGATGAGACTATTTCGCAGTTCGGCAAGCTTCTCCTCCGAAATACCTTTGCCATTGTCTGCAACGCTGAACTGAAGATGCTCCCCGATATCCTTGCACTCGATCCGCACGGTTCCCGCTTCACTTGTGTCTCGAATCCCATGATTGATCGCATTTTCAATGATCGGCTGTAAGATCAGCTTCAGTGTTCTGTAATTCAGCAGGGAATCTTCAACTTCCCAGTAAAATTTAATTTTCCCGCGGTAACGGAGGTTGACAATACTCACATAAGCTTTGGCATATTTCAACTCTTCATGAACCGGAATAATCGTCTCACCCCGGCTGATGCCATAACGAAAAAGACTGCTTAACGACTTAATCATCTCAACGGCTTGATCCTTATGATTTTCCTTAATCATATATATGGTATTGTCCAGCGTGTTCTGAAGAAAATGAGGGTTGATCTGTGCTTGGAGCGCATGAATTTCAGCCGTCTTCTTATCAATTTCCACCTCATGCTGCTTGAGGTTAGCCATTAGTAAATCATCAATCAAATCTTCAATACGCCCTATCATGCGATTGAAATTACTGCCCAGCTCATGAATCTCATCTATGAAATAATAATCATCCGGGATGCGCTCCAAATGCTCAAGGCTTGAAATATTCAGCATGTCATTGATCCGGTTAATCGGCCTCATCAGCGTCCAGGACATATAGAAGGCCAGCAGTAAAATTGACAAAAGCAATACAACAAGCAAATAAATATTGTTAAAAATAGCGGCCGAGCTTTGTCTCGCAATCGCACTGTTAGCAAAAACGGAAGCCAAATACCACGATTTGGAGCCTGCCTGTTCATAGAAGAAAAGATGCTCGGCTCCGGCTATGTCCACTTTCCGGTTGCCGGAATTCCCATCGATAGCAGCTGCCAGATCCACTTTCCAGGCTTCCTCCCCTTGCTGCTCATGGTTTCCACTCATCCCTTTTTCGAGGCCATCATCTTTTAGAATAAACATGTCGCCGCTGCCTGCATCCAAATCGGAAAACTTCTTTTTGAAATCATCATATTTCATCTCGACCAAGGCATACCCCAGTCTCTTCCCGATCTTCAGGCTGTTTACCGGCATGCTCAGCCTGACGATATCCGTATTGACCCGGTCCTTGTCCATCGTCCAAACGATGCCCCTGGACATCTGCTCCAGCTGCGCCGCCAGTTCCTCATCCAGCTGCTGCGCCTGCCTAAATCCGCTGGAAACAATCAGCTTGTTGTTATTGTCATACAGACTGTAAATATCATTATCAAGCCCCAGGTACACATACTGCTCAATCATATCAAAGAGAGCTGCTGTGTCAGATTCAGTCTGTGTTTGCAGCAGATTATGCGCAATCTCACTGTAGGAAATGCCCAGCAGCAGCTTTTCCTTTTTATCCATAACAATGCTCAGATTATCCGCCGCTTTCTGAAGGACAGTCTGGTAGGCGTCCGTTGTTTGCTTCGTAATAATGGAGCTTGACTGCATATAGAACAAAGCCACAAAACAGCATATTGGCAGCATGATCGTAATAAGAAGGTAATAAAAAACTTTTTCACGCAAGGAAAACTTCCGCTTAGGAGAATCTTGGCTGAACCTGACAGTAGCCGCATCTCCAACATGATAGCGCTTGACTACACCCGCCAGTTTTGCTGCTGGACGAAGAATTCTTTTGGAAATAAACCTGGCAAAAGCAAAGGTGATCACCAGACTAATCAAAAAGGAAATAACAGCCAGACTGCGAAGCAGATCGGACTGCTCGCGGTAAGTATTTAAATCCACACTATGAAAGAGCGTCCATTTCTGAACATTCAGCTGCCTGGCATAAATTTGAACATTTTTGTCTGTGTAGACGATAGGTTTGTTTATGGAGGGGATGATAAGCTGCGAGGTGATTTTCGACTCCATCTCTTCATAGCGCTTGCCTTTGTAAACCGTATGGCCGGTTTCGTCAACGATCATCATCGTATCCAGCTCTGCTATGCGCCCGGCAAGAAAATCATCACGCAGCAAAATATATAAGTTCCCGTAAACCATAGAACCCCTGCGCAGGGAGCTCGCATAATAAACCTCTCCGGTCAAGTGCTTGGCGAAAGTCATCCCCGTCTTCCTCACTGTCGTCGTAGGCCGAAAAATGGTGTCGGGGTATTTCAGTTTGAGGTCAACCACTTGATTGCTCCCGAGAATCCTGGCCAAATCATAGGTAAACAGCACACCACCGCTGTAATATTGGTCCTTTTCCGTAACAATATTAATACTTTTAATGTTTTCATTATACTGGGTCAGATTTAAAAGAAACTTATTGATGCTGAGCATCCGTTCATGCTTCTCAAAAGAATTCCCTTCATTGTTTTCTAATTTGCGGATATTCTCTGCCAGGAACGGATTGTTTTCCAAATAAACAGCAATTTTTCGGGAATCATCAAAAAAAGCTTCTATATCCGAAGCGATTTGATTGAATTTAGTCGTATGGATAACATCCAGTTTCTCAGTAATCAACGATTTGGTACTGCCCAGCAAAAGAATGGATATAATACTTAGAGATACGGCAACCGCTACGAGTGAAAGCGCAATCAAAATAGTGTGCAAAGGAAATCTTCTTGTTTGCAGCAGCCTTAATAGGGAGAGCTTCATGGTAGTTTCACCTTTTATCTGACGTATTGAGAGCGAAATTCAAGGGGAGTAACCCCTTCCAACTTACGAAAGATTTTACAAAAATACGTGTAATCGTCATAGCCAATCTTCACTGCGATCTCCTTTACCTTATACTCGGAGCGGCGCAGCAGCTCCTTGGCCTTCTCCACCCTGACATACGTAATGAAATCAACGAAATTTTGGCCTGTTTCTTTTTTGAAATACACGCTGAAGTAGGCAGGGGTAATGTACAGTAATTTGGCCACTTCCTCCAGTGTGATCTTCTGATCGAAGTGCTCTGTGACATAACGTTTTGCTTTTGTGATATAGCTATCCACTTCTGTACCGCTAGGCTCCTCCGTTCCAGCTCTATCCTTTTGCCATTCTCCAGTAATTCTGTAAAGCCCTTCATTCTTATGGCTGCTTAACGGATTAGCTGAATGCCCGACAGGCGGGCTTGACGGACTCACAGCGTTAAGCGATATTGATGGCCTAACTCGTTCCCGGCTTGATAACTGTTGGCTCAGCGAGCGAAAAACTGTTTCTATTTCAGTCTCTTCCACCGGCTTAAGCAGAAAAGCTTTAACTCCAAATTTGATCGCTTGCTGGGCATACTTAAATTCACTATAGGCACTCAGCAGCACAACATTTATTTCAGGATACAATTGCTGCAGCTCACCGGTAAATTCCAAACCGTCCATTTCCGGCATAATAATATCGCTGAGCACAGCATGCGGTCTTTGAGCCTGCACGAACTCCAGGGCTTTTCGCCCATTCTCCGCCGTTCCAATGACCTGAAAGCCGAAGTCCGGCCAGTTAAATGTATTTCTTATGCCATTTCGCACATATTCTTCGTCGTCGACAATCAATAACTTATACATGCTCACTCCACCTCAATATGAAATGTTTATGTGCAATATTGTAACATAGGCTGCAGAACCCTGTATGCTGTCTCTGGGCAGAAGCCATAAATAATTCATGGGGAATCCATAAATTTTCCATCAATTTGCCCAAGCTTTCCCCTATATTAAGTATGAGATGTGTTCAAGAAGAAACATTGGAGCTGGTGATTGCCATGCGAAGGGAAATGACTGCTAGTCCCGAAGACTGGGTCTATCGCTTATTCTTTGAATGACGGTACATTTAATATGTTTCGGCATATTGGAGCATCCAGTGGGAAAGTCGTGGTACAAGTTTTTGCTAAAATTGAGGTTGACCATAGCGGTGAATTTTTGTTGGAGTATTGGAACAACAGCACGTTACGGACGAGGAAAAATATGTTCTTACAACGGTAAAACAGAAAAAGTAAGTCACGGGAGCCAGCACTCCCGTGACCAGACTTTCATGCTTGCATTCGGGAATTCGTCTGGCTCATGCTCCGCAACACCCATTCCACTGCCGAGCACTACACCGCGCTTATCAAACTCTGCCTTCTTGGTCTTCAAAAGTAATAAGAGTTAAAGCCTGCAATTCCGCCAACGTCAAATCACGGTCATCAAACACATAAAACACAGGATCCATCCACTTCGAAGCTCCATCCGCAAGCTTCAAGGTTTGTCTGCAGTAATGTCCGATAACTGCGTTATTCATATACATCGAAGCTTCGCTACTAACGGGATTGTTCACGATATGCAATCGTTCCGTCCTTCTGTCTGAGCCAAACCGCAGCACACCTTCACTCTTCGCCCCGCTTTGTCCCGTTCCGCAATACTGATCCGCTCCGTCGCCGCTTGACCAGCTCTGCTCCCTGTCCTTATCCGGTTCGATAAAGGAAACGGTGTTCACGGCAGTACGGAACAAAGGCATTCCCGTCTGATTGTTCAGCCAATTCACACAGCAGAGAACGGGTGTGCCGGGTAACATCAGCGCATAGTGCGCTATGTCCAGACCGCGGTAGCCTTTATGCTGCTTAATGGAAGTGGAAATCCGCAAGCCTGACCAGGCATTTCCGAATTGATCCGTAAGTGAAACAAATTCAGCGCTCCGTTCCTCCCCAGACAGATTCAGCTGGGAGATTCCGTCCAGCTCCAGACCGATTCCTCCATACCATGGATTCCACCATAGATTCGGTCCAGGCTTGGGATAACTCGTGGACAGCCATTCCCTGCCCTGGTACTGCAAAGAGTGAAAGACTCTACCGAACTCCGGTGAGGCGGCAAGCTGCAGTAAACCGTTGTCAATCGTATACATGACTCCTGACCCCGACTCAGCGCTGGTTATCACCTGCCGCACCTGCCCTTCCGACACTGGGAAGACGGCCTTTGCATATACGCTGACAGATGCGGATGAGCGATAACGAGCCTTAACTACATCCGCTGCACCGCCTTCAGAGCCTCCGGCATTCTCTATGCTGAATTCAACCTGGCGGTACATGCTGTCCTCATCGCACTCCTTCTCCCTGGTAACAAACCGTTCCTTCTCCGACACGATCTCAACAGTTCCGGCCAACGGAGCGCCATCATGCTTCACAAGGGTAATGTGCAGATCTTTCCGGATAAAGGGGTTGCCGTCCAATCCTGCGACAAGCTCTGTTGGCTCTGTAAGCAATGGCGTGCGCTCTGTTCTCTTCTGTAAGGCAAACGAGCGAAAAGCGGTCCAGTCGGCAAAAGTTCCAATAGCGATATACACGGAGGGCAGACGAGTCACTCCCCCACTGGCGGATGCAGCCACCACGTGTTCGATCCCAAGCGTATGCTCCGCATTTACTGGTGTCATGGCTTCAGGCCAGCAGATTCCCACAGGTATTTTTCCAGCCGTAGAGAACAGCCAATTTTCCGAAATATCAGGCGCATCCCACTTTGCCTGGTAGCCGTCAGCATTATTAGTAACCTCAACCCATTTTCCTTTGAACGGAATGACACATTTCTCGAAAGAAAACCGGAATGCATCCAGCACATGCAATTGGCGCTCACCCAAAGGTTCCAGTTGTCTGACCTCATAGCAGCGCTCCACCAGACCGTTGGGATGCAAATAAATCTTCATCACAAGGCTTGCTCCGGCAAAATCCGATGATAGGTACAAGGCTTCCAGCACCATCGTTTCGTTCTCCTGCCGCCACTTGACCTGGACGGGCTGTTTGCTTTTGAATTCCGGTGAAAAAGGACGCCCCAAACGAGGACAATACCAATGGACAGGAAGCGATTGATCCAAATAATAGAGCCGGACATCACCGGACCACTTGTTCAAATGAACGGAAAAAGCGCCGCTGGCGATCAGCCATTCCTCTCTAGTCTCCCCGCCGTACTTGCCCCCGGTTCCTTTAAACAAGGCGTGTATGGTTTTCGTGAACAGCATCGGCTCCCCGTGCTCCGGACAAGCCTCCACCTTCAATACACCATCATACAATCCAAAACGATGCAGGGTATAATCTGCAGGGAGCGAACATCTGCCACCCTCCGGCAGCTGAAAGCTGAATATGTTCTCTGCCATCGTCAGCAAGTCGTTCTCTTCCACCGTAATGGTGAAGCTTGCCGGTTCATTATAGTAGTTCTCCACAGTCAGGACCATCGAATCCGGTGCCCCCGTGAAACCAGTAGGGGAAGGTTGATGCCACTGGAAGCCGGCGGGATACTTCGGAGCAATTCCGGTGCGCAGCTGCAGCTTCCTGCCGTTCACGAGCCATTCGCTCGTCACAGCAGGACGTATCTCACCGTCAGCCTGTTCCCGCAGGGGCTCATCCACATAGAACCGTCCACTTACAAGCTCCCTATTCCGTACCTCCACGTCCGCTTCCAGCGTTAGCCGCACCTCGCCGTCATCCCGTCCGGACACCTGACAATGGAGCGGCAGCCCCGATTTGTTTTCAATGACATACTTGACCTCATAGCTGCGGCCAAAAACGAGCTCATGATGCTCAATTTCTGCATAGATCAGGTAATCCTCTGTTTCTACGAGCCGAATGCCACGCGCCGATTGCTCCAATTCCACCCGCATGGCTTTACCTTCACGTGCCCAAGTATACGTCAAATATTGAAAGCCGTTGTTTTCCTCACCGTCCGGTGCAACCGACAAGTCACGGGTTCCGTCAGCATACCAATCGAAGCTTGCAAAATACGGTGTTAAAGCCTCCATTTGCAGCAGTGCGGGGATAAAATTCACCAAGTGAGTACGATGATCGCTCTTCTCCCAGAAAAATCCGCACTTTTTATACATAGGTACGGCCTTTGTATTCCCTGGCCAGGTAAATAAATCAAGATAAGGATAGCCACGGGCAACGGTTTCTTTTACCGCAGTAAGAATTAGCTCCTTGCCGATCTTCCTCCCATGATAATCGGGACGCACATTCAATAGTGGAATATACATCGTCTGCTCGGCATCAGGATATTTGGTGTAACTGCAATAGCCTACAACCTCTTGACCATCCAAAGCCAAAAAAACTTTCAGCAGCGTTGAATGCTCATGCTGCTCCAAGACTGATTGTTCTGTACTTACTTCATTCCCCCCGCCCCAGCTTTCCCGGCTTTGATTCCACATTTCAGCCACAGAGCGGGCATATGCCGGCGTATACTCTGTAATTGATATTCCGTTTGTCATATTAGAATACTTCCTTTCCTCCTGATTGCGTATCATTGTGGCGCGTGACGCGTGGCGAGTTATTCCGTATAAAGAGTACATACTTAAAGAGTAAATAAATAAAGCAAACCTCCAAACTTCTAGGTTTGGAGGGATTAAACAACCTCGAACAGACCAGCCAATCTCTCATTTTCATTTGGCAGATAACCATTTGGGATATACAGATTTGATAGTTGGCAGCAATTTTATTCTAGGGAGTCCCCCAAATTTCATTGCCTTCAAAATATTGGATGCAACTATCCCAAGCATATCATTCAGTCTGACGCCGTGTAAATAGAATTGATTGTTCTAAATGATTTTATCCCTGTTACCAAAGGGGAATTCAGCCCAACACCCTTTAACTCTCTCAGCTACAATGTGCAGAACAGGCCAATCTAGAAGAGTTACTACTTTTAGCGATGTTTTTCATCGTTAAAAGCACCAGTTCGTCTCCACATGCTTCCTTTAACAATGAAAAACATCGTTAAAATCCCTTTTTACCACTCAGAGAGATCATCCGTCCCCTTTTAACGATGAAAATCATCATTAAAGTGGCTGATCGATCTGGGACACTTGCTTTAACGATGAAAATCATCGTTAAGTGAAACATACGCTCAATTTGGGATTTTGGGGGAGCGGTCTGCTACTGTTTGCTCTTCCCTAAATTCCGAGCTTAGCTAAAAAAAAAGCGCCCCGGAATTGCATCATCCGGGGAACGCTTCTCCAATAGCAGCTAATTTTCGTACAAACCCTTCAATCGTACGCTACGACGCTGCTCTAATCCTTAACTAATCTCAGTGCATTGCCTGAGTATATTTTGTCCAGCACATCCCCAGGCAGTCCCAGCGTGTTTAAAAACTCCTGATGTTGATTACCATACAAGTCCCGGCCATACACGACCCTGTTCTGGAACTCCAGCAAAAAGGTTTTGGCAAAGGCAGGGTCCCGCTTCAGGGCGTTTAGTCCAGACCCTGCCGATAGATCACAGTGCAAGTTCGGATAAAGCCGCATCAGCTCCTCCACCCTTCCTCCGTGCTCCAGCTTACCTTGAGGATAGCTGTACTTATCGAAGAGATCGTCGCTCGAAAGATGCGCCCAAAAGCCCGGACCATGGCCTAAAAAAACAGTTTCCGGACACGCCTTCAGCATCCGTTCGAAAGCCTCGATACCTCCGCCGTACCAATAGTTGGGCCTCGTATGCTGCTCAAAACGTTCTGCACCATAGTTGACCTCCAGAATAACCGGGAGTCCCTTCTCCCCGCAAAATCGAAACATCGAGATAGCATCCGGACTGTCATACATCATCCGCAGCATGATTTCTCCACAAACCTTCACACCGTACATCTCGATCGCAGCTGCCAGACGTTCAATCGCATAAGGGATTCGTGGATCAGGTGCGTATCCAAGCACAAATCGCTCTGGGGCAGTCTCCTTGCAAGCAAGACAACTGGAGAAAGGAATGGCTCCTTTCCCGTCCGGTCTGGCGTATCGGTGATAGAAAGAAGGCAAATACTCGTCTTCCGGCGTTTCAAGCGTTAAGAGCCAGGTACGATCAATCTGGTATTTGTCCATGTTGCTGATAATGTCCCGACATGACAACCCCATGTAGTCAGGGTGGTTATGGGCATCGATGATCATGTTCATTCCTCTTCCTTTAGCTATTCTGTTTTTGAGTGAACAGTTTCCAATTGCCATGCTCACTTGAATTTCCCCGGTCATCTTGAAGCAATTCCTTGTAATTTAAAGCAACCTTGCGATAAGCGTTCGCGTATTCCTCAATCACTTCAGGCCTATAATGCTTAAACCAAGGAACTTCGCAGAGACGGGCAGATAACCCTTCACTAACTGGCAAATCACCTTTATACTGGCGTACATCCCGCTCTGTATTAGCAATACGAGTCGGTTTGCCGTGTCCATACACATCAGCCTGCGTAAAAAGCGGATGCAAATGCAGCGGGGTATAACAGCCTGGCATGCAGGATGTCAAGCCTTCCGCCCGGACCGCCTCACAAAAACGCGTAACCGATAACCCTTCAAGCTCCTCCGGCACATAGTGAGCATGTGGAGCATACCAGCCGCCATTTAAGCTCCCGGATTCTTTGTCAGTCCGATGTGCGATTAAGCCAGGCACTCCTTCAAGCAGATCCCAGAAATAATTCATAGCTCTGCCGATTTCCACATTTCGCTCATCATAGTGGCGCAGCTGAACACGTCCCACAGCTGAACTGACCTGGTGCATGCGATACTTATATCCTCCCAGAGGGAGGCCTTGGTAAGGACGCAGCTGCTCATTCTCCGTTTGGCTGCCGTAACGCTCATAGTGTCCCAAAGCTACCGCTCTTTCGTATATGTCCCGGTCATCAGTAACGAGGATTCCGCCCTCTCCGATTGCCAAGGCTTTACCGGTCATTAAGGACATCGCCCCTACGTTCCCGATCGTTCCAAGCTTCCGTCCTTTGTACACGCCGCCGTGGGCATGTGAAACATCCTCAATGACTTTCAGGTTATGCTTTCGGGCTATTTCCAGGATAGGGTCCATATCGGCCGGATAACCGAGGAAATGGACAACAACAATCGCTTTTGTCCTGTCTGTAATTCTGTGCTCAATGTCGTTTGGATCTAGACATAGTGTAAAGGGATTTATATCCGCAAACACGACTGTGGCTCCGAGCGAGAAGGCTTGCAGACAAGTCGCCCAATACGTCATGCTTGGACAGATGATTTCATCGCCCACACCTACTCCACATCCGAACATGGCCCCTTGCAGTGAAGCTGTCCCGGTGTTGAAACCTAAGGCATACTTTACATCCAGCCATTTGCTGTAATCCTCCTCAAATGCCATCGTAACATCCGTCCCGGACATAGCCCCCCGGCGGAGGACATCCAATGCGGCCTCTTCATCCTCCTGTGTAATAATTGGCCAGGTAAATAAATTTCCGCTCTCCTGGGTAACAGCTTTTTTGCCTCCGAATAAAGCCAGCTTTTGTATATCAGTCATGATCATTGCCTCCTGGTTGTAATAGTTGATTTTCTTACTCTTACTCTTACTCTTGTTCCAGTTCAAACTCATATTCCACGGCAACTTCCGTTATCCGAGGACTATTCCCTCCATTGATGGCACCAAGCACCAAGCGATATTGAATCCAAGGCCCGCAGTTGGTCCCTTCCAAACTATCGCCGTTTTCAAACCAGCCGTTTGCAGCTTGATCCGGTCCCTGCCATTCAGCATCGTTCAACGCTTCTTTCGTTATTGCTGAACGAATCTGGGCCTTCACCCATGTCTTTGGCTGCAGCTCTGCCTCCCATGTAATACGTTTCAGCACGGCACCTATTGGCAGCTCGTAAACGCTTGAAGTGTATTCTTCCTCCTGCCCCCGATTTGCTACATTGCCGGGATCAACAGCCATCATCCCATGAGGACCTTGCGTTGGCAGTTTGGTAACCCGCTTCTCTGAAAATCCTTCCGGACCGTTCCATAGCACAAAAGAGAAGCCATCATGGTTTCCATTTGTTTTGTGATTCGCTATGGCCAGATCGACCCAACCATCTTCATTGTAATCTGCTGCAACACTTCCACATGCAGAGTGAGTGAAGAGTCTAGTGCAATGCTCAGCAGAGTAGAGCCCTCCCGGCTGTCCCCAATACAGATAGGAATCTATATCCCTTTCCCTTCCCCCATTGTAGGAGGTTACAAAAATATCGAGGATGCCATTGTTGTTAAAATCGGCGATCGTAATCGAATTCGCTGTGTGAGCAGGGAGCTGCATCCTCCTGTCTTCGCGGTAGCCCTCAGGACTTCCCCAATAAATATAAACGTAGGATTCCTCTACAACTTGTTTACCAGGTGTGTGAAATCCGCCTATGATCAGGTCCAGCCAGCCATTGCCTGTCAAGTCCGCAGCTTGCGCACAGATGCCTCCACCCGCAAACAGCTTGGTAGAACGCTCCATACTATACCCTTCAGGCCCACCCCACAAAATAAAGCTCTCGCCAAATATTTGGGAAACAAACAAATCCAGCCAGCCATCATTGTTAAAATCCGCCGTAAACAACCATCTCGGCTCCTTAAAGGGCAATTCTGCCGATTCATCATATGAACCGAGGCTCTTCTCCGGGACATAATCATAAAGGCTCGGATTCATCATAATCCTCTGCGGGTTTTCCGTATCCAGACCATCAGGGCCTCCACGAAAAATGACCAGCTCCGCGTTATTGCAGCCAGTAAAAGCAGCGTCCAAATAACCGCATCGCCGAAAATCACCGACGGCCATGCCATGGGCACGAACGGTGGGAAGAATGCTTTTACGCTCCGGATGAAAGCCTGCCGGTCCTCCCCAATACAAGAATGAGCCCGGGTCGAGATGGGGCGCATTCTCGGCACAGTTAGCAATGAGCAAATCTCCCCAGCCATCGTCATCGAAATCGCAGCAGATGGAATCGACACCCGCCCACACGGGAAATTCTATCCTTCTGTCGGCTTGAAATCCGTCTTCGCCACCCAAATAGGCGACAGCTGAGACATCGCCACGAACCCGGCCGCTCACATGATTGACAACAATTACCTGCGGCTGAGATGCGCCTGAGGTGTGCCCGATAAGGATATCAGAGGCGTCATGTGTCAGCAGCCTGGTTGGTTCCGATACCACTACCCGATTCCCGCCCATGCTCTCCCGATGAATTTTATAGATCAGAGATTCAGTCGTATTCATCACATCTGTACGGCCTTGGCAAACGATAACCTCGATGTGGCCATCGCCGTCCAAATCTGCAAGGATCACATCCCTTGCACTTACTGTCTCAAGAGGCGTCCGATTCCGTTCATCGTAGCCTTCTGCACAGCCCCAATAAATCCATGAACTCTCCTGCTCACTTCGGTCACTGCACACAGCGAGTATAATTTCCTCGAAGCCGTCACCATCGATATCACCAGCTTCTGCTGAAACCACATCGCTGCAAGCAAGTATGAGTGGTTCAGAAAAAGTGCGAGGCTGGAAGTAATCCGAGTGGCCCGGCGGCTCATGATGGACAGCCTTCTTTTCTGCTAACGGATAGAAGTAAGCTCTATCGTTCTCCTGCCGGAAAAGATGAATGCTTCCGCCTATCGTAACCATTTTCGGCCGCCAGCCTTCAACAAATGTCATCCAGCCTGCCGTCGTGCTGGCAAGTGTCCTGGCTGCAGCATCCTCGCCCCCGACTGGTGTGCTCGCTTCCAGCCTTATCCCCTCGGGTCCTCCCCACAAAACAACAGGACGTCCGTTATGAACACGTACATATAAATCCGCATATCCATTACCATCGATATCCCCAGCCGTTATATGGGTCACATCCAGATCAAGGATGACACGATTGTCATTCAGAAAACCGCCTTTATTTTGATAATAGATGACTAATTTCCCTTCACTGCTGAAAGCCAGATCAGGCAAACCATCTCCGTTGAAATCACCAATCGCAACAGCTCTGCAATTCGGTACCGGCAGCTCGATTTTATAACGTTCGCTTAGTCCCTCCGGTGATCCGTAGTAAATATAGGCAGTACCGTCGGAATGAGTACCGTTATGCTGATTGGCAATTACCAGATCGTCATAGCCATCATTGTTCAAATCACCAATAGCTCCAGCGTATGCGCCAGCAGTAGGCAGCTCTATCCGCTCAGCAGTATGAAGGGCATCCGGGTACACATAAACGGGAGGACGTTCCCCCATATCATGACTGTTCACGAAAACAATATCGGCATATCCGTCACGGTTAAGATCGAAACGATAGATACGCTGCAATACGCCTTTGCGGGACACATACAGATTTTGTCCCCCGTTACCGAAGGTCCCATCTGCAAAGTCCTCATAACCACGCTCTTTCCAAATTCCTTTCACTTTTTTAACACCCTCTGCTGGTAGTTTGACTGAGAGGATCGGCACAGCGCTTTCGCAAGCTGCTGGACCGACCTTGTTTGCTGGATTAGTGCTTAATCATTCCATACTTAGAAAATCTAGCGGATTACGACCGGCATCCAACTTCCATAATCTGTACACAATCGTGATGGCCTCGGCCCTCGTTGAAGCTTCATTCGGCCGAAATTTGCCGTTACTACCGGCGATCAGCCCTTTGGCTGCAGCAAGTGCAGCTCCCTGCTTGAACACGGAATCGATCTCTTGCGAATCATCGAAAATCTGTAAAGCAGCTTCATATGCGTTCGAATCCTTGACTTTAAGTACCGCCTTCAGCGCATTGGAAGCCATCATGGCCATCTCAGCGCGCGTAATCCGTTCATTCGGAGCGAAAAGATCTGCTCCCCGCCCGCTGACAATTCCCAGCTCCGCAGCTGCGGTAATGTATGGTGTAAACCATGCTTCTTCGGGTACATCGGTAAAAGGTGAATGTGACTTTGTTAGAGGCTGTAGTGGCTCTAGCAGATCAGACGGCTTCAACAATCCCAATGCACTGACGATCATTTTGACGAATTCGGCCCTGGTCACCTGTTCGTTCGGATACAATTTCCTGTTTTCCCGTCCTGTCACGACTTCCCTGGCTGCCATAGCATCAATAAAAGATCCCGCCCATGGCTTCACACGATCTGTATCTTCAAAAGTTACTAGATTGGGTACAACGACATAGGTAGAGAATGAATCGCGTGCTGCAAACATTTTGCCATCATGAAGTCTTCCTCCGTGAAGCTCCAGCTTATCGTCGACAATTTTGGCCAGAACGAGCAGCTCTGTATGCTGCGCCTCATAGCTTGTAGTTGGAATGATAACTTCGACAGAATGCTCAAAGCTGGTTACCGGCTTGCCCCCTGATTCGAGAGTAAGCTCCCATACCTCTGAAGCTGCCGGAAGCGTGCTTATCCGGGTCAATTCCGCTGCTGGCTTAACAGCAAATGATAAGCTTATATCTTCTGTAAAATCGCGAATTGGCAGACCGACCGTGACACCGTTGATCTGGATGAAAATCGTATCGAAATGATTTCCAGATGCTAGTTTCAGCAGCTCTTTGGGCAGGACAATTTTAGCTAACTTCGTACTCGTCTTGCCGAAATCAAGCGTCAAAGATGGTTTTACAGACAGATCGGGGTTCCATTCCGCCAGCTGTTTGGAGAGTTCATCTAGATTCTTTTTGATATCCTTGATTAAGGGAAGCCATTGTTTTTCATCCAACTTCGTCGTCGCCACTGCATTCGTAACAGTGACATTTGAGGCAAGATCCATGGTCGTAAGCTTCAACACAGCTTGATTAACTGCTTGAATAGCAGCTTTACGCTCTTCATCTGAAGAACTCGCCGAACCATTTTTCTGAAGCTCCTTCCATACATTCATCCGGTGAATTGCTGCTTCAAGCAACTTCTTCCGCTCTATCTGGTTTATCGCCTGTTCATTCTCTCCATTTCCTGTTGACGCTGGTGGTGGATTGACGCCCGATTCCGGATTCGGGCTCGGACTCGGGCTCGGACTCGGGCTTGTGCTCGGCTCGGGCTCCGGGTCCGTCACTAAAGACGGGGCTGATACGGTTACTGCATTCTGCACAATATCAGATGAATAACCGAAAGCGTGCCATTTCTCGATCTCCACCTTATCGCCGAGAAGTCCCAGCACCTGCTTACCCAGCTCATTGTCCCAAATATAAAGTCCGTCTACCCCTGCCTTGTACAGTTCGTATGCCCTCATCCTATACTGTAATCTGTTCATGTAGTTGTACTTGGCAACTAACGCAACTCCACGCTTGATTAGTTCTTCCTCTTCCTTGGTTAGATCAGCACCCTCCAGCTCATGAACGATACCCCCGTAAAGCTTGACGGTAGTCCCCCTCACCAGGTCTGCAAAAGGCGTGATATCATAAAAATCTTCAAATATTATCGAGGACGGAATCAGCATATCGATAAGCTCTTCATCCACCCAGGCTTCGAGATCAAAGCCGTAATTGTAATAATCCGCAGCAGGAATACGGACAGATAGCTGCTTCCCTGGTATTGATGCCCTGATTTCACGAATCAGCTGGGTCATGGAATCTGCCTTATATTTGTTCCACCTCGCTATGCCCTGCTCCGTAGTTTCCAGCTTTGGCTCTATGCCATATTCAAGCGCATAGCTTCGGGAAAGCTCGGATTCATAACCGAATACGTAAGGATACCGGTTAAAATCCAGATTCATCCCATAAACATGAGGAAACGAGGCGGCTTCCACAATTACATTTTTAATATAATCACGAACAGCTGTATTGCCGTAATCGACGTAATCCAGCAATTGTCCATTTTTCTGCAGCACCCGATAAGGCAGCATTTGCTCATATACCCTTCCATCGAGATACCCGTTCTTGCCGATAGGATAGACACCATTCATTCTGAGCGAAGCATTGACCTTCAGCCCTGTCTCCAATGCATTTTCCGCAATAATTTGCAACGGCGGCTTTCCTGTAGCAATAATCGAGCGAATGGATGCCCTTGCAAGCTTGTCTCCATCCGACATCTGATCCTCATATCGCTCCGAACCTTCGAAAGACGGGCCTGCATACATACTGTCATAATTTAATGTAAATGTGGTCAGCAGCTGCCAGTCAAGCTGCCCAACATCTTGGCCATCATACCAATCAGTCGTATGCTGCTTTAACGTCGAAGGACTTGTAATATCCCCCGTATAGAAACGGCTGAAGCCATCATTGTTGTAAATGACCCGCTTACCAGCCTCTCCTTCATTCTCTGACAAGTAAAGCTCCATTTCCGCTTGAGACAAGCTGCGCAGCTTGATATAAGCAATTCTCGCCGACTTGCCCTGTACCGGAGACAGCTTCAGCTGCTTACCCGTCATTTCGGCCGCCGTTACAAAAACTTCACCAATCAATTGCACGCCATACTTCTCTCCAGCCATACTTGAGCCACCTTCAAGCTTAAGCGGCTTGGCTTCATTCCCGACAACAGCCTGAAACTCCTCTGTTCCCGTCACATATCCGATAGATATGGCGAACTTTCCGTTCATCTCAATTGGCAATTGAATCACTTCGGCATCTGGAGTGTTCTCAAGTATGGACCCTTGAACATTAGAACCTTCATATTGAAAAGTTGCTTTCTCCCAGCCAGTAGGACCTGCCCCCGCGCCATTGCCGTTATAGTTGATCATATTCCCGACCTGTGTGAACAGATAGGAGGTTCCAGCCTGTGCAGTAATGATGTCATTAGGAGAAATAAGCTGAACATCCTTATCCAGGAAAATGGGATGAATAACCTCATCCAGCTTCTCGCTGCCGCTAAACAGTTCAAGCTTCAGCTTCAGGTCTCCATCTGCCTGCTGCGGATCCAGCTGCAAGGTTAGAGCGTTATTACTCAGAACAACGGTATTTTCAGCTATGACGGTTTCTGCTAGGCCGGATTCTTTCCTCAGCAGCGTGCCCTTAATCGTCACTTGTTCGCTTGTAAGCCATGATGGATCCAGGTCCACCGCTTCTACGGCCACCTGCACAGCATCAGAGCTTGATGTGGGAAGAATCGCAATGCGTCCGAACCTCGGGCTGAATGCAGCCCAAACCGGAAGATGCTTTTTCCGCAGTTTCATATTGTCCAGATAAACCTCTGCAGCTCCGCTCTGCGGGCTGGAAGAATGAACAGACCATGTAAGTGAATCTCCCTCAGCAGCCACAGGTGTGCCTATGCCGCTAAATGTAGCCACCTTTTGTCCATCCAACGCTACGAAAAGCGAATTGCTGCCATCGAAGGCTATCCCCCAATCGTGGAATAGATTATCATCCAAAGGCATCTTGACAAAAGTGTCCAGAATCTCCGTCCCATCGCCTGATCTGGCTAAGAGGTGATTGTTCTGAATCGAAAGCTTGTAGCTCTTGCCTCCAGCTGTCATATTCACAGAAATGCCTTGCTCCAGAGGATCTCTGGAAGCTTGAGCTGCAAGAGGAGTGGGCAAGCTGGACAATTTGGTCTTGAAATCGAGCACCCAGGGATCATTGCCAATCATCAGATCACGGGTTATAGCCGTAATTTCGGGAGTACCCGCTCCTGTGCCCGTTCCTTCTTCTTTACCGTAAAACAAATATTGGCCCTCTGATACAGACTTCAGCTGAACTTCGTTGGGGTTGCCTCCGGATCCAGAATGATCCGTAATGTAAGCTCCTTCTGTCGGCGGATCGACAGTCCAGCCTCCTGCTAACAGATCATCAGCCTGATCATCGAACAGCTCATTAGGATCCGGCCAGTTGGGAATAAGATTTTTGGTCATTTTTATCCGGTCCACATAGATTTCATTTTTGCCGGATAAAGCCTCGATGGGTACGTTCAATATTTTGATTTGGTCAATGGCATTTGGGCTGGATGCAGATATCGGGATGCCGATCCCGGTAAAGGTGGCCACCTTAATTCCATCAATCGCTACAAACACCTTATCCGTTCCGTCATAGGCGATTCCCCAAGTATGAAAGTTATCGTCATCAGGCATTTCCACTCTAGTCTCCTGTGAGGGGCCATTGCTGGAATACATCCCCATCAGACGGTTTCCGTTTTGAAGAGTAACCTTGTATTCTTTTTGTCCGGCAAATATTTCAAAGGATAGCCCGTAATAAACATCATAGGGTAAATCTTTAACCTGAACCAATTCCTTAATCTTCGCCTCAAATTCGAACACCCACGATCCGGACCCGATATCAACCTTCTTGATCATCTGTCGATAGCTTTCATCAAGCCCTGCTTCTTTCTCACCGTACAGCAAATATTGTCCTTCTGGCACCGGCTTCATGGCAATCTGGTTGGGATTGCCCAGAGAATTGGCATGATCGGTAATATATAATCCGGCTATAGGGGGCAATTGCATCTCCCAGCCACCAGCTTCCAGGCTGGTCGCGTCATCATCAAATAACACAGCCGGCTGCTCTGACAAGACCATTTTATAAAGCTGAATGCGATCAATATAAACTTCTGTAGTTCCCGCTTCACGCTCAAGAGGCACATTTAAGATCCGGATGGTATCTTCTGACGTATCTGGAATTCCCATTACTCCTGTGAAAGAACCGATCTCTTGCCCATCCATAAAGACCTGTAAAAGCTCTTCGCCGTCATGTTTAAACTCCCAGCTGTGAAAGTTGTCATCTGCAGGTAAAGTGATTTCTGTTTCCTGAGAAGGACCGTTGCGGTCCATCATCACCATCAGACGATTGCCATTCTGCAGCGTAATCTTGTATTCCTTCTGATTAGCGAAAATTTCAAAGGATAAACCGTTATAAACGGAATAAGACGAGTCCTGGATATGGATAAGATCTTTAATTTTCATCTCTACCAAAGCGTTCCAGGCTCCTGCCCCGATCGTTACCGATTTGGTCATGGACTTATAAATCCCGCTGCTGCTGCCAACTTCATCGCCGTACAATACATACTGACCTTCCGGCACAGGCTTCATCTGTACCTGATTGGAATTGCCGATAGAATTGGAATGATCATTAATATACGCGCCTTCTTGTGGAGATTGCACAAACCATCCGGCTGTTGTCAAATTACTGCCATCATCATCAAACAATATTACTTTTTGCGGCTCTGACGGGGTATAGACATGTTGTGTAATAGGTCCTTCACTCAAGACTGTATCCGCCATTTCAGCCCTGACGGGCAAATAAGGAAACGGCAGGATTCCAAGAATCAATACGAATACCAGCATCTTGGCTGACATTCTTAACAGGTGCTTCTTAACCATGGGAGCATCCCCTTTGTCATTGTTTGAGTGGACCCCCGGCTGAGCTGGAGCCGGGGATAGGAAACTAGAATTTCATGCTGTAGTAATCCTTGGTGTACACGATGCTATCCTTATTTTCGCTGAACCATTTGGCATAGAACTCATCAAGCTGCTTGCCGCCAGCGCGGTTCCATGCTGTCTTTGCATCCTCCGCTGCCTGCTCGGCTGTATAAGAAGCACCACCAACAACCGCTTTGGCATACGTGTCGAACACGGCTTCCAGACCGCTGGAGCGGGCCAGCTGCAGATCCTGAGGTAAGCTCGGCATGGAATTCAAGTCAATATCATAATGGATCGGTCTCTCCGGCGACAAGTAGGAAGTTCTTGCTGATTGAACAATGTCAGCATACTCCTGCTCAAGCGGTTTTTTTACATCCAATGTCGTGACGTAATCCGCGCATTCTCCTTCCAGTATATCGAAGGAAAGCATCCGCAAATCGGCCGTCCATGAAAGCTCCTTCGTGCTCTTATCACTATCGATGGATTGTGGACAACCGTTAGCTCCCACGTTGTAGTGGATGCCTTCCAAACCATATTTAAGCGTCTTGGCTGTTGATTCCCGAACCAGAAAATCTACATACTGCATGACAGCCTCCGGATGCTTAGCTTGAGCGTTGACAACAGCCGTGTTGTAAAGCGGCGCGCTGACAATCGGGCTAAACTGGCCAAATTCGCTCTTCGGCAGCGGAATGGCAATGACTTCAGCATTCGGGTTATTTGTCTTCAGCGCTTCGTACACCTTGAAGCCGGTAGCACTGGCTCCACCATTTACAGCATACATGCCCAGCTTCCCGTTAACGAAATCCTGCTGTGCCTTCTCCCCGCTTTTATCCGTCAAAAAGTCTTTGTCCACCAGCTTCTCGTCGTACAGCCGTTTCTTGAAGGCTGCCATCGCCGCTTCGCGTTCCCAGTTGCGCACATACTGGCCATCCGGGGTGACGCTGTAATACCCGCCAACCCCAAACATATTGTCAATGACCTGCCCGCCGACAAAGCTCAAATTGATGCCAAACGTATCTTTTTTGTTATTGCCGTCCGGATCCTGTTCCACAAACGCTTTAAGCGTATTAAACAGTTCCTCGGTCGTAGTGGGTGCTTCAAGCTGTAATTTTTTTAACCAATCCGCACGTACGAACAAGATGCTTTCGATATCAAAAGGCACAACCATTCCAAAGCCGTATGTTTTACCGTCTGATTTCATCCCCATCTTTTTCAAGGCAGGGTATTTCGTGAGCAGCTGCTTGTAATCCGTACTATAGGTTTCAATTAACTCATCAAGCGGCATAAGCTGCTTTTGAGCAAACAAGCTGTTCTGAATTGTAGGATTCCAAGTAAAAATAAGATCGGGTGCACCGCCGGAAGCAAACAATGTATTGAACTTCTGCTCCTCCTCCCAACGCGGAATCGGCACAAACTTGACATTGGCCGGACCCTTCTCATTGATCCAATCCGTCCAACGATTCTTTGTCGCATTCCCTTCTTCAGCCGGAATATTGCCCCGATCATAGACGGATACCGAAATATCTTCCTTTTTCCCAGGGGTCTGAGTTGCCTCTCCGGTTGTTATATTTGCTGGCGTTGGGCTTCCAGTCTCGTTATTTTCCGATTTACTGCAGCTAGTCAGCATTACACAAAGTAATAGTGCAGCTGCTATGAAAACCAAATGACTTTTTCGTACTAAACCATGCTTCATTGCCATTCTCCTCCGCATCCGTAATCACTGATTTCCAATCCATGCCTTACTGCCCCTTACTTTTTTCAAGAAAAAAATCGTGTTCCCCTAACATTCGATAAAAGTCCACGCATTCCCCCTTTCAAAGCTTCAAGTTCAAGGACTTCTCTTCATAACTCAGCCTTTTATTGCGCCAATCATGACGCCTTTAATAAAATATTTTTGCACAAAAGGATACACCGCCAGCATGGGAATAATCATCACCATAATGCCAGATGCTTTAATCCCTTCGGGCGTTGCCATGATTTGTTCGCCTGGGCGTAAATTATTCATTTCCTGAAGGACCGATTGACTCTGAATCATCTGCTGCACCAGTACAGCCAAATTGTATTTATCAATGTCCTGCACATAAATGAGCAGGCTGAAGAATGAATTCCAGTACGTAACTGCATAAAACAAGGCGATTGTCGCCAGCATCGGCAGCGAAAGCGGGAGTACGATCCTCGTCAAATACCGCCATTCGCCGCAGCCATCCATACGGGCTGCTTCCTCCAGCTCACTTGGCAAATTCTCAAAAAAATTGCGCATCACCAGCATATTAAACGTACTGATTAAAGCAGGAAGCCATATGGCTCCATAGCTGTCGAGCAGACCTAGGCTTTTTACAATGAGGAAAGCAGGAATTAACCCGCCATTAAACAGCATCGTAAAAATGATAGCCAGTGTAAAAAAGCGGCGGCCTGCCATCACTTTACGCGACAACGGATAAGCTGCCAAAATGGTGAACACGATACTAAGCGCCACACCAATTAAAGTAATTTGAATGCTGTTCAGAAAAGCCCGGACCACATTCGTTCCGTAAAGCAGCATCCGATACGATTCAAAGGAAATTCCTTTCGGCCAAAACGTTACCGTACCCGACATGATAGCATGCTGCTCGCTCAGGCTAAGTGCAATAATATGCAGCAGGGGCAGTAAGCAGGTTATGGATATACATGTCAGGACTAAGGCATTCAAGCGGTAAAACAGCTTATCTCCATAAGAAATACTCATCTTCGAACTCCCTTCACCATAATCCCTGTCCAAACCGTCTGGCAACAGAATTTGCCCCTATAATCAGGATGAACGCCACCACCGATTCGAACAGCCCCATTGCTGTCGTCAGACTAAACTGTGCCCCTTGTAAACCTACGCGAAAAATATAGGTACTAATCACATCGGATACTTCTGAGACAATTCGATTCTGCAAGACATAAATCTGATCGAAGCTTACTTCCAGAACACTGCCCGTCGATAAAATCAGCATCAAAACAATCGTCGAGCTGATTCCTGGCAGCGTAACATGCCGGATCTGCTTCCACTTGTTCGCCCCATCTATGGAGGAAGCCTCATACAAGCTTGGATCAATCGTCGTTAAAGCGGCCAAGTAAATGATCGCTCCGAAGCCCGCTTCTTTCCAAATCCCCGAGCTAAGAAAGATGACCACCCAGGAAAGCGGCTTGTACAGAAAGGGGTACACCTCTCCGCTTATCGCCTTCAGCCATTGGTTAATTAAGCCCGCTTCCTGCGAAAACAACATCAGTACCATACCACCGACAATGACCCAGGAAAAGAAATGGGGCAAATAAATGAGGGTTTGTACCGATTTCTTGAACCAGGCTCTACGTACTTCATTCAGCAAAATGGCAATCAGGATTGGAAAAGGGAAGCTGACGGCAATCGTCAGTCCACCGAGCATAAGGGTATTCCAAATAACCTGTATCGTCTGAGGATTGCTAAACAATAATTCGAAGTATTTGAAGCCAGCCCATGGACTATGCCAAATTCCGTCGCGAAAATTATAATCCTTAAAGGCAATAATCGTTCCAAGCATAGGTGCATATTTAAAAATAACGTAAAAGAGTATTACAGGTAGAAACATAATATATAATGGTATATTTTTCCTTAATCTCATATTGCTCCCGATTGGCTTCCAACCTTGCTTATGCCCATTCTTTTCTTTTGTCTGGACTCCCTTCGTCATCATTTGGCCTGCCTGCTGCGACTCCGTCTGAAACGGTTTTATTGTGTTCATCGCTTCTACTCACCTCACTCCCCCACTATAAGGGGAAAGCTTCTGCCTCGGCAATCCGCATGTTTCTTGGCATTGACGATATTCTTAAAAGTGAGAAAACCCGCGTCCCCACTAGCTTTGAGCCTTCGTTAAGGCGTATAGCTAATGAAGGCTGCGGGCTCTCTTGCATACTTTTCTCAATTGATCTAACTATCTTCATTTTGGCTTTTCCGGTATTCGCCTGGAGTAACACCCACCAGCTTTTTAAATACCCGAATAAAGGTAAAGGTATTATTGTAACCGACTTTTTGAGCAATTTGCTGGATAGATAAAGTGGAAGCTTCCTTAAGCTGCTGCTTGGCATCTTCAATCCTGACTTTAGCTAAATAATCTACGAATTTTTCACCGAATTCCTCCTTGAAGAGACGGCTCAGTGTTTTGATGTTGAGATGGAATTCATCGTTCAGGTGCTCAAGTGACAAGTCTGGATTGGCGAAATGTGCTTCAATATAACGCTTTACTTGATGAATCAGCTTGTGGTTGCCACGATTCTCGCGCAGCAGCAGCATCTTCCCGAATGCTTCGCTCAAAATAAGCGTAAAAACCTCATCGATTTCGGCAATCTCCTCAAATTGCTGCAGAGCCTCGTTCAACTTAGGCATTGCTTCCTGATTCCACATGTGCTGGATTTCCTCTGGGAGCTCGGCTATTTCCTTTTGCAAGGCATAAATAATGTAATTCATTAAAGAAATCACATCGTCTCTGGGGGCCACCGCTGTCCGCAGGGAGCTGCTCAAGTCATGAAGCTGCTGCTTCCATGTATCTTCACCCAAACGATAATGCTGAGCCAACAAACGGATATTATTCAGATGACGAAACATTTGTCTTTGCGGAAGAGACCCTATCTCCAGGTGACCTATTGTCCGATTACTGCCAAGAGTTGTTTTATATTGCAGCGCTTCAAGCGCATTATCATACGACTGGGCGATATCTGGGATATGCCGCACCTCTAGGCCAATACCGATTGAAACCGTAAATTTCAAATATTTCTCCATCCAAATCCTGGCGTTTTCACAAAATTCATGGCTAAACTGCGCATTGCTATCGAAGCTTTCCTTAAAAGAAAACAATAGCCCTACCTGCTCCTGATTCACCCACTCACTCCATGCCTCAATGCCGCGGGCTTCCGTCATATCCCGGATAACTCCCGTAATGACATACTTCAGCAATTGCTGATCGCCCTGAGAGTATGTATTTGTAAAGTCGGAATAACGATCGATTTCCAAAACAGCAACCACCCAGCCACTGGAATGCCCACTCCAACCGAACCGCTTCATTTCCACCTGCCAATCCTCAAAATGATCTGTGCTGGCTCCCTCCATAAGCTGTTGAAAAAACCATCTTTTTCGGTATGTCAAATTTTCTTTATTTTCCTCTTCATATTGATTCGTTTGTTCGACCATATTTTCAATCGTCCATTTAATAAGGGCAAACTCGTCGGGAGGCAGCATAGTGCCCTGCACGTTGTTTTTTTTCATCGTATACGACTGAATGCTTTCCCTGATCGACTCTATCGGTTTATAATTGCGGCGTACGACCATAACCATCCAAATGGCTCCAAACGCTATCGTTGCTATCCCCGCATAAAGCCAAATGTTTGAAAACGCTGAGATAAATTGAAACACTTTTTTATTCTTCATTCCGGAAATAACGGTCCAGCCCGTATACTCGGATTGGATCTTCGACAAATTGGATCCTACAGCGATCTGCTCGCCGAAAAACAGCTGGCCCTTGGCATCCAACAGCTGCATAAAGCTAATGTCCGACCTGGCTAATTCGCCAAAAGTCTCACCAATGGAGCTTGTCCTGACGTTGACGACAATAAGTCCCTGACTCCCTGTGACGAGGGGGACCTTCTTGACTAAGGATACGACCTGCTTGGAAAATTGATTCTCGCCAAACTCTCTGTACACCCTGCTCTCCGACCAGGCAAAAGCGAGCGGCTGCTCCTCAACCTGCTGCACAAAAGCGCGGTCACCGAATTGCTCCAGCGGTATCATGGTCTTTGTCGTAAGCACCCTGTGATCGGACAAACGGTACAAATATATCGATTCAACGGACTGCAGCGTTGTTGCCAGCAGGTTGATTTTTTTCGATAATTGAAAAGCCTGATAGGGCGTCATCTCCTGGAAGGGGTCGAAAAAAAAAGCGAATTTCTCGTCTGTTAAAAGCTCCTTAACAATGATTTGTTCGGTTAGTTGAAGGGAAGCATCCAGCGTTTGCAGCACATTTCGCGTAAATACTTCATTAGCCCTTAAAGCCTGCTCCTTGGCAAGTCCGCTGATCGCCAGAAAAAAAATAAACACCAAAACGGAAATGATACTGAAAAATATCGGTAAATAAGACAGGAGCCAACGATGATAACCGCTTCTCTTCAATTTCATCCCCCATTTTCTGTTACTGCTCTGATCCATACCAACTCATATTAGCTGCATACTAGCTTTAATATAGCAAAAGAAGCCTGCGGAGCAAATGTCTATATTTCTCGTGATTGAGGAATTTCTCAAGAAGAGCATAGCAACAATCGCACGAGCAGCAAGTTCAAATGGACAGCCAGCAGGCTTCTGTTTCCTGTAACCCTTTACCACTATAAAGCTTTACTACGTCAATCAAAAATATCCAACACTCTAGGGCTCCCACCAAGAACTTATACTTTCCATCGTAGAGTAGAGAACTGGAATTCATTGGAGGGCGAAACCCTCTTTTTACTTTTCCAGCTCCCCCTGCATCAAACCGTACGTGAGTAGAGTAGGCACCCAGCGAGTTACGATCAGAAGATCGCACTTTTCCAA
>NZ_JAGGLB010000019.1 GCF_017874215.1 Paenibacillus eucommiae
CTCCTTTGTTTATAGCTCTGCAATGTGTTAGTCCTAACAACATTGTAACCTATGTGTGAACAAATTGGAGCTGTCTTACGTTCATCATAACTCTCAGCTACAAAGTGCCGAGCAGGTCACGCTCAATCGGGCTGCCAGCAGACGTTGCTTTCCTGAGGGAAAGGGATTATGACAATAAAACAAGGAGTCCCCCCTTAATCTCCTATGTGTGTAGGTTAACTACTTCACCCAGAGAAAGGTTGAACTCCTTGTATGGAAGATTCGTTATGAGATTCGAATTTTTTAGCTTACTGGTCTGGTTTTCAGTTCAGTCATACCATGTTCCTTCAGGTTAAAAATAAACTGCAGCGCCTCAGCTCTCGTGAGTGGATCCCGGCCCTGATAGCCTGCAACGGTTGGAGCGCTTTTTCCAGTCGAATATCCTTTGTCCAGCAAATATTGAATCGCTTTATCGCTTAGCAGTGCTTTTCCGTCTGCTCCGGCAATGATCTCGGCCACCTGACTTCGGCTAACAGGAGCATCCTGCTTTCTATCTGCTTCCAGGGATACTGGATAGTTCCGCTGGTAGGCAAGCTGATACGCTCCAGCAGACCAATGCTTGCCCTTGCCAGCTTCGGGTAGCACGACCTGAAAGGCCTTGAAAAGCAAAGTCAGAAACTCTGCTTCCGTAATAGAGCGGTTGGGTTTAAACGTGTTGTCGGGATAGCCCTCTGCAATCTTCTGCTCGACTGCACGTTGAATCACATTCTCCGCCCAGTGTCCTCGCACATCGTCAAACTTAACAGCTTGTGGTCGCGCTTTCAGTTCGACCTTGTCTCCATCAACAATAGCATCGGGAGCCTCCACCCTGCTGCCTTTATAGACAAAATCCCATCTCGCGCTCGGAAGCTGGTTAGGCGCATACGTTTCATTCGTGTAAAAAAATATAGTGTTTGGCTTCCCTTCAGCCAAATCAGGAATACGGTAAGTTCCATTCTCATCGGCATCCGCGGAAAAACGCCCGACTCCACCTTCTCCATATGACACATAAGCACCCTTTACCGGAGTTCCGTCAGCATGAAGAATTCTTCCAATTAGCTGCACCTGCTCCAGGCCAAATTGCACATTCGTTTCATTTGCCTTGCCATTTTTGATGACGAGCTTATACGGATAATCGCCTATCACCTCGTCGTTGGACAACCGTACCTGATAAGATCCATCTGCCAGATTGTCTATATGGAAATATCCCCTCGCATCCGTAATTAGCTGCAGCACCTTCTTCTCTACTGCACCACTACCTGGATCCGCGCGATAAATATGCACATCCACCCCGCGGCGATGCTCGCCAGTATCATTCATTACGGCAACTCCGGTAAACTGTTGATTCGAGACTTGAGATATGGCTGTACTTGCTAACTGACCGGGAGATAGAGCATAACTATCTGCGGCTAGAGTCTTGTCTCCAAGCAGAGTAAGTCCTAGACACATCATGACATATAGCGCCAAGCTTTTTTTCATATTGACTGATAACCCCTTCGCTAAGAAATAAAATGCTGATAAGAGCAAGGATAGTATTATATATTATTTCTTAATTCACTCTATTGTAAACCAGGCTGTCAATTGCGACAAGGAATTCATTGTCAATCACTGTCGTTCCTTGCAATTCTATGTATTTCTATGTTTTTCTTTCACGAACTTTTCTACGTTTGATGAACCTTTGATGAATCTTTGGTGAACCGTTTGAAAAAATAAGTGATTTATGTCACTATAGATGTATCTGAGCAAGCATTTTACAAGTATAGGTGGTTAACTATGACAACGGGAGAAGCTCCATACCGCATTCTTTTGTACTATAAGTTTATAACGATTGAAAATCCTGAGGCACTAGCCCGCGAGCATTTGGCATACTGCAAGAAGCTGGGGGTCAAAGGGCGTATCCTTGTTGCTCCCGAAGGTATTAACGGCACCCTGTCAGGAACTGTAGAGCAGACGGAAGCCTACTTGAGAATGATGCGGCAAATACCGCTTTTTCAGGACCTTGTGGTAAAAATAGACGAGAGTGACAAGCATGCCTTTCATAAAATATTTGTGCGTCCCAAAAAAGAGCTCGTTACCTTCCGGTTGGAAGAGGATGTGAATCCGAACGAGCTAACCGGCAAGCATTTGAAGCCGAAGGAATTCTATGAGAAGCTGCAGCAGGAAGATGTTATCGTTCTGGATGGACGCAACTACTATGAATATGACATTGGACATTTCCGCGGCGCTATTCGCCCTGAAGTAGAATCGACCAAGGAGTTCCCTGAATGGATCCGAAACAACCTGAGCGAGTATAAGGACCGCCCCATTCTTACCTACTGTACCGGCGGTATTCGTTGCGAGAAGCTCTCGGGCTTCCTGTTGAAGGAAGGCTTTACAGACGTTTCCCAGCTCGATGGTGGCATTGTGACCTATGGGAAGGACCCTGAGGTAGAAGGCCGGCTCTTCGACGGCAAATGCTATGTCTTCGACGAACGGGTCTCTGTTCCGATCAACCGTACCGATGAAGATATCGTAGTTGGAAGCTGCCATCATTGCGGCAAACCTGAAGACCGTTACATTAACTGTGCGAATGATTACTGCCATCTCCAGCATGTTTGCTGCGAGGAATGTGAAGAAGCGCATAACAGCTTTTGCTCTAAAGAATGTGAAGAGAAGACGCTGAGAAGTTTAGAAGCTTAATAGCACATCAAAGGACGCCTTGCGGCGTCCTTTTGATGTGCTTGTTCACGGCTTGGCTGTTTGCGGAAAGGAAGCAGCGTGCAGGCAATATTCCGGGATAAGGTTGATGACAACCAAATTCAGTATTTTTTCCTTTGCTGTGAATTTTACGTAAATTTTCATCTGTTAATAAAAGGTTTTGAAGCACAAATGTGGAATAGTACATACATAACGACTCTTTTGGTTAGAGTCCATCATTTTAATGTGAGGTGAGCAAAATGAAAGCTACTGGAATTGTAAGAAAAATCGATGAATTAGGGCGGATCGTTCTACCCATAGAGCTGCGCCGCTCGCTAAGAATTGATATCGGGGATGCAGTAGAAATTTACGTGGATCCAGATAAAATCATGCTCAAAAAATATACACCCGCTTGTCTTTTTTGCGGTAATTTTGAGGACATGACCTACTTCCGCGGTAAAATGATCTGTAAAGGTTGTTTCAATGAAATGACCGAAGAAACCGAGAAACCGGTTGAACAACAGGATCTATCTTAATCATCCTATCCAAAAAACGTCAGTCGCATGTGAAATCCTGGCGGTCTTTGCCGAGAAAATTTGTGCCTATATCACGTAAAAGCCCACAGCACGCTCAGGTGAAGTGGGCTTTACGCATTTATTTCCGTGAAAAAGGAACCGCCATACTCGGTCAATGCTGTGCACGACATATGAGTATGGCGATTCCTACAAGATGCATGTTATTGACGTTTTTGGAGATCTGCTAACGCTGCATTTTTCACTTGCTCATAAGTATTCTTATAGGTTTGAATGATGGAGGTACTGTAACCATTCGCACTTAGCTGGCTTTCTGCTTCTCCAACAATTGTTGAAAACTGACTATCGCAGGCGCTTAGCTTAGCAGAACCTTGTGCAAGCAAATCAGTATCCCCTGTTTTAAAGAATTTATCCGCGAGTGAGCTCAGTTCGCTTGTACAACTGCTCTGCAAGGCTTGAAGCTTGCTTTGTGCTGCGCTTTTAATAGATTCTTCACTCGGCTTGGTTGATCCTCCAGAACCTCCTGGGGTTCCTGGTGCTCCTGGATTGCCCGCATTACCATTTCCTTCATTTTTACCATCTGTTCCACCCGAAGGTTTGCCAGATCCAGAAGTATCCTCTGGCTTCTTGCCGCTTCCATCAACAGGATCTTTCTCCTGTGTACGAACTGATGCGGCAATTGTATATGTCGCAGGATCCCAATCGATCTTCTTCCCCAAAGCTTCTGATACGAAGCGGATAGGCACATACAAGCTGCCATCAATGATAAAGCCAGGCAGCTTCTCAGAAGGCTGTATTCCCTTACCATCGAAAATATAAGTTACCTTTTCTTTATACACCTTCAAGTCTGTTGGCTTCAGCTTTACTTTATCTCCACTGCCAGCCGCTTGATTCCGTACTTGCGCATTTAGCTTGAACTCATTAATGCTGATCAGCTCAGAAGCTGTAGGCTTTGAGATCGTTACCGTATAGCTTTTACCATCCCATTTGACTGACTTGTCCAAAGAATAAGCAATAAAACGCAAAGGCACATAGGTGCTGCCTTCATAAATAAAACCGCGTTGATCCTTTGCAGGAGCATACTCTTTACCATCGAAAGTGTAATGCATAGGAGCGAAATAAACATTTACCGTTATCGGCTTTTGCGCTGCTGCAGCTGAAGTCGTAATTGCCATGATAAGAGCCAAAGACAGAACCATAATTGCTTTCAACTTGTTTTTCATATACAAGCACACCTTCTTTGCTCCTCATTATTTAGAGGTTTCTTTGTAGGTTTTTCCTTGACTTAAACCATATTTCGCCGCTATCTGAATCAAATGATCATATTCATCCTCTGTCAGCTTTTCCATGATAATCTTTTTGGCTGCCTTCTTATCCTCGATAGAAAGACCATTTCCGGCCATTTTGGAAATCAGTTGAATGTCTGAAGCGCTGAGCTTTTTCAATAATACAGTAGTCACAGATAATTTGTCCTTTAGTGATATCGCACTTTCTACGTCCTTGGCCTTCTCCTTAGTTACCTCCGCTTGATATTCCAGCTTCTGTCCCTTGGGAGTTGGAGATGGGGAAGCAGGTTTAGAGGACGGTTTAGATGTTTCAGAGGATGGTTTTGATGAAGCTGTAGGCGATGGATCCGTTGAGGAATCTGGTGAATTGTTATCAACACCATTGCCAGCTTCCTGCCCACCTTCCGGCTTCTTTCCTTCATCAGTCTGTCCACCAGATGAAATTGGATCTCCACCTTCTCCATTCTGCTCTGAAGAGTTTTCAGTCGGGTTCGGCGTAGTCTCCAGTAAAGCTTCCACTTCACTTGGTACTAAAGATTTAAGCGTATAAGAGACAGCCATATTCATTCCTATGTATCCAACAATGAGTAGAACAATAAGGACAGAACCCGACCAAATTAGCCACTTTTTCCATTTCTTTTTCTGCATGCGTTCACCAGCCTAAGTCTCAATTTGAATGTGGATATACCATATCATACCACATTTCCACACTCTAAAGCTACAAAACGTATATCTCCATGCCAGAGTCCGCTTATTCAGTGCAAGTGAAACGCATCTTTACATGGTTATTTTAGAGGTTGACAAAGGGAAGCCGAGACAAGTCTACTCCCTGAAATAATGCTTTTTTTATGCTGCAGCGCTTTGAATTATTAAGTTAAAATGGAGAAATTAAAAAAGCATCCTAAGATGCTTCGCTTTCTTTGTGATACTACCTATGTACTTCAACTAACGTGAGAATAACCCGAAACCAAATGCCCGATCACTTCTCTTATGGCACTATGCTCTTCCCCAATTACTTTCTCCAAGCGCTTCATCTCAAGATCAAGCTGACTACGACTTATTGTTATAGGTCTCCCGATAAATATTCGATCATGGCGTGTAGAAGAAATATCCTCTTCACTTAGCAGTAATTCCTCGTACAATTTTTCTCCTGGCCGAATACCACTGTAAGTAATCTCAATGTCTACTCCTGGCTCAAAACCAGATAGACGGATAAGATCCGAAGCAAGATCGGCAATTTTAACTGGGCTTCCCATATCCAATATAAAGACCTCTCCGCCTTGAGCGAATGCGCCCGCTTGAATAACTAGCTGCACGGCTTCCGGAATCGTCATGAAATAACGAATCATTTCCGGATGTGTAACTGTAACAGGGCCACCTGCTTCGATCTGCTCTTTAAAATGTGGGATCACGCTTCCACGGCTGCCAAGAACATTTCCAAACCGTACAGCTACGAATCTTGTATTGCTTGTGCGATCCAGACTCTGAATCAGCATCTCGGCAATTCGTTTAGTTGCCCCCATTATGCTTGTAGGATTTACAGCTTTATCTGTTGAAATAAGCACAAATCTTTCTGCCTGATACAGATCAGCACATTCTGCTACATTCTTCGTTCCAAAAACATTGTTCTTAATAGCTTCTGCAGGATTGCGCTCCATCAAAGGGACATGCTTATGCGCTGCGGCATGAAACACTACTTTCGGACGATAGCATGTAAATACGTCTTGAATGCGCTCTTTATCTTGAACATCTGCAATTATAGTTTCCAATAATAGCCCGGGAAATAATCGCGACATTTCTCTTTCAATATCATAAATACTATTCTCTCCATGTCCTAGCAGCAGCAGCTTACTTGGGCGAAAAGGGGCTATTTGTCTGCATAGCTCAGAACCGATGGAACCACCGGCACCTGTAATTAACACGACTTTATCTTCCACGTAATTGGCTATACCCTCTAAATCCACATTGATAGGATCTCGTCCCAGCAAATCTTCTACTACAACATCCCTTATTGCATTAATCGTTACCTTGCCTTGAATAAGGTCATTGATCTTCGGAATGATCTTCAGTTTTGCTTTCGTCAGCTTACAAATGCCAATAATTTCTGATATATCTTTACGTGATACGGAAGGTATGGCAATAATGATTTCGTCGATATCGTGCTTGGCAACAACTTCAATAATTTGATCGCGCCCCCCGAGAACTGGCAGACCCACTACTTGATGGTTCTTTTTGGCAACATCGTCATCAATAAATGCCATCGGGTACAAATTCGACTGAGAATTAAATTTCAATTCCTTAGCGATAAGAATTCCGCAATCCCCCGCTCCAACAATCAGAGCTTTACGTTGATCCAGCTTCTTTTTATAATATTTGTCCCTTAGTACCCGCCAAGCAAATCTGCTTACCCCTATCACAATAATCATAGTCTCCAGTACACGGATGAAAACAGAGAAAGGAATTCTAGGTGAGAAAAAGAAGAACATAAATAAATAAGACGCTGTACAGCCAATGGTAACCGCCTTGAAAATCGAGATCATTTCGCCAATGCTGGCATATTCCCAGATTCGATTGTAGAGCTTGAAATACATCAAGCTAGCTGAACAGAAAATCATAGATATAGCCGCATATCTAATACATTGCTCTATATAATTCGGGGAGATGTAGCCATCAAATCTGAAGAGATAAGACGTATAAATACTTACCCATACCAACAGCATATCTATAAGAACTAATAAAACTAATCTGCTCTGAAGCTTCACACTGCATCCCCCATTTAAGGCGCTCTTCTACGTTTTATTTCCATAATAATAGTAATAATAGGCTTCTCTGCTATTTCTATCCACATTATTCAGTACAACACCGAGTATTCTGGCTTGCACATGTTCAAGATTAGCCTTCGCCTTCATCGCTACTTCCCGCTTTACATTTCCAGAATCCACAACAAGGATAACACCATCACATTTGGTGGCCAATATTTGCGCATCCGTAACAGCAATTGCTGGAGGGGTGTCTAGTAAAATAATATCGTACCTCTGCTTCAGCTCTTCAAGAAGAGTAACTAGCCTCTTCGAGGATAAAATTTCGGAAGGGTTAGGCGGTATCGGACCAGACGTAATGATATCCAGATTAGGAATACCAGAGCTTTTGATCGTTTCTTCGATTGCTGCCTGATTCGTCAACAACCCGGTTAAGCCCACTCTGTTCGTTGTTTTAAAAGTATGATGGACAGTTGGCTTGCGAAGATCAGCATCAATCAACAGTACCTTCTTATCAGCTTGCGAATAAGCTGTTGCCAAATTGGCGATCGTCGTTGATTTACCTTCTCCCGGCCCTGCCGAGGTGACCATGAGTACCCTCAAGTCTTCATCTATAGCAGAAAATTGAATATTAGTCCTTAAAGTTCTATAGGATTCGGAAATGGGAGATTTCGGATTAATATGCGTAATAATTTGTTTATGATTGGTTGGTTGTGACATGTGGCGCCTCACTTCCCTTGTGAATGATTGCGGCAGAGCTGTTATTGATATAATCCTCTGATTTAGCTTTGGTTACCATAGTTAAAGTAGGGAGGTTCAAATATCGCTGAACATCCTCTTCACTCTTGATCGTATCATCCAGGTATTCCAGCAGAAAAGCAATACCAACAGCAACCATCAATGAAACTACCAGACTGATCGCAATATTCAATTTGGGGTTCGGTTTAACAGCTGAGGGCTTCTTATCTTCCTTGGCTTCATTCAGCAGTGATACATTGTTAACCTGCATAATTAAAGGAATTTCACTTTCAAAAACCTTGGATACCGCGTTAACGATCTGGGCAGCTTTCTCATAAGAAGCATCTTGAACACCAAGAGTCATAACTTGTGTATTATTTACAGAACTAACCTTTACCTTCTGAATAAGCTGTTCAGCTGTTAAACCAAACTCAGGGTATTCTCTTACTACTTTATCCATGATCCTCGATGTTTTGATAACCTCTTTGTACGTATCGATTAATTTGATATTCAAGTTTACTGAATTAATATCGACTACATCCAGGCCTTGGCGCTCTTCAGATTTATTGATAATCAGCTTGGTAGAGGCTTCGTAGGTCGGTTGTATAAAAAAATAACTAATTACGCCTGCAGCTATGCAGCTAACTAGTACTATAGAAACTATCATCCACACCCTTTTCCTGATGATTTTCAAATAATCTCTTAAATCTAGTTCCATTATTAGACCTCCGTAGTCATGCTTGACCTTCATATCATGATGCTGAATACAAATCCCTCCCCAGCAATAGGAGAGGGGATTTGTAAACTCTCAGTAAATATTTTATTTATCTATTTATTTAATAATCTGTAGATTACAACTGCTGCTTGTGCACGAGTGGAGTCCGCATTAGGATTGAACTTATTACCTTCTTCGCCCACGATGATGCCTTCACTTGCTGCCAGTGCAACCCCTGCCTTAAGTGAAGCATTAACAGCTGCAGCATCAACAAAGTCTTTCAGCGCCGCATCCACGTCTGCCACATTCTTAGTAGAACCTGTTAGTGTAAGAGCTCTTGCTGCCATCGTAGCCATTTCAGCACGAGTAATTTGACCGTTAGGATCAAACACACCTTCTGCGCGTCCATTAACAATGCCATGTTTAACTGCAGAGGCTACATACACCTTGAACCAATCGGAGTCTTTAACATCGTTAAAGCTTTCAGTTGCTGCTTCATCTTCAAGACCAAATGTCTTCACAATCATCTTGGCAAATTCAGCACGTGTTACTTTTCCGTTCGGTACGAAAGTATTGGCTTCACGACCTTCGAGAATTCCTTTCGCCGCTGCTACCTGGATTTGTCTTCCTGCCCATTGTTCAACTGGTGCAGTATCGCCAAACGTAATTTTGTTTTCTACAACTGTATAGGTAGAGAACGAATTACGGGAAGCTTCCAAATGACCATCTTTGAATTTCCCAACAAAAATAATGAGCTTGCCATCCAAAATTTTTGCAAGTGTAAGCAGTTCAGTATCGAACTTAGCGCTGTTAGCAACCGGAATGGTTAACTGAATTGGAGTTGTGAAATTATTAACGGCAGCTCCATTGGATGTGAATTCAAATTCATATACATCCGATGCAATCGGCTTATCCGTAGCATCTGAAGCTACCTTCAAATCTTGCTTGCTAATTGCCAGAGTAGTATCAGCTGCGAACTCAGTTGCGCTAATCGACATAACAAGTCCGTTAAGCGCAACGTCCACTTTGGATATACCGTTATCTTTCAATGCTGTGAGCAGCTCTTTGGCAAGCGGAACTTCAGTTGTCTTCGCATTTACTGTACCCAGGTTCAGCGTGAATTCAGGCTTAACTGCTGCAGCATTTGGATCCAGTTCCTTTAAGGATTCATTAAGAGCTTTAACTTGCTTGTTAATTTCCTCAATTTGCTTCACCAAATCGCCAACGACTAGCTTAGGTATTGCTTTATCGTCTGTAATTGTAATGGCTTTAGATAAGTCGATATTGCCCATTTTCTTCACGGCTTCTTCAACCTTTTTCTGAGCCTCAGCTAATAGCTCTGCTATTTTCTCAGGTGTTGCATCCTTTAATTGATCTTTGAGCTTGTTCAGATCGGCTTGTGCTGCTTTTCCTGCGTCAGCAATAGCCTGACCTGGCGCTGGTGTGATTACACCACCTGGACCTCCAGGATTACCAGGATTGGTAGTCTGTGGAGTAAGTGTGATTGATCCGATGTAGATCAATCTACCATAAATGCTATCACGGGCAGTAATCCGGGCAGTAGCGGCCGATGAACTATTGAGTTCAAATCTATCATTTTGAAACACGATGCTAGTATTGGCAGGTTCTACTTTCCAAGTCAAGAAATTTGCAGGTACCACAGTTCCAGCTACTTTAAAACCTGGTGTCAGAAATTTCCCGTCATTAGAACGGCTTTCAGTAAATCCTGAGCCTGAAATAGTTGAGATCATATAACGTAATAATGCTGACTCTCCTGCTATTCTAGCCTTGCTCCCATCATTGACAAAAGCATTGAAACGTTCCGTTACAGCAATAATGTCATCAATTGTAATTCCTGTTGAATTAATTACTTGGCTTACTTTTAATGTACTATCGTTAAGTACCTTAGTGTTAATTGACTGCTTTATTGCATCTTTGATTGCAGTTGCAGCATTGGAACCAGTAGCAGCCAAAATTATTGAGGCTTTGTCCGTTTCTAGCGCAGATATAACAGCTTCATAGAAAGCAACTATATCATTGGTCGAAACATCATTGACACTGTTCAGTCCAACTAATGTTGCCAGCTTACTTACTATAGCCCTTAAATCAGGGTTATTAAGAGCGGCAACAAGTTCAGTTCCATCAGAATCAAAAGTAATTGCAAGGGGACTAACTAAAGTATATAGATCCAGAGCACTGACTGTTTGAGGGTTATTACCAAATTTCGCTTCAACTTTATTCCAAATTTCAGTAACTAACTCTTCTTTTTTTGCAGTGTCATTGGAATTGGTAAGAGCTTTAATAGCATCCCGAGCTTTACGAACATCATCAATACCTTCAGTATCTTTTGTTAATTCGCTATGAATTGCATTGTACTTAACAAGGAAACTGCTAGGAAGCGTAGCAGCGGATGCCACACTAGTGCTAATACCAAACTGACTTGCCAAACCTTGCTTACTTAAAGGAAGTCCAGCTACTGTTCCAAGCACCAAGCTTGCAGCCATAGTTGTAACTACTAATTTCTTTTTCATAGTCATTCTAACCTTCACCTCATCAAATAATATTTGTTAGTGCTAATTTATGATCATTTCCAAAAATGAAACCACTTGCGCTTTGGCCACTGTGGCTTATTCAGCTGCACAGAGGTGTGATTAATCACGCTTTCGGCATTATTTTGGAAATAGTCTACATAATCGGCTCCAAGTTTATCGCCAAGCTGCTGATAAGCCTGAGCCAGACCAAAAGGTCTGTTAGTCATATTGTGCGCATCGGATGCAATAAAGTGGGCGAGATGATGCTTACATAGCTCCAGAGATAAAGCCTGGATGGATTTCCCGAATCCTCCACTTACAGATTGAGCTGTAACCTGCGACAATGCGCCCTCCTCGACAAGCTCCAGGAGCTTCTCCGGGTTTTTGGTAATCTCCACATTGCGCTCAGGATGAGCAATAATCGGTGTGATACTGTTAATTCTCAGCTCATGAAAGACTTCGCTTGTATAACTTGGTATAGAGCCCGAAGGAAATTCGATCAACATATAGCCAGAGCCGTCCAAAGTCTCGATCAGCTGCCGATCCAAGTCATCGAGCAAATCACGGTACATGCGGATTTCTTGTCCAGTGTAGACCTCTAGCGGAATACCCTGCTGCTGCAGCTCCGTGTTCAAGGACAGAACCGACTGTCTGACAAGCAATAATTCATTCTGATACATGCCATTAGCATGATGTGGAGTGGCGATAACTTTATGTATGCCTTGCTGAACTGCCTGCCTGGCCATCTCAATAGATTCGTTAAGACTTCGAGCACCATCGTCAAGTCCGGGCAAAATGTGGCTATGAATATCAATCATTGCGTACTCCTATGTGAGGGATAAGAAATTTCAGTCCTCAGAAACTATCCAAAATGTGACAAATCGTATCAAAAATCGACATGCAATAAACACAGAATATGTAAATTGTATCATATGAGGCTCTCTGTGGCTATTCCTTTTTACCCTTATGCAGTATTCCAATAGAAAACTCTATGAAGCTGGCAGCATAAATCCTGCTTTTTGTGATATAGATCACAAAACTATTATAAGATCTGTTCAATGGGCATAATATACTATCTATTATCAACCACGCCCTGAATAAGTACAATATCGTTTATATATCGGCAAAATAATTTAAATATTTAGCTAATTTCAAAAAAACAAAACAATTTTTCTTCCAATCGATATCAATGTGATATAGATCACAAAATCATAGAGAAATGATCGGCTTTTCAAGAATGAACCGCTTCGCTTCCGTAGATGGAATAAAAATCATCATTCCCAATCACGATACAAAACGTATACAAAAAAACAACCTTGTGGCTTCCTTTGAGTTGCATTTTCAAAACTTGAGTGTGTTGCGGAGGGAAGTGATGTGAGCTGCAGCCGCTGTTAAGGATGAGTTTCCTTGAATCAACTCTAGCGGTAGATACACATCTTTAAAAGCAGTCGCTATCGCACTTCCACCCATACTCTATCCCTCTTTCGGCACCATCGTACGAAGATCTGAGAGGAGCTGCTGCTTTAACGATGTTTTTCATCACTAAAAACTCCAGACCATCCCACATCCTTACTTTAACGATGAAAAACATCGTTAAACTCCCTTTCTACCACCAAGAGAGTGGCCATCCGCCCTCTTTTAACGATGAAAATCATCGTTAACGTGACAGATTGACCTGGAACACTTGCTTTAACGATCAAAAAAACATCGTTAGGTACTACACACGCTCCATTCGGGGGAGGCGGGCTTCTAAAAGATTGCTCTTCCCTAAAGAACTTATTCTTTATGTAAATAAAAAGAACCATGTGGAGTTACCTCCAAATGGCTCTTCCCTTTGCAGCCTTCATTACTCTTTTAGAACAGTGTGTATTCTTCTACTTTTTCTCCAGTGAGCATTTCAGTGAAATATTCAACCAGACGCTGGTGCTTACGCAACGATTTCTCATGAATCAGGTTAATCTTGCCATTATCAAGCTGGCCAAACCGGTTAATCAGCTCTTCATTCTCCTGTGACCAATCAAAACCTTCGAAAATCTTCAAGCAAGCAGTCCAATCCTTGTTATAAGCACCATCCTTGTAGAGATGCTTGTGTGCGTACAAGGCAATACTTTCCTGCATCGCTCTTCCGGATGAGGTGTAGATCGGAAGCCCAGGCTGTTCAGGCATCATTGGCAGCAGGCTGGAGAAGAATTGATGTAAAATCTCGATATATGTTGAAGGGTCCTTACGAATATTTCTTTGGAATTCGTAAGAGCTTTGCATTTTACCTGTGAATAGCATAGCAGTAGTGGAATACAACCAGCTAAGCGAAGTAAAGTTTTTGTTAAAGGAAGTCAAATTGGCTCTGCGCTCTACGCCCGCGCCTTTAAGAACGACGTTATTGTCAACGACCTGCTGGATAACCAGGTTAATCGGATCGATCGAGTCGAAGGAATGACCTAGTTCCTTACTAACCAGTTGTACCTTGGAGTTGATATCTCCAAACAGCTGGCACTCATCCTGCTCAGTTAAACCAATATAGATTTGCACGGCGAGACTACTCTCCATCAGCTCAAGCCGTCTCTTCTCCAATTGATTTACACTGCCTTCAAATTGCTCCAGCTCCTCTGAAACTTCAGTATTCTCAGGGAAACGGCGCTGTTTAACCTTCAGTGCGGCGATCTTCTTCTCGAAGGAACGTACTTCCTTCAGAATCTGTTCGTTAACGAAGCTTAAGGCAAGTATTCTGTGCTGACCATCCAGAATACTAAGCTTGGAGCCTGGCAGCAGCATAAGCCCGGTTTCATCCTTCGAAAGCTGTCCTACCTCACGAAGCGAAAGCGTTACCGGTCCGAAAAATACCCGGTCATATTCTCTTTCCTGCAAATAATTCGCAATCTTCTTGCGCTGCCCAGCGTTCAGCTTACGCTGTACCATCGGGTCAATTACAGTGTAATTAAGCAGGTCCTGGACCTGAATGGCCACTGTAGCCAGACCGAACTTGCCGCGCAGTGGATGTATTGTCATGTTCAAACGCAAGCCATTCATAGGTTGGTTTCCTCCTTCTCACTAATTACAAGATTGTGCTTTTCATTATAGAAATCACGAACATATTGGAAAGCTTTCATGATACGGGAACGTCTAGGAAGACGATCCTTCTCGTCTCCAACATAGATAGCGTCCCAATCGATATGAGGCAATATTTTTGTTGAATAGTCCAGTGCATAACGGTTAAACTTACCTGTTTTGGTAGCTTCTCCGTGGAAGAACAGGGCTAGTGCAATCTGCAGATTTTCAGTCCAACAGATTTGACTTCTATCTGGTTCCGGCAGCGTTCTTAGCAGTGCCTCCAGGTAGCCGACAGAAAGCGCATAGCTCTCTTCTAATTCCTTATCCGTAAAATTATAACGATTATTGCGCGCCCCTGACTTCATTCTACCTTCGAATAAAGCAACGAGGATTTCGATTAATAGATGATAGGACATTACAAATTCCGGGCCTCTTCCCCGCTCGGAATAAATATCAACAGTAATTTGCTTAAGCTTCGGGTCACTTGCCAAACGAGTGGCCAATACATGATAGAAGCGGCGTTGCTCACGCAGCACAGCCAGGTTTCCGCCGATCTTGCGCGGAAGTTTGTTAATATCAGAAAATAATTGACGCTCTTGACGTGCATTAATATCCATATAAATCATAACAGACATAGGGAATTCATAAAGATTGCTTAATTTAAGGGAGATTTCGTCCATCTTCTCATACTCACGTTGATCCTTGGCACGAGCCATTAAGCCCTGCAGCATTTCGGCCAGACGTTTGAACGCTGCCAGACGGTGCTGCCCGTCAACGACATAAAGCTTCTCTATCGCTTGTAGCTGGTAAACCCCATGCTGCTCATCATAGGTACCTGCTCCTCTTGCCGATAAAATAATTCCTGGAAAATAAATACCCTGCTGATTTTCAAGATAAAGCATAACGTAATCCATTAATTTGGATAAGTTCTGTGGAACGATCGAACGTTGAACTTCTAAATCCACCTCGTAAATCGAAAAAAGCTTACCGATCGGCAATGTTGTCGTTAAAGTCTCTTGCCCGAATGTCGTAGCGACCACTCCGGGAATTTCGATGTATGCCGACGCTTTTTGCCCAGAAAAAAGCTCCGTTAGTGATGTTATTGGATCCACTTCTAATTCCTCCTGCTTCCTTAATAAATAATTATTATATCGAACAGACACTCCCTGTTATTAGTGTTACAAAAATTATAAGTATTAAGACCAACGATTTCAAGTCATCTTAGCAAATAAATTGATATAATTAGTGAAAATCAGTGTATTTTAAGCAATATTATCGCAAAAAAATAAAAAAAGCCAGTCGCACGCAATTTTTTAGCTATTTCTTCCATCATGCTTACCTCAAAAGCAAGGGAAATTGATGGTTAATAATGGTTATTTATGGCTATTACAAGAAAAAACACTTGCCCTTGGAAGGACAAGTGAACGGTATAAATCAACCTGATATTTCCACGTTAATTTCCCTCTAACCTCCGAACGAATAAGTAGCCGCTCCTCTAACCTGGGCTTTATAATGGAAGAGCCCTCCAGCCAGCGGTTGCAGACGAAGCTCCTCATCACTTAGATCTTTTCTTGAGGTAGTTATGTAGATGTTATCCATATTCTCACCCGCAAACACGCAGGAGGTCACTCTGGCCGAGGGAACTTCTACGGACTGCAGCAATTCCCCTGTGTTTGGATTCCAGCGTCCAACTCGGTACCCGTCCCACTCGGCAACCCAGAGCATGCCTTCTTCATCAATGGTCATACCATCTGGAAGCGAAGGACCTTCCTCCAACTGCACGGCCGCTCTTCCATTGCTCAGCGTTCCCGATTCCAAATCAAATTCATATTCCATAACCACCCGAGTGAGGGAGTCTATAAAATACATTTTCCGATTATCCGAGCTCCAGGCAATTCCATTTGAGACAGCCAGACCGGACAAAACAGGCCTTATTGTTAAATCAGGCTCCAGACAGTAGAGCGTGCCATCACTTCCATGCTCATTCATGCGCATCGTACCAGCCCAGAAACGGCCTGCTGCATCACATTTCCCGTCATTGAACCGGTTGTTGGGCAGATGCTCTTCAGGATCTCCTAACGGCGTCAAAGCCCCGGAAGTGAAATCATAGGCGTAAAAGCCTTGCTGCATGGCGAGAATTACACCACCGGAACGTCTCGGCACAACCGCGCCTACCTGCTGTCCTACTTGAAAGACTTCATCCGTACCCGTTACAGGGTTAAAGGCGTGGAAGGACTCCCTGGTAATATCCACCCAGTATAGCAGCTTACGCTCAGCATCCCAGCTTGGTCCCTCGCCTAGAGCCGCCTTCGCATCCAGTACCAATGTAGCAGTATTCATTCCCAAACACATCCCTTATGTATAATAAAAATCTTCCTACATTGTACCAAAAACCTGTGTGAAAGGTATAGCACGAAAAATGCCTTGCGGCCTCCTTTGATGTGCGTGTTCGTGACTTGGGTGCGTTGCGGAGGGAAGGGCTGTGGGATCCAGCCGCTGTTAAAGATTTGTTCCCTTGAATGGAGTGGATGAGGGGGTTGGAACAAATCTTTAAAGGCGAACGCAACCGCTCTTCCCCCCACAGCCAATCCCCTCTTTAGCTACGATCGCTCGATTCGAATGAGCACCAAGCACAGACGGACAGCCAGCTCAAATGGACAGCGAGCAAGGTTTTTCTCTTGATTAGAGGAGATTTCCTAGCGGGGGCGGGGCGGGCATGGGCACGGTGAATGAAGAGCGCGCGCAACAGCTGAGAAGGATCTGCTGCTTTAACGATGTTTTTCATCGTTAAAAGCACCGGTTCCTGTCCTCATCCTTACTTTAACGATGAAAAACATCGTTAAGTGAAGCACAAAAAACAGGCAGAGTCGCTGAACTCAACCTGTTCCTGTGCATATCTCTAACAAGTCTAACATTGTTCAATCATATTTAAGACTTAACGATTGAGCAGGCTGCCCACATAACGAAGCAGCTCGTTAGCGCAGGCTGGGCAGTATCCGTGCCCATCAATCAAACGCTCAGTGACATCGTTGATTTTACGAAGCTGTCTCTCGTCAGGTGTCTTTGTTGAGGTCGTAATTTTGACGATATCCTTCAGATCCGCGAACAGCTTCTTCTCAATCGCTTCGCGCAGCCGCTCATGACTGCTGTAATCGAATTTCTTCCCCTTGCGGGAATACGAAGAAATGCGAATAAGGATCTCCTCGCGAAAAGCTTTCTTGGCATTCTCAGAGACGCCGATTTGCTCCTCGATTGAACGCATCAGGCGTTCATCCGGATCCATTTCCTCACCGGTCAAGGGGTCTTTGATTTTTCCCCAATTGCAGTAAGCCTCAATATTATCAAGATAGTTGTCAAATAAAGTTTTGGCGGATTCTTCGAAGGAATATACAAATGCCTTCTGGATTTCCTTCTTGGCAAGCTCGTCATATTCCTTGCGGGCCACAGAAATGAAGTTCAAGTAACGCTCCCGCTCCTCCTTCGTGATCGAAGGATGCTGATCCAGGCCGTCCTTAAGTGCTCTGAGAACATCCAGTGCATTAATGCATTGTAAATCCTGGCGGATTAAAGCACTCGATATGCGATTGATTACATACCGGGGATCAATGCCGCTCATGCCTTCTTCGGAAAACTCGTTCTGCATTTCCTTGATATCCGCATCCTTGAATCCCTCAATGGTTTCCCCATCGTACATCCGCATCTTTTTCAGCAAATCAACGCCCTGCTTCTTTGTTTCCTTAAGCCGGGTAAGAATCGTGAAAATTGCAGCAGCACGCAAGGAATGGGGAGCAACATGAATGTGGGACATATCGCTTTGACCAATGAGCTTAAAGTATATTTTCTCTTCGTCGGATACTTTAAGATTATACGGAATCGGCATCACGATGATCCGTGACTGCAGAGCCTCATTCTTCTTGTTGGCTATGAAGCTTTTGTACTCGGACTCATTCGTATGAGCAACAATAAGCTCATCCGCGCTGATTAAGGCAAATCTGCCTGCTTTGAAATTGCCTTCCTGAGTGAGTGATAGCAAATTCCACAGAAATTTCTCATCGCATTTAAGCATTTCCTGGAATTCCATAATGCCCCGGTTGGCTTTGTTCAGCTCGCCGTCAAACCGGTAAGCACGCGGGTCCGACTCGGAGCCAAATTCTGTAATGGTTGAGAAGTCTATGCTGCCGGTCAGGTCTGCAATATCTTGCGATTTGGGGTCGGAAGGACTGAAAGTTCCAATCCCTACTCTTGCTTCTTCAGAGATCGTCAATCTTTCGATGAGGACATCCTCGATACGGCCATTGTACTCGGTCTTGAGTCTCATCTGGCAGGAGGGGCAGAGTGCTCCCTCTATGCGAACACCCAAATTCTTCTCCACCTCAGGCCGAAGCTCCTGCGGAATCAGGTGCAGCGGTTCTTCATGCATCGGGCATCCTTTAATGGCATACACAGAGCCAGCTTCCGTACCCGAAAATTGCTCAAGCCCACGTTTGAGCATTGTTACAATCGTTGATTTGCCCCCACTGACAGGTCCCATTAGTAGCAGTATACGTTTGCGCACATCAAGCCTTCGCGCCGCGGAATGAAAATATTCCTCGACCAGCTTTTCAATAGCACGGTTCAAACCGAAAATTTCTTGATCAAAAAATTTGTATGTTTTTTGTCCGTTCTCATTATCGATGCCATGTGATGCGATCATTTCATACACACGTGAGTGGGCGGTCATCGTAAGAGCCGGCTTTTCGCGAATCAGTTCTATATACTCCGCGAATGTACCATTCCAGGCCAGTTTTTCCTTTTGCGCTTGATGCTCCGTAATTTTTTTAAAAATGTCCATGGGTACCTCCCTTCACTGTCGCCTCTATGGCACGAGGGTCAGCTCGTCATTGTAATTGTGTATTTATTACAATCCTATGCACCAATGAAGGATAAGTTTCCCGCAATTTTATTTTCACTTTTATTTTCAGTTTATTTCCCATTTAATCCCAATCAAAGACTATTTCCGGAGCTTTCCCTTATTGGCTTCTTCGAGCTCCTCCTTGGAGTAATCGGCAATCTTATTTTTAGCTTGAACGTTCAGCAGCTTGATATCGTAGTTTTTTTCTACGTACTGCTGCAGCTTTTTGATTTCTTTTTTCGAAAGCGTGGAGATTTGTGACTTCTTGTCCATTTGACCTAACATAATGCCGATTACTTCTCCAGCAAGTGAGGTGTTAGGCTGAATCCTGGCACTTCCATAAGCTACAGCAGATGCCCCTACATTTTTGCCGGCAACGAGCACATTGGCATAATCTTTTAAAATAAATGAACGCAGCGGCATTCCGTATTTGTCCGGCTTGCCTGGGCTGGTGCCCCATGGATTGTTTTTTGTACCTTGAAGATCAATCGAGTATCCCGCAATACTGACGTTGTCATCAAACATTGTTCCTCTTAATAAATCAACAGCTTGCAGTACATATTCCGTCTCATATCTATCGTAGTCACGGATGTAGAGATAGTTCGGAAAGCCGTTAATCTCGGCGTTTTCCCAACCCGGAAGCTCTTTCTGGAAATGCTTGAGAATCTGCTGAGTCTCAGCTTGCCCATTCTTAACTCCTATTGCTATGCTTTCATTATCAGAAGGATCCACACCAAAGGTAAGCAGTGCATTGATCAGAACCTCACCGTCCAGCTGATTCACTATATTCAAGCCGCGCAAGTAGATATCCTCATGTGTTGGGGTGTAGCTTTTACCAATATTGCCAAAGCCCCAGGTGAAGGTATCCGTTACATTGGTGTTTCCGCCGTACAATTCTTCTCTTTTCTCTTTACTAAGCGCATTCACTGATTTCTGGAATTCTTTCCAGTCTACATTCTTGAACTTCATGATATAGGAGGAGGCCATGTAATCCTTGGTTCCGCCAAACACGACTTCCGCTCCGGGAATTCTGTTTCCCTTCAATTTGCTTGTGAGAGCGGTAAAATCCGTATTTTCCACCCAATAAGGGGCGGCAAGCGTCTTCTCTTCTCCCTCGGCCGTGCGGTATGTAAGGCTTGCAATTTTTTCCTTTGAAGTTGCCGAATCCTGTTCGGTTGCAATACTTACAATAGTGATACCAGACTCGATCGGAATGCCCTCTGCCAATTCATGAAAATAATCCACAAACTCACTTTTCTTGCGGATCTCGCCCGTCTTATACTTGTCAAAAAGCTGCTTCACTCTACCTTGCAGCAGAGATTTCCCTGCATCATCAAACGGCTCGTCCAGAAACAGCATCTCTCCTTCCAGCAATTGCCCACCCGGAAGCTCACGCGGATCCAGCACTACAACAGATAACCCTTCGTCCCTGGCCGCACGCGCCAGATACATCCCCTCAATCTCCGAACCGATTAAAACAACGTCAGGTTTGTTGGGATCATTAACCGTCTCTTTGCCCCCATTCCCACTGTCTTCCTTCCCACAGCCTGAGAGAACAATAACTACACTTAACAGTAACATTGTGAAAACTTGAACAAATCGTTTCATAGATTCTCCTTTTACATGGATATATGGATGGATTAAAGATTCAAATTTTTAATACGTAGGGAAACACAGAAAGGTTGCAGCGATTTTCCCCTGTCAGAGCAAAAATCGAAGCAACACAAGGACCATTAGATGCACCGGATAGAACCCGCGCCACAACCAGGCGGGAATTCGCAACCGCTTTTTCGAGACATTCCGCACCTGCCATGCCGCAAAAAGCAAACTAGGCAGCACGCTCCACATTTGAATCTCCCACCCTTTTCCATACCACCAAAGGACATTTAACGTGAAGTGAAGAAGGAGCATCGTAAGCCCTGTGGTATATCTGTAAACAAGGACAAGGAGCATGGCATAAGCACCATAATCGGCAAACATTTCTAACAACAAAGCAGCACCAATGAACCATACCGCGCGGCTTGCATAACTTTTGTTTTCATCCGTTTGGAAGCAAGTGAACACAATTACAGCAAACGTTCCGATTACATTTATTTTCAGAGTGTCAAACAGAAACATATACGGTATTTGCGAGATTAGTGCCAATAAAGCCAGCCTCTTCAAATACTGCCTTCGATCGCTGGTATGTTCCATACTCTTCACAATTCCAAAGGCGTATATCGGAAAAGCAAGCCGTCCTATCATCCGCCACAAGTTTTCTTCCGGAAACCAGGAATAACCAATGTGGTCTATCAGCATGGACAGCATTGCGATCCATCCCACTGCCATCACCTTCTTGCTTATGAATTCTCTTGCGCTGGAAGCTGGCTGTTATCAAGTGTTGTCAAACCCGGGAGCACATGCTTATATTCGGATAATGCCGCCGTTCCCTGCAGAGTAATATCATAAATACCCCGGCCTTTTCGCTCAAACCAGCGATAATAGTTCTTCTGCAGGAGTCCATTAACGGCTGAATTCCCTGTAAGCTCACGCAAGCTTTTGGGACTTAGCGGGCCATGCTGCTTAATCAAATATACGCAATGCAGCGCTTTCTCCCGATAGGCCGTCATCAGCTTTTGCCTCGTGCTGCCCCCGATATTGTAATCGCCGCTGCGCTCGCGGAATTCATTGACGATCCGCAGTGCTGCCCTTTTATTGGAGCGCGGCGTATAAGGTGTAGGTTCGCAAACAATGTCGACCAATGGAGCTTTTCTTTGAAAAAATTGCACCGTTATAACGCCAAGACCCAGCATGCGGCACAGCCGGCTAATATCATCCCAGCGCAGCCGATGGGGAGCTCGTCCCTTCGCAGGCAGCTCAAACGCAACGTAGACTTGCTCAGTAAGCTTCATTCTCTCCAGGCCCTGGACGAGAAGTGGGATCGTAAAGCTCTTCTTCAGTTCAATGATAACCGGAGGCTCATCCCCACGAATCGCTACCAGATCGCAATGCTTCACTTCTGCGCGCACTACATATCCCTGCCGCTCAAGAAAGCTTTTGATAGGAGCATACAGCTCAGTCTCGCTTTGAATCGCCATGACGCCTCCCTCCTCCTGCTCTCTTTACATGCTTACTTAGCCCAATACGGAGTAAGGACTTGCAAGCTGTCACTAATAAATGTCATTATAGCATACGCAATAATGATAGGGGAGCCACCTTACTAGGTCCGGCCATTCTGGTATGCAGCGGTTGGCCTAGGTGTTCACTTGCGAGGCTTCTGGTTGCATGCTCATTAAAGCCTTGTGCATCCATATGGCCGCTTGCGACCCTTCGCCCATCGCTATCGTCACCTGCTCTGCGTGCACGCCCACATCGCCTGCTGTCCAGACATAGGGGACATTGGTCTGCTTCGAGCGGGGATCGGCTAAGATATGACGGTTTTCCAGCCGCTCTATACCGAGCTGGCGCGCAAGCTCCGATTTCACCTCATTGCCTCCAAAGGCAATAAAACCGCGATCCGCCTGCAGCACTGAACCACTTGCCATACTGAGCCCACGGAATTTCCCGTCTCCTTCAGTAATAACTTCCCTCGCAGGCTCGGCCATATAGCCGATGCCGAACGCTTCCAGTTTAGCCAGCAATGAACGCTTCACTGGTTTACATTCATGATTGACATATGTCAATTGGATCGTCCAATCCTTCAGCGTCAGAGCCATCGCAGCACCTACATCCCCTGATCCGAGGACAATCGCTGTTTTTCCCTTGAGTTCATAGCCATCGCAATCAGGGCATACATAAACCGTTAGCCCCAGACATGGCCGGAGACCAGGCAATTCAGGAAAACGATCCAGCAGTCCAGTGGCCAGCAGCAGCGTCTTCGCGCTGTATGCAGTGCCCGTTTTACCCTGTAGCTGAAAACCTTGAGATTCCTCTTTATGGCTGGCACCTATCACTTCATCTTGAGCAAATTCGACTCCAAGTGATTTGGCATGCATCCGTCCCAGGCGCCGCAACTCTTCACCGGATACACCCTGCGGCCATCCGAGCAGATTGTGGTACATTCTGCACAATGTAGAACGGCCATAGCCAGCATCCACAACAAGAACACGATGCTCATATCTCCCAAGCTGAATAGCAGCTTGAAGCCCGGCTATTCCCCCACCTACAATCAGACAGTCCCAGTTTTGCATATGTTTGCCCTCTTCAACTTTTTAGCCATAGGTTGTGCAAGTGGTATGCTTTTCATGCTTTCACGCCAGCTATCAATCCTTATGATCAACAAGCCAGATAATCATAACCTGAATGAGCGATGCACCAAGCAGAATCCAGGGAATGATATGTCCATCCAAATCTCCAGCCAAAGAGATTAAGGTACCAATCGAGAGCACCCTCCCTATATTTATAAAAAGCTCTCTGACCACAACGCTCTCTACCCTGAGTTGTCCCTTAAGTGGCAGCTGGGCGATCAGACTGTAATAATGGCTTGTCATCGAATTCCCTTGCAGCGGGGCGAAGATGGAGTACAAAATCATAAATAGGATAACGGTCGTCAAGGTTACTCCGCCGAGCAGGAACGAAGAGCCAATCAGAAAGCCAGCCGTGGACAAGGCCAAATAATACCTGACCTTATTCGCCCTTGCGTATTTCGAAATAAAAAAGCCGGTCAGAATGCTTAAGCTCGAATAAATAACACCGAGATATCCGACTACATCTTCCCGCGGCATAACCTTGAACAGCAGAATATTGGGGAGAAATAACATAATGCCCTGCAGCAGCCCCAATACTAAAAAACCAAATAGTGATTTGACCCACCTGTGGTTTTTTTTCATTACAATCCCGGTTAATTTTAAATAGTAAGCTTTGTGATGATCGCGAACTGTTTTGATTTTCATACTGATAAGTGCGGCTATAAGGAACGTTAGAAAAGCAATGCTGAACACGATTGTATATCCGCGAAGACCTTCCTGCTGGGAAATAATTAAACCTGCCAATGCAGGTCCAGCCAAGCTTGCAGCAGTGAAATACATCATATTCAGTGCGAGATAACGGATTCGATTGTGCTCATTGGAAACATCATACATTAACGTCAAATAACCAACCCAATAGAAAGCATTGGCCAAAGCATTAAACACGGCAAACCACACGAAGTAATCGACCAAGCGGTTTTGTACCAGAATAACGATCAGGTAAAATACAGCCGTAAGCGCAATTCCTATCCGGTAGGCAACCATGCGATCCTTCTTCTTGAGAATCCAGCCGCCTAATGCAAAAGCCAGCGGAGTTAGCGCATACATAATCATATAGTAAGCACCATTAATCTGCAGGCTTTGTGTGAGACGCCAAAGATATAAATTCAGAAACACGTTTGACATCGAAGCTCCGAATTGAAAGAAGGTATGGATGGTCAAAGAAAGGTTCGCATCCCTTGACAATCTCTTCTCCGGTGGTATTTGTCCTCTTCGGTAACGCAACCAACTGGAAAAGTTCATCCTCGTCTGACCCTGCATCCTTATTCCTCCTGGGGATTCTCGCATCGTAAGCAAGCGAAATCTGTCATTGTGTGCAATCCTATATATTGTACCAGTGATTGCCATGCCTGTTAAACGGCAAAAAGCCCCAGCAAAGGCGCTGAGGCTTTATAACTCGTCAATAACAGGTTATTTCTTAAGACTATCCCATGTTTTCTGGAATTCATCAAACATTTGGTCCTTTGTCTTCTGCTTGGCAATATAAGCTTGCATAATATCACCGAATTTTTTACTGGAAGCTTCGCCGCCAGGGAACTTGAACCAGTTCCAGCTTAGAATCTTATCTGCTTTGCTGTAAGAGATAATATCTGCTGCCAGAGGCCCTAATAAGGTCTCATCCGCCTGAATTGTCGTGAAGGCAGGAATAAATTTGAACTGCTCTGTAATATAAGTTTTGCCGATATCCGAGGTAACCATCCAATTCAAGAACTTCTTGGCTTCTTCCTTTACGGCGGAATTTTTGTTAATTACCCAGTTGTTCGGAACACCAACGTACAGCTTATCGTTCTTAGCTTCATCATCACTGATTGGCATTGGCAGGAAGCCCAGCTTGATATCCGGGTTCGTTTGCGAAATTTCTACCTGTGTCCAGTTGCCTTGCTGTGTCATTGCCGCTTTGCCTGTAGCGAATTCGGTAACTTGTGTTTTGTAATCGGTTTGCAGTGGATTTTTGTTGCCATACTGCAGCTGCAGGTCAAACAATTTCACCCAATCATCGAACACTTGATTTCCGGTAATTTTGGCAGTGCCTTTGTTCAGGCCATCAATAAAGGCATTAGGATCAGGCTGCTGGGCAAAAGGAATATTCACGAAGTGATTCCCCAGCACCCACCATTCGCCATAACCGTTCACAAAAGGTTGAATCCCTTTAGCTTGCAGCTTCTTCGCAGCATCTTCCAGCTGTGTTAAAGTTTTGGGCAGCTCGGTGATGCCCGCCTGAGCGAATAAATCCTTGTTGTACAGGAAGCCGTAGCCTTCCAGATTAAGCGGCTGTCCATACAGCTTGCCGTCTTTGGTCATAGGTTCCTTAGCTGCCGGGACCAAATCCTTAACCCAAGGCTGATCCGATAAATCCTCCAGGTTCTCAATCCATTTATCCAGATCAGAGAAGCCGCCGTTATTGAAAATATCAGGTTTATCACCGGAGTTGAATTTGGCCAGCAGCGCAGCGCCGTAATCGGCACCTCCACCTACTGTATCAACTTGAATTTTCACGTTCGGATTTTCTTTCTGATACTCGGCAACCAGCTTCGAAAGCTGATCAGCGATTTCCACCTTAAACTGGAAAAGCTTGATTGTAACCTGCTTGCCGTCACCACCACTGCTTCCGCTTCCTGGTGATGTAGAAGGGTTTGTATCTGATTTTTGACCACAGCCAACAGCAATAATGGAGAGCAGCAGCACTACAGCCAAGCTGAGTAATGATATTTTTTTCATAAGTAAATCCTCCCTTTTATTGTTTTTTTTTGTATTTTACATCTTTAATTGTAAAGATAAATAACCCTCAGCGGAACCGATAATATTGAACGATAAGGTGGAAAATCTTGAACTGAACAGCTGCTCTGCCATTTCTTATCCTTTTACCGAGCCGGCTGTAATTCCTTCAATAATGTGCTTTTGCATAATTAAAAAGAAAATGATGATCGGCAGCACACTCAGAACAAGCGCAGCAAGCGCTAAATCCCACTGCTTCGTATATTGCCCAAAGAATGAATACGTTCCAAGCGGGATGGTTCTAAGCTCTGGACTATTTAAAACTAAAGACGGCAGCAAATAATCATTCCATATCCACAAGCTGTTCAGAATAATAACTGTGATCGTCATTGGCTTCAACAACGGGAAAATAATTCTCCAGAACACTCCGTAAGGACTGCTTCCATCTACTCTTGCCGACTCTTCAATTTCAAGCGGAATCGATTTAATAAATCCATGATACAGAAATACGTTCAACGAGACGCCAAAACCGAAGTAACAGGCGACCAGGCCTAACCTGCTGTCCATAAGTCCAACCTGATCGGCAACCCTGACAAGAGGAATCATAATCGATTGAAACGGTATGACCATGGCTGCAACAAATGCCAGAAAAACTAGATTATTAAACCGTGAAGATTTCCTCACCATACGGTAAGCAGCCATCGAACTAATCACAACTAATCCTAGGTTGGCAACGACAGTTATAATCAGAGAGTTGAAAAGCAGCTTTGGAAACTTGATAATGCCCCACGCTTTAACGTAATTATCAAAATTAAGACTCTTCGGCAAGCTGGCCGAGTTTGTAAGCAGCTCGCCAAAGGTTTTCATCGAATTAACAATAACGAAATAGAAAGGCACCAGAAAAAGAATAGCGACTAAAATTCCGATAACCTCAAGAGCAAATAACCGACCGTTGTAGCTTCTTTGTGCTCCCATTAGACTTCTACCTCCTTACGCTTCGTATACACGACTTGGATGGTGGAAATCAGAGCAACTACGATGAAGAAAATAAAGGCTTTTGCTGTTCCCAGACCATAGCGGTTATTGCGGAATGCTTCCTGATAAATGTTCAAAGAGACGGATTCAGTTGAATTGAAGGGCCCCCCTTTGGTCAAGGAAATATTCAAGTCAAACATTTTAAAGGACCAGGATATCGTCAGGAACAAGCATACAGTAACTGCAGGCATAATAAGCGGCACTGTAATTTTACGCAGCATCTGCCAAGCGGTTGCCCCATCAATATACGCAGCTTCCATCATATCCTTAGGCACATTGAGCAGCGCGGCAATATATACAATCATCAGGTAGCCAGACCCCTGCCACACACTCACGATAACCAAGGCCCAGTAACCGGTAGCCTCAGTACCCAGCCAAGGAAGCTGAAAAAAGCCGATATTGGTGATTTCACCGAGGGTTGCGAAGCCTTTTACAAATATAAACTGCCATATAAAGCCGAGCAAGAGACCCCCAATGACGTTAGGCATAAAAAATATCGTTCTTAACAAATTCCTTGATTTCAGATACTGGGTTAATAAAAGAGCCAGCAGGAAACCGACCACGTTCGTTAAAATTACGCTGACCACTGTAAAGCGGGTAGTGAACCAGAAGGCCTTATGGTAATCCGTATCATGAAATAAAATTTGCTTGAAATTGTCGAGTCCGTTCAGCTTAATGTTGGATGTGACCCCGTTCCATTCCGTAAATGAAAAATAAATGCTCATGAAAAAAGGTATTACGACAATAATGGTAAAAAAGACCAATGCAGGACCTACAAACACCCACTGCTGCAGAAAACCGGACCATCTTCTTTTGGTTATCACAGGAAATCCCTCCTTACTTTACTTCAAGTATGCTTCGAAAAGATTACTTTTACTCATGTCAGAAAGGTTTCTCTCATCCCTTTGTATGTATTAAGTATAAAATTTATCCCCCCTCCAGGGACACCGACTGTTGTGACCCAATTGGTGGAATTTGTTGACCTAACCTGATAACATATACATATAACCACTTCCGAAACGGAGATGATCCGTTCCCTTGATAAGAAACAGCATCCGCAATAAGCTTATTATTTTCCTGTTGATTGCCACCTTGATTCCTATCGTTACATCGATGGTTGTAACTTACCTGTTCACTAAGGAAAAGGTGACCGAGGAAACGATAAAGAACAATTCCAGCTTGATTGTGCAGGGGAAAAATAACTTGATCACTTATCTAAACGGCGTTGTGCAGACTTCCCTGGCCATTTATTCCAATGAAAGACTGTACACCATGCTGGATACGAAGGATATCGATTATTTAAGTGACAAAGAGATTTCCACAGCGCTAAGGGTAATGTCCCATTCCGTTAAGGAGATCCATCAAATTTATTTGTATGCTGAAGCAAGCAACCGCTCCTATCGGATGATTAACGGGGTTCCGAACCCTTCCCTGGGCAACCATGTCAAGCATGAAAGCTTTCCGCCTGGAAAGGACGTTTTTTTCGAGACAACACATCTGAGCAGCGACTATGGGATACCGCTAACGACGAATCTCTCCCTCTCTTCAGCAACGGTTATCTCCATGCACCGCCAAATTATTAACTTCCCGGAAAAGCGCACGCTTGGTGAATTGTCTATCGATTTTAAGCTGGATATGATTCATAGTATTAGCGAGAATTTATATGCAAAAGGTGAAGAGGAATTGTTTATTTTGGATCATGAGGGCAAGGTTGTATACGGTCCCGATCCTAAGCAATGGGGGCTTCCACTTGAAGCCGATTGGGGACGGCTGGCAGTAGCCAATGAGGCGGAAAGAGGCAATTTTGAATGGAAGAAGAACGGCTTCTCGGGCATTAACTTATTCGAAAAAATGAAGACCGAGGATCTCGAATGGACCATTGTCAAACGCATTCCATATGGACAGCTTTACAAAAATGCGCGACAGCTGACACTCATTAATCTGATGGTACTCACCATCTTTTTAATCATCGCGATCATTAGCACGGTTTATATTTCGTTTCGTTTTACGGCACCCATCAAGAAATTAATTCAATATATTACCAAAATTGGAATTGGAAAACTGGATGTCGACATCGATTTAAAACGCACAGACGAGCTAGGTATTTTGGCAAAGCGGTTCCATGACATGATGCAAAACTTGAACCATATGATTTTACGGGAATATCGGCTGGAGCTCGCCAATAAATCGAATCAGCTGCGGGCACTGCAGGCTCAGATCAATCCGCATTTTATGAACAATGCCCTGCAATCCATAGGCACCCTTGCCTTACAGCATGATGCGCCGAAAATTTACGCGCTAATCTCTTCTCTGGCCAAAATGATGCGTTACAGCATGAATACGAGCGAAACCCTGGTTACCTTTCAAAAGGAGATGGAGCATGTAAAGGCTTATCTGGAGCTGCAGCTGCAGCGATTCGAGGACCAGTTGGAGTACGAGTTCCACATTGAGAAGAACACGACTTTGATTGTTGTGCCCAAAATGATCATCCAGCCGCTCGTTGAGAATTATTTCAAGCATGGCTTCGAGCCAGGTCTTGGAACCGGCAAGCTGGTAATCAGCTCCCACATGCTGGACATCAAGGGCGACCCCTTCCTGCAAATCAGTGTTGAGGATAACGGCAAAGGAATAACAGCGGAAAGACTGCTCGAAATCACAAGTGCCTTCCACTCTTCAGGTGAAGACGATGGGGATGACGGGATCGGACTCAGCAATGTGTTCTCAAGACTTAGTCTGTATTACCGGAATACAGCCAAGCTGGATATTATGCATGCGGCGCCACAAGGTGTAAAAATCCTTTTGACCATACCGCTTATCGAGGAGGTAGAGGAATGAAGGCCTTAATCGTTGATGATGAAAAACATGTGAGGGCAGCGATTCGGATGTTGGTGAAATGGGAGGCACATGGCATTGATACGATACTTGAGGCTCCGGATGGTCAGGCAGCTACAGAAATCATTGCTCGCGAGGCTCCGCAAATTATTATGACGGATATGATGATGCCTGTGAAAAATGGCGCCCAGCTGCTCGAATGGATTCACAGCCAGGCACCTCACAGCAAAACGATCGTGATCAGCGGACACGATGACTTCTCACTGCTTCGCCATACAGTGCAGTATGGCGGAACGGATTATATCCTGAAGCCGATTGATGCTGAACAATTAAATGCGGCGCTGGATAAAGCAGTCGAAACCTGGCGCTCCGAAGAAGCTGTCCGCAATCACAGCCTTGAACGCAATATACAGATCAACCAAATCAAGCCGGTTTATTGGGACAAGCTGCTGTCCAATCTGCTGGCGGACCCTGCGCAGTATGAATCGACAGCCGGGACTCTGCACAAAGAGCTTGGCTTGTCTGCAGAAACCACGACAATTCGGGTAGCGATCTTAAGCTTGGACACGATGGAGCGAAGCCTTAAGGATAAGTTCTATTCCAATCAGGAGCTGCTGCTTTTTTCACTTATTAATATTTGCAATGAATTTCTGCATGTGCAACATCGCGGCTTTGCTTTTCGTCATTGGAATAGTGATCATGAGATTGTCCTGCTGCTCTGGCTGGCCCCGGACAAGGCCGCTGGTGTTCTAAGCGAAATTAATGAAGGGATGCGGCAGACTCTTCGCTGCAAGCTGGATTTCGGCTTGGGCGAGCCCCATTCTTTCCCGCTTGGGTTAAGCGCCTCTTATAAAGAGGCCCAAGAGTCGTTAAACCAGCGCAACCTACTGGTCAAGACCTCATGGATACATTCCATAGGAACGAGCTCCTTCGTACCTCCGAAGCGGCTGCTGCGCTTCAGCGACTTTGAAGAACGGCTGCTGGTTGCGATCCGCAGCGGCAGTCATGAGCAAATTCAGATGAGCGTCCAGCTGTGGATTGACGCCGTAAAGGAGGTTGATACGATTACGCCGCGGCAATTAAACCATTGGTGGAATGAATTTAATATGCTCAAGCGGCGCTGGGTTCAAGATTTCTTTCCTGACCAGGGCGAAGACAATTCCGAGCTCAAAGCAATTTCTGAGCCTTCAGGCTTTATTATTCCGCTGGATGAACAAGGGATTCTTTCCTTGAAGCTGTGGCAGCAGGAGCTTACCCGCAGCATGCAGCAGTTGTCCAAGCTGATGCTGGAGCATCAGCAAAAAGGCAGCAACATTATATTCGAGATCGCCAAATATATTGAAAACAATTATTCCCAGGACATTACCTTGCAGGATATGGGGCATCGGTTTTATCTCAGCAGAGAATACATATCCAGAAAATTCAAGCAGCAATTTCATGTCAACCTGTCGGATTATTTAGGGAAGATCCGCATCGACAAAGCCAAGCTCCTGCTGCTGAACCCGCATCTGCGGATCTCGCAGATCGCTGAGATGGTTGGCTACCAGGATGAGAAATATTTCAGCAAAGTATTTAAAAAAACGGAGGGCGTGTCCCCCAACGAATACCGTAAGCTTTTATAAAATATCGATAAAGCTATACTTTTACAGAGGTGAATGAAATGAATATGCCCACCCAGAATACATCTGCAGATCACTCTATTGCGCGTACACCGAAAGCTGCTGCCAAGAGCAAGAAGAAGGCGTATCTACTCTTATTTATGGGCTGGCTTATCCTTATCGCTGCAGGCGTTACCTGCGCGAAGCTATATACGGATCATTTGCAAAAAGAGCTTACTGCAAACATCGCCAGTCAAACGGGGCAGCAGCTGCAGGCTATCCAGCAGGATTATCAGCAGCAGGTCGCTCAATTGAAGAGTGATGTAACGGCGGATATAACGAATCTCCAGCAAAAGGTTGATTCTTTAAACGAGCTGCTGGCTTTTACGAAGGACAGCGCCAATAGCAAGACCGACAACAGCAATCAGCTTTATACGCAGCTGGCCGAAGTGAAGAAGAAGCTCGAAGAGCTGCAAAAAAATCTGGATGTGTTGAAATAATGAAACCAATTAAACAAATCAATCGTATGCTGCTGCTTGCCTGCGCTCCTTTTCTTGGCATTATGATCTGGCTTCTGTCCATCCAGGCTGCTCTGCAGCTCCCTGCCGCGGCTGCATCGGTAAGCACGGACTTCTCGCTGCATGACGAGGTCCAGCTCATGAGCAGCAAGCTGGACCAGGCTAAAGAGGATGCTGTGCAGACCTCATCGCTGATCGAGAAGTATTTCCAGGTCTACGAGCAAAGCTCTGCAGACACAGCGGCGATGCTCAAGCAAGCCAAGGCACAGGCCTCGCTTCCAAAGTTCGTCTATGACAAGAGAATTTCCGTTAAGCTGGGGAGCCCTACCAAGCAGACCGCTTCCGGTAATATAGATGTCAAGCTATTTACCCTGCATGAGAAAAACTATCAAGGCTATGCTATGAAGGTGAATCTCAAATCCGACAAAGCGATTAAGCTCGTGCTTGGCAAGGATAAGCTTGGAAGCAGCGAGACCACCTTAGAAGCCGCCAACCGCTATGGCGCATTAGCTGGCGTTAATGCCGGCGGCTTTGCCGACGATAACAAGGGAAGACGATTTCCGCTGGATACTACCGTGATGAACGGTGATTATCTGAATGGCTTCTTCCCAAGCAATAAAGACACGATCTTTATCGGTTTGTCCAAAGAGCGGAAGCTGATCGGCGGTAAATTCAATCAGAAAGCGGAGCTCGACAAGCTTGGGCCTCAGATGGGCACGACCTTCGTGCCCACCCTGCTGAAGGATGGGAAGAAGCTGAGTATCCCTCTGCATTGGCAAACATCACCGGCCAGAGCGGCCCGCACAATCATCGGCAACTATAAGGATGATCAGCTTCTATTCCTCGTTACAGACGGCAACAATGAGGATGGCACTTCAGGCGCGACACTTGCAGAGCTGCAGGACAAGCTTATTGCATTAGGGGTGCGGGATGCTTACAATCTCGATGGGGGCGGCTCATCTACGCTCATCTTTGATGGGGCCCTTATCAACCGCCCATCAGACGGCAAGCTTAGACCGCTAGCGACCCACTTTCTTTTGTTTAAATAAGACTATAAAACTTCTTGTCCTACTTCTAATAACGCATCACATTTTAGTATGTTCACATTTTATTCGTTTCATTTTTCCGGGCTATTGGGTATAATAAATATTACTAACGTAAAGCCTACAGGAGGTGCACGACCATGTCAGATACATTTTGGTTAATTATATCCGTTTTTGTTTTAATGATTGGTGCGATATTAACGTCGTCTTACAATGAAGATAAGACTAAGGGTCTATAGTACCTATGAACATGAGAAAAAGCAGCGAAGCTCCTTAATCGGAATTCGCTGCTTTTTTCTTGATAAATTTAAATTACTGTATCTTTACTTTCAATTCATTCATTTCAACTAGACACGATCCACAAATGTGACGGTCTTTGAATTCGCTAACCTGCTCCATACTTCCGCAAAAAACGCATTTCGGACGATATCTTTCAAGGATAATGTGATCTCCCTGAACAAGAATTTCAACCGGATCGCCTTCATTCATCAAATACCTCTTGCGAAGCGATTTAGGGAGCACGATGCGGCCCAACTGATCGACTTTTCTTACAACACCTGCTGGCTTCATCATCGATTTTCACCTCTCTCCTAGTTCCAATTTCCCATAGACAAACACTACCATGGTATGAATATTTCCCTTATGGTACCTAATTCGCCGCGTTTTTTCAAATTCCTTCTCAATTCGTTCCAAATTCTCGGAAAATCTTTACCAATTCTCTATAAGCAAGCTTAACTGAGACATAACGGAGACATAACTTGGCTTAACGGAGCTTAACTGAGCCCCGCAAAGCCGGTTTGCCTAAGCCCTTCATAGAGAACAACCGCCGCGGAGTTCGATAAATTAAGCGATCTGACTGCATCTGACATCGGGATTCTCATCAAAGTATCCAAGTGGGACTGCAGCAGCTCTTCAGGCAAACCTTTCGTTTCCTTACCGAAGACAAAAAAGTCTCCATCCTGAAACGCATAGTCCGTGTATCCTTTTTCGGCTTTCGTGGAAGCAAAGAAAAACCGGTTTTCTGCATATTTGGATTTAACCTCTTCGAAAGAGTCGTGGTACTCCAATTTAACAGAATGCCAATAATCCAGCCCAGCCCGCTTTAGTGTTTTATCATCGGTATCAAAGCCGAGCGGCCTGACCAAATGCAGGTAGGTGCCAGTTGCCGCACAGGTACGGGAAATGTTGCCCGTATTGGCTGGTATTTCGGGTTCCACCAGTACAATATGAAAAGCCATAACTTGTCTTTCGCCTCCAATTTTAACACTGCGTTTACCTTATCTTCATATGTCGATGATAGTACTTTGCCATAATAGACATATCTTCCCGACAAAAGGAGCAAAACTAGCGATGAATACAAAAATTCTGGTCGTTGATGACGAACCTTCAATCTCTATGCTGATCGAGTTCAACCTTAAGCTAGTCGGCTTTGAGGTTCACTGTGTGTATGACGGCGAGGCGGTATTTGAAGCCATTCAGTCCTTCCGCCCCGACTTGATCATCCTTGATTTAATGCTGCCAAAAATGAACGGCCTGGAGGTTTGCCACAAGCTGCGTGCCCAACAAAATTGGGTGCCCATCATCATGCTGACCGCTATGCAGGATCTCTCCGATAAAATCGCCGGGCTTGATAATGGCGCCGATGATTACATGACTAAGCCGTTCAGCCCGCAGGAGCTCATCTCCCGCATCCAGGCGATTATCCGCAGGCTGCAGACCTTGCCCTCTGCCAGCGAAAACAGTCCGATTCAGATCGGACAAATGAGCATTCAGCCCGAGCAGCGCGAAGTCACCGTAAATGGTGAACAGATCGAGCTGACGCCCAAAGAATTTGAGCTCCTGCTTTTCCTGTGTAAGCACCGCGGCAAAGTGCTTAGCCGCCAGCAGTTGCTGCACGGAGTATGGGACTACCATTTCCTCGGTGACACCCGGATTGTCGACGTACACATTTCCCATCTGCGTGATAAAATTGAAAACAATGCCCGCAGCCCCGTCTATATAGTGACCATACGCAACGTTGGCTACAAGCTGACTGAGCCCTCTGTCAAAGAATCTCTTGCTTAATAAGGGCTAATAAGAAGAACTTAAATAGCCCGCAAATAAAACCCCAGCAGGAAGTCCATTCTGCTGGGGTTGGCTTCGTCCATTGAGAGCTTATCAGCCGTTACGGCGCTGGAAATCCGCCATAAAGTCGGCCAGTGCTTTACAGGATTCGTACGGAACTGCATTATAAGTGGAAGCACGAAGCCCTCCTACACTGCGATGCCCTTTAAGACCAACGAATCCATTTTGCTCGGATTCCTTCACAAATCTTTTCTCCAGCTCCTCGTCCTGCAAGCGGAAAGTAATGTTCATAATCGAACGGCTGTCCTTATCTACAGGGCCGCGATAAAATCCGCCGCTTTGATCGATTGTACCGTAGATCAGGCTGGTTTTCTCCCGGTTGCGTTTTTCCACAACAGCCAGTCCACCTTGCTCTTTAAGCCATTTCAGCACAAGATTGACCATATAGATCGAATAAACAGGCGGCGTGTTGTAGAGCGAGTTATTTTTGCCATGAATGTCATAACGAAGCATGGTCGGGATATTTTTGGGAAGATCCTGCAGCATTTCTTCTTTAATGATAGCAACAGTAACACCCGATGGCCCCAAATTCTTTTGAGCTCCTGCATAAATCAATGAGAATTTAGAAACATCCACCTGACGGCTTAAAATATCACTGGACATATCGGCTATCAGCGGCAAGCTGCCCGTTTCCGGATAGGCTTGAAATTGAGCTCCTTCAATCGTTTCATTCGAAGTAATATGCAGATAAGCGCTATTCGGGTCAGGCTGAATTTCGCTCAATGCGGGAATTTTCATAAATTTAAAAGCTTCCGAGCTGGCTGCGATAGAGGTTTCACCAAACAGCTGAGCTTCTTTCACTGCTTTTTCTGCCCATGCTCCAGTCAGTACATAGCTTCCAACCTTGCCAGGTTTCAGAAAGTTCATCGGTATCATGGCAAATTGGGTGCTTGCTCCGCCTTGCAGAAACTGAATTTGATATCCTGAAGGAATGTCGTAGAGTTCTTTAAGCAGCTGCTGCGTCTCCTCGTGTACTTGCTCGTAGTGAGCGCTCCGGTGCGAAATTTCCATAATTGACATGCCAATACCTTGAAACTCAACAAGCTCTTCCTGAGCTTTTTGCAGAACTTCCATCGGAAGTGCCGCAGGCCCTGCATTAAAATTATAGGCCCGATTCCCCATTTGTGACCACACCTTTGCTTTGTATTATCGCTATGATAGCAAGATTATCCGCAAGCATCAAGTAAAACCTCAATCTTTTAACCTGGTGTACACACCTAAGCCTCGAAATAACTCCACGATTTCTTCTATTTTCATCCGTACCAAGCCGCTGGAAGAAGGACACACAAACTCCACAATTCCCGGAACAACCGGTTCCTCCTGTACGCCCCAAGGGATGTCCTTTCTCCTGCCACTATATTGTTCGTAAACCCCTTTACCTACAAAGCATGCCACTTTCGGCCGGAATCGTTCGAGCTTCTTTTTTAAAATTACCCTGCCCTGCTTATACTCGTCCTTGCTAATCTCAGCAGCGGTTGCTGTAGGCCTGGATACTATGTTCGTAAAGCCGTACCCCAGTTGAAGCAGCTCTCCATCCTCTTCCGGCTTGTACAGACGGGGCGTGAGGCCAGCCTGATGGAGGATATTCCAGAAACGGTTACGAGGATTGGCATAATGATGTCCACTCTCACCAGAACGAATGCTGGGATTAAAACCAACAAACAAAACGGTCAGCCCTTCGCCAATATGATCAGGAATCGCTTTTAAAGTCATGCCTCTCCCTCCTTGAGTCTATCCTCTTTTCATCTTATTTTACCATGATAACATCGATAGAAGCTCGTAAGCAAAAGCCTCCCCGAGATGACTCAGGAAGGCTTTTGTCCGTTTTGTATAAGTTCGTCCTAATATGAACAATTAAGAACAATTTTAGCAATCAAAGTACAGTGCATACTCATGCGGGTGAATACGGATGGAAACGGATTTCGCTTCGCCGCGTTTGAAATCTACATAATTATCGATGAAATCCTTAGTAAATACGCCGCCTTCAAGCAAGAAGTCGTTGTCGGCTTCAAGTGCGTCAAGCGCTTCGTCCAAAGTTCCTGGAACGCTGCGGATTTCCGCTTTGTCTTCATCAGACATTTCATAAATATTTTTATCGAAAGGACCATAGCCAAGTGCACGCGGGTCGATTTTCTTTTTGATTCCATCAAGACCAGCCATAAGCATTGCAGCAAAAGCCAGATAAGGATTAGCTGTAGAATCCGGCGTACGGAACTCAACGCGACAGCCCTTAGGAGTTACAGCAGCAATTGGAATACGAACCGCTGCAGAACGGTTACCCTTGGAGAACACTAAGTTAACTGGAGCTTCATAGCCTGGAACCAGACGCTTAAAGGAATTCGTACTAGGATTTGTAATAGCAATAAGTGCAGGTGCATGATACAAAATACCGCCAATATAATGAATGGCCATTTCACTCAGGTTGGCATAGCCGCCTTTTTCATAAAATAACGGAGTGTCACCATTAAAGATCGATGAATGTACGTGCATACCGCTACCGTTGTCGCCAAATAAAGGCTTCGGCATAAAGGTCGCTACTTTTCCATATTGTCTAGCTGTATTGGCAACAATATACTTATATTTAAGCAAGTTGTCAGCTGTCTTCGTCAAAGTATCAAAACGGAAATTGATTTCAGCTTGACCTGCAGTAGCTACCTCATGGTGATGGCGCTCAATGCGAAGCCCAGTCTCTGCAAGCAAACGGCACATTTCACTACGGATATCCTGTTGGGTATCCACTGGAGCTACAGGCACATATCCGCCTTTTACAGGAATTTTATTCCCAAGATTGCCGCCTTCTTCTTTGCGTCCTGTGTTCCATGCTGCTTCCTCCGAATCAACCTCGAAGAAAGATTTATTCATCCCTGTCTCATAACGAACATCGTCAAATATAAAGAACTCAGATTCAGGAGCGAAATATGCTGTTGTCCCGACGCCTGTCGTTTGTAAAAATTCCTCTGCCTTTTGGGCGATAGCACGTGGGTCACGGTCATAACGCTCTCCGTCAGGAGTATGGATATTGCACATGATAACAAGTGTGGCATGAGCTGTAAAAGGGTCCACGTAAGCAGTCTCGATATCCGGCATCATGACCATATCAGATTCTTCAATACCACGGAAGCCATGGATCGAAGATCCGTCAAAAGCAACACCGTTTTCGAACGTTTCCTCTTCCACTTCAGAAGCAGGAACGGAAATATGCTGCGCTTTACCGGATAGACCCACAAAACGGAAATCTACCCATTCGATGTTTTTTTCCTTGATGAGGTCCAACACATTTTGAACTGACATGAAAACTCCTCCTATTTCCGTACATTCAACGTACTTTGCACGAGAATTGTTCCTTTTTTTTCATTTTCTGAACATATTATAAAACGATTTTGCTGGCAACGTCAATACTCATGTCAGGTATTTTTTTGCTCGGTGTGAGGTATTCTCACATATTTGTCGAAAATATGTTGAAAACGCCTCGCGGCGTACTTTGAGGAGCTTGTTCGAGACTTTGGTGCGTTGGGGAGGGAAATAGCTGTGGGCAGGGATGTGGGCTCCAGCCGCTGTTAAAGATTTGTTCCCTTGAATGGAATGGATGTAGGGGTTGGAACCAATCTTTAAAGGCGGATGCTATCGCTCTTCCTTCCACACCCCTTACCTCTCGCAGCTACAATCGCACGAACACCAAGCTCAAACAGACAGCCAGCAAGTTTTTTCTCTTGGCTAGAGGAGATTTCCTAGCGTGTGGGCGCTATGGATGAAGAGCTGTCACTTTAGCGATGTTTTTCATCGCTAAAAGTACGGGACGTCTCCACAACCTTATTTTAACAATGAAAAACATCGTTAAAATCCCTTTTTACCCCCCTGTGTGGGTGGTGGGAGGCCCTCAGGCCTCTTTTAACGATGAAAATCATCACTAACGTGACGGCTAGATCTGGAAACACTCCTTTAGCGATGAAAAACATCGTTAAGTGAAGCTCACTTTCCATTAGGCGAAGGCAGGCGCTACTCTGGCTGCTACTTTGGCTACTAGTCACCTGCTACTCTTGTTTCCTCCCCTTTACCTCTCACCGCTTCAAAGTGACCAAACATGCCACGCTCAAGCGAACTGTCAGCAGCAGGTTGCTTTCCACAGGGAATGTGTAATAGAAATTTATTCACTCCAAGCTTCCACCAAAAACTTCTACTTCACAGTAAGTTCACACAAAAAAAAGACTTGCCCCTTCTTGGTTGAAGGAAGCAAGCCAGTAAAGAAAAATAAAGAAAATTAAACGAGTATCGGCTCTTTCTTGGTATTAAAGGTTTTTCCGCACAGAGGGGAGAGCTTTTCCAAATCAGCAAGTAATTTCGCGAATTGATCCGGGAACAAGGATTGTACACCGTCTCCGGTCATGGAGTTGTCCGGATCTGTGTGCATCTCTATGATCAAGCCATCCGCACCTGCGGCGACGGAAGCTTTGGTCATAGGCTCCACAAGCTCTCTACGTCCCGTTCCGTGGCTCGGATCAGAGATAACAGGGAGATGACTGAGCTGCTTCAGAACGGGGATAGCGGCCAAGTCCAAAGTGTTGCGAGTGTAGGATTCAAAAGTGCGAATACCTCTTTCGCAAAGCATTACGTTAGGGTTGCCGCCAGCCAAAATGTATTCGGCTGCATTTAACAGCTCATCATAGGTGGAGCTGAAGCCACGTTTGAGCAGAACTGGTGTTTGAATCGTCCCTAACTTGCGAAGCAAGTCAAAGTTCTGCATATTCCGTGTACCCACCTGAAGAATATCAGCATGCTCTGCACATACATCCACATACTCAGGAGTCATCACTTCAGTAATGGTTAAGAGGCCATGCTTCTCTCCTGCTTCTGCCATCATAATAAGGCCTTCCACGCCCACTCCCTGAAAGCTATAAGGTCCTGTCCTTGGCTTGAAGGCTCCGCCCCGAAGCACTTGACCTCCCGCCGCTTTAACTAAACGGGCTATCTCATCAATTTGCTCAGGTGTTTCTACTGCGCAGGGTCCGCCCATAACAACAAGCTCATCCCCGCCAATCTCTACGCCTTTGATCTTAATTACCGTATTGGCCGGATGAAAATCCCGGCTTGCCAGTTTGTATGATTTGGATATTTTAACGACCTGCTCAACGCCGGACGTTTGACGAAGCTGCTCAGCCAGAACCGGATCTGCCTGACCAATAATACCAATAACAGTGCGATCCTCACCTTTGGATACATGAGCCTTCACACCATGTTTCTCAATCAATTGTACAAGCTCTCCGATACGTTCTTCGGAAGCCTTATTGGATGTAATTACGATCATTGCTTTCACGCTCCTATAGGAAATAAGTTCTTTATCACTTCAATGCTTGTTCGCTTTTAAGCTTTCTTGCTTTTAAGCTTCTACGCTTTTAATCACTAAAGTAAATATACAGCATCCGGCCTCCTGCGTCAAGCATTAAATATATTTTGGCATAATAGAATTTGGTATACTATTTTTTGTTACATATCTCATGGGCAGATTATATGAAAGGCCCCAGCTAAATGCGTACAGTCCGCATCCAACCGGGGCCTTTCGAATAATCACTAGGCACTGCCTTGTGAGGCTGCGCTGGATACCTTCGCTTGAGGAATAAGCTTTTTCATGTTAATCGTGCGTTTGATCTCCCAAGTAGCCTCGTCCTCTGCATCGTATGCTTCCAGATAGACAATAACCTCTTTGGTAATCGGCGTTGGTGTGGAGGCGCCTGAGGTTACTCCAACCTTCCGCACATGCTTCAGCCAGCTTCGCTGCAATTCAGACACATCAGAAATGCGGTAAGCCTTTACTCCAGCTATTTCCTCCGACACCTGTGCAAGCCGGTTAGAATTATTGCTCTTGGGATCGCCCACAACGATCAATAAGTCGACTTCCTTGGCCTGTTCCGCGACAGCTTCTTGTCTGACCTGAGTAGCTAGGCAAATTTCATTATGAATTTCCGCATGCGGAAACCGTTCCAGCAGCCGGTTCATAATATGCTTGATATCCCATTGGCTCATCGTCGTTTGATTCGTAATAATAACACGGCTGTCACCAAGCTTCAGATCATTCGCTTCTTCCAGCTGCTCAATCAAGTGCACATGGTTCGGGGCAACCCCTATAGCACCTTCGGGCTCCGGGTGTCCCCTTTTACCAATATAAATAATAGCATAGCCCTCTGCCGCTTTCTCACGAATCAAATCATGAGTCTTCGTCACATCCGGACATGTTGCGTCGACTACGGTTAGCCCTTTATCACGAGCCCGGCGTCTGACCTCTGGGGATACACCATGCGCGGTAAGAATAACGGTACCCTGCTCGATTTGCTCAAGTATTTCCAGTCGATTCTCACCGTCCAGAGTAATAATACCTTCTTCCTTAAAAAATTCAGTTACGTGCGAATTATGCACAATCATGCCCAATATATAAATAGGCCGCGGCAAATTGAGATTTTTAGCGGTACTCATGGCCAACGCCATAGCGTCTACAACTCCATAGCAATAACCCCGCGGCGTTATCCGAACGACTTCCATTCCATCCACCTGCCTTAATCTTAATGAGAAAACGAAAAATGATCTCTATTTCAATTATAGCCTATTGTAGGGATAGAGAAAAGGCAGCCGGGAACCAAATGACAAATATGCTTCCCTTCTCTTTGCTGGTCGTTACCTCAATCGACCCATTATGCTCGTCAATAATCCATTTGGCGATCGATAAGCCAAGCCCTGTCCCAGCCGTCTGCCCCCTGGAAGGATCCGCCCTGTAAAACCGTTCGAAAATCATCGGTACCTCTTCTTTATCCATGCCAATGCCTGTATCTGCTATACGAACTCCTATTTGGGTATCAGACCGCAGCGCGTCGAGCCTTACAACACCCTCTGCCGTGTACTTAAAAGCGTTTTCGATAAATATAAATAAAAGCTGCTGAATGTAATCGCGATTCCCCTCCACGATTGTGCCCTCCAGCACTTCAAGCCCCTCAACAATCCACTCCGCCCTACGCGGCAAAAATTGCGCTCTACGCACCACTTCTTCGATGAGCGGCTTCATCTCCAGGGGTACTTTCTCCATCTGGAATCCGGCATCCGCTCTGGCTAAGGCTAATAAATCATTGACAAGCCTGCTCATTCGTTGTGCCTCACCGGCAATATCCTGCATCGCTTCTAGTGAGAGCTCCATCTGCTGCGGATCTGCAAGCTTATTATTATCCAGAGACATCTTCCACATTTTCTCAAGCAAATCTACATTGCCGCGAATAGTCGTAAGCGGGGTCCTCAGCTCATGAGAAGCATCTGAAACGAATCTGCGCTGTGCCCGGTAAGCTTCATCCAGCTCCGAATAAATGACCTGAATACGGGAGAGCATGCCATTGATTGTATCGGTCAGCCTGCCAATTTCATCTCGCGGTCCATCGTAAAGAATACGCCGTTCCAGATCATGTCCACTTTCAATTCGATTAGCAGCTTCAATCACCTGATCGATCGGCATTAAAGCTTTACGCGCTAAAAACCAGCCCAAAGAAGCAGCTAGCAAAATCGTAAGCAAGGCAAGGAAAGTTAAAATGTATTGAAGTCTTTCAAAAAACATTTCGTATTTACCAATAGGAATAGCCGTTTGCAGGACACCTAGCAGCTTACCGTCAGGTTGATCAAAAATACCAATATTGTAGATGAGCAGATCCTGCCCTTCCAGCTTCTCCTTGACGAAAAATTCTTTTTCTTCCTTAAAACGATCCAGCCTTATTGGTAATTTCACTCCATAATATTGAAGAATGACCGATTGATGCACGGTATTCAGCTGCACATTATAGAGCTGAAGAAACGTGTTCGTTGAATAAAAATCCCTGTTTTCCAGCTCCAGGCCCAAGACAAGGCCCGTTTTTAAGGAGATACCGAGATTTTTCTGAATACGTGAAAAGGTCGTTCTTCCATTATCAGCCAAGTCTTTTTCCAGTGTATTGTATTGATAGTAATGTAAAAAAAGATAAAGTCCTATACCGAAAAGCAGCAAGGTAACCGCCAAAATGCCTGAGTACCAAAGCGTTAGTCGGAGGCGGATAGACATGTCTAAGAATCTCCTCTCAATACATACCCTGCTCCGCGGACTGTCTGGATGATGCGCTTGTCTCCGTGCTCTTCCATCTTTTGACGGACTAAAGCGATGTATACCTCCAGCACATTGGATTCCCCGCTATAATCGTAGCCCCATATTTTCTCCATAATCAAATCCCGCGAGAGCACTCTTTTCGGATTTTGCAAAAACAGGTACAGCAGCTCAAACTCCTTCGTCGTCAGCTCAATCAGCTTGCCACCACGAAAAACCTCTCTGGTATCTAGATCCAATACAACATTATCATAGCTTAAGCGGTTCGTCTGCTGCTCAGGACGCTCTGCACGTCTTCTCAGAAGGACGCGAACCCGGGCAAAAAGCTCTTCAAGAGCGAATGGCTTCACCAGATAATCATCCGCTCCCAAATCAAGCCCCTTGACTCGATCACTGATTTCATCCTTAGCTGTAAGCATCAGAATCGGCAAATCGCCGCCGCCTTCACGCACTCTGCGAACAACTTCCCAGCCGTCTATCTGCGGCATCATAACATCCACAATAAGCAGCTGAGGCTCATGCTCCAAAATTTGCTTCAGCCCCTCAGCTCCATTATTTGCCGTATGAATGATGTAACCTTCAAAGGCTAGTCCCCTTCTTAACATTGAGGTTATTTTCTCATCATCATCTATAACCAAAATTTTCTCTCTCATTTGCAGCAGGCCGCCTTTCGATTCACTTACACATTATAGCTTACATTGTATCAAAAAATCTCTGAAGCAAAAAGAAGCGGGGCCTGCAAGCTTCCGGCTGCCGGTCCCCGCTTCCCTATAAGTTGAAGCAACAAGCATTTATCTTCCCGTTTATTCTGTGGCCACGAGATTCCTGTCTCCAACCTCTACACTGATCTCTATTCTACTTCCATCCCGTATGACGCCTAATGACGCCTTATCGCCAACCTTAGTTGCTTGTATCTTGACGATCAGCTCTTCTCTGGATTTCACCTTTTCGCCGTTAATATCCACAATAACGTCATAAGGACGAAGGCCAGCCTTAAATCCAGGACTTCTGCGCTCAACCGTACCGACAAGCGCTCCTTCGGTGTTTTCCAGCTTCAGCTCAGTTACCCAATCCTTATCAATATTTTGCAGTCCCACTCCTACATAAGGTACTGGCGTTTTAGGAATGGTTACATTATTTTTAAGATTATCAAGTACCTTCGATATCGTGCTGGTTGGAATGGCAAAGCCAATTCCTTGTGCTTGCACGCTGACAGCCGTATTGATTCCTATAACTTCGCCATTCAAATTGAGCAGCGGGCCACCTGAGTTTCCAGGGTTAATGGAGGCGTCAGTTTGCAGCAAATGTTCATATTTACGAGTACCCTTGCTGTCCGGGATATCAATCGGACGTTCCTTGGCACTTAACACCCCAACCGTTACCGTATGGTCAAAGCCGTAAGGATTTCCGATAGCAACGACCCAGTCACCCACGTTAATGTTATCTGCATTGCCAAGTGGAAGAGTCGGAAAATCTTTATCGCCTTCAATTTTCAGTGCTGCCAAGTCAAGATCGTAGCTGTTGCCCAAAAGCTTGGCCACGAAGGGCTTATCGTATCCTTCTACAGTTACACGAATTTCATCAGCACCTTCGATTACGTGCTCATTAGTAAGAATGTATCCGGATTTTTCAAATAGAAAGCCGGTTCCCATCCCAACCTGCTGCAGCTCGCCTTCACCGTTCGGCTGCTGTTCATTCTGAGAGCCGCCTTCATCGCCGAAAAATTGACGGAAGAAAGGATCATCCAGGAACGAGCCTCCAGAGCCGTTATTCGTGCCTCCCTTGGATTTTACCAGCGTCTCTATTTTCACAATAGCAGGGCCTGCATCGGAAGCAATTTGCGATATGTTATTAGGCCTGTTAATATCTAGACCCACGTTTTGTAAATTTGCGCCATTGCCGTTATTGGATGACGCTGCATTATTAGTAGAGGCTTCGACTGAGTTATTGGAAATTAACGGTTGATTTCCGGTGAACAGGTTCATTTTGTCTGCCGAGAACATCAAGGTTGCGACAACCAATGCACCTGCCAGAAACGAGATAAACACACTTCGTGAAGATGAGCGTCTTTTCCGGTCATAATCCCATTCTTTAGAGGCCGCAGCCTGGCTTGAATCCGGATTAAAGCCAAAGGGGCGAAGCGGCTTGGGCGGTGTAACCTCAACACTCGAAGTACCGCTCGAGCCGGATACCGAGGTTGGCCTTGCCGCTGCATCTTCCTGAGCCTGCTTGTTTTCTTGAAAAGCCGATTTATAAGGTCCGTAAGAATAATAGTAAGAAGGACGCTCCTGCTTGGGTGCTATTTGTTCGCTGTCCTGGTTCTCAGGCTCATCCGAACCGTCATGCTGCGGCTTGAAGAAATCCTTGTAATCTTTTTTGTCGTCTTCCATCTGTACTTCCCTCCATTTAATCGATAAAGTTATGTCATGCATGCAAGCTATTTACACCTGAAGTGTTTGCTCTTGCTGTTCATATCCCTATCATGCACCCATAACCTTAAACAAACATTAAAAAACAATAAAATGGAGGTAAATAAACCGCATTTTGCATGCATTTTGCATACTAATGCAGCTGCCATTTGCGTTCAACCTCATTCAGCACCTTGACAGCCTCTTCTACCCAGTGGTCTTCCACCTTGGCATCTGAATCCACAGGGGTTTGGAATTGATCAATTAAAGCCCCCAAGACTTTAGGCTCAGCTTCTTTATCCAAGCCTTCATTGTAAACATGCTTCAACACAAATGGAGCTCCAATTTCGATAGTCGCATCGGTCGCATCGGAATCTCCATCCAGCCTGCCAGTAATGACCTGAAAGGGAATGCGCAGCCAAACTTTATGAGCCTCGTCCAAATAACGGTCAAAATAACCATGATCATACTCCCAATTCCCGCCCAAAGTAAATTCGTCTTCATACAAATGATCGCGAACAGTATCGAATGGCTCACGTACCTGTTCCAGCTTTGAAGTCAGTGCTATCATTTTCGCCACTCCTTAATTACCCAAGTTAAGCTTATATAAAAGCTTTACCTGTAAGATGTGCCAAAAATGATTTTTTATGTATAAGCGGCTTAAGTCATTGGACCCAGCCTTTGCGATGTGCATAAATAGCCAATTGTGTACGATCCTCAAGCTCGCATTTCATCAGCAAATTGCTGACATGAGTCTTAACTGTCTTAATACTGATGTGCAGCTCGTCAGAAATATCCTTATTGCTTTTTCCATCCGCAATGAGCATCAGCACTTCCCTCTCTCGCTGCGTCAGCCCCTCCTCATCCGAATGGACGTTGCGCTGTCTTAGTCCTTTCGTTAGAGCGAGTGAAACCTCCGAATTCATCACAGGCATCCCTTGGCTTGCGCTGTACACAGCCTGGACTAGCTGATCCGACGAAACGGTTTTTAGCACATAGCTGATAGCACCAGCCTCCACGGCTTCCAGCACCTTTGCCTCCTCCAGAAAACTTGTCAGCATGACAACTTTGACTCCCGGATACTTGGCGCAAATATGCCTTGTCGCTTCAATTCCATCCATCTGAGGCATCATAAGGTCCATCAAAACAACATCCGGGAGACCTCCGGAAAGTTCCGACTCCAGCTTGCTTAAAGCTTCCTTGCCATTAGCTGCTTCAGCTATTACACGCATGCCTGACTCCAATGAAATATAAGTGCGCAGCCCCGCTCTTACCATATCATGGTCATCAACAATCATTATAGTAACTTCACTATTCATCTTTTCCCTCTTCCTCCCCAGCCTGCTTGCCGAGCGGCAAAACATTTGTAAATTTAGGAATTTGTACTCTAATTCTCGTCCCTGATCCAAGCTTGCTGAATATTTCCGCATTCCCACCCAGCTTCTGAGCCCTTTCCCTCATCGTCGATAGACCATGTGAAGCAGATGGAATCTCACTTCTTTCAAAGCCCAGCCCGTTATCTACAAGCTGCAGCATATATTGATGCTCTCCTTCCTGCAAGGAAAGCCGGATCTGGTCAGCGGATGCATGCTTAACTACATTGGCCATCCCCTCTTGTATAATAAGAAAAAGCTGATGCTCAATAGCCTCAGAAATTTCTTCCGAAATGACGACCTCCATTTGTCCCTGCAGATCATTTGCCTGGCAGTATGCAGGGAACCATTTCTCCAGAGCCTCTTCCAATGAATGATTATCCAGCTCTATCGGTCTTAATTGGGATATCAGGCCTCTCATTTGTTTTTGTGCATGATGCGACATTTGAATCAGATGCTCCATTAAGCTTGCCGCGGCAGCAGCATCCTTACCAATTATTTTGGGCAAAGAGGATGCCGCCATATGAATAGCGAAGAGCTCCTGACTTACCGTGTCATGAAGATCTCTGGCAAGCCTTCTCCGCTCTTCCATTACAGCTGCTTCTGTTAGCTGCTGATCCTGGATAGCCTCAGCCTCACCGAGCTTTTGCAGGAGCTGAATCTTCGTCTGCACAGCAGCGGCCATCTTATTGAAGGCATCAAAAAGATCATGAAAGGAATTGACCGGCTCCATATCGACCCGGCTGGTGAAATTCCCCTTGGAAAGCTCCAATATAGCCAGATGCAGCTCATCGATTTTACGCTGCCATCTTTTTGTCGCCACATAACCCATCACCAGACCTACGACAAGCAAGGCGGCCAGCAAGCCAAACCGAAACGCAGGTCTGCTCAGCTCCGCCCCATAATATTCAAAAGCAATATAGAGCGTGAATACCGTTATCAAGCCCACCGTGAGAAAATATCCCAATAGCTGCCACTTCAAATTGAACATTCGTAATTTATACATAGTTCGCCTCAGCCTATTTTTTTGACAATAACGTCCCCGATAAACATGCTCGTGGTAAGTACGATCTTCCGCGATGCTTCGTCATACTGGGAAGTCTGCATATTCAAGTGACGCATCATTCCGCTTTCCCGGCGGTCCATGATTTTCATGTCGCCAATAAAAGAGCTTGAGTTAACCTTTACTTCCACATCCATATCATTGGGGATAAAAATTTTCACGTCGCCTATAAAAGCTGAAACTGAAATCTTGGTTTCTCCCATGGGGATGGAAGCCCGTGTTAAATCAATCACTGTATCTCCAATAAATTGCGAGATGGCTAGCGGCTTTAGCTCCCAGGGCTCTTTCCCTAAATGGACATCCCCAATGAAGCTTGATTTATGCTGCACGCCTTCCGTATGATAATTACTAACAAAATCGTCATAATACTTATTCTTCTTTTCATACGGTGGACGAGGCCCGCTACGCGGAGGCGCAGCGTTGGCAGAAGGCTCGTTTGCCGAATTGGCAAACCGGGCTGAATCTGCCGGCTTGGATACATTAGGCGTACCCCAGGTCTCCTTAATCTTTTCTGCTGCAAATTCTCCATGAATGTCCTTTAACACAGCTTTCTCTTCTTCACTCAACTCACGGCGCTCCTCTTCCACATCCCTTGCCGCCGGCTCCCGCTTGGATAGATCCACCTTGTTCGTGCCACAGTGCTGATTGTGCTTGTGCTGATTGTGCTTGTGATGTTTGCGCTCCTGCCGGTACTGCTCACGCTGCTCTTTATAAGCCTGGCGTTGAGTATCCCATTGCTGGCGCCAGTCGTCCCCGCCTTCGTTATTACTTGCTGTATCCTTTTCCCAATCCCAATCTTCTTTCGCAGCTCTCTTCGTTCTGCCAGAAGGCCTCAAAATCATGCTGATCCCAAAAATAATTAACGCTACAGGTCCAAGATAACGCAGCATTTCACCGATCGAAAGCTCAGTGAGCTCCAGATTCTTAAGCAGAAATATAACACCAACACAACAAACAATGAGATTCCATGCAGCACCGCCCCATTGATACCTGATTTGGTTAATAAATCCCATCAAGCCAAAATAAATGAGAAAAACGGGCCAATATGTTGAAAAAAACGATCCAATATCCATGGAAATAACACCCATTTGATTTAACAAGAAAAATAGTCCTCCTGCTATTAAAACTAAACCCCATGATAGCTTTTGAAAAAAGTGAGGGCTCATGCTCCGTTCCTCCATTTGCAGTTCTAATTTGTGTTATCTCCAGTTTATAAGAGTTGTACGTGAAAGGAAAGAGACGAGGGATTGAATTCTTTCTCGGTCTCTAGACGGAGGAAGCCATTTATAAAATTTGCATTAAAAAGAGCCCCGCGAATACATTCATGGGGCTCCCTGCGGAACAAGCTCACAGTCCGGAAGCAGCCGGGCCGGGAGCTATTCATCTTACACTTTACTCTTGGTAGTCCATAGCCTCCAACAATTGATACCTCCATATTTTCACTGGATCATTCATATTTATGTATCACATTGCAAGTCTTCGATTTGCAGCCTGCTGCCAACCATTCACCGATCCGATTATCATACCTTTGACAACATTAAGTTGATACTCTGGATATACTCACCTGCGGCTGTTTTTCCGGAAGCCCCCGAATCGATCAGAGTATGGAGTACTCCAACACATTCTTCAAGCTTCGCTTTGCTTTGATTCACATTTTGCACATTTTCCAATCGGTCTTTATCTTGCACCAGTAAGATGCCTCCGAGAGATTCAAATACATCAAAGTCCCTTGGCGTTTGCAGTCCCAGCACAGCTCTGGTAAGAGCTCGTCTGTAATCGCTTGTCGCCTCCCTGTCAGAGTAGCCCCAAAGCTTATCGCCAAAAACAAACACAGCACTTGGAAGCGTGCGCCCATAATGATCATTGGGCTCCCATGCACACATCTCTCCCCCAATAATTAAATGCTTCACCTCATCAGTGCTTTCTGGTCTTGCCTTTGGATGCCAGCTTAATATCTGCTCCTCTTCCATATAGAGATCCAAGTAAGTCTCTGGATAATAAGAGTTCACAACATGGAAACCTTCCTCCAAAAAACGCTGCATACTGCATCCTTCCACGGGCCCCCTTCCCTCCCCGGCAACTCTCCAAAATTGAATACGAATATCTCTCGGAATATTAGGCGAGCTTGAAATATCTATCCCATCGTTCCACATCATCATTTTCTTCCCCAAACCGGCAACTATATCGTAAATTCTTCTGACAAAGTAATAAAATAGTTCTCTTTTACCTTCTATGTTCTCTTTTCTGGACAGCTCGGCACATACATCACAGTCATCCCATGTCGGCCACAATCTTTGCTCCTGATAAACGTCAGTAAATTCAATTTCATCCGTACCGATATGAATATACTCCCCCGGGAAAATCTCAGCTATCTCTTTGATTAAGTTTCCCAAGATCTCATATGTTTTTTCACTGCCCACACACATGGTCCAATTGCTTGGTTCGACATTCCTGGTCTTGCATTTCAAATCCTCAAGCTTATCTATTATAAATAATCCATGTGCCGGCATTTCTATTTCAGGAATAATCTGGAGTCCGAAGAAATCTGCATACTCGATAATTTCCTTCAGTTGGTCTTTGGTATATTGCTGCATCGGAGTTTCATTCAATTCTGGATACACGTCTGTCTTCACAGGATTATGTTCGGTTTCGAGCAGATGAAGACGCAAAGTATTGTATTTTGCTTTTGCCATTTGTACGATGATTGTTTTAATATCTTCAAGAGGTAAATATTTTCTTCCCAGATCAATCATGACTCCTCTGTATTCTCCGTCGGGATAATCCGTTATTTTACACGCTTTCAGATAAAAACCATTATCATCCTGTTCAATTAATCCACACAAAGAGATAGCAGCATTTCTTGCACCCAGCTCATCGCCATATGTTAATACAACCTTGCCTTTACAGAACTCAATACGATACGCTTCTTTTATATGGAATGCATCGCTGGAAAGCACAAATTCAATAACAGGATCGAGACCATTCGAAAAAGAAATATTAATTTCAGAGGTCAAACTATTAAGCACCTGAAGGGCCATCTCGCCATAATCATCCCCTGCCAGCACAACCATCTCACTGTGTAGATAAAATTTATCATCAAAATATTCAATTTGTTTAGGTGTTGGTAATAACATAAGTTATCTTTTCCTCCCATTTATACAAATAGCCTTTCGGACGAATCGCGGAATTTCTTAGTTTTTCTTTTTCTTCTCCCCTCCTATTGAATGACAGAGTTCTAAGTGTCACGGTAGTTGTGAAAGCGTGCTATGAAAGCGCTCTCCATCTGTCTTGCTCCCAAGTTTATTTCGATTCGGTATGGGGTTCAATATGTGGTTTGCCGCGAAGTATGCAGAAATTCAACTCAATTGTCCTTAGAGCATTTTTTACATATTTATGTAAGTGTTACATATTTGCCGCAGGGTACTAACGCCTTGTGGATCCTTTGATGAGCGTGTTTGTGACTTGGGTGCGTTGCGGAGGGAATGGCTGTGGATACAATTGCGCACTTTCATACGAACACCAAGGTCAAACGAACATCCAACGAGGTTTTTTCTCTTGTCGGAGGAGATTTCCTAGCAATTAAGACCTAGGGATGAAGAGAGCTAAGAGGACCTGCTACTTTAACGATGTTTTTCATCGTTAAAAGCACAGGCCCTCTCCGTAATCTTACTTTAACGATGAAAAACATCGTTAAGTGCTTTACTGTTAGTTCAACGAGAACGACGCCTTGCGGCGTCCTGAGATGAGCGTTGATATAATAACAATGAAACATTTGTGGATAAATTAACTAAGCTGTTCTTTAATGGCTGCCCGAATGGCAGGAACTATCAAAGAGTGGCCCTTCGTATTTAAATGACATCCGTCTTCATCAGCTGTAAATTGCTCGAAAAAAACCTGATCGTCCCAATCTGTCCCATTCCCGGTAATGGAATTAATATCAACAAAGCCCGTCTGCAGCTCATTACTCAGCTTCTCAACAATATGACAGTATTCGAGTAACCTACTCTGGTTCACATCGGTGTCCGCCACATTCATGTAAGTCGCCACAAAAGGCGGGGTCATTAAAATAACTGATGGTGCTTCTGCCGGGGCTGCTTGAATACTGCCGTTATCCCGAATCTTTTGAACGATTTGTCTCAGATTGGTCTCATAGGCTGCAAGCGATACATCAGGCTCAGTCTTACCTTTATATACGGCGTGATCATTAGTCCCGAGCATGATAGTGACAAGGCCTGGATGATATTGAAGACATTTATTATCCAGATGTGCCAATAGATCCGATGTTTTCCAGCCGCCAACTCCGCTATTGATCATTTCCGTGAAGGGAAACTCTTCCTGCAGCTCCTGTAAAAATTCAAAATATACCTTAACTCCTGCCCGAAAAGCCGTTATAGAATCCCCTAATGCCACATATTTCATCTAAATCAACCTTTCAACCCTAATGAATGCCTGTATCCTTTCGGCCAAAAAGACCCGCGGTCACTCATTCAGTTATAATATGGTATTACCAATTTAATATTATTTTAGCACGTTCCTTATAGATGTCAATATAACGCTTCCATATGTATAGGGATTATCATCTCATCCCCAGGTTTAGATTCACTCAGCAGCCACCGGGCATGACTGATCTCTTGCCGAATCCTCTTTACTTGTTCCATGGGCTTCTTCACATGATGCATATATTCAAGAGCAAGCTGATGAGCAGACTTTTTGCTGGAGAAAACCCTGCGTAAGGGCGACATCGTTTGATAAGCACGCTCTTCTTTTAATCTCTTTATTTCATATCGTTCAACAACCCGCTCAATCTCGGCAGCCTGCTGCTCCTTGCGCGAAATATAAGCCTCCAGAAAAGGATAAATGTCCGCCGCTTTTTTGCTTTGTTTGTGATAGTTTTCTTCTGAAATTAGCGAGTTCATTATGAAAGCCTCCTCCAATGCTCATGTTAGTAATTATGACGTAATTTCTTCATTTTACACTGAAAAGTATTTTTTGAGAATATATTTCTAAAAAAACAAGAATAAATCACATATTTCCTCATTTAAACGTGAACTAAGTTAACATAAAAAAAAGAAAACAGAGAGGAATCCTCTTTGTTTTCTTATCTTCAACGACTAAAGCCAATATTTGATTATTCTAATTCTTAGATTGTTGTTGTTGTTGTTGTTGCTGCTGCTTGTTAGGAACGGAAGTTTCAACAGCAAATTCTGTATCTTGAGCATTATTTTTGTTATTGTTATTGTTGTTGTTATTTCTATTGTTGTTTTTATTCTTAGCCATTTCCATCACCTCCCTATACCTATTGTTTCCCACAACAATTAAGTTATGAGGAATTTTCATGGGATTATATGGTTGTGATTGAATTCAAATGGCCTAAACCTTATTTGTTGCAGCAAGAAGCTCATCTTTTATCTGTTTCCACATAGCTTCGTTGACTTTTCCCGAGCCTTTCTTAAGCACAAACACCTTAACTGTTTTCTTGCCCCACTCTTTATAAACCTGATCCTTCGTGTCAAAATAAAGATCGATCTTATTTCCCTTAATAGCACTTCCGGTATCTGCCACTACCCCATATCCATAACCAGGAATATAAAGGAGTGTCCCAAGCGGGAACACCTTAGGATCCGCCGCAATGGTTGATATCGCTGTTTTATCCCGAACCACTTTAATTCCGGAAAAAGTAATTCCATATTGCGGATGATCCGGATTTTTGCCAGTTGATTCAATGCCGGGCGAATACCCGGTAGCTATAACTTCTACTGCTGAGGAAGCGGCTAAATCACTGGTTAGCTTTGGAACAAATTGATAGCTGACCGTTGATTCTTGCTGGTTGGCCTTGACTTCTTCGGTCACTGCCTTCGGCTCAGTATCGTTGGCAACACTCTTTGCCATAGTTTTTATTTGAGCTTGCTCCTGTATTTGTGCTTGTTTTACTGCAGCGTCCGCCTTGACTTCGTGTTCGCGGCTTCTGGTCTGGCCCAGAAGGATTAGCCCTGTAATCAATAAAAATAAGATCACAAGCCCTCTGGATGAACTGAAGCTTAAACCTTTAAACAACATTTTTAGATTCCTCCCCTATTAGGGCAGGTTGTCCAGTTTTAACTTGCTTTATACGCGGTGATTATTGGCAATACAAGAAAAACGGCTTGTGGTGTCCATAGATTGTGTGCGTTCGTGACATTGGTGCATGGAGGGAGTGAATGGTTTTCGGCTCCAGCCACTGGGATCAAGAACGCCTCCGCCATCGCGAGCAAATGAGAAAGATCTTGAAGGATCTGCTACTTTAGCGATGTTTTTCATCGTTTAAAGCACCACGTCTTCTCCACATTTTACTTTAACAATGAAAAACATCATTAAAACCCCTTTTCCAACCCACTGGAGCCATCCGCCCACTTTTAACGATGAAAATCATCATTAACGTGACTCATTGGCCTGGAGCACTCGTTTTAACGATCAAAAACATCGTTAAATGAAGTGCATCCTCAAACGCCAGCCCCGAGAACGCACGCCGCGCCGTACACGCACTGCTAGCAGATGTTGCTTTCCTGAGAGAAAGGGATAGTGACGATAAGGAATAATTGTGCTTAATTTCTGCTTTCCTTAGAGAAATGTAATATCGTTAACTTTACCACTGCAAAGCTGCACTTCGTAATCGAAAGTTATTCACTCCTTCTAGTTGAGTAAATAAAAAAGTACCATCCGTAGATGATACCTTTTTGCCTTTTTAGCTTATTTTTTGTTTTTAATTTCATCCTGGATGAGCGCGATGACGTCTTCAACCGGCTGTGTCCCCAGATCACCTTGACCCCGTTTTCTGATGGAAAGAGAGCCTGTGTTCACTTCATTCTCGCCCACTACAAGCATGAATGGAATTTTTTCCAGCTGAGCCTCACGAATTTTGTAGCCAAGCTTCTCGTTGCGGTTATCTGCTTCCACACGTATGCCTGAAAGCTGCAAGCGCTCGGTCACTTCGTTCGCATAAGCTTCAAAAGCAGGTGAAACCGGAATGATTTTCGCTTGAACCGGCATAAGCCAAGTTGGCAAAGCACCAGCGAAATTCTCAAGCAAATAAGCTGTCATCCGCTCCATGGTGCTAATAATGCCGCGGTGGATAACTACAGGGCGATGCTTCTGCCCATCTTCACCGACATATTCAAGCTGGAACCGCTCAGGCAATAGAAAATCAAGCTGCGCAGTTGACAAAGTTTCTTCTTTTTTTAATGCAGTCTTAATCTGTACATCCAGCTTAGGGCCATAGAATGCTGCTTCTCCCTCTGCCTCGTAGAAAGGTAAATCCAACTCCTCGACTACCTCGCGAAGCATACGCTGCGACATTTCCCACATTTCATCGTTTTGGAAATATTTCTCTTTATCCTTAGGATCCCGGTAAGAAAGACGGAAACGGTAATCTGTGATGCCAAAATCTTTGTAAACCTCACGAATCAAATTCACGACGCGGGCAAATTCCTGCTTGATTTGATCTGGGCGGCAGAAGATATGAGCATCATTCAAAGTCATGGCGCGAACACGGTGAAGTCCGGTCAAAGCACCTGACATTTCATACCGGTGCATCGTTCCAAGCTCAGCAATCCGAATCGGAAGATCGCGGTAGCTGTGCATATCATTCTTGTACACCATCATATGATGCGGGCAGTTCATGGGACGAAGAACCAATTCTTCATTATCCATAATCATTTTCGGGAACATATCTTCCTGGTAGTGCTCCCAGTGGCCTGAAGTTTTGTACAAATCGACATTGGCCAGAACCGGAGTGTATACATGCTGGTAGCCGAGTCTTTCTTCAAGATCAACAATGTAACGCTCCATAGTACGGCGCACTCTGGCTCCATTAGGCAGCCACAGCGGCAAGCCTTGGCCTACCTCGCGAGAGAAAGCAAACATCTTCAGCTCTCTGCCCAGCTTTCTATGATCCCGCTTCTTGGCCTCCTCCAGCAAGTGGAGATGTTCATCCAGCTGTGCCTTTTTAGGGAAAGCAGTACCATAAATACGCTGCAGCATTTTATTTTTGGAATCACCGCGCCAGTATGCCCCCGCAATGCTAAGCAGCTTAAATGCCTTGATTCTTCCGGTCGACGGTAAATGGGGGCCGCGGCACAGATCGAAGAATTCACCTTGATCATAAATCGTAATCACGGAATCCTCAGGCAAATCACGAATAAGCTCAAGCTTCAAAGGATCTTCTAAGCCAGAAAAAATGTCCAGTGCCTCATTACGGCTCACTATACGACGGCTGATGGGCAGATTTTGCTGGATAATCCGTTCCATTTCTTTCTCTATTTTACCCAGATCCTCTGGGGTTAAGGAAGACTCCAGATCGATATCGTAGTAAAATCCATCTTCAATTACAGGTCCAATACCTAGCTTCACATTCTTATCCCCATAAATCCGCTTGATCGCTTGCGCCATCAAATGAGCAGTACTATGACGATATATTTCAAGACCTGCCTCACTATCGAGCGTAAGAATTTCCACCTCAGCGTCATGCTCCAAAGCAAAAGCAAGGTCTACAGGCTTTCCGTTCACTTTGCCCGCGATTGCGTTCTTCTTCAAACCGGACGAGATCGATTCAGCCACCTGTTCGATAGTTGTACCATAAGCAAACTCTCTTACAGCACCATCCGGTAATTTTACTTGTATCACCATATTCATTTCCTCCCACAATTGTTTATTGAACGCAAAAAAAACACACATCATCCCAAAAGGGACGAGTGCGTTCAGCTCGTGGTTCCACCCTAGTTCGATCCGCATAAGCGATAGCTTTGCTGCGAATCCTCATCAGCATTTGTTAACGGGAATGATCCGGTCTTGTATACTGTCGGCCTTCAATTACGTAAGAAACCAAGTTCCACAAAACAGCTACAGAGGGGTAAATATACCGGTTAACTGAAGGAGCTTTCAGCCAAGTCTCCTCTTCTCTGGACAGTTATTACCCGAACATTCATATCTCTGATCTAACGCCTTCGTATCCTATTATAAAGCCGACTTCTTCCGAGGTCAAGGATACAGTTGATCCTTTTTTGCTAAATCTCCCAGATAGGCATGGCACATTCGGCAATAAGGACATACGGTTGCTCTTCCCTCAAATATTTGCATAATGGTATTTACAATTGGCAGTTCCGGTTCACGAGTATGGATATATATCTTCGCAGGTGAAACCGTAATTAACGTACTGACAATCATATCTTCAAAATTCACGTCTTTTTCGAGCACCTCTACCTTGAAGGTGGCATCATATTCATCCAAATCTACAGGCTCAAGCTGGTCATTAAAAATAAGAAAATCATGGCCGCCTTTGTGAATTAAATGCGCTGTTGGCATTTTCGCTTCCTGCATATAGACGAAATACTGCAGCAAGGAAATAAACTCCTGATATTGACGATCCATCAGGCTTTCATCCACGGCATATTCCACGACCTCACGCAGCTCCTCGAGATATTCCTGAAGACGAAACCGCACAAATCCTTCGAGTACGATCAAAGAATGCTCCTGTAAATAACCCGATACCCGAATTGAAATCAGATTGTGCCGTCGTTCTATCAATGTGGATAAGGGGGAAGCATCCTGCGTTCCATTCAGAAACTGTCTGCAGTATCCTTCCACGCTGCGAATATCGTCCTCTTTGTGAAGCTTGTACTTCCTCGTAATTAAATCATGAAGCACGTCCGGCTCCAAATGTTTCAGAATATAGTCGGCTATAGTATCGCCAATAACCTCCATAGGAAATGCCGCCCTCGCCCCTTCAGATCCAGTTCCCTGAATAAGGGAATAATCACTGCCTTGCTGAATGCTCAGCTCAAACCCGATTGGATCTTTATGTACATGTGCAAGCTTATTATCCAAAGCTTGATACAGTTCATTCACACTGGACTCGGCGGAATTTCCCATTACAATCGTGAACAACTCCATATAACTCACTCCCTTGGATGACAGGATGTAATCCCTTATCCAAGTATATGGTCGATTGCGGGCAGATATACAACGAACCATTTTCCAAATCAACCAGTGAATTTCTGGTATATGAATTAATTCTGCATGACGAAGTCATTCGTAATAACCTCAGATTCATCTGAGAAGACGCGCAGCGTCTCATATCTGGTGTTGCGCTGAGCTGGTACTTTACCCGCTTCGCGAATAATTTGCAAGGTGGAGGTAATATTTACTTTATGTGTAGCTCCCGCTGCCGAAACCACATTTTCTTCAATCATCGTGCTGCCGAAATCATTACAGCCATAGTGCAGTGATTTTTTGCCAACCTCAGGTCCCATAGTTACCCAGGAAGATTGAAAATTAGGGATGTTATCCAGCATGATGCGGCTAATAGCCAGTGTTTTTAAATATTCTTCAGGCTTCACCTTATCAGCCTTCATATTCGTATTGTCCGGTTGAAAAGTCCAAGGAATAAAAGCCAGGAAACCAGCCGTTGGAAGCTTCTGCAGCTGTACATCATCCTGAGCATCACGGATGCGCAGCAAATGCAATGCCCGCTCCTCCATCGATTCACCAAAGCCGATTACCATTGTTGCCGTTGTATTCATGCCGAGCTTATGAGCGGTCTGCATAACGTCCATCCAATCGCGCCATGAGCCTTTCATCCGGCTAATTTTTCTGCGGGTACGATCATCCAGTATCTCTGCTCCTCCGCCCGGAAGAGAATCCAAACCGGCATCCCTCAGCGCCCGAACAACTTCTTCTAGCGACAGCCCTTCCGATACATCCTTCATCTTCATAATTTCCGCTGGTGAGAAGGAATGCATCGTGATTTCAAAGCGCTTCTTAATTTCACGGAGCAAATTTGTATAGTAGCTGAAGGGAAGATCCGGATTTGTACCACCCTGCATCAAAATTTCAGTTCCGCCTACATCGAGGGTTTCCTGGATTTTTTGAAAAATGGTTTCATCAGGCAGTACATAACCCTCTTTGGAACCGGGAGCGCGATAAAATGCACAAAATCTGCAGTAAACATCACAAATGTTCGTGTAATTCACATTCCTGCCGATAACAAAGGTGGTGATCGGCTCCGGATGCCATTTCAACATAATTTGATTGGCTGCGTGGCCTATCTTTTCTATTTGATCGGATTCAAACAAAGTGATGCATTCCTCCACATCAATTCGTTGACCAGAGATTGACTTTTGTAAAATACGGTCGATGCTGTTCAAATTGTCCTCACTCCTTCTATTTATACTTACAAGTATTCCATTAATCGTACCATATTCCAACACTACCGTCACGACAAAAGAACAACCAGGCGCTGGAAGCGCTTAGCTGTTCTTTCTATCATTTCTATTGGCCAGGCTTCCTGCTACTAATCTCCCAGCGCTTGTTCCAGATCCTGAATAATATCCTCAATGTCTTCCAAGCCTACGGAATACCGGACAAGACCGTCCGTAATTCCTCTTTGCAGCCTGACTTCCTTAGGCATCGAAGCATGGGACATCATCGCTGGATAGGAGAGAATACTCTCTACTGCTCCAAGACTAACGGCCACAAGCGGAATTTGGATCTTGCTTAGCAGTTTTTTGGCCCGTTCACCAGAGCCTGTATCAAAAGAGACTACTGCTCCATAGCCCAGGGACTGCTTCTCATGAATGTCCCTGCCAGGGTGATTCGGCAGTCCCGGATAATATACTTGCTCAATACCCGGCTGCCCCGACAGCCACTCGGCTAACCGGCGCGCGCCTTTTTCAGACATTTCCATACGTGCCTGCAGTGTCTTCATACCTCTAATTAGCAGCCAGGAATCCTGCACGCCAAGCACATTGCCCATCCCATTCTGGATCTGCTTCATCCTATTACCTAGGCTCTCAGCAGCTGTGACTGCAAGCCCAGCCAGAAGATCACTGTGACCGCCCAGAAACTTGGTTGCGCTGTGCAGCACAATATCAACACCATGCTCGATAGGTCTTTGATGATACGGCGTCATGAATGTATTGTCTAAAATGGTTAACAGCTCATGCTGCTTGGCCCATGACACCAATTCAGCAATATCCGTAATTTTCAACGTGGGATTAGAAGGAGTTTCAATAAAAACAGCCTTGCTGTTTGGCTGCAGCGCAGCACGCACCTGATGGATGTCCGTCATATCAACAAAGGTCGTCTCAATACCCATACGATTCAGAATAGATGTCAATAGCCGGTAAGTGCCTCCATATACATCCTCCGTGCAAATAACATGATCCCCGCTGGAAAGCAGCATAAAAGCTGATGAAATAGCTGCCATTCCTGAAGAAAAAGCAAATCCGCGTGTTCCGCCCTCAAGCTTGGCGATATAGTCCTCCAGAGCCTGCCGCGTCGGATTGCCGGAACGTGTATAATCGTACTCAGGAGGATTGTCCAGAGAAAAATGATGGAAGGTTGAGGCTTGATACAAAGGAACGCTCGAGGCTCCTGTTGCCTTATCAATTTCCGCTCCGAAATGAATCAACCTTGTGCCAAATTTCCCAAGCCCTTTGCTGTCCTCTTGTCCATGCTGCTCACTCATTTAAAGGGCTCCTCCTTCCAGCTCTGCTTGCGCTAAATCAAGTGCTTGGGCCAGATCAGCGACAAGATCATCCACATGCTCAATACCTACGGAAAAACGCAGCAGACGTTCGTCCACGCCAATTTTTTGGCGGATTTCCAAGGGAATATCGGCATGAGTCTGAACGGCAGGATAAGTCATCAAAGATTCCACACCGCCCAGGCTTTCCGCAAAAGCAATCAGCTTAATATGGCGAAGAATGGGCTCGACCAGCTTGGCATCAGTAACCTTGAAGGAGAAAATACCAGTATTGCCCCTGGATTGCTTGTTCTGGATTGCATGGCCCGGGTGGCTCTCAAACGCAGGATAGTACACTTCATTTATTAGAGGATGCTCAAGTAAAAACTTCGAGATTACCGTAGCATTGTATTCATGTCTTTCCATCCGCAGCGCCAGAGTCTTCATTCCTCTCATTAGCAGCCAGCTGTCTTGGGGACCCAGCACCGCGCCTATGGAGTTATGTAGAACTGCCATTTGTGCGGATAATTCCTTGCCTTTGGTCACTATAAGTCCGGCAAGGACATCATTATGACCCCCCAGATACTTCGTCGCACTATGAATAATAATATCTGCTCCTAATTCGATAGGGCGCTGCAAAAACGGCGTAAGCAAGGTATTGTCTACAATAGAATAGACACCTTTCTTACGGGCCCACGAGCAAACCAGCTCTATATCGGTCACCATCATAAGCGGATTTGTAGGCGTTTCAATAAGAATCCCCTTCGTATTCGGCAAATAAGCGGCTTCCAATGCATCCAGATCATTGGTATCGACATAGGTAGCCTTCACGCCAAATCTGGACATGATGGTCTCCAATAGTCGATAGGTGCCTCCATACAGATCGAGAGAGACAATCAGATGATCCCCTTGACTGAATAGTGCGAATATAGTCTGCAGGGCAGCCATACCGGACGAACAGGCAAAACCGGCATCACCAGATTCAAGCTCAGCGATCGCATCCTCCAGAATGGTGCGGGTGGGACTTTTGGTGCGGGCATAATCAAATCCAGTGCTTTGCCCCAGCTTGGGATGGCGGAAAGCAGTAGCCTGATAGATCGGGTAGCTGATTGCTCCAGTATCAGGACTTGATTGAGAACCAATTTGCGCAAGACGACTTTCTATTTTCATACACAGTACCTGCCTCTCTGTCTTTATATCAAATCATAAAATCATAAGGTGTTTCCTGGTATACATAATAATTCAGCCAATTCGAAAACAGCAGGTTCGCATGAGCTCTCCAGGTAATGCATGGCGTTCTGGTAGGATCGTTATTCGGATAATAATTTTTGGGTACGGCAACGGACAATCCTTTATTAATATCACGGTCATATTCCCATTTTAGCGTATGACAGTCATATTCGGAGTGACCCGTAACATAAATGTGCCTTCCATTTTTAGTAGCCGCAATATAAACGCCCGCATCCTCGGATTCCGACAAAATTTCCAATTCAGGATGAAGCTCAATGTCTTCTCTGCGTACTTCCGTATGGCGGGATTGTGGAACAAAGAACATTTCATCAAAACCACGCAGCAACTTCGTATTCGCAATGCCAACCGTATGTGGAAAAACACCAAATAATTTCTCCTCAAGCGGGTATTTCTTCACGCCAAAGTGATGGTACAAGCCTGCCTGGGCAGCCCAGCAAATATGCAAAGTGGAAGTCACATTGGTTTTGCTCCAATCCATAATCTTCTGCAGCTCTTCCCAATAGTGAACGTCCTCGAAATCCATCTGTTCTACAGGCGCGCCTGTAATAATCATGCCATCCAATTTTTCATGCTCAATATCTTCGAACGTTTTATAGAAAGTTGCAAGATGCTCCGCAGAAGTATTTTTGGACTGATGGGTCTTCGGATGAAGCAGAACGAATTCCACCTGTAAGGGTGTATTGCCTATTAAGCGAAGGAGCTGCGTCTCCGTCGTTTCCTTGGTTGGCATCAGGTTCAGCAAAGCTATTCGCAAAGGACGAATGTCCTGTTGATACGCCACAGATTCATCCATAGTAAAGATGTTCTCTCGGTTTAGAATTTCTTTTGCAGGCAAGTTGTCCGGAATTTTAATCGGCATCCTACTCACTCCTTTTTCGTTAATAGTCAAGTTTAAACAAAAAATAGCCTTCTCTATAGAGAGAAAGGCCATTCCTAATAAATATCAATGTCCTTTCTCATCTCCCAGAAACTTCGCCTTAGCGCGTCTCCGCAAGAATTAGCACCGTGCATCCCTTTGCTCGCAAAGGTTTGTCGGTTGCCGGGTATCATCGGGCTAGTCCCTCCACCTACTCTTGATAAGAAATTTCATATTTAGTTGTATATTTAATCTTACTTCTTTAAAATAAAAAGTCAAGTAAATTTCTTGTTATTTTGTATTACGGGGAATTTTGCAGGTTTTTTGCAGATTTTTGTAGAAAAATATCTCTTCTTTTGTTATGCTATAAAATGCCAGATTCACTTCTGGTTTGGATTCGCATGCTTAAACTAGCGTTGAGCAAGCCCAGCAGGGCTTTTTTATTTTGATTACCCTAACACCTTCTACGCCATATCTTAATATTATGTAAAAGGTGAACTTTACATCTTGAACTGTGGAAAATGTAGGGTTATACTATACAAGCAAGTAAATCAGTAAAGGGGGGACTACGCGTGGACGGAGACCCGAGGAGTAGAAGCTTTATGGGAAACATACAATTTCATAGGGTTGGCTTGCAGTCGGTACTCTATCCGTTCGTAGCTTCTTAAGGGATCGTGTAACGGCTGCTTCCAATCCATAAGGGGTGGGAACAGATGAAAACACGATGGGTACAAGACGGCGTATTTACTTTGATTGAGGACGTGAATCTGCTTTTAACACCTCCGGAGAATGGCTTCTTTTGGATAGATGCAGGTGTCGAGGATTTGGAAATTCTCCAAACTTTGTTTCATCTCCATGATTTAGCTGTGGAGGACTGCTGGAGCGATGAAGAACAGCGTCCCAAGATAGAGATTTATGATTCGCACTATTTTATTGTTATTAACAGCATTCGTTTTGACGACGAGGAGATTTTTCTCCGTGCATTAAATATATTTCTTGGAAAGCATTTCATCATTACGGTAACTAGGCAAAAAATTAATGAAATCCGCGCGCTTAAGCCCTTTCTATGGGAAGAGGAAGTAAACAGCCCGGACCGGTTCCTCTATCATCTGATTGATCTTGTCGTCGATAATTACGTAGCGGTAGGTAGCCGGATCGAAGATAAGATTGAAAAGCTGGAAGAAGATATTCTCATGAAAACAAAGAAGACCCATTTAAACGAAATCATCGGGCTTCGCGGGGAAATTTTATGGTTAAAGAAGGTTCTTGTTCCACAAAGGGAAGTTATAGCTACGTTGAACAAGAAGGATCTAAGGCTTATCAACCCGCAGCTGCAAAAATATTTTGGCGATATCTACGAGAACGCTGTGAAAATTGTTGATACATTCGATACACTGCGTGATTTAATGGGCAACTTAAGAGAAGCTTATCAATCCAGCGTCTCCAACAGAGCCAACGAGATCATGAGAGTTTTTACAGCTCTTACGACGATATTCATGCCACTTACCTTCATTACCGGCGTATTCGGTATGAATTTCGAGAATATGATCGGTCTCGACATCAGTCATGGAGACGAATATGTGCTTGGCTTTATGATGTTTATAGGAATTGGCATGTATGTGTTATTTCGCAAAAAAGAGTGGCTTTAGTACGGCCATAAATATAAGTGTTTAAACAGGTATTTCAACAATGTTGAGATACCTGTTTGTATTTAAAAAGATAAAAGCTTAAAAGATTGTTATATACGGAATCTACTGTTTGGGTAGTGTGAGCTCTGTCACTTTGACCATCGTATCATCCAGATCGGATTCAATTAATTTCACGCGGCGGTCAAGCTTTTTAAAATTAACAGTTGTTTCACTGCGGAAAGCATTGAGAATAGATCTGGTTTCCTTCAACCCCGCGGAAATATCCTTCACTTCGGATTTCAAGTCGCCAACTTCCGATGATAAACTGTTCATTTCCGCCTTCAATCCGCCTACTTCCGACGATAAACTGTTCATTTCCGCCTTCAATCCGCCTACTTCCGATGATAATGCCATAAACCCTACTGTGAGTTCCTTTAAATCAGCAGCTAACTCTTCTACTCTCGCATTGGTAGTACCGACCATTTGTATTAATGTTCCTACCATTTCCTCAAGCCGTTTGGTTTCGCCCATATTGCCCTCACCTCTCTTACTAGTATAGCATAATTTGCCGAAAATCGTAGAACTACGGGGAGTTCCCCTCTCTACTTGGTCCTTCTTCGAACCTCAGCAATTATGCCTTCCCCATTAGGAGGCTATGCTTTCCTTTTCTTTACGGAATTTAAGCCGCAATAGGCGAAGCCACTCATACGCATAATCCAGCTCCTTGTCCTTGAGCTCATCAGCGTTAAAAATAAGCTGAAGGATCGGTTTGAGATAACGGTCGCCCTCGGTCTCAAATGCAGTCCATGCCTTCAGCAGATGCTCCTCAGATACTGCTGCCAGCTCCGCCTTGACCAGTGGCTCCATATCGTAGCCCTCACGCTCCAAGTCTTCAATCCACAGCAGCAAATCTCTGCGCTGCATGGACAAGGCCGCTTGAAGACGATCTAATGAAGCTCCTCCGGCAACTAGCTCAAGCAAGTTTCGCTTATTCGTTTCCTTATCGAGTTCCATGCGGATCTTCTCTTCCTTCTGCGCGTGAACCCAAGCCTCAAATTTGTTGTGGTCAATGGCCTGGACTACCCACTCTAACGGGAAGCTGGTTTCTCTCGGCATCTCCCCCGTCAATTTGAGAATTTCTTTGCCGTACATATTCGTCTTCTGCTCGCCAAACCCAGGGATTTGCAGGAGCTCTTCAGTCGAATGCGGAAGAAATACAGACAAAATTCGAAGCATGCGGTTCGTTGCCAATATAAATGGAGCCTTACCCTCCCGGGAAGCTTGCTCCTTACGCCATTTCCGCAGATTCTCATACATCTCTTCATTCGGGTTCATCTCACTGAAATAGTTGAGCATTTGTGTCAGCTTTGTTTTTCCTGAGAGCCCTTGCACACCTTCATAATCCCCTTTAATTAGCGGGCGGAATCCCTGATAAAGCTTCTCCTTGAGACCCTGGCGAAAAGCCGTTAAAAGCTCATCCCAGCTAACTCCCGTATACCAGTTCTCCTGGGCTGGCTTTCCCTGCTCGCTCGGCTCCCGCCATACAACTTGCCATACCCCCTGTACCTCTCCAATCGATACTTGCGCCGATATAACTCTTTCCTCCCCTGCCTGCTTCTCCAATGTGTTCAAAAATACGACGTTCATTCCATTCCTCCTTCAAATTGTCTATGATAGAAAAAAATCCAGAAAACAAAAAACACCCCTCCTACAAAAATCGTAAGATGGGTGCTTCCCAGTCACTAGATTAACCAAATCATACCATAAAATCTAGAGCGAAGCAATATATATATGACGTCAACATATATTATAAATGGTATAATTGATAATGCACTTATACGATGGAGGCGATAGCATGTCTGAATATGATTATTTATACGACCATACAGAGGAAACATCGACACGGTTTGTTTGTTTTGTCGGAGAAACCTTACGGCGCTTTGATTTAGCAATCATTACAACAACCCGGTATTACGGAAAAAAGCTCGTCATTGATCTGCAATCGGGAAGAAGTGCCGTTATGGGGCCAGACGATTTGGAAGCAGAAGGTTATTTGGAATATGCTTATAAAATTAACGAGGAAGAAGCGCAAGAGCTGGAGGGCTTTCTTTCCCAGGTCATGGGAACCGTACATTTTACGGATATTTAAGCAAAAATTGTGGAATACTGGAACCAGACACGACGAAACATCGGGCCCGTAAATAGAGCCGGAAAATACGTCACGCCTTTGGGAGGGTTATTCCATGAACGAGGAGTTTTTAGAGCAAGCTGACAAAGATCAGGAAGGCTTCATCGAGGAAGACCGTGATGACTACACAGATTTGGCCACGGTTGAATCGCAAAGAAATGACTTGGCGGCCGAAGAGTTTCCAGAAGGACCTTACGGCTCCAGTCAGCTGACCGAATCTTTAGGCAAGAGCACCCCTTGGCGCAGAGATCAGCGTCCGCCGAACCGCTTTGTGTATGAGAATCGCGAGCTGCACGAGGGACTTGAACGCGTGTACCCGGGAGATCATAAAACTCACGATGAAACTGAAAATGAGTAAGTGAGCATACAGATGAAGGCCCATTCGAAATCCGGCAGGGAATCGGTTGGGCCTGAGTTGTATTCTATTCTTGCTGCTAAACGGTTAGTATAAACGATGTTATACTATTGGTCATAAAGAGTGTGGAGCCCCACTTTTTCTTAATATAGCTCCTGCCTCTGAACAATCTTGTTTTGATCGTGGTGACTGGAAGATTGACTCTTGCGCTAATCTCCTCCAGTGACATATCGAGAAAATACTTATAGACGATTAAGCTCCTGTATTTAGCTGGTAGCTCTGTAATAATGACACGCACTTGTTCAGTTGTTTCCGTGTCAATAAGCTGCATTTCCGGCGACTTCTCATTGCCTTTGAGCTTCTCAAAATAAGGAACTACGTCTGAGTCATTGCTGCCGCTAGTATCCATCGATGTTTTCGCTTTTTTGCGGCGTAAAAAATCAATGGAAATGTTAGTCCCGATGCTGTAAATCCAGCTGGAAAAATTTTTGGAAACGTCAATCCGGTTTTTATGAAGATACACACGCAAAAAAGTCTCCTGCACAACATCCTCTGAATCTGCTTTATTGCGTAATATCCGAAAAGCCAACCTATAAATCTTGTCTTTGTACAGCTCCAAAATTTTCCCATAGGCTTTCTGGTCACCACTGTTCCATAAGGCCGCAAGCTGATTATCGTTCAAATCCATGTCTGGCCTCCTCTTTGATCTAACCTTCTATTTACCACCTTCTTTGGCTTCCTTCAGATGAATCCTGATCGAACGGCGCATTTAATTGATCATAGGCTTTCGACCATACAGCCACGATAGATTGAATTCGTTTGAAGTCATCATCCGTTGGTCCGTAGCCTTCCATAAACATACTCTCAAGGATCTGCTTGTAAAAACTCATTTTATTCAAAATATACTGCTTTTCTAGTTCTACAATGTCTTCTATGGAATGATTCTCTATAAAAGATTGCATATCAGCAAAGGGATTATGATCAATGATTTGTCTTTCCCTTGGAGGGATCCAAGGTATTTCCTCCGGCTCTGCTTGTAAATTAATACTAGTTTGCAGCTCAGACAAAAGAATATTTTCTTTTGCACACATGACGTGGAAATATTTATTTTTCAGCAAATCAGCGATAACCAATCTGCACATATCTTTGTTTTGAATCAATATCCCTTCGAAAGGATGCAGTGTCCATACATCATCCTTTCGATAGATATTGAAGGTAAACCATTCACTCGCATAAAGAATTCTTGTATTAATCGCCGATTCGCCTACGATTTCAAAAGTAAAATCCAACACGCTGCAATACCTCCCTAATTGATTCGAAGATAACTTATACCTATCTTATCAAATTAGGAGGTTGTAGGGCAATTGTTACTCATTTAACTGGGAAATAGATTCTGCTTTTTCCCAAGCGGCAATAAGAGTCAGAACTACAATAATGCAAAATAAAATGAGTTCACCTATCATACCACACACCTTCAATTAAGCTATTTGGAAAGCTCCATAGTTAATTAGTATGTGCGGAAACCCAATTTATTCTTTTTGCGCTACTCCGCTCATGATCACAGATTTCTCGATATGGCTTGCCAATATCCCATAATTAGGATGCTGCACGTCCACTTGTTCACCTAGCAGCAGCTTCACTGCTAAATAAGGGAAGTTGACCCCTGCCAGACAAGTAACATGGAGCCCACCGGACATTCGCGGGTTAATTTCAAGCAGCTTTGGTATGCCGTTATTGTATTTCATTTGGATGTTGTAGTTAAACGGGATTTTATAAGTTGCCGCTACTCTCTCAGCGATTTCAATGAGCTCAGGGACCTCTTCCATCAATCTGAGCCTGCCACCCGCTTTTCTTCTTGGAACGGCCGCCAGCAGCTCTCCAGACGCCGATGCGAGGCAATCGATGCTGTACTCGAAGCCGCTTAACAGCTCCATCACCATCAGATCATCAAAATGATCAACACTGGACAATATGCGATAAGCATGCTCAGGCGTAATATTTCTATTGATAGGTCCAAATAATTCAGTCAGCTCGTCAAGTTCAGGGTCAATGACTCTAAACCCCATCCCGCCCTCGGAATTCGTAGGCTTAATACAAACTCTATGCCCTTGAGCAGTAAGTGTTTGATACGCAATCATGAATTGGTCTGCTGTTTGCACAACATGATAATCTGGTATTTGCATAATGCCTGTTAGCGCGACCGACTCATAAAACTTCTGTTTCTCCATCAAGCTCTCCAAAAGTGGAATGTCGCTGCAAACCATCACTTTGGTGCCAATTTGCTCAAAGCGATGCACCTGCTTCGCAATTGCCAGCATCTTTAATCTCGGAATAAAAACATCAATCTGATGTCTCTCACAAAATTCAAGGCAAAATTCCACATAAGCTTCCGGCTCCAGAACCGGCTCTACCTCTGCATGGTCCGCTGCCTGTAAGGACATATGAGCGATATCGGGATGAGTAGCATAAAATTTAAATTCCACACCCTCATTGTTATCCCGAATCCAATTCATATAATGATACGCCACAGAAAACCAGCGGTTAAACCAAATTTTTGTCTTTTTCACGGTTAATAGCTCCTTCTTAGCTGAGATGAATCGTATGCTCCTGCAGGATTTGGTCTACAAATTGCAAAATTTCGTCAGCAGCGAAAATACCCGATGCCTCTGTAAATAAATAGTTAGACACTGCCTTTTTCTGTTCTTGTCTGTACAATTCTCCGTGCTTGGGTACTATGGAATAATCCGCGTAATCCAGCATAGATTGATCCAATAAAGAGTCTCCGGATGCAATGACCATCCTCGACTTTGTTAAATTTTTTACATGAGCGATTGCATCTTTCTTGCTTACAGCCATTGGAACTGAATATACCTTTCTTCCCTGAATCGAAACATGCCAGCCCATTTTCTTCAGTTCTTCACTCACCTCAAGCACTGCTTGCATCGGCATTTGATCTCTTTGAATGACGTATGAATAAAATAGCTCATCACAATATCTGGATCCTACTACCCACTCCGGAGTCATGATTTGATTCATGATCCTTGCTGCATCTTCAGCCGGTGAACTGGTCGCTTTCACAAGAGCTCGTATCGACTGGTTCCATTCGTTATCCGGCACCCCGTCAATAAGTATGTTTCCGCCGTTGCTAGTAATAGCAAACCGCGGCCGCAGCCTCTGTTTAAACAGATGAATCCTTACATATTGAGCCATTGTTCTGGTAGTCACGGGTACGAAAAGAAGCTTGCTCATAAGCTCTTGAAGATTCTTAAATGTTTGTACGGACATATAGGATTTAATTTCGCCGTCTATAGCCTCGGCAGAGGTAATACTGAGTTCATCGTTCACACTACTTCCCATCGAGCGCTGTGAATAAATCAAAGTCTGGTCTAAATCGCTAGCAAATATCATTCTGTTTCACCCTTAATCGATTTAATAATTCCACAACAGGAATAGGTAAGCCCGGGATAGACTTCAATAGGAACTCCGCGGTCTTCTGCTAACAAATGAATGTGGGTTAAGTGGGGATTATCCAGACGGTCCACAAGTATTTTCCAAGGCACTCTACGCAGCAGCACTCTTGTCGTTTCACCGACTCCAGGTTTAATGAGGTTGATATCATCAATACCATACTCGGTTTGAATGCTTCGGATATCCTCAAGACCCTTCCATGTAATAACGGGAGGCTCTATATAAAGCTTATCCGCTCCCTGCTTCGCAGCGGCAGAAATTTGCCCGAAAAATGCCTCCACTGCGTGAATAAAATGATTAGAGAGATCTTCATCCAGCCATTCACGATAAAATTTAGCACCATGAAAATCTTCAGGCCCGATAAGATCATCTCTGCAAACAGTCCGGCTCATTAATCCGGATACGGTTGAATTCAGGCATGCGCTTGGAATCAGGAAATCCTCTCTGGTCCCAAATATATCGGTACAATGGCCGGGATCGGCAAGGACGGCAAGATCGTCCTGCAAATGGATTTGATGCTCCCGGGCAAATGTATCACAAGCTTCTATAAGAACCTGACGAATGGCCCCTTTGCCTGTCCAGCCGTCAATGAATTGCAACTGGGAGCCTGGATGCTTCTCCAGCATATAATGAATGGCATTCTCATCGATTCCCTTGCCTCTGATGATCGAGATACTATAATGCGGCAAATCAATTCCGTGAATTTGCGATAAATAGCGCTTGATAAGAATGCCAACGGGAGTGCCCGCTCTTGCCAGCGAAACAAGTACAAGGTTAGTTCCCTTTTTCTTTACGATTAATTCAGCTGTTATCCCAGCTGCAAGCGCCACTTTTTCCGCTGTTGCCTGCAATGTCTCCTCGTAAAGCTTTAAATAGGCCTTTGCGGGCTTGTACTCTACGGGAAGCATCTCTGAATAATGAACACCCGATTGAATAGCACGTTCACGATCTTCTGTTGGCTGCTCCAGCTTAACTTGGCTTAAATCCTTAAGAAGAAATGTCACATCCTCAGCAGGATAGCTGCCCAAAGGAACCGGATCGGCTATATGTCTAGCTCTAACTTGCTGTTTATCCATGGTTCCGCTGTACTCCTTTCCAATCTTGAACTGAGGGAGAAAAAAATACGATATTGATTTTTTTGAGCTGCAAGGAATCTAGAATTTGCATGAAATGTCTGAATGCTTCCGGCTCGGCTTCTCTTTCAAAAAATAAATACAGCTCATCATACATTCCCGGAGAAATATTGTACAAATAATTCAGCACTGCGGGATTGTCCGGCGATGGATACGGATAAGCAGTTTGAACTGCGTAATCTTCACTTCTATTGGCATGGATAGGACTTCTTGTTGTCGATTGATAGTAGATGCCATCACCCATCTCAGCAGCAATCCTCATTGGAAGATACATAAATTCGCCTGTCCCCATGCAAAGTGTTTTATTGCCGATCCGGGTGCTCAGCAAATAGGCTGCTGCTTCGGCTATTGATTTGTCTACTTCCTGGTTCTCATGAGAATCAAGGCCGAATCTGCCGCTGTACTTGAGGTACGGGGAATGATTTTCATACCCTTGATCATTTTGCGAGCTGCAGGGGACATGCTCGAAGAATCGATCAACAAACATAATCTCGATGGAATCACTTCGTTCACTTGAAGCCATTGCACGAATCTCATTCTCTGTGGATAGTACTGGCTCCCCGGAAACATCAATTCCGCCTTTTACCAAGGCTATCGTTCGAATCGTTACGCCCAATTCCATTTCCAACTGCTGATATTTTTGTTCATCCTCTTCAGTTCTCCAATCCAGCAGTGAAAGTACAACATACTTCTTTTTTGGAAATGCGGCTTGAATTTCACGAATGATGTTTAGCGAGGTTTTTCCTGTTGTAATTTCATCATCAACAAGCACGATCGTTTCGGGATCCTTAAGCAGTTTAGGATCATTGGCATAACAATAGTGAGCTACAGCATGAGAATGCTCCTCATTGAAAGAAATAACTGACTCCAGCTGCTTAATATCTTCCCTTGTGGTATGGATAAAGCTGCATGTTTCTTTCCATGCTTGAAACGTATGATATACCGCATGTCCGATTGCTGTCGCAGTCTCTGCGAAGCCGATGAGCGTTACTGGCTGGGAAAGCGAAAGCCCAGACTCTATGATTTCCGAATAAGCCACCTTGGCTTTGGATGGGTCGATTAGTCCTTCAACAGCAATAGCAATAAGGTTTTCAGGTACATCTCCGTCCATTTCCTGCTTTAATAGCAGAGCCAGACATACACCACTCAATAATGAAACATGCGGGTTGACGGGAATATGTTTGCCCAGCACATGGCTGACAAATAAAAAAGCACGTTTCTTGTTGTTTCTCGCAGCCATAGAAAACAAGCGGTCCAGTGGAATAGAATAAGGGTTATGAGTAACAGATACTTGTACTTGAATTTGTTCCAGAATATTATAAGTGCGTTTACTCATGCTTGGGTAGTAAGGAGATAAAATGTTGTCTTTCATGCAGCACCCCATAGATTTGTGATCTCAGCAAAATTCTTTTGGCCCAATTCAAGTGCGGCTTTATTTCATTCATTTTATTCGAGTATTCACTCTTAACGACGCCGTACGTACCATTATTGTTGCTTACAATGCTTGTTGCGTCCATGTATTCTTCGTGGGTTACTGTATATAGAGCCTGTACAGGCCTTATATGGCTTGGATGTATAACCGTCTTCCCTATCAATCCGTTCTGCTTGTCCATAATAACTTCTCGAATTAATCCGTCCATATAGCTGGCAATGTATTCTTTTCTAAGCTTTCTCCCATCCACGCCCAAGCTTTCTTCAAATAAGGTTTCACGAAGCTGAGGCTTGAGGATTCTTTCATGATTGGAGAAATATTCCCATACTGGCCCTGATAAGACATAAGAAGAGTCCGTTCGTCCAAAAAGATTAATGATGCCCGCTATACAATCTCTTATCGGCGTTATATCATAGACAGTCATATCCGGACTGCGCCGCAGACCAAACAAGCTTGAGAAATCGGTAGCTCCAATCCTTACATTCAGCACCATGTCCTTATAATGGTCGAGAATTTGTTTAATGGTCTGCAGGGTATGAGTGCGGCTCTCATGATAAATAATCGAGGCGGATTCCAAAATTGGAAGCCCGTAAAGCATTGGAAGATCAGATCTTCTATTGTGATTATGATCCTCCAGCACCCGGAAATATGCTTCCCCATATTCAGGGATAAATTTAGGAAATACAAAGCCGGTTATAAGCTTTATATGATCTTCAAGTCTAGCAATCAAATATTTCATCTGTTCAACATTTCTTATCCGAATAAATATTAGAGGAAGATGCTCCGAACTAAGCTTACCAGTCTCAAGGAAATCGACCAGCTTAGCGATTTGCTCCAATAGCGATTTCTCGGCAATCTCCACTTGATTGTCTCCTACTGCGTCTTCTAAATCAAGCACTACCGATACCAGTCCATCTATTTTGCCGTTTGCGATGATTTCGGCAATATTGGATTTAGTTGCAGGCATATAAAGAGCGGCACCAACTGAGTAACTGAGAATTTCTTTATCTGAGGTATTATAAAAAGGAACAGGAGGTATATAAAATAGTGAATGCTCTTCTTCGGAACTTAAATAATTGAAATACCTCAAGCGAATTCCTCCTGCTTCTTGTGGTTACGAAATAATCCCTCCATGTAGGAGGGATTATTTCTATAAAATTCATTGCTATTATCCAAAATTACTTCTAAACAGAGTCTGAACCGGATTTTTCTTTCTTTTTGCGTAAATAACTATAGAGGATAGTTCCTCCAAAAACAGCAATAATGAGGGCGAAGAAATAAATATGGTCAAGATGGAATCCGAATGCGCCTGCGATCATCTTAATACCAATGATGAGAATGAGAATAAATGCTGCCTTCTCAAGCTCAGGCATACGCTCAATAAGTCTCAGGAATACTTGAGCCACGCCTCTCATCATAAGTACCCCTAAGATTCCGCCCAAATATAGTACCCATACTTGGTCACTAACTCCGAAAGCAGCAAGGACGCTATCGATACTAAAAGCGATATCCATAATTTCTACAGCCAGAACTGTGCGCCAGAAGGAAAGGCCTTTATTCTTGACTTCTCCATCCCCACCGTCTTTCTTGAGGAATAGATTGCTAATCGCAATCCAGAGAAGATAAAGTCCCCCTGCAACCTTAATCCAAGTTATCGTTACGAGGTAGGTCCCTACTCCAATAGCAATAAACCGGAATATATAAGCCCCTAGAATACCATAGAACAAGGCTCTCTTCTGCTGCTCTTTGGGTAGATGCTTAACCATAACAGCAAGCACTAAGGCATTATCTGCGGATAGCAATCCCTCCAAAATAATCAGGGTACCAATAATACCCCAGTTGACTGGATTGCTAAGTTCTGCAGTAAACTCTGCCCAACTGAAAAAATTAGAGAAATTATCAATCAGACTCTGAAAAAATTCCATTCTCGTGCTCCTCCCACTTATTAGCCCATCAATTACTTACTTCCGGCAACCCATCTAAGCCCCCAATTAAAGGCCTTGTCCAAATCCGGATGACCGGAGAAAAACTGCACTAGTCTCTCAATACTGAAAGTTTCGTTATTCGAATTCTTGATCAAAGCGATCGCACATAATCCCTTGCGGTTGTCATGCTCATTAAGCCTGACCTCAATATCAGGACCACCCTCATGCTTAATAGAAACAACTCCATCAGCTTCGGCCCAATTTGTTGCACCCTCATAAATAAAAGTAAAAATAAGAACACGTTCGATTTCTGAAAGCTTATTTCCGTTAATTCTAATGTTCTCTCCGGTTTTCACTGAACCGGTACGGTCATCACCATCCAACGAAATATAAGGTGCTCTATTCAGTGAGCCAAACTTATCACCAAGAGCCTGAACGACACCCTTCTCCCCGTTCTTCAATTCGTACAAACAAGCGAGATCCAAATCAATCCCTTTATTGCGGCTAAAAAATCCGGAAGGCTTTGATTTTTGATTCCAGTTTAAATTAATCAATATTTCTCCGAGAGAGCCTCCAGCCTTCTTTTCCAGATTAATCTTCTCGCCCTTTTTCTTCAGCTCAATCTTGCTGAGACTAACTGGCTTTGCTGACGGCTGTGGGCTCGCTGGCACAACAGGCGCTGCCGGTGGGGCAGAGGAAGTTGTGGCAGGTCTTGGTGGAATTACGATAGGTGTAGGTGGTTGAGGAACAGGTGCAGGTTCTATCTTAGGGGGCTGCGGCACCGGCTCAGATGCTGGCTCGTCCTTCACTTCAATGCCGAAATTGCCGCACAGAGCCTTCAACCCACCAGAAAAACCTGATCCTATAGCACTAAATTTCCACTCGCCGTTATATCTATATAATTCCCCTACGACAATAGCTGTCTCTACGGAAAATTGATTTCCCAAGTCATAACGAACAATTTCTTGTCCGGTGCCTGAATGCACAATACGCAAGTAAGCGTCTGTTACTTGACTGAATTGCTGCTTAAGCTTCTCCCCGTCGTAGATAGTAAGAGTAACAGCAATTTTTTCAATGTTTGCAGGTACAGCTGACAGTTGTACCGCAAATTGTTTTTTATCTGTAGATGCTGCTGGTTTATCCATATAATTGATAAAGCCTTTATTCGGATTGTTATAAAAAATTAAATTGTCATCATTCGCTACTTTCCCATTTGCGCCCAGCAAAAAAGCGGAAGTATCAAGCTCTACCTGTGCTGGAGCGCTCCACCCTAGTCCAATAACAAGCTGAGATAATCCGGGATTTGTTTTTGTAAGATCTGTTTTTTGTCCTTTGATCAGAGCCACCGTCATAAAAAAGCTTCACCATCCAAACACATAGATTTAGAAGGGGTGATGCAGAAACACATCACCCATAAATAAAATTTATTGCGCATCAAGACCGTAGTTTTTGCAAAGGGCTTGAAGGCCTCCTTGAAAACCACTTCCCACTGCTTGAAACTTCCAATCTTGTCCTTGCGAATCACGATAAAGCTCGCATATCACAACAGCTGTTTCTACAGAAAAATCCTCGCCTAAATCATAACGCAGGATCTCATTGTTTGATTCTTCATTAACAACCCGTACAAAAGCATTCGATACTTGTCCGAAATTTTGTGAACGAGTTATAGCATCATGAATCGTTACTGTAATACCAATCCGATGAATATGCGCAGGGATTCTGGAGAAATCGACCTTGATTTGCTCATCGTCTCCATCGCCTTCACCCGTGCGATTATCGCCGGTATGTTCAACAGATCCGTTTCCGCCAATCAAATTGTTGTAGAAGATAAAATCCTCTGCACCTTTTGCTTTGTTATCAGAATGAAGCAGAAATGCCGAAGCGTCCAGATCGAAGGAATGTCCGCCGCTGTACTTGTTCGTATCCCAGCCTAAGCCGATAACAGCTTTAGTTAGTCCTGGATTTGTTTTTGTAAGATCAATTCGTTGTCCTTTTGATAAGCTAATTGTCACGTGTACTTCTCCTTTCTTAAAGAAAAAGAAATAGACGGCGTTTTACTTAGGATGTTTGCAATCCAAAGTCACGCGCCAGGCCTCCAAGCCCGTCTTTATAACCACTTCCAACAGCACTGAACTTCCACTCACCGCTGTTTCTGTACAATTCACCAATTACGACTCCAGTTTCAATGGAAAAATCTTCTCCAAGGTCAAAACGGATGATTTCTTCATTAGTAGCTTCGTTCACAATACGAACAAAGGAGTTGGATACTTGTCCAAAGTTTTGTGATCTGGTTTCTGCATCATGAATCGTAATGCAAAACGCGATTTTCTCAACTTCAGCTGGAACCGCACTGAGATCGATTTTAACTTGCTCATCGTCTCCATCGCCTTCACCTGTAGTATTGTCGCCAGTGTGCTCGATAGAACCATTCGCATTTTTGGGATTGTTGTAAAAAATAAAATCAGTATCTGATCCTACCTTGCCTGCAGCGTTCAGACAGAACACAGAAGCGTCAAGGTCAAAATCTTTACCGCCATCATATTTATTCGTATCCCATCCAACACCCACGATTACTTTGGATAAGCCTGGGTTTGTTTTCGTTAAATCCACTTTTTGACCTTTGGACAAAGAAATAGCCACTGAAAAAACCTCGCTTTATATAGAATTTTGTTTACTCGTTTAGTTATACCGCTTCACTAATTGTCCAACCGTTGTATCATTACTGCCTTCACCAACAGCTGTAAATTTCCATTCTCCGCCATGACGATATATCTCGCCGACAATCAGAGATGTTTTACCTGTATAGTTCTCTGTCAAATTAAATTTAATCATTTCTTGATCATTTGAACCATTAAGTACTCGAATATATGCCGATTGAATCATACCGAAATCCTGACGCCGATTGACGCAATCATATATGTTCACGACAAATACAATCTTATGGACATCTGCCGGCACTTGGTTCAACTGAACAACAATTTGCTCGTCGTCGCCGTCGCCTTCACCCGTTCTATTATCACCTGAATGAAGAACTGAATTACATATACTTTTTAGATTGCCGAAAAAAACAACATTTTTCTCTTTAGTTAATCTTCCTTGCTCATCAAGAAGTATAGCCGAAGCGTCGCAATCGATCTCAATTGCTGATTTTTTCATTCCAAAAAAGCCTTTTTTCTCAACCATTGCTGGATCCCAGCCTAAACCTACAACCACTTTGGAAAGACCTGCATTTCCTTTAGTTAAATCAATTTTCTGACCTTTTACAAGATTGATAGTCACCAAAGGTCACCTCCCTTCGTATCATTAGACAAGTTTCACTCCTACATACGAATCATATCGAATGAGGTTTCATAAATCAAATTATAATATTTTCATAGGGAGAGCTTTACAGACTGAATTCACCCGGATTTAAGTTCAAAGCCACGCAAATATCTCTGACAACAGCCTGTTCATTTTTGTCAAAATCCCCATCCGCTGCTCCTATAGCACAGCAAACAGCTATAATAACACGGCCAACATCCGGTTTGCTGCTGAACTTGCTAATAATCTTAATCGCTTCCTGTTTACCGACAATTGGTGAGAACTCAAAGTTACCTGCAAAGTAATTGAAGCGGGCGATAACATCATTCACATTAAACACCTTGAGCTCATCACTTCTGCTAATGTAACCAATCATTTTCTCTTTCTCGTCATTGCCGATACTGCCGTCAGCAGCTGCCACTATGGCACAACCAGCAACAACAGCGTCCATGAAATCCTTGTTCTTAAATTTCTTAACTTGATCATTTAAACCTACCTTGGCATTATTAAACCACGTTTTAAAAGTACTCATTTGCACTATTCCTCCTACGGTTATTTGAGAAAAATGATAGTTCTGCCTCTATATTGTAATATACGCTAAACCAGGTGGCTTTCACAAGTTTCGCCTCTAATCGCGATTATTATACATCTAAACTAAGGCAACAAGCTATGTTATGTAACAAATTATAAAAAAAAATAGTAGAACTTACTCTAATAACTTCATGAGACCCTTAAACTCTAGTTCCTCAAACTTACTAACAACTTTGTCACGCTCCATCATCCATAAGCATTCTTCCAGGGCACAAGCAATTGGAACATCCAGGCGGATACGCGCCAGATCGCGACAAAGATGAAGCATGTCAAGCTCAGCCTCCAGCTTTGCTCTCACTCCCTTCGGCAGCGATTCAAGGTTTTCGAGAATCCCTTCGATCGACTCATACTCAAGCAGCAGCTTTACTGCCGTTTTCTCCCCGATACCTTTCACTCCCGGATAGTTGTCCGCAGTATCTCCTGTTAAACCTTTAAGGTCTATAATTTGCTGAGGCGTTAAGCTTTTCTCTGTGTAGAGCGTGTCCAATGTATACACCATATAGTTGGATTGGCCCTTTTTCATAATGATTACTTCCGTGTTCTCGTTCACCAATTGCAGCATATCGTGATCACCGGTAAGAACCTGAACCTTGGTAAAGGGGCTGTATACACTAGCAAGTGTGCCGATGCAATCGTCTGCCTCATAACCCACCAAGCCTACATTGGGAATATTAAAGCTGGCGGTTACTTCTTTCACTAGCTCGAACTGGGGAATAAGCTCTTCAGGCGCTTCACTGCGATTGGCCTTATAGGACAGGTATTTCTCCGTACGGAAAGTTGCTTTCCCCATATCCCAGCAGCAAACGACATGAGAAGGCTTGAAGGTCTCAATAGCATCCCACAAGTATTTAACGAAGCCATATACAGCATTTGTTGGGACACCCGCACTCGTTCTCATAATATAGCCTCTGTAAGATGTGGCATAGTATCCGCGGAATAATAAAGCCATACCGTCAACAAGCAGTACGGAGCCACTGGATGATTCAGACATAGAAGATCTCTCCTTACTAACCAAGTATTGCCCTATTATATCACAAAAGCTGCTCCCCTATCATAAAGAAGAAGGGAAGCAGCTTTCCTATCATTTGATTTATACGGATTGTCTGACGTATCGCTCGGTGTGCCATTTCACTTCCTGAACGAACACGGCTAACGACTCTTCTAAACGCGCGGCAACTAATTCTTCAAGAATAGCTTCTCCTTGTTCACCCCAGGTTACTTCTTTATCAAGCACGTAGACACCTTGTAAAATATTTTGCGCACCCAATACCGAAAGGACCGGTTTAAGCGCATAATCAATAGCGAGCAAATGAGAGATGGTGCCCCCCACAGCCAGCGGAAGGACGACTTTATGGACCAAGCCCTTTTGCGGCAAAAGATCGAGGAAAGCTTTCAAAACTCCTGTATAAGAAGCTTTGTAAACCGGTGTTGCGACAAACACCCCGTCCGCGTCTGCTACTTTGGCTACCGCTTCTACGATCGCTTCGCTGTCGAACTTGGCATGCAGCAGATCCTCAGCAGGCAGGTCGCGCACTTTAATCCATTCCACCTCTTGCCCGGCTTGCTTGAAACTATTTATAGCCAGTTCAATAACACCATGTAAACGCGAAGTAGCAGTTGGACTTCCGGAAATAACTACAATTTTACCCATTTCTCTCCACTCTCCATTGTCTATTATATATCGTAATTTTTAAATTCATACTAGTTTACTTGGTATTATCTTAGCATGCTGTAAAAATACCGTCAACCTTTTTTGCCCAGTGCTTGGCTGCCCTTGATCTAGAAGAAATTCCAGCCCGGCAGCCAGCGCAGCCAGTAGGAGTAATCCTTCGGAATGACTTGCCCGGACAGGAGCGGATAAAAAATGATGAACATTAGCAGGACAGCGCCAAGATATATGTACCCCCATTTTCGGTTAGCCGGTCTTTTCTCCATAAAATTTTTAAGAAAATAGGTCAGGATCAAGATCATAAAAGGTACCATGGCAAAATAGTGATAAATAAAAGTGAGCCTCGGAATAAGCATCCATGGCAAATATTGCGAGCAATAAGCAACCAAAAGCACGGCAAGCTGACGATTTTTTTTGCGGATAGCCACATAGAACGAGAGCAGCACAGCAATAAATCCAGGCCACCATATGAGCGGGTTACCGAATGAAATAATGCTGGAAAGCTTGCCTTCAGGCAGCATGTGACCTTGATAATACCAGATCGGCCTTATCATTAGCGGCCATTCAAACCATTTGGATGAGAACGGGTGCTCCGCATGCAGATTTCTGTGATATTCATAGATATGCTTCTGATAGGTAATGACATCCTTCCATCCATGACCCGGACCCGGCACCATCATGAAAGGAATATAAGACAAGAAGTAAATAATTGCAGGGACAATCACGAACATAACAATGCACCACAGCAAAGTAAGTATTGTATATTTCGGGAACCTGTTCACGATTCGCTGTAAATAGCCTCGTTCTGCCTCAGAAAGAACTGTAGAGACGGTTTCGGCCCGCACAGATGCCCCGGAAGAAGATTTGATCCCGGATCCCTCTTCTGCAGCAGGGAAAACCTCTACGACAGATTTATTCAAGCCGGATGCTCCCAACAAAGTTCGCCGGGCTTTCCGGTACTCTACAAATCGCTCGATCAAGCTGAATAAAAGCAGTACGGCTAGCCCCAATCCACCATAGATGACGATCCACTTGGAGGCCGCTCCAATACCGAAAAACAACCCGGACAAGCTAAGCGGAACAAGCGTCTTCATCAGCGAGTCTCTATAAAAGCTGAGCGTAGTATAGCGGTACATGAAATAAAACATCAGCATAATGAAAAATACACCATATACATCTATTGTAGCTATACGCGTCTGGGCAAAATGCATGAATTCAAAGGTCATCAGAAAAGCGGCAATGAAAGCATATTCGGATTTTCCAAACAGCCTCCTGGCAAAGAAATACATAATCGGAATCATGCCAACGCCGAATAATGTGCCCACGACTCTCCAGCCAAAAGGATTAAGCCCGAACAGCCAAATCCCGGCAGCTATAAATATTTTGCCCAGCGGGGGGTGTGTGCTCTCATAAGGTTCAATCTTCTGCAAATGCTCGTAAGCAGTGCGGGCATGATAAATTTCATCAAAGTAAGAGCCTTCCATAAAGCTTGGTGTATAAGGAACTACTTCGGGCTCATCAAAAACATGCTCAGGAATTCCTAATGTATCAGAGGAACTTTCCAATGGGGTTAGAGTCTGAATAGCCAGCGGTGCATCCGTATTGGCATCAAATATCCCCACTTCATGCAGGTAGAATCCCGGCTTGTCAGCAACGATTTTCACATATCGGGCTTCCAGCTTCGGTTCCTCTGTAACCCAGGTGAACACCTTCGTATGATCCGATTTGATTGTTTTCTGATCTTTCCACTCGATCTTGTCAGTGGAGAACCAGTAAGAATAAGTGCCTTCCCCTGTGCCGGCAAAGCTGTTGATCCTATTGATCGTATGCGGTGCTCCAAGATCGGCAATGATGGCTTCTCCAGTCACTGCAGGCTTCCAAGACGTTGTTGGAGCCTCATGACCGCCTAAACGGTATAGGGCAATGATCGTATATAGCACCACTAAGCCCGCCAAATACCAGCCATCTTTTTTCGTGAAAAATGAGTTGTTTTTCATAACACTTTGAGCCTCCGGAGCTGACTTGATTCTGAAGAGCTTCCATCCCAGCCAGCATGCATAGCCCAAAAGCAATACATTGACAGCTGAAACGACCAGCATCAAGCTATCGTAGCGGGGGATATGATAGCTCTGATTCATACTATGAATCCAAACATCAGCCACATTAATCGAATTGGTCAGGCTGAATCCAAGAAAAAGCACCATGATGCGCCGGTCTTTTATATAGAGGAAGCTTGCTAAAGCAAGCAATAGCCCGTAATACAAATAGCGCTCATGCATCTTGGTCGTACAGACGAACACTGCTGTGATAAACAAGAATGCAATATAAAGCAATGCTCCCGGCTTGGATTTACCTTTTACAAACAAATAACAACAGTAAAACAATGACGCCGCCATCATTACCCAGCCGATCAGCCCGTAAGAAATGCCCAGCACCGTCTCCGAATTCTTGATAAAGTTCCCTCCGAGAAGCGTCAATAAATTGTAGGCATTCAATGAGGCATAAGGGTAAGAGGCTAGTGTGTTAAAATAAAGGCCAAACAACCATCCATAGCCTTTATCCAGGCTAAAGGGAAGCGTCACTAGAGCCATAGTCAAAGCGCCACTCAGTACACATTTTACAAATAGCTTCCAATCCTTGCGGCTCAAAACATCGATTAAGAGAAAGGGCCCAAACAATAAAGCCTGCGGCTTGATTAAGATTGCGACTGCCAGCAAAATGGACGCTTGCACCAGCCTCCCTTTTTGCTGCAGCAGAAGTGCCCACAAAACAAAAATCATAAAAAAGGCATCGACCTGTCCCCAAATAGCAGAGTTCACCAGAACGGCAGGATTGAATGCATACAAAGCAGCAATACCTAGGCACTGCAGCTTGTTAAAGCTGGCACGGCCCCACGCCATAGTGAAAAGCACATACGAAATTACCAGATCAGACAGCATAGCAGGCAGCTTGAATAAAATTAGTGATGCTCCTGAGCCCCACTGCAGGGCAAGTGTTTTATGTACCAAACCTACTACATACAGGACATACATATACCCTGGCGGGTAATCCATAAAATAATCCGGATTCCCATACAAGCCGGGCAATCCAATTGCAGTGGCATGATCGGCCCAGGCCATGAAAGTTTTAACATCCGTGTCATATCCCATCCAAATAGGGGCTAACGCAATACGCAGCCCCAATCCGATAAGAATGAGAATCCAAACACGACGAAAAGCCCAGTGCTTCTCATCGGTTCTAATTATCCGTGCATCTTGACTTACTAAGCTAAACATTCCGAGCTCTCCTTCTCTCCAGACATGGCTATTCCCATTATACCTGCGACTTCCGCTGAAATACAGTATTGTTTGTTGAATGGGAATCAAGAGGGAAAATTCGAAGCTTTACAAGTCCATGCTTCAGTGCTTGGGCTCCATCTTCTCAATGCGGGCGCATATATCATGCAGCCACTCATAATCATGAGTCTGGGAAGCACATAACGATAAATTCTCAAGCATAATCCGGTTCCATATATAGTTGGAATTTGCTTCCAAACAAAGAAGCAGTTCGTCTTGTTCGGCCTGGGTCAGCTCTCTGGCTTTACGTAAAGTCCAAAGCTCCGCCATGCGCTCATGTAAAGCCAGCATGGGTTCCTTATCCTCCTTTTAAGAATAACGCCTTGCGGCGTCCTTTGATGTGCAAATTCGTGACGTTGGTGGTTGGGGGAGGGAATGGCTGTGGGCTCCAGCCGCTGTTAAAGATTTGTTCCCTTGAATGGTATACATGAGGAGGTAGGAACAAATCTTTAAAGGCGGACGCTAACGCTCTTCCTCCCACAGCCATCCCCTCTCTTTAGCTCCAATCGCACGAATCGCACGAGCACCAAGCCCAAACGGACAGCCAGCAAGAGTTTTTCTCTGGGTTGGAGAAGATTTCCTAGCGGGCAAAGGCGCTGGGGAGGAAGAGCGATCGCTGCCCCGCACCAGTGCGAGCTGTTGAGCAAAGTTTGCTACTTTACCGATGTTTTTCATCGTTAAAGCACCAGGTCGGCTCCTAATACTCACTTTAACTATGAAAAACATCGTTAAAATCCCTTTTATCCATCCGGAGAGGCCCACCATCCTCTTTTAATGATGAAAATCATCATTAACGTGGCAGATTCACCTGAAAACCCTACCTTTAACGATCAAAAACATCGTTAAGTGAAGCAGTACCACTCATAATCCCCTAATATGTAATAAAGACGCCTTGCGGCGTCTTTATTGTGCCTGGAGAGAGAGCCGGCTAATGCGATTCCATCGCTTTGATGTCATGTGCCCCGAATGGATCAGGGGAAACAACACGACTTCAAAGACGTTCGCATTCGCTGTTCCAATCCATCTCCCTGACCCTCCCCCTGCTTAGGCAGGGGAAGCGGTTTTCTCTGAATGATCCATATCTGTGGAATCGGTGCCTTCTAGCAAGAAATGAACAAGCTTCGTATGCTTTTTCAATGACTTTTCATGGATAAGGTTGATCTTTCCATTGTCCAATGTTCCGAACACATAGATCAGTTCCTCATTGCTGTGGGTCCAGTCAAATCCATCCAGTACCTGCAGACAACTGCTCCAATTCTCATTGTACACACCATCCTGGAACAAAAAGCGGCTTGCGTACAAAGCTATGCTTTCCTGCATAACCCGATTCGCCGTCGTAAATTGGGCCAATCCGGGTTCCTCCGGCATCATAGGCAGCAGTGTGTAAAAGAATTGGTGCAAAATTTCCACATAAGTGGCAGGCTCTTGACGAATTTTACGCTGAAGCTCGTAGGAGGGCTGCATTTTACCTGAAAACAGCATGGTAGCCATAGCATACAGCCAACTAAAGCAAGTAAAGTTGCGGTTGAAGGATGTTAAGTTACTGCGACGCTCTACCCCTGCAGCCTTCAAATAAACATTATGATCCACTACCTGCTGAATAACAAGATTCAACGGATCAATCGAATCGAACGAATGGCCAAGCTCCTTGCTCACAATTTGCACCTTGGAGTTGATATCGCCGAAAAGCTGCTGCTCCTCTTCCTCCGATAAACCGATATAGATTTGTACGGCCAGTTGTGTGTCCAAGAGGTCAAGCCTTCTCCGCTCCATTTGCTTGATTAAGCCTTCCGTTTGCTCAAGCTCTTGTGCTATCTCTTCTTGCTGGGGAAATCTGCGCTGCTTGATCTTGAGAATAGCTGCTTTCTTTTCAAAGCGCCGGACTTCCTTCTGCATTTGCTCATTTACATAACCAAGAGCGAGGATGCGATGCTGGCCGTCTAATATGCTAAGCTTGGAGCCATGGCGCAAGTAAAGATCGTCTGCCTCTTTGGCAAGCTGCTTAACCTCACGAAGAGAAAGGGTAACAGGTCCGAAAAAAACATGATCAAGCTCCCGCTCCTGCAAGTAATTAGCAATTTTGCGCCGCTGCATAAGGCTTAGCTTTCTCTGAACCATAGGATCAATCGTTGTGTAATTTAACAAATCCTGCACGCTAACAGCAACCGTCGCGAGTCCGAATTTGTCGCAAAACGGGTGAATAGTCATCTTGAGCTGTAATCCATCCATTAGCCGACATCCTCCTTATCGCGAATTAAGAACACATTTTGCTCTTGATAGAAGCCTTTGACAAACTGGTACGCCTTCGTAATACGTGAACGCCGAGGCAAACGGGTTTGTTCATCACCGGCAAATATCGCATTGCAGTCCAAATGAGGCAGAATTCGCAAGGCATGCTCCAGCGCATAGCGGTTAAACTTGCCCGTCTTTGTTGCTTCCTCATGAAAGAAGAGCGCTAGAGCAATCTGGATATTTTCCGACCAGACCACATCTCCCTTGTTGGGTTCCGGTAAATGATGCAGCAGACCATTGAAATATTGCGCGGCCAAGGCCACATGCTCGTGCACGGACTGATCATCAAATTGATAGCCATTGTTCCGCGCTCCAGCTTTCATCCTGCCTTCAAACAACGCTACTAGAATTTCAATCAGCAAGTGATAGGAAAATAAATATTCGGCTGACTTCCCTCTTTCCGAGAAACGGTCCACCGTCAGACTTCTCATCACATGCGACTTCTCTGCCAGTTCAGAAGCAACTACATGATAGAAACGTCTTTGATCGCGAAGCACGGCCAAATTTCCGCCGATTTTGCGAGGAAGCTTGTTAATATCTGAAAATAGTTGTCTTTCTTGCTGGGCATTGATGTCCATATAAATCATGGTAGAGATTGGGAACGCATACAAGCGGCTAAGCTTTTCTGTAATTTCATCCATACGTTCGTATTCCCTGCGGTCTTTGGCCCTGGCCATTTGGCTTTGCAGCATTTCCATTATCCGCTTGAAGGCAGCCAAGCGGTGCTGGCCATCTACGACATACAATTTTTCAATAGGCTGCATCCGTAACACTTGACTCGCGCTATCGTAATAGCCAGCCCCTCTTGCAGAGAAAATAATACCTGGAAAGTAGATGGGCTGTCTGTCTTCCAAATAGAGGTTGATATAATCCATGAGCTTAGACAGGTTGCGAGGAATAATCGCGCGCTGCACCTCCATATCAACCTCATAAATAGAAAACAGCTTGCTTACAGACAATGTGGCGGTTAATGTGGTCTGTCCGAACGTTTGGCCAAGAATGCCTCCAACTTCAACATAGGAAGAGGGCTTTTGTTCCGCTAAAAGTTCGGATAAAGAAGAGATAGAATCCATGTTCATTCCCCTTTCAATATGATCCAATACTTTTCAGTGTAATCAATTTTCCTATGTTTAAACCAAGTTCGACTATTATTTTAAATAATATTGGCTGCCAATACCTAAATCTATGACATCTCCCCCTTGTTTTATGACCATTGAAGCTGCACCTTGTGTACTTCATTGATCATGAAACCCAGAAATAGCGCCAAAGCTAAATAAGCGGAACCATATTTCCATCTTGTAGCGGTGGGTACCTCGTAATAGTTGTCATTCTCATAAGGTGTATAATCAATTTGAACTTGAATGCCCAGATACAGCTCATTATCCTTATGCAACTGCTCAACCTTAACGACCTGGACCTTCTTCACAAGGATGGGCCGCGGCACCTGCACCTTCTGATGGAAGTCCAATGCTTCCCACGCCATATCAATGGTCTGTACGCCCTCCGTCTCCCCTTTTAAATCCGAGTACGTTGTAAACGTCAGCTCTCTGCGATGGTTCTCTCCAGGGATAAAAAATCCCTGCTGCAGCAAATGCTCTGCGGGCAGCTCAAAGCGTGCATTCGTCGTCAAAATTTGCTCGCGCTTTCTATATTTAACGAACTTTTTATACATATCCCAGGCAAAGGTTGCCCAAATAATAAAGAACAGAATGCTTTTTAAATAAATGATCACAACAAGTCCACCCAATAAACCAAGAAGCCATAGCCAGCGCGTAACAGCCGTGGAAATCCGGCCACCGTCAAGAGGGTGGATTGGCAGTAAATTAATCAGGTTTAACAAAAATCCGATATAGGCTATTGAAATCATCAGCCGCGAATCTATACTCAGTCCAAGATAAAAGGCAGCCACAGCGCCAAGAGTACCAATCAATGGGCCTCCAAATGCAATAAATGCTTCGGTGACCGAATCCCTCGGATTTCTTTTCATTGTGATTAATGCGCCAAGAAAAGGGATAAATACAGGGGCCGAGACGGGGAGCTTTTTATATTTAGCAGCTGCTACATGACCCATTTCATGAATCAGAATCATAACAACCAGCCCAATAGCGAATGACCATGGAGCAATGAGTGCATACGCGCCAATGGTGACGAACATGCTGATCACGGCTCCGCCAACCTTACCGAATTTCAATAAAGGAATAATGAGCTTGGCTTGTGTAAGCAAAAATATGCCTAAAGCACCAAGAAACCATAACGGATTCCTTTTATTTGTTGTTTTCCGCTGATCCAAGAATCGTCACCCCTTACCCCAAATTTCTTTAAATGCATCTTCCTTGAAGCCTACGGTCACTTGCTTTCCATCTGTCACAATAGGCCGTTTGATCAGCCTTCCATTGGAAGCCAGTAAATCTAGCATTTCCTGCTCCGTCATGCCGGGAAGCTTATCTTTAAGCAACATTTCCTTGTAAACTTCTCCGGAAGTATTAAAAAACTTCTTGATCCCCAGTCCGCTTAGGGTTAACAATTCCTTGAGTTCCCCCGCCGAGGGCGGTGTTTCAAATAAAGGGATGCTTTCCCCGATCTCGACATTGTGGGCTTTCAACCATTTCATAGCATCTCGGCAAGTTCCGCATTTATCATAACCATATACTTTTACTTTCATAAGTAAACTCTCCTTATCACGTGACAATCTTTTGTCTCTATTGTTCTATTGTTCTATTGATCGCTTTTGTCGGTTTTCTCGATTTTGCTCTGTTTCTTGAAGCCATTGTTTCAAAAGCATTAAATCCTCTGGAAGCGGTGCTGTAAACTCCGTCCATTCCTTTGTACCCGGGTGCACAAGTCCTAGCATGCAAGCATGCAGCGCCTGTCTGCCAAGCACATGCCCTGGAACTGCCGAGGATTCTTCCTCATAGCGTGCAAGCCTGTACATTTTATCTCCCAGCAGCGGATGACCGATATGCTTCATATGCACACGAATTTGATGCGTCCGCCCTGTCTCCAGCCACAAACGTACAAGCGCTGCCCGGGAATATTGCTCCACGACTTCATAATGCGTAACTGCCGAATAGCCGGCAGGGGTTACAATGCGCATATGGGGCTGCTCCGGGTCACGGTCAATCGGTTCATTAATTGTTCCGCCGGGATTGTCCACAACGCCCCAAACGAACGCCAAATATTCTTTTTTCACACTATGAGCTATCATTTGCTCGGAAATTTGCTGATGCACATAAGGCGTCTTCGCAATTGCCAGCACACCGGAGGTTTCCTGATCAAGCCGATGCACCGGGCGAAACCGGCATGCAACCCCTGCCTGCTGCCAATGGAACACCACCGCATTTGCCAGCGTGTTCACGTAATGACCGTTTGTAGGATGAACAATCATCCCGGCTTCCTTAGCTGCGATCAGCAGATGCTCATCTTCATGCACAATGGCCAGGGGAAGGTCCTGCGGTAAAATATCTTCGGACTCCTCCTGCTCCATCCGCAGCTCCACCCGGTCTCCCGCGTGCACATGGACGCTAATAAACTGGCGGACTCCGTTCACGGTAATTCCCTGCTCGGTCAGCTTCAGACGTGAGATCAGTTTGCGGGAAACATGAAGCCTTTTTTGTAAAATAGTTTTTAGAAGAAAACCCTCTTCCTCAACTGGAACAACGTATACTAACGGCTCATAATAGTTCATGATTTAGGTTTGAACACCTCGGCACTGCGAACGTACTCCACATCGGACACACCTTCGCGAAAATTAGCGGTACGGGCTACAGTGAAGAAAAGATCAGAAAGCCGGTTCAGATAACGGCGAACCTCCGGGTTGATCTCCTTCGTACGGGCTAGTGTCACGACTCTGCGTTCCGCCCGCCTGCAAACTGTTCTGCATACATGCAGCGCTGATGAAGCTTTGCTGCCACCCGGTAAAATAAATCGTGTAATATCTGCTGTCTCTGCATCATATTTATCGATCCAGACCTCAAGCGCATCGACCATCCCGGCCGTCACTTTAAATGTGCGCTCTCCCTTTTGAAGAATGGCCAGATCGGATCCGCAATCAAAAAGCTCATGCTGGATTTGCAGCAGATCCTCCCGTAAATCCTCAAAGCACCCCTTATCCATAAAACTGACCGCCTGTCCCAAAAAGCTATTTAATTCATCAACGGTGCCGTAGGCTTCAACACGAATGTCATCCTTATCTACCCTGCCCCCAATAACACTTGTCTGACCAGCATCCCCTGTACGTGTATAAATGTTCATTCCACAGCGCCTCCCTTATTTATTATTTAGTATACACAAGCCCTGCCTTCAGAAAAAGAAAAGCCGATCATTTAAAGGAAAAACCCCCTGTCCCAATAGGAACAGAGGGCTAAGACGATGATTCCCACGAAGGGCTTTTTTCCTTGCAAACGCTTATTTTTCCGCAATGATTTTCATCACTTTCTTAGCTTCCTCTTGTTTCTTGGCATTCATCGGAATAAAAGCTACAAGTCCTTTTCCGTTCAGATCAAGCTCCTTCATCCATTTGGTCTCCTCAAGAGGAATACCATAAAGATGCTTTTCCTTATTACCTTCTTCATCCGTCATTTCCAAAATACCTGTCGGGTAATCCTCAGGGTTAATGACATCATCCAAGGCTACGTATCCATTCTGCGGAGCCATGCCTAGAAACTGCTCCTCCCCCAGAATCATTATCCCGTTGCCGCCTGCCGCCAGCTCTACGACCATTTTCTCCATGGAGAACATAGGCGATGTGTTCAGAGCAACCGTCGGCGCCTCACCAACCTTCTCTTTCAGAGAGTCCCTAAGCTTGTCCGCAACTTCACTAGGAATGCCTTGAGATCCCATCATAAAGATAGGAACATCTTCTTTGGGTCCTCCACAGCCCGCCAAAACAGTGACGATGAGTAGAACCACAACCATTAACTTCACTTTCATTCTCTGCCTGCCCCCTCTGGCTCTCTATACATTGAGCACCATGATCATCATGAGAAAAGCCGGATCATCACCGGCTTTTCTTCACTATTTTCATGTAATCGTTTATTTTGGAATCCAGAATCTTGCTGAGCTCGATAACGGTATCCGAGGTCATTGCGGCACCATCAAAAACCATTTCTTCCAACCTGCATCGCAAATTGTGAATCTCTTCTTCAAGAAGTGCATGGGGGGCGGGTTTCTTTGTCGTCTTGAACAACCAACGCTCATCCGATCTTTTCTCTCGAAGCTGCACAAAATCACTATAATTGGTTAGTTGTTGTCCGAGATAAGCCATACATAATCCCTCCATAACACAAGGATACCAGTTTTTAACGGTATTGAAAATATCTATTCACATAACTTTTATAATTTAGATAGAAAGGTACCCATTCGTTCAAGCGCTTCGTTAAGCTGCGATACAGAAGTGGCATACGAACAGCGGATAAAACCTTCCCCGCCACTGCCAAATACATAACCGGGAACTGCTGCCACCTTAGCGTCATACAACAGTCTTTGCGCAAATTCCTCAGAGCTGAGGCCTGTTGCCCGGACAGAAGGGAAAGCATAGAAAGCGCCTTGCGGCTCATGGCATTCGAGCCCAATCTGACGAAAGCCTCTTACGACCAGACGACGACGCTGGTTGTAGGACTCTACCATACGATCCTTCTCCTCCAGGCCATTCTTCAAAGCTTCGTGCGCCGCAATCTGCCCCATCACAGGAGCACACATAACGGTGTACTGATGAATCTTCAGCATAGCTGAGATAAGATCCCCGTGTCCACAAGCATAGCCCATGCGCCAGCCTGTCATAGCGAAGGCCTTGGAGAAGCCGCTTACGAGAATCGTACGGTCTCTCATTCCAGGAATAGCGGCGAAGCTGACGTGCTTGTTATCGTAGGTGAGCTCTGCGTAAATTTCATCCGAAATCACGATAAGATCATGCTCTTCTACGATCTTGGCAATAGGCAGCCAATCCTCTTGGGTCATGATAGCGCCCGTTGGATTGTTGGGGTAACAGAGAATCAACACCTTGGAGCGCGGAGTTAAAGATGCACGAAGCGACTCTGCAGTCAGTTTGAATTGATTGTCTGCGGTAGTTTCGATGCCTACTGGCACACCTCCGCCAATTACCGCTATGGGAGAATAGGAAATATAACAGGGTTCGGGAATCAGAATTTCATCCCCAGGCGTAATGAGTGCACGGAGGGCAAGATCTATCGCCTCGCTTCCGCCAACCGTAACCAACACTTCATCCGTTGGCTCATAACGTACATGAAAGCTTGTGTGCAAATATTCAGCGATTGCTTCTCTAAGCTCGGGCATCCCGGAGTTAGGTGTATATTTCGTTCTGCCCCGCTCTAAGGAGTAAACCGCAGCCTCCCTTACATGCCAAGGTGTGGAGAAATCAGGCTCGCCAACACCCAAAGAGATAATATCCTTGCTCCCGCTGACCAGGTCAAAAAACTTGCGAATGCCGGATGGAGGAATGTTCCGTACAAGTGGAGACAAATATTCCGTCATCGGTTTACTCTTCTGTAGACCCAACTCTTCTTTTATCATCGCGAATCTCCCTTTATGGCGAGATCAGCATTCGGTGATCATCCTCATGATCGACGAAAATAATGCCGTCTTGCTTGTATTTTTTTAAGATAAAATGAGTTTTAGTAGAAAGCACGCGATCAATCGATGAAAGCTTGTCGGAAACAAAGGCTGCGACATCCTTCAACGATTTACCTTCGATTTCAACCAGCAGGTCATACGCACCCGACATCAAATACAACGATTTCACTTCGGGATATAAGTAAATCCGTTCCGCAATCGCATCAAAGCCGCGGCCGCGCTCCGGTGTAATCTGTACTTCAATTAACGCGGTAACCTTCTCATCATCCACCTTGCTCCAGTTCATGACTGTAGCATATTTGACGATAACCTTCTCGGCTTCCATCTCGCTGATCGCTTCCGCCACTTCCGCCTCCGCCGCGCCTAGCATTGTGGCGATCAGTTCCGCGCTGCGGCGTGCGTCTTCTTTCAATAAATCGAGAATTTTAAGCTTCAAAGTATCCATGGTTGACCTCGCTTTCAATAATGAGCCTCAAGCCCTCATGGCCCTTTCAGTGTCAAATTGGCACCATTGGGGTACATGCTGCAAAATGGCTATATTCCATCTTACAACGAAGTGCGGTTACAATTCAATATAAGCCAAGTTTGCCGCCTGTCTTTTTTTCATAAGCGGGCATTTACAGGGCTATATTTCCATTCGGCCAAAAGCAATTTATACACATTTGATGCAAGTCCACGCTTCTGATAGGCTGGCAGCACATAAATGTCCGCCGAATCTGGCATGGGAGCAGGCCCTTGCGCCAACGTATATCCAAATGCAGCCAAATGTTCATTATCATATGCTGAAATTACTATCATAGGTTCCTTCAAATTTATATCTTTAAAGTGTTTAGAGCCTGTAAGTTTTGAATACTCGCTGCCTAATCGATTTTCTTGAATAAAGGCAGTGAGTTCCGCTTGTTCTGGAGGTTGGTTGATATAAGCAATTTTCATCTTAAAATCCTCCTTTGATAAATAGGTTTCACAGCATATTTATAATTATACATTTAAGTGTATTTTTATTCAATTCTATTCCAATCTCTTTGCCTTTATGCTTTGCAGCTTCTGATGTTTACCTGCTTTTGCAGCAATAGCACCCCCATACCCTAATTAAATGACATCAAGGTTTGGGAGTGCTATCAGTTTGGTAGTGCTATCATGATCATGACACTTGTCTACTCAAAAAATATCCATACTGAGATATCTTTCTCCTGTATCCGGGGCAATACAAAGCACCCTTTTTCCAGCTCCCAGCTTTCGTGCTATCTGCAGCCCTGTCCAGACAGATGCTCCTGCGGAGGGCCCGACGAGAATCCCCTCTTTTGCAGCCAAATCCCTCATAGTCTGGATGGCATTCTCATCTGAAACCTGCACAATCTCATCATATATGTCTGTATTAAGAATGGCAGGAACAAAGCCGGGACTTGTACCTACCAGCTTGTGTGGTCCAGGCTGACCGCCCGAAAGCACAGGAGAGCCTTGTGGCTCGACCACATAAATATCAATGTCCGGGAGCTGTTCGCGAAGTGCTTCGCCCGTTCCTGTAATCGTACCACCAGTTCCAGAGGTTGCCACAAAAGCATCCAAACGGCCTTCCATCTGCTGTAAAATTTCCACTGCTGTCGTAGTGCGATGAATGTCTGGATTAGCCGGATTCTCAAATTGCTGGGGGATAAAACTGCCTGGTATTTGCTGTTGAAGCTCAAGCGCCTTGCTAATGGCTCCAGGCATTCTCTCTGCCGCTGGCGTCAGGACAACATCGGCTCCATAAGCCTTGAGAATATTGATACGCTCCTTTGACATATTGTCAGGCATGATCAATATAGCCTTGTAGCCTTTGGCAGCAGCGTTCATAGCAAGCCCGATGCCTGTATTTCCGCTTGTCGGTTCTATAATTGTAGCTCCGGGTTTAAGCTTCCCATCTTTTTCGGCCTGTTCGATTAAATTATATGCTGCGCGATCCTTAACACTCCCGCTCGGATTGAAATATTCCAGCTTCACATAAAGCTCAGCGTCCCCTTCTTGTACCAAGCGATTAATTCTCACCGCAGGGGTATCTCCAATTAGTTCCGTTATGCTCTGCACCATTCTTCTCTGCGTCAAGGTAACATTCACTCCCTTTTCTCTCCACAATCGTTCCCACTTATTGTAGCGGGAATTGTAGGCTTGTCAAGGGGCCCTTGCTGCAAGTTCGCTGCAAGCTGTTTACGCATGAACCACCAGCTAATAATCATGGAGCTGCCGACTAGCAGCAGGAGCGAATTAATGATAAGAGGCGTTGTACTCCAGGATACAACAGCAATAAACAGCAGTACACTTAATATTCTGCCTATATTCAGAGCCAGTTCACGGAGCACAATGTACTCCTCCCGCTGAGAAGCACTTCGGGCATTGCCTCCAATAAGGTCAAAAACAGCAGAAAGTATCGGGATAGAAAAGAGTGGAATAAACAAGGAAATCCCTATTCCAAAAATAAGCAGGGTGACAAAATTCACTTTCCAGAAAAAAGGCAGGATTAGAGCGGTCATAGCAAGAGAGCCAATCAGCATAGCTCTGCTTCTATAGGCAGGTTTCATATATTTCCCTGTCAACCAGAAGCTAAATAAGGAAACAGCGGAAGTTATGAGCACAAAGCTGCCCAGCCGCGCTTCACTTGCAGTTGTAATGTAAACCATAAGACCGATCATAAAGCCGAAGACACCTTCTCTAAAGCCCTGTGCAACAAGTGCGGCACTGACCGAACGCCATGGCGTCCCTTCTTGTTTGACGCATCGCCAGGGAAGCAGCCATTCATAGCTACCAGCCACCTTGCGCTTCTTCAAAAAAAAGCTGACAAGGATGCCAAGTAAAAAAATCCCCAATGAAATCGAAAAAATAAGCCGATAACCGTTGGCACCAGCCATCCGTACAATAAGTATCCCCGAAATCCATGGAGCTACGATTCCCGCCCCCGACCCGAGAAGTCCTGACCAGCCATTAAAGCGATCGCGGTTATCCGGATCTGTTACTTCAAAATAGACAACGTTAAAGGCCAGCCAAAAAAATCCTGAGGCGATTCCCTGGACAATACCAAGCCAAATCACATAATCTACAGCATGTTTCCCAAGCCAAAGCACCAGCATATAAAAAGAGGCCGATAGTAATACCCCGAGGCGCAAGCAATTCATTTTATTATATTCCTTCACCCACTTGCCAGCCAGCCAAAATGTAACGGCTACAGCTATGTTGGTAGCTAATGCAAACCACCCCAGCAAAGCTAAGTCACTTTTCGCTTTCCACAAATATACCCCTACAAAAGTGCCAGATAGTGCATTGGCTACTCCAAAAAGTCCGCTTACTACAAGCAGCAAAACGGCTTGCGCATGAAGCTTGGGCTTCCCTTTATCTGTACTGGCCTTATTGCCCTTACCTTCCGATGAGCCGCGGCCTTCAAAGTAGCCACCGTCCGCCGTTTTTCCTTTCCACCTGGGATGAACCCTATGCTGAGTATGATCGTGCTGCATAAGCCCCCACCTTTGCCTTGAATTGAGAAATTGAAAGTTTGCTTTCTAAAGCTTTCCCCAATCCGCTTTAAATAACGCGCAAATGATGTAAGAAAAACGTTTTGTGACTTCCTTTGAGGAGCGTGTTCCAGGCTTGGGTGCGTTGGAGAGGGAAGGGATGTGGGCTCCAGCCGCTGTTAAAGATTTGTTCCCTTGAATGGAATGGATGTGAGGTTGGAACAAATCTTTAAAGGCGGACGCTATCGCTCTTCCTCCCACATCCCTTCCCTCTATCTGCTTACAATGCTCAAGAACACCAAGCTCAAACGGACAGTCAGCAAGGTTTTTTCTCCTGGCTGGAGGAGATTTCAGATTCCTAACGGGCGCAGGCGCTGGGGATGATGAGCTGTGAGGATCTGGGATCTGCTGCTTTAGCGATGTTTTTCATCGTTAAAGCAAGAGGTCGTCCTCAGAATCTTACTTTAACAATGAAAAACATCGTTAAAATCACTTTTATCCACCTAGAGGAGCCTTCCGTCCTCTTTTAGCGATGAAAATCATCATTAAAGTGGCTGATTGACCTGGAACCCATGCGTTAACGATGAAAAACATCGTTAAGTGACGCACACATCCATACCTCTACCTTCACCTCTACCTTCACCTTTACCTTCACCTACTGCTAATGACCGCTCTACTATCGCTCTTCCTCCAACATCCCTTCCCTCATCTTCAAAGTGCCAAACTTGCTACACTCAAAAGGACTGCCATTAGAAACAAAAAAAACCGAATAAGCTCCGCAGAAATTGATACACTGCGGGCTTATTCGGGCCTTTTACATTATAAAATTTGTAATCGGAAATATCATCATTTTGGATTGCTTAATCTTTTTTGAGCCGATCTACCATCGAGACCCTGTCGGAATCAGACAAATATTTCTCGACTTTAAAGCAGGCAGGGCACACGTAGACATTCATCGTGAACGGGGCTTTAAGAAAAGGTGCGCCGACTACTTTGGTGATATGAGGCAGAAAGGAATCTACAGTCTGAATCTCATCACCGGCATGGAGCATAAGCTCGTGACAGGTGGAGCATTCCGGAGCCTCTTCCTGTTCACTAGTTAACCGCAAAACCGTTTCGCTGTAGCTGTCAAGAGGCTCGCCATCATCATCCCATGCACCAGCAAAATCCTCATCTTCCTCAACTTCTTCTCCAAGCAGCAGCTGCTGCCCTGTCTGTTTCACCGTCAGCTTGATGCTGCGGTAATCACTCAGCTCATTAAAGCAGTGTGGGCATTCTTCCTCTGGTCCTATCTCTGGATCCCACACGATTTCCGTTTGGCACCAAGGACATATTAGTTCTTCATTTGAATCCATAGCCAAAATTCCTCCAACTATTGTATCAGTCCATTATGTGATCACATATCACTTGAATAAATAATAAACGCCAGCTGCGAAAAAAACAACTGCAAGCGCCAGCAAAGTCCCCCACAAGTATTTCATACTAGAATGCCTCCACCATCTGGATCATTTCAAAATTACGTAATGCAAGCACCAACGACGTATGAAATAGAAACAGAAATCATCATCGCCAGTAAACCTACAGCTCTATTATCTTTCTTGATTTCTTCATCAATTTTAAAATAGGGCGTTAAAAATTCAAAAATAAAATAAGCGGCCAGAAGCAAAACAAAACCAAAACCGGCCCAGATCAAAGTCTGCAGCATCGTAACATCCTTCAGTATGGCAAACCGGAACAGATTACAAATCCCCAGGATTTTCCCGCCAGTCGCCATAGCTACCGAGACATTGCCCGCTTTGATTTCTGCCCAGACTTCATATCTGGTAATCAGCTCGAAAATGGTAAGAAATAAGACAAGCACAAGCACCACTACCGCAAAAAAAGCAAGCGTTGCCAAATAACGGTTATCCAACCACGCATCCAACTCAATATCCATTACTGATTCCCTGCTTTCCCCAAAAAAGTCTGCTTACGGAAACGGTAGAAGAGACCGGGTTTCCCCAGTCCCTCGCAAAGATGCATGCTGTATGATCATTGCTGCTGTTTTCTTGCCGCCAGCTGTGCTTTGAGCACGGCCAGCTCATCCTCAACTCCGCCGCTTTTATCCAGTTGGTCAAGTTCATCATCCAGAGTGCGGCTGGAATCTCGAAGCTCACCACTTGCTTGCGCCTCAGCTTCCATTTGCAGCACCTTCGCAGACATCCGGTCAAAACCTTTAGCCCCATTATCGGTGCCAAAGCCTGACATGGCCTGATTGATCTGCTTTTGTGCTTTGGCAGTTTCAGCCCGGGCGATCAGCAGTTCTTTCTTATTTTTCATTTTGGTAAACTCATCTTTCATTTCAGACAGCTGCCCGCGCAATTGATCGGCATTCTTTTTGGAAATATCATACTGCTCTTTAAATTGATTGCAGCGCGCCTGCTGTTCCTTCTTGTCCTCCAGCGCTCTTCGGGCCAAATCTTCATTGCCCTGCTCCAATGCTTTTAACGCTTGCTCGGTACGCTTAGCAACCAATTCTTCCGATTCATCATATTGCTGCTTGAATTTCTTCTCGATAGCTATTTGTTTGGCAACCGAGGTTTCTGCTTCCAAAATATCTTCTTCCATGTCGCGCAGGAACTGGTTCAGCATCTTTACAGGGTCTTCAGCTTTGTCAAGAAGATCATTGATGGAACCCATAGTTAAATCCCGCAATCTTTTGAATATGCCCATTGACGATTCCTCCTTGAATGTATGTGGTCATAAAAGTTCTGACATCCTCATTTATCTATACATTCATTACATACGCAACAGTTAAAACAGAAGTTTCAAAAAAGCATATTTTTTTCTTAAGCAAGCTCCACGATCGTTACACCTGTACCGCCTTCATTGTAATTTCCTATGCGGTAGCTCTTGACGTGCTTATGCCGTCGTAAATATTCCTGCAAACCCGTGCGTAGAACGCCCGTCCCCTTACCATGGATCAAATAAACCTGACCCAAATTGGACAAAAATGATTCGTCCAGAAAGCGGTCTGCCTCAATGATGGCTTCTTCCAGGTTCATCCCCCGCATATCCAGCTCTGTCCGTGTATTGTCATCTCTTGAGCGCTTGACTGTAGTTGCGGTCTGCATCGGCTTTTTTACCGCCGCGGAGCCTATTCGTTCCAAATCCGCTGTGCGCACCTTCATCTTCATGATTCCTAATTGTACCAGGGCTTCAGTTCCACTTACAACCTCTACAACCTGCCCCTTCTGTCCGAGACTTATCACGCGAACATCGTCACCAGCCTCGATCGTCTCAGGCCGCTTCTTCGCCGCGACTCTTCCTTCTCCGCGCTTTTCGCGCAGCGCCGGTTCCGCCAGATCGAGCCGTCTGCGCGCGTCGATGAGCCGGTGCTCCTTGACGCCGCCTGCTTCCTCAAGCGCCATTCGCCGAAGCTCGGCGATGACCTCCTCCGCCTCGCGCCGCGCCTTCGCAACAGCATCCCGCGCTTCGCGCTCAGCCTTCTCGAGCAGCTTATCCCGCTGGGCATCGAAGCTGCGCTGCTGGGCCTCCAGCTCGCTGCGCAGCGCCTCAGCCTCAATCCGCAGCTGCTCAGCGGTTTGGCGTTCGTTCTCGGCGGCTAAGCGGTTCTCCTCGAGTGAAGCGATCATCGATTCGACGCGTACGTCCTCCTCGGCAACCTGACCTCGGGCATGCTCAATAATCGGCCGCGACAAACCGAGCCGCTCAGCAATCGCAAAAGCATTGCTTCGACCAGGTACACCAACCAGCAGCCGATAGGTTGGGCTGAGCGTCTGAACATCAAACTCCATACTCGCATTGATTGTCCCCGATTTCTGGTAGGCATACGCCTTCAGCTCCGGATAATGCGTAGTCGCAATAATCCGGCAGCCCATTCGATGCATATGATCCAACAAAGAAATTGCCAAAGCAGAGCCCTCAGCTGGATCTGTACCTGCGCCCAGCTCATCAAGCAGAACCAAACTTTTGGGAGTCATATCCCGCAAAATACGAATAATATTAGTCATATGGCTGGAGAATGTGCTTAAATTCTGCTCAATGCTCTGCTCATCTCCAATATCTGCATAGATTGCATCAAACACACATAATTGGCTGCTTTCTTCCGCTGGCACGAAAAGTCCGGACATGGCCATAAGGCTTAACAGACCAACAGTTTTAAGTGATACCGTCTTCCCCCCTGTATTCGGTCCTGTGACGATAATCGTAGAATAAGGACTTCCCAGCTCAAGATCAAGCGGCACAACTGTAGCCGCGGCGATTAAGGGGTGCCGGCCCCGCTTTATTTTAATAAAACCGCGATCATTCAGCAGCGGAAGTGTGGCTTTCATTTCACCAGCCAGTCCAGCCTTGGCAAAATTAAAATCAAGCTCAGCGAGCAAGTCAACATCAGAAACAAGCAGGTCCGCTTGCTCAGCTACCAGCTCGGTTAAGGCTATCAATATTTTCTCAATTTCCACTTCTTCCTTCAGCTTAAGCTCCCTCAGCTTGTTATTCAGCTGCATGACTACCTCAGGCTCAATAAACAGCGTGGCTCCTGAAGCCGACTGATCATGAATCATGCCTCCAAAGCTGGAGCGATACTCCGACTTGACCGGAATGACATAACGGTCATTGCGGATAGTGACCAGAACATCCTGCAGCATCTTCTGGGTAGACGGAGTCCGAATCATTTGCTCCAAGCGCTCTCGAACGCGGGCCTCGCCTGTGCGAAGCTCACTGCGTATCTTTCCAAGTGCAGGGCTTGCGCTATCCATTATCATTGCATTTTCATCAATACAGCCGTTAATCTTATCTTCGAGTGCCTTGTTTTCAGAAAGAAAGTCAGCCTGCTCTTTCAGCATGGGAACCGAATATTCCTCATGCACTGCTGCTATGAAACGCTTCAATCTGCGTGCTCCAAACATCGTGGTTGAAATATCGAGCAGCTCTGCAGGATTCAGCATCCCGCCAATTCTCGCACGATGGAGAGCAGAACGAATATTGCGTACGCCCCCGAAAGGAGCATTCCCCTTAAGCCGCTGCACATTCACCGCTTCATTGGTTGCTTGAAGTCTAAGCTTAACCTGAGTGAAGTCACCTAGCGGATTCAGCATCTCGGCCAACTCTTTGCCTAATGAGGTCGCTGCATGGCTGCTTAATCTATGTAAAATTTTCTCAAATTCTAATGTTTTCAAAATTTTCTCATTCAATGTTTATCCAGCCCCTTTCCTTATATTATAACCAAAGACTTTTCGATTAGCTACGGAATAAACGATTATGGCTAATCCTTCCTCCCATAATTGATGCCTGTCTGGACACAATAACTGGAGTACCTTTTATAAAATCTTACTACCAGGAAGGAGGTTCGAGCGATGCATTTTCTTGGACATGTAGTCAGATTTGTAGTATCCGCGCTAGTGCTGATCGTCGTCAGCTGGCTGGTGCCCGGCTTTCACGTCGGCGGCTTCTGGAGTGCCATTCTTCTCGCTATTGTGATCGCTGTGGGTGCCTGGGTTATTGAAGGAATCTTCGGCAAAAGAATTACTCCATTCGGAAGAGGCATTGTCGGTTTCTTGATTAGCGCCTTGGTCATCTGGCTTGCTCAATTTTTGGTTACCGGAGTTTCAACAAGCCTGATTGGAGCTCTACTAGCTGCCTTAGTGATCGGTATTATTGATTTGTTTATTCCTGTCAGTACGCCGTTCAAAACCAGAACTGAAGCAAGGCATTAGAAAAGATTAGCTTGCATCAACAATAAATTTAGCAACAACACATGAACACATGGTTCAAAATGGTTCAAAATGGTTTCCCATGCACCAGGATCGGTTCAGCGGTATTAGCCGCGGGATCGATCCTTTTTCATTTTATCAGGTAACTCCTTTTCCTTATTTTGCAAGAGAATTTCTGCTCAATTTATTATAAATTCAATGAATCTTCACTAACCCTTCACCTTTTAGACACCGCAAACCTTTCCAAATCATGTTAAAATGAAAGCAGAAATACATTATACACTTTGGAGGGTTTCCAATGAAAAAAATGGCTTTGCTCATCTTAGGATTAACATTAGTTTTTGCTCTGGCTGCCTGCGGAAGCAAAGAAGATAAAGAGACTACCGCCACACCAACACCAGCTGCAGAAACTGGAGGCACCACAGGTAACACTACCGGTCAAAATATTACACTTAAAGCTTCCAATTTCAAATTCAATGAAGCTGAGTACCGTGTTAAAAAAGGCGAAGCTGTTACAATCACCTTGGACAATGAACAAGGCATGCACGGTGCAGCGATTAAAGAGTTTGATGTAAACTTGAAGAAAAATGGCGAAACTATTACATTCACACCTGATAAAGCCGGTTCCTTCCCTATCATATGCTCCATTCAATGTGGTGCAGGGCATAGCACTATGAAGTCAACTTTGATCGTTGAATAATTCTTTTTTAGAACCGCTGCATATTCTGCAGCGGTTTTTTTTCAGTTTAGAAGGTTTGATCGCTTTACAGCGATAAAATATAAGAGGGTTTACCTTTCTAATAGGACTACAAGGTAAGTTCCTGCAGCTGCGCGGCTCTGAAATTGAGCTTGAGCTTCACTTAACGATGTTTTTCATCGTTAAAGGTAGGGTTTCCAGGTCAATCAGCCACTTTAATGATGTTTTTCATCGCTAAAAGGAGAGGAAGGGCCTATCTGGGTGGATAAAAGAGATTTTAACGATGTTTTCATTGTTAAAGTAAGGTTGTCGGGACAACCTAGTGCTTTTAACGATGAAAAACATCGCTAAATCAGCAGCGCTCACCAGTCGCACGCTCAGCTCTTCATCACCAGAGGCTGGAGCCCTTATCCCAAGCTCACCTCCCTCAACTCCCGCAACGCGCCCAAGCCCACAAACATGCACCTTAAAACCTCAAAGCACGCTTCTGACAAGATGAACTGATTGCCCGAAAAACCGAGGAATAAAATCACCTACCCACGGCCAATACCTTTGACTTGCTCAATGTCTTAATTAAACGTGCGCGGTGTGGTGCAGACTTTTGGACTTTTGGACTTTTGGACTTTTGGACTTTTGGATCTTTGCATCTTTGGAACTTAGGAACTTAGGAACTTAGGAACTTAGGAACTTAGGAACTTAGGATTTTATATTCTTAGGACCCGAGGACCTTTACGGACCTCAGAGCCGTTATTTTAGAAATTCAAAGGTTTTTGCCGCTGTTACGGACATGGGAGCCTTTATTGATGCTGAAACCGCGCAAAAATCATGGATTTATGGCTAATAGCGGAACGTATGTCCGTAACTCTCGCGAAAAAGCGATAAATGGTAAAATAGCGGACCTCATGTCCGTAACCATACATCCCTATCCATAAGTATGCCACCACATGTACTAGACCGCAGCGATGCTTACCGGAATGTTGCGATCACCAGCCCAGGCATCGTGGTCAACCTCTTCAAGTAAAGGCTACAAAAATAAACAAGCTGCCTGCCTACTCACATAATGAGAAAGGCAGCAGCTTGTTTATTAACTTGCAATTTTGTGGATACGTTAAGTCTATCTTAAATCATTTTCGAAGAAGTGCTATAAAGGTATCCTTGAAGGTAAGATAGGGTGCAAGAATGGACCCCGACAACAGCTTTTGTGTGGATTCGGAAGGCACTAACATAAGCACATTGACAGCGATAATAAGGATTAAAAGCGCCTCGGCCAACCCTAGCAGCGCCCCGCTCCAACGATTGATCAGATTAAGTCCGGGAGCTTTGAAAAGAAAATTCAGCATTTTTCCGATAACGGACAGGATGATTTTCGCAGCAAAGAATATAATTGCGAAGGATAGTGCATTGAATACATAAGTATCCAAGCTCAGTCCTTCGATAACGGACTCGTACTTCTGATAGCTTTCATAACCAGGAAGCGATAGTTCACTCTGCAGGATTGGAGCAAGCTGGCGAAAAAATCGGAAAGCAATCACATAAGCGATAAAAAAGCCAGCAATGGATATAATCTGAGCTGCAAAGCCCCGCATAAAGCCAAGTATTAGAGATCCGCCAATGACAGCAAGCATGATGTAATCAAGAGCATTCATGTTCGCATCCATTAACTGTCAGTTTCAATCTCAAGAAGCTCGATCCATTCATTGTATTCGATCTGCAGCTTGCCGTATTCCTCTCTCAGTTCGCGCAGTTCAGCTTGAACTTTTTGAAGCTCCTTGCGATCCAGCTCATCATCCTTGTGCATCTTCAGCTTAAGCTCTTCATTTTCCTCACGCGCCTGCCGCAAAAGATTCTCCTGCTCCTTCCGCGCTTGCTCCAGCAGGATTTCCTTTTCCAAACGAGACTGCTCGAGAAGGGCCTCTTTTTCTTTCTGGACTGCCGCTAGAAGAGCCTCTTTCTCCGAATTCGCCTGCTCCAGAAGGGCTTTCTTCTCCGCATCTGCCTGTTCTTGAAGAGCTTCCTTTTCCTTATTGGCCTTCTCAAGAGCAGCTGCTTGTTCGATTCGTGCTTGCTCCAGAATGGCCTCTTTCTCCCTGACCACTTTTGCAAGAGCCTCCGCCTGTTCTCTTTGAACTTGCTCAAGAATTGTTTCTTTCTCCTTACTTACTTCCATCAGAGCAGCAGCTTGCTCCATTCGGGCTTGCACAAGAACTGCCTCTTTTTCCATATATGCCTGCTCCAAAAGAGCTGCCTTTTCTGATTCTAATGCATGGGCTTGCTGAAGAATGATTTCCTGTTCTTTACGGTTCCGCTGTAATAATTGTTCTTTTTCTTTTTCCGTCTGTTCCTCAAGCATCGTAAGCAGCTGCATCAGATCTTCATTTTCTGTGCGCGTCTGCTGCAGTATATTTTTTTCACTGCGAACCTGCTCGAGAAGGACTTCCTTCTCCCGGGCAGCATGCGCCTCAAGGGTTTCTTTCTCCTTCACAGCTTGAGCTTGGAGTGCTTCCTTGTCTTTGGCTGCCTGTGCCAGAAATGCTTCTTTCTCCTTCACAGCTTCAGCTTGGAGTGATTCCTTATCTTTGGCTGCCTGTGCCAGAAGTGCTTCTTTCTCCTTCACAGCCTGAGCTTGGAGTGCTTCCTGATCTTTAGCCGCCTGTGCCAGAAGGGTTTCTTTCTCCTTCATAGCTTGAGTTTGGAGAGCTTCCTTATCTTTGGCTGCCTGTGCCAGAAGTGCTTCTTTCTCCGTTACAGCTTGATCTTGGAGTGCTTCCTTGTCTTTGGCTGCCTGTGCCAGAAGGGTTTCTTTCTCCTTCATAGCTTGAGTTTGAAGAGCCTCTTTATCTTTAGCTGCTTGTTCCAAAAGTGCTTTCTCTGCCTGAAGCTGCTGAATGAGCTTGTTCTTTTCCGCATTGGCCTGCTCCAGAAGGTTCCTTTTTTCTATACTTGCCTGCTCTAAAAGGACTTCTTTCTCTTTTTTTGCCTGTTGAAGGACCGCTTCCTGATCTTTGATGCTCCGTTGCTGCAATTGCTCCTTCTCGGTCTTGGTCTGCTCTTCAAGCAGATTGAGCAGTTGCATCAGGTCATCATTTTCCGCACGGATTTGCTGTAATAAAGCGTCTTTCTCTACACGAACCTGCTCAAGAGAGGTCTCTTTCTCCACACGTGCCTGCTCAAGCAGCGTATCCTTCTCTGCTTGGAGCTGCTGTTCGAGATTATTTTTTTCAACCTTAGTGTGCTCGATCAGAATGTTTTTCTCAATTTCAGCCTGCTCCAGGAGAGCTTTCTGCTCTTCACGGGCTTGTTGGAGAGTAGCTTCCTTCTCCCTGAGACTGCTTTGTAACAATTCTTCTTTCTCCGCCTTCGTCTGTTCTTCCAGCAGTGTAAACAGCTGCATCAGCTCATCATTTTCCGACCGGGCTTTTTGAAGCAAACCATCTTTTTCAGTTGTAATCCGCTCAAGGAGTGTTTCCTGCTCTCTACGAGCTTGTTCTTGAAGGGCTGCTTTCTCAGCTTCAAACTGCTGCAAAAGATTTTCCTTCTCCATATTCACTTGTTCAAGAAGCTGGCTTTTTTCTAGTTGAGCCTGCTCAAGAAGAGCTTCTTTTTCTATGTTTGCTTGCTGCTGATTGGCTTCTTGTTCCGTGAGACTAAGCAGCAGCAGCTCCTCTTTCTCTGCATTTGCCTGTTCTTCAAGCTTAAGCTGCTTTATAAGCTCAGCTTTTTCCAAACGGGCTTGCTGCAGCAGGCTATCTTTTTCTTTACGGACTTGCTCAAGAAGGAGCTCCTGCTTTTCTCTCGCCTCTTTTTCCTTTCGAGCCTGCTCCAATAAAACCGTTTTCTCTGCTTGATGCTGCTGCACCAGGCTTTTTTTCAAGGCATCCGCTTGCTCCAGAAGCTTACTTTGCTCCACTCGGGCCTGCTCTACCAGGGCTGCTTTCTCCTCGTTTGCTAGCTGAAGATTTAGTTCTTGCTCCAACAGACTCTGCTCCAGTAACTCTTCTTTTTCCTCATTCGCCTTCTTCAGAAGAGCCGCTTTTTCCGCATCTGCCTGCTCGATAAGGACGGCCTTTTCCACGCGGGCTTGCTCAAGAAGTGTCTCTTTTTCAATACGCGCTTGTTCCAAAATCACGGTTTTCTCTTCATTTGCTCGCATAATGCTAGCTTCCACCTCAGCAAGATTACGCTTCAGCAAAGCCTCTTTGTCGGTCTCAGCCTGTTCTTCAATAAGCTTGATCATCTGCACAAGGTCATCATTTTCTGCTTGAGCCTGCTGCAGCAAACCTTCTTTTTCTTTGATTATCTGATCTACAAGGATATCTTTTTCCCTATTAGCTTGCTCTAGTAGAGACTCTTTTTCGGCATTAGCCTGCTTGAGAAGGTCTTCTTTTTCCGCGATTGCCTGCTCTAATAAAGCTTCATTCTCTGCATTTGCCTGCTCGATAAGAGCAGCTTTTTCTGCATTTGCCTGCTCGATAAGAGCAGCTTTTTCCGCATTTGCTTGCTCTGTAAGAGCTTTTTTCTCTGCATTTACTTGCTCTAAAAGGATTTCCTTTTCCATGATTGCCTGCTCTAATAAAGCTTCATTCTCTGCATTTGCCTGCTCGATAAGGGCAGCTTTTTCCGCATTTGCTTGTCCTAGAAGTGTCTCTTTTTCCTCATTCGCTTGCGCCAGAAGTGTCTCTTTCTCCACACGAGCCTGCTCCAGGACAGCTGCCTTCTCCGCTTTAAGCTGCTGCAAGAGATTCCGTCTGTCTAAACGTGCCTGCTCTAAAATGACTTCCTTCTCTTCGCTTGCTTGCTGCAGCTTGGCTTCTTTTTCGGCCAGGCTCTGCTGCAATAACAGCTCGTTCTCTTTCTCTGCCTTGGCCTGTTCCTCGAGCTGCTTCAGCTTTTGTATGAGCTCATCATTTTTTGCGCGAGCCTGCTGCAGCAATGCATCTTTCTCCGCACGGGTCTGCTGTAGAAGGGTTTCTTTTTCCGCATTAAGCTGCTGTAGAAGGTTCTTCTTCTCCACGCGGGCTTGCTCCAGAAGGTTTCTTTTTTCCGTTCGGGCTTGCTCTTGGATAGCCTCTTTTTCTTTATTCGTTTGCTGAAGCAAGGCTTCCTTCTCTGTCTTATTTTGCTGTGTGAGCTTTTCTTTCTCGCTCTTTGTTCGCGCTTCAAGCAGCTTTAGCTGCTCTTCCATCCCTTGGTTCTGTTTCTTTAGCTTGGCTGTCTCCTGAGAAATAGCGTCATACTTTGCGGTATGCTCCTTCAGGAGCTGAAGATTCTCTTCATGCTTCTGCTGAACTCCCTCATGAGTTTCCAGCAATCGAACATATTCTTCTTGCAAAGTTTCTGCCTGCTTCTGCTCTTTGCGCAGTTGATCTACAGTGTCAGTAGTACGCAAGTTTTCGTCGGCCATGTTGACAGCAGCAAGCACTGCAATTCGCTGCGAATCCATCCGCGGATATCCTTTGGCAATACGGAGCATCTGCTCGTTCACAAGATCTGCAACTCGTTTCATGTAATTCGGGCTGGTAGTTGCCATAAGCTTATATGAACTGCCATATATATCAACTGTAATTTTCGTTTTTTCATCGGGATTGCTCATAAAAGGTTTCCTCCTCAAATCTTTGCCTCAGCAATACCAGCACGAAAGCTTCATACTTTAGATAAAAAGCTGGTTATATCGAGTAGTTCGATACAGCCAGCCTATTTTCCTGCCCTTAGGTGTTTGGTTTTGTTATTTTCTTAGTTCAGCAGCAAATTTCTCTTCCAAAGCGCGAACTACGCTGCCATGCAGCTCTGTTACTTCCTCATCCAGCAGCGTGCGCTCCGGGTGACGGTATAGAAGTGCGAACGCTACACTTTTTCTGTCAGCCCCCAGCCGCTCTCCTGTAAAAATATCAAAAACCTGCAGTGATTCAAGCAATGAACCGGCAATTTCCCGGATCGTGCTCTCCATATGTCCGACAGCTACCGCTTGCCCGACCACAACTGCCATATCCCGTCCGATTGCCGGATAGCGCGGAAGCAACTTGTAATCAATTTCGGAACCAGCGGCGGCTATAATGGACTCCATTTCGACCTCCAACACATACGTATCCTCAAGATCGCGACGCTGTTGAAGCGCTGGATGCAGCTGGCCAATCCGGCCAATCAGTTTGTTTCCATCTTCGCTGTTCAAGTAAAGCTCTGCCGTTCTACCTGGATGGAAGCCTTCCGGCTGCGCCGATTCGTAAACCAGGCCTTTTATACCCAGATAATCAATTAGACGATCGAAGATTCCTTTTAGATCATAAAAATCTATGTTCTCCGACTTCTGACCCCAATGGGCTTGCCTGCGCTTGCCTGCCAGTACAATGGACAGCAACAGCTTCTCCTGCGGGAGGTCCGTTAAGGTTTCCTCATCCGTAACAAACACATTTCCCATTTCAAAAATAGCCAGGTCACTCGTGCTGCGATTGCGATTATAGCTTACTACCTCCAGCAGGTTAGGCATTAGGCTTGTACGCAGAGTGCTCCGCTCCTCGCTCATCGGCATAGCCAGGGCAATCGGCTGTGACTGTGGATAAAGCCCCGGGAAATCTGCTTTTTGAGCAGGGTGAGTGAAGGAATACGTAATCACCTCGTGCAAGCCGCTTTGAGTGAGCAAGTTACGAGTGATGCGGCGGATGGCTTGTTCTTTATTCAAGGAACCAGGTGTGGTGACTCCTGTCATTAATGTTGTTGGAAGATTGTCGTAGCCATAAAGACGGGCTACCTCTTCAATGAGATCAACATCGCGGGTAATGTCGCCGCGGCGGCTTGGCACATGTACAAGCAATGTGTTCTCGCCCTCATTGTCATAAGTGAAATGCAGACGATCAAGCGTTTCCTGCATCTCAGAAAGTGATAACTCCGTGCCAAGGTAAGTATTCACCTTGGACAGTGCAAGCTGAATGAGAACAGGCTTATGCTCTCCGGCAACAGCTTCGACGATGCCTTCAGCGACGGTGCCATTGGCATATTGAGCCATCAATGCTGCAGCGCGGTTTAAAGCCGGCAGCACCGCTTCCGGGTTTACTTCTTTCTCGAAGCGCAGGCTCGCTTCAGAGCGAAGGCCAAGCTGGCGCGAGGCTTTGCGTACGGAGCTGCCCGCGAATTTGGCGGACTCCAGCAGGATGCGCGTCGTCCCCTCTGTCACCTCGGAGTTGGCACCGCCCATAACACCGGCTAACGCCACAGGCTTCGTACCGTCCGTGATAAGCAGCATATGCGGCTCCAGCGTCCGCTCAGCGCCGTCCAGCGTGACAAGCTTCTCTCCGGGCTCAGCAAGACGCACGTCGATGTGCCCGTTCTCCAGGTTGTCTGCATCAAATGCATGCAGCGGCTGTCCATACTCGAGCATCACGAAATTGGTGATGTCGACAATATTGTTGATGGGGCGGATTCCTGCCCCCATTAAGCGGTTCTGCAGCCATAGCGGCGAAGTTCCGATTTGCACGCCCTCGATGAGACGAGCAGCGTAGTGCGAGCATTGCTCGGCAGCCGTAATGCTGACGCTGATGCGATCAGCAGCTTGAACGACAGCACCGCCGCTGGCGCGAAGGGTCTGCTCGCTATCCGGCAGCTTGATGCCCCGGCCCAGAATCGCAGCAATCTCATAGGCGGCGCCCAGCATGCTCAGGCAGTCGGAACGATTCGGGGTAAGATCGAAATCGAGAATCTTGTCGTCAATATCAAGTACTTCGAGGATCGATCTGCCAATTTCCGTATCCTGCGGAAGGACAAGAATGCCTTCCTGAATTTCTTTGGGCAGCAGCTTGTCGTTGAGCCCGAGCTCCTTCGCGGAGCAGATCATTCCTTGCGATTCCATGCCGCGCAGCTTGGCGCGCTTGATCTCCAAACCACCTGGCAGCACAGCGCCCACAAGTGCGACTGGAACTTTTTGTCCGGCATCGACGTTCTTGGCTCCGCAAACAATCTGCAGGTCTTCGCCTTGACCCACATCCAGGATGCACACACTAAGCTTATCCGCATCAGGATGCTTCTCCCGTGATTTCACGTAGCCAACAACGACTTGGGTAACTCCTTTGTTAAGATCCTCAACGGTATCTACTTCAATCCCGCTGCGAGTCAGCTTCTCGGCTAGCTCTTCTGCTGTAAATCCGGAAACGTCCACATATTCAGACAACCATTTATAGGATACTTTCATTGCTGCACTCCTCCTAATAGCTTTCGTAAGAAAGCTAACTTCGTAAGCATAATCTTTGATCTTCGTTTGAGCGTTCTTTAAGAACGCTAACTTCATAAGCATGTTCTTTGAGCTTTTATACTTTTTCTTTTATCTTTTTATATATGAACGAACTGCTTTAAGAAACGTAAATCATTCGTGTAAAAATGACGGATATCCTCAATGCCATATTTCAGCATCGCAATCCGCTCCGCTCCCATACCGAAAGCAAAACCGCTGTATTCATTCGGATCATAGCCTGACATTTCCAGTACGCGAGGATGCACCATGCCTGAACCTAGAATCTCAATCCAACCTGTATGCTTACAGATTCTGCAGCCTTTGCCGCCGCACATCATGCAGGATACGTCCACTTCTGCACTCGGCTCTGTAAAAGGAAAGAAGCTGGGGCGGAGACGAATTTCCGTGTTTGCACCGTATAGCTCTCTTACGAATTGCAGCAGCGTCCCCTTCAAATCGCTCATACGGATGTTGCGGTCGATGACCAGGCCTTCAATTTGAGAAAATTGATGGGAATGGGTCGCATCATCATCATCTCTGCGGTATACCTTGCCGGGAGAGATAATTTTGATCGGCACCGCACCTTTACTCGCTTGCATAGTCCTCACCTGAACCGGGGAGGTTTGTGTGCGCATAAGAATCTCATCTGTAATATAGAAGGAATCCTGCATATCTCGGGCAGGGTGCTCCTTAGGTAAGTTCAGCGCCTCAAAGTTATAATAATCCCGTTCCACTTCAGGCCCTTCCGCGATAATGAAGCCCATTCCGAGGAAAATATCTTCGATTTCCTGCACAACCTTGTTAATCGGATGCACGGCACCTAGCGGTGATGGACGACCTGGAAGTGTTACGTCGATCGTCTCAGCGCGCAATCTGTTCTCGGTCTCCTGTGCTTGATAGGCAGCCTGCTTTTGTTCAATAACAGCTTCAATTTCAGCACGCACATCATTCGCCACTTGTCCGATGAGCGGACGTTCCTCAGCGCTTAGCGCCCCCATACCGCGGAGCACCTCAGTGAGAGGTCCCTTTTTTCCTAAATATTTGATTCGCAGATCATTAAGCTCCTGTTGGCTATTTACCCCGCCAAGCTCCTGCAATGCCTCCTGCTTTAATGCTTCCAAACGAGCTTTCATCGTTGTGCCCTCCTACATAAAATCATATTTTCGCTGTCTCGTCGGGACGGTTTTCACTTTTTTTCGCACAAAAAAAGACCTCCCCATCCCGGATAAGGGACGAAAAAAGCCGTGGTACCACCCTTGTTAGATCGCCCGCCGTTCTGCTGCTTGGCAGCATAGCGAAGCTGAATCTCACTTCATTGAACATAACGGACCTGTGTGTCCGGTTCCCCCTACTGAAGCCGCCTCTATGGGCTCACTTGTTCAAAGGACTGCTCGGGAGCGAACTTCGGCAGCCTGTTTCTTTGGGGATGCTCTCAATCTCTGGCTTCCCTTCCCTGTAAAGAGGCACTGCTTACTCTTCTCCGTCGATGCATTTGCTAAGTATTTTGGTTTACCAATTATTATATTGCAAAATGCAGGTAAGATGCAAGCTCTTAAATGGAAATGTGCAATTATAGGAGCTTGGCTCTCGGCTGACGAGATTTCCTAGCGGATGCAAGCGCTGGGTATGAATAGCGCGCGCAGCTGTGAAGGATCTGCTACTTTAACGATGTTTTTCATCGTTAAAAGCACCAGTCCTTTCCACATCCTTACTTTAACGATGAAAAACATCGTTAAAATCCCTTTTAAGCACCCAGATATGCCATTCATCCTCTTTTAACGATGAAAATCATCATTAAAGTGACGGATTGACTGGAAACCCTTAATTTAACGATCAAAAACATCGTTAAGTGAAGCACACGACTCATTTTGCGGGAGGCGTACTGCTACGAGGTGGGCTGCTACAGAAGTCTCTTCCCCAAAAACTTGAATTTATTTGAAGTTCAATTAGAAAGGGTAATCCCTCTGATTACTTTCCAATAACTCAAAAAAAACTTCTACCAAGACGATACTTGGTAGAAGTCATGATAGGCCCGGTGGGGGTCGAACCCACGACAAGATGATTAAGAGTCAACTGCTCTGCCAGCTGAGCTACGGACCTGAACATGAATATTTTATCATCTTTTTAATGAATATTCAAGTCCGCGTCAGAACCATTCCGGCAAACTCTTACCATTCGATACTTGAGAATACGCCATCCGTTACAATTTCCATTATCGCAAAATTATATATTTATTCCATTTTAATCATAAATTATATATTATTAATTAATTATCCAACCGATACAAACCAACATCATCAATAAACAACTGTTCTCCGGCACTAAAGTAATAAAGCGGGAACCCGAATTGAACTTTGTTCACTGCTGCAGTTACTTCAAATACAGTCCGCAGCGGGACCCATGTCCCCTCATGTCCTGCCAGCGATATTCTCTCAGTTACTATGGAACTGAGTGTGGCATCACTTTCATCTTTCAAATTGATATACCATTGAATAGTACCGTTTGGAGTCGAATTTATCGGTACGTAGTAGTAAACTACCGCTTCGTATAATCCAGGCTCGACGGAAATGTCCTGTAACGGCCCGCCCACCGGATTGATGTCCGAGGCCACAAGACTGTACTCGCCTGATCTCACCGCTGCCTGGGTGCGGCTCATCCAGCCGCTACCTTCTGTCCAATAACTCCATGAGGTCGCTTGCGCAAGATTCCCGCTATCGCCGATTTCAAAGGAAGCATTCGCCACTAAATTCGTCAAATTTGTCGCTGGTGCTACCACAAATGGTAAGGATTCAACAGGCGTTGAATGCTGGTAAGATACCTTATAGCCAACGCTCTGTTCAATTGATGAAGCAGGAACTCCTGGAACAGTCAAGGTAGCCGTACGAGTAGCTTCATTCCATGATATAGCGCTTGGCGTTATCGATACAGCAGTTTCATTATTCATTTGCTGCTGAATGATAAAGCTGCTCACCTCAGGTACTTCAGCCGGTTCACGGTCGAATACGGCTTCGATCTGACCGTTCTCCGCTTGCACAGACGTGATGACTGCCTGATCATCGGCTGCGTCCAAGCGATACAAAGCGACGTCATCGATAAAGACTTTTTCACCAGGTTTGAAATACCATAGTGGAAAACCAAATTGGACCGTACTTATTTCTCCCGTTACCTCAAATACCGTTTCCAATGCCGTCCATTTCCCTTTGTTTGGTGATACTGGTGTTTTCTCCGTTACAATCGATTTGATCAATTGATTATTGCTATCCTTTAAATTAATGTACCATTGCAGCGTTCCTTCCATAACAGAATCTGCTGATGTGTAGTAACGTACTATTGCCCCATAGGTTCCAGGCTCCAGTGTGGTAATATCCTGCATCGGACCGCCAACAGGGAATATTCCATTAGCAACAAGACTGTATTGTCCGGATTTCACAGTTTCTTGGGTTCTAGTCGTGTAGCCTGTGCCTTCCGTCCAGTAGTACCAAGAGGATGCCTGCCCACCTGAACCGATTTCGAACGATGGGTTTGTTATTAAATTGAGCTTGTTTTTTGCGATGGCCAACAAGAGCAAGGCATTGTCGCGGACAAAGGGTTGATCACTTTCCGCCAATTCTTGAAGCCGTTCCATAAAAGCGGTACTTCCGGGAGCCGTCTCGACCCAATCAACGAGAGCGGAAAAAATGCCTTCGCGTGCACCGGTCCAAGCCCCTCCGTAAATCGGAGGATGAAGTGGAATATTCAGAATAGGGTCGTCTTTGAATTGTTCCAATAATTCCATACGCTTCTTTGCCATTTCCATACTAATGCCGCTATCTTTCATTAACTCCAGCAAGGTCAATGCTTCCTGTTCATTCGTTGGACTAGGGACTGCGGCATTATCGTTATACGTGTAACTAAGCACCGATGCCTCGTAAAACTCAAAAGCGAGCATGAGCTTCTGTGCCCGAACCTTCTGCTTATCCGATTGGGACTTGGCAACAACCTGTTCCATTAAAAGACGACTTGCGGCCATATCTTCTTTCGTTACAGCCTTCAAATAGCTAGAATCAAATAAATTCAAATAATTATATCTTTCTGGAGAGCTGGCCCAATCCAGATACCACTCCGTTGTAAATATACGCGTCGTCCAGAACTGCTCCCAGTACTCATAGTACTGCTTCAAATAAGGTGCCGCTTCGGCCCCTACTGTTCTCACGTACCATTCGTCCAAAAGATCATCGACATTAAGATCAGGATTCCATTGCAGCTTGGCGGAAAGCCAAGGTTTGGCTCCTTCTCCGAAGTTCGGATACAATTCAGCTACATGAGCGATAACGCCGTGATCCTTTGCATACTTATAAACCTCAGACATTTGTTGCGGATAAACACGCGGTACATTATAGGGAGAACCATACAAATATTCATAGAACGCCAGATTCGATGCCGCTTCCCTCCACTTTTCGGTATGCTGTTTTCCGAGATTGCCCATCGCGGGATCCAACCAGGACATCCGATCATCTGTAATGTAAGGAATGACCCGGGGATTTAATTGCACATTCGTCGGCGGATCATATACGTTCCAGTAAGCCAATAAACCAAAATATTTATCGGGATGTTGTGCCAAAACACCTTCAACGATTTTGTTAACCCATGGGTAATAAATTTCCGACATATTCAAATAGCCGATTGAATTAATTTCACCGGTGTAATTCGGGTGATCCGGCTTAGCCTCACAAAACCTTTTACTGTCATTTACTCCTAATGAGTAGGATTGCTTGTCAGGATTTTTATCAAAATAGTCTATGATTCGTCCGATCGCAACTTCTGCTGTCGTATCATTCATGCAAGGCTGCCAATCGTAAGGCGAAGTCGGTATCACCCCGTCCACATAGTACTCAGGATGTTGAGAGAAGAAAACAGGGTCAAACAAATTTTTCATATTGTGATGAAACTGAATATTTTCATATATTCGATTGTGGCGAGCCCACTCGGTATTTGTAGACGGTATCGTAAACTCATTCGTCGTTATCGTTTCCGTACCCCAGAACTGCCGGGATATCGCCGCTGGTTGTTCACGAATTGTACCAAGCGGAATGGAAATGGTGCTCCGTTCAGGCACATCTTCGCCATCCGGGCCGGGAAGCAGCCAACGAACACCTACATAACGTTCAAGAAACTCGTACACGCCAAACTCCGTTCCCCAATCTGTAGGTCCGATAATCGTAATTCGATTGTCATTCGCTACCATTACGAACCCGTCTCCCGTCAATCCTGCCAACAGATGATTTAGCTGCTGTTGATCTTCTGACGCACTCGTACCCACATATATACGAATCACACCTGCCTGTAGACCTTCCACTGCAGTGGTTTGAATCGGCAATTCGACTCCGGTAGATTTCCGTACATACTCCACCAGCGTATCTGCTGCGTTAAGTACCTGTTCGTCTGCCCCCGCATCAACGAGAACAATCGCAGGGCTTTGACCGTTTTCAATAAGTTTGATGGGCTGTTGTGTAGTCTCCCCACCCATTCCGTCCCCTGTAGAAATGGGTGATCCTGAGGTTGGTGCCCCCTCTCCTTCCAGTTGCAGCGGAGGCTTTTCGAACGTAGTTCCTTTCGCTTGTTCATGCATGTAAGCCTTCTCAATAGTTCCCTGTCCAACAATCTTTAGGATAGCTTCCAGTTCCAGAAGAATGATCTTTGCATCTTTCTCCGTTCTTAGCTGCATTCCTTTGGCCTGCGTACGGACAGTCAGCTTATCCAAGACACCTTGAATCAGTTCAATGATTATATTCGAAGCTTCCACATCTATGGTGGTAAAGTCCCCCTTAAAGATTACCTTGCTTCCTTCCGGCAGACCAGTAGCAACCTTAATGTTGGTAAAACCTCCTTCTATAAATTCTGCTCCCTCCAAAGCTTCCTCCAAAATTACAGAAGAACGGACCGTAACAGTCCCAACCGTCGTGCCTCCTTCTAACACAATGCGAACCGTGCCTTTGCTTTTCTCAATAACGGCTGATGCCAGGACGGAATCGCGGAAATGAACGCTGTTGGCTCCCCCGCCTTTTACAGTTGTTTCCCCGCGAACTGTCACACGATCGAGCAGCACGTCACCTTCTCCGATCCCAGCAGCCAGTAGCAAATCACCGAGGATAGTCATATTGCGCAGCGTAACTCCTGCTGTCGTAATGATTACATTTCCAGTAATTGTCTCTGCCGCGTCCTCTGATCCGTACACACCCGCTTGATCGAAGGTTTTATTTGCGGTTCCTGATGAAGACAATTCCAAAGCTCTGTCGAGAATCGTCACCGCTTCAGCGCGCGTCATCGATCCTGCTGGTTTAAAGCTTCCATCCTCATAACCGCCTAAGATCTTGTGTTCTGCAAGCTTCTGAACCGCTGCATGGCTCCACGCTGCAATCGCCGCTTCATCAGTAAAGGCTGGAACAACATACGACGTATGGTTCGCCAAGTAAGGGGTTAGAATACGCTCCATCATGACTGCCGTTTCCTGCCTGCTGATCTCGTTTTCTATTCGAACAGTCCCATCTTCATAACCGCTGAGATATCCTGCTTTCACTGCAATGGACACGTCTTCATACTGCCAATCTGCTGCTGATAAATCTGAAAAAGCCATTTCACCTTTCTCCTTAAATCCGAAGGAACGATTGATGAAAGCAATCCATTCACCTCTTGAAATCCTACGATCCGGCGCAATATCGCCATTGGAATAACCTTGCAGCAAGCCCTCCTGCAGCCATTTCTTTAACTGCGCCTCTGCCCAATGCCCCTCGATATCCGAGCTGTCCTGGCCTTTCGTCCCGCCAGCAGGCAGAATCGAAGTATCGAAAGCCGCACTGACTTTTGTGAAAGCAAATGAAGTAAAAATCATACTAAAGATCAAAACAGCCGTTACGACTTTCCATCCACATTCCCTGAATTTCATGCTTCATCCTCGTTTCTTTTCATATTAGCTGATTAGCCTCCAATTGAATGAGCCTTAACCTACGAATCCGCATCCCAATCTAGCACAACCATTTGATGACACTCCAGAACGGGTAACATATACCGAATACGATCTTCCTTTTTTTCAAAAACAAGCTCTTGCATTTGGGGAGCCAGGTATACTCTCTTAATTTCAGATTCAAGAATTAGAGAAACCTCAATATCGTGTACGGGCACAATGTCCTCGATCACCTCAATATTTTCACCTCTTAGTACTGGAGCTGCATATAATAAATGCTGCACATATCTGCTCTCCTGATCTTGCTTTTGTAATGTAACTACTCCTTGTGCAGGCAGATTTGTTTCCAGTGTCTTATCTGGCAGTAGGAGATTAAGAGCATATATGATTATTTCTTTCAAGGGCAAGCTCCCTTTTTTTGCATAATCATCAAACACATGCCAAGCTATGTAAATACCATTTGTACTTTCCACTACCCCTGGTCCACCATTCTCTTTGCTGCTAGGTGTATGTTGATGAGAGCAATACCTAAACAGCTCCCGGTTAAAATAGGGGTTTTCCCTCTTGCCAAGAACAGACCCTTTGACCACATCAATTTCTATTCCTTGAGAGTAACAAACTAGGGATGCATGAGAGAAATTAGGCATCTCAAATGCTGGCTTCAAATAATCCGGCTGATATTGATTCAAACCGACATAACGAACACCCAAATCAATAGCAAAAGCACTCTTCTCTTTATTCAAACCGGAAGAACCTGTAGCCAGCACCTTACCACCCTTTTCAAAAAAAACTTCCAGCTTATGTTTAAGAAATGCATCCACATAAATTTGATCTGGCAAAATAATGACTTTATAGCTATTAAAATCTGATTCCAGATCTATTACATCAAACAAAAATTTACCTTCCAAAAGCAAGCGAACAGCACCTATATCAGATTTGTCCATTACTTGCTGTGGATGAGACCCAGAGGCAGTGAACGCTTCCACGGAAAGCAGCCCCACATCGGCAACATTCTTGGCTTGGCTGCACCAGACCTCCTTCTCCTTCACTTCTCCATAAGCTTGCCCTATCAGCTGATAAGTGACCTGATCCATCAACCCGTCTGGATGTAGCTGGTCTCCGATCGAGCATCGCGCACCATTTGCGAGGTTTAAAGCAGTTTCATATTTTAAAGCGTTAGGATGTTTATACCCACCGAACTCTCCCCAAGTCGTATGAAACTTCCCAGTCATTCCCACAAATTCTATCCCCAACTGCTGTACATACCGCGCGGATAAAGGAAAATGATCGTACCCCCAACCACCCGTAGGTAGCGACTCCAGCTCCAGGTGTGAGCTCATATCAATCAAATCCCGACGGCCTTTGAGAAGGCCACTATTATGAACTATGCCCATATTAGGTTTAATGGAATGAATAGTTTGGCGTACCTGCTCCGTATAATGAGCGTATGTCCGCTCGCCCAATTCTCTTATAGCTTCAGCATCTTGCGGATCCTTTCCCACTTCCCTCAGCGCCTTGACACAAGAATGACAATAACATTGCCTAACCCCTACAATATCGAAAAAAATATAATTCGTTTCATAGTTGGACACTATCTCGGCAATCTGCTCAAGCAAAACTGGCAGGTATGGCGAATTCATGCAAAACTGATGAAAGCCAGGTTCCATGAATCCTGCCACCCAGTTAGTGCGATCATCCATGTCTCGTATCAGCCACTCAGGGTGCTGCCTTGCCAATCTTTCATCTAAGCCAGCCGAAATATAGATTGGTGTTTGGACACCAACTTCAGCCGCCGCCTCAATCATCGCTCCAAGCAGGTCAAAATCCAGGTTCGGATGCATTTCATTCACTTTTGTTGGATGATAAGACCAACCGTGATGGCACTTGGCAAATACAGTAATAGAGTCAATATGACCTAATTCCAGCATGTTTTGAAACTGTTTTTTGGAAAATCTCCTTCCTATTTCTGCAATCGCTTCTGAAGTATGAAAATCAAGATGAACCTGTCGAAAACCCAATAACTTCACTCCCTTAATAGATAAAAGATTCTAATAAAAGAGTAACCCATACCAAATCTTATAGGAAGAAACATTCCTAATGAATGTTTATACAAAATTAAGAAAAATCCGGTTCAAGGAAAAAGGAGCTTTTTGTCGAATAGCTAAAGAAATGTTCACAAATCTCACTTGTAAAACGGAACTGTTCAAAACTTTGAATTATGAAACCTACTTGGGAGGTACATGTCAATGGATGTTGTTCAAAGAAACCTTTTTATCCAATACTTCTCAAATATGAAGATACATATTTCAGTAGTCGCAAACACCAAGGCTCCACTTACATGGAGGGAAATCAATTTCACACCTGACTATGCACGTTTTTATTTTATTCGTCATGGAGAAGGCGTAATTAAAATACAGAACAAATTGTATTACCCTCAGCCAGGACAACTGTATCTGCTACCGTCGTCTGTTGAGCAATCTTATTGGGCGGTTAATGATAACACCTTCTACAAATATTGGAGTCATTTTACCTTGAAGGTAGGGGAGACGGACTTATTCCAGCTTCTGAAATTGCCATATATGGTGGAAGTAGACGATACAGATAGACTCGAGGTTTTATTTGAGCGATTAATCACTGAATATCAAAGCACTGAATTATCAGCTATCCTGAAAATGAATTCACTATTTCTTAACATCCTCTCCTATTACCTGGATGCCTGTGAACAGAAAAACCTACTTTTCTACTCGGACTCGATCAACAGATTAGAAATTGTTTTGCAATATATCGAAAACCATTTGTCGGAAAATTTAAGCCTTGACACGTTAGCCAAGCTCGTTCACTTGCACCCGAATTATTTTATTCATTTTTTCAAATCGATAATAGGTCTCACACCCATTCAGTATACTAACAAGATAAGAATCGAAAAAGCTAAGCAGCTTCTGCTCACCACGAATCGAACCGTTACCGAAATTGCTGATGAAGTCGGGTGCCAGCTCATTTATTTCTCAAGACTGTTTAAACAACAAACCGGGGCTGCTCCGTCTGAATACAGAAGCTTATCATTAATAAAAAAAACCTGATTTTATATACTGTGAGTGATATTGACAAAATACACACCAAAAAAGCAAGCGGGACCTCTCTATTGAAAAATGAGGTGCCCGCTTGCTGGCCTGGTAATTTTATTTAATTATATCCTGACCGGCTGCCCCGACTTCACAGACGCATAACCCGCCAAAGCTACTTCTGCTGAGTACAGACCATCTTCACCCGAAATGGGTACCTGGTCCCCATCAAGCAGCGCTTTAACGAACGCTTCAACCATATAATGATCCATTGAATCTCCCCAGTAATCCATAACGCCTTTACCTCTGTCATCGCTATAGAACTCATTAGCTTGAGCGAATCCATCGACAGTAAGATTTCCTTTGGTACCGACAATTTCCATCGCTACATCTCCGCCTGTGGAGGATGACTTCGGACGCGACCAACTTGTGTCCAATACGCCGAAGGCGCCATTATCGAATTTCACATGGATCATGCCAATATCGTCCACATCAATGTTCTCTTGAAATAATCTTGCTGCATAAGCATACACCTCAGATACCTTAGAGCCGATAAACCAGTTCATTAAATCCATTACATGAACTGTATGGTCAAGAAGCGCTCCTCCCCCGGATTTAGCCTGTTCAGCAAACCATCCTCCCGGAAATGTTCCTCTATTAAAGCCTTTGATAGCAACAATATCTCCAATTTCGCCGCTCTCCACGATCTGTTTGGCACTAACAACAGCAGCTAAATAACGGCAAGGGAAAGCTGTCATCAATTGAACGCCATTTTCCTTACAAGCAGCAATCATTTGCGACATTTCCTCTACGGATACGCCCAGTGGCTTTTCGCAAAGCACATGTTTCTTCGCTTTTGCAGCAGCAATAACCATCGGCGCATGATGGACGTTTTCCGAACAAATCACTACAGCATCTACGTCCGCTGCAAGCAGATCCCTGTAGTCGGCAAAGTAAGGAATTTCGTGACGGTTCACTGCCTCCTCTACCCGCTCCTTGTTGTCATCGGCTATTCCAACGATTTCAACATTGGGCAGCGCAAGAAAAGAATTCAGATAAGAGAAAGCGTGACCGTGAGCAAAGCTGATCATACCTACTTTCAATTTGTTCATTGCAATTCCTCCCCACTGATTTGTTCCAGGAAGACTGCTTGGCCTGTACGGTCAGACTCCAGCACTGCGAGAGCAATTTCCAACGCATTATAAGCATCCTGAGCTGTTACGATAGGTTCGTGCTGGTCGCGTATGCAATCGATGAAATGTCTGATTTCCAATTCATACGGATTCTCAAAGCCAGGGCTTTGCGGTATCTCGATCACACGGCCCTGATTCTCTGCAGTTGCCACCTTGCTGACCTGCAGCGATTTGCTCTTTCGGCTGTCACTGCGCAGCAGCCCTTTGCTCCCGCTGATTTCAGCTGTTGTCAGGAATGGCCCCGGGTACCCCCAATGGGCTTCTATGTTGGCCACAGCACCGCTTTCAAACAAGAGCGTTGCGGAAGCGTAATCAAGTAGTCCATCACGTTTACGAAACCCGTACACGGAACGCACTTTTCCTAATGCCCAAAGCATAAAATCAATGTCGTGAACCATTAAGTCGACCACAACTCCGCCGCTTTTGTTATCATCACCAAACCATGCCCTGACTTCGCTTGGATGCCCGCCAGCGCGCTTTGCATGGGCAACACCAATACGTCCCAGTGCCCCTGCGTCAATCTTTTGCTTCATGCTCTTATACTCTGGAAAGAAACGAACAACATGCCCAACAAATAGACGGACCTTGTTCTTCTCGCAAACTTCAATCATTTCAGCAGCATCCTGCAAGTTAAGCGCGATTGGCTTCTCACATATTACATGCTTCCCAGCCTCAGCCGCCTGAACGGTAAATGGTTTATGCAGAAAACTCGGCAGTGCAATACTGACCACATCGCAACCGGTTTCAATGAGCATTTCAGTAAATGAAGCATAAGCTGGTGCACCTGTTTTATCAGCCAGGGCTTTAGCCAAATCAGCATCAATGTCACATACGCCTACTACAGTGACATCAGGCACCTTTGCGTAGCAACTGGCATGGACTTGCCCAAGACCCCCGCAGCCTACGATAGCAATTTTCATCGGTTTCCCTCTTCCATTTTGTTGTATAATGTACCTACATTCAAGATACACTCATTACGTTAAGTCGTATATGCGGTTATTTGTCTGGTTTGTATCCAAATTTGTCAAAGTGATGGCCGGAGGTTTTTGAAAATGGAGATTTATAAGGAGCCCATATACTATCAGAACCCTACTCTATGTATTAAAGCATGCCAATTTAGGGATGAAGCAAATGCCCCTTCTCCACCGTCTCTCGAAAATAGAAAGTGGCATTATCATAAAGAAATTGAATTTATTCTCGTGGAGCAAGGGATACATGAAATTCAAACCCCAAATAACGTATACACACTTACAAAAGGCGATATTGTGCTCATCGGATCCTCCCAACTGCATCGCGGCCGCAAACTCAGCACAGAAGATCTGATCTTTATAGTGCTTCACGTGGATTTACAGCCGTATTTCGACCCAGCCATGATGATGTATTACCGTCATTTTTCTGAGGTTCATCAGCCACTCGAAGCATTGAATTATATATTTCATGAAAATGAGCAGGTCAAAGCAGAGGTAGCCGGAATCATTAGCCGGATTCACGCAGAAATGATGCACAAAGCATCAGGCTACGAGATCGCCGCTAGCATGCATATTAAGCATCTATTGCTTACTCTGCTAAGGGGAGACAGCCGCTCCTTTCTTCAAGCACATGAATATGTGGACCCTAAACAAATAGGACCCATTCTTGACTATGTAGATCAACATTTAACACAAAAGATCGAATTAGCAGCTGCCAGTAGAATTGCTGGAATGAGCTATTTCTATTTCTCCAAATTTTTCAAAAAAACAATGGGCATTTCCTTCACCGATTATGTCAACCGGAAACGCATTCTCAAGGCTGAGCAATTGCTCGTAACAGGTAATCAGAATGTAACTGAAATCGCCAGAGAAATCGGCATTGAGAACATGGCCCACTTTTACGAAATGTTCAAGCGATTCAATGGATGTACGCCCAAGCAATATATTCAAAGATTAAGCGAAAGAAGCCAAACTCCTTAGGGGGAACCTGGCTTCTTTGCTATAGCCAGCAGATAGTCAGCTGGTTAATTTCGGATGGATGCAAAATGATGAAATAGAAAAAAGACTCCTCCCCATATTAATTATGAGGAAAAGCCTTGATAGGCTCGGTGGGGGTCGAACCCACGACAAGATGATTAAGAGTCAACTGCTCTGCCAGCTGAGCTACGAACCTGAATAAAAATCAGTTTATCACTTCTTTAGTGAATATACAAGCTTTTTTGTTCAACCTTTTTTACCCTTTTGTATAAGGGTCTTTGTATAAGATAGAAAATCCCATAAGCTATTGCCCAGGGACTCTCTACAAAACGTAAACAACTATTTAACATTCGGGAATAGCCGGCGCACCACTTCTCCCAATTCATTTACTAATCCGGAAACAGGTCTTCCGTTTCTAACCTCATTTGCATAATTGTTAACCCGACTTATAAAATCAGGGTTCGTAGATACAAATACGTTGTTGATTGTCGGGTCAACTGCCTTTACTTGAGCAGCAATTTTCGTTTCCAATGCAGATGTATACGTTTGGTTTGGCTTAAGCCCTACTGCTGCATAGGCAGTGTTGCCCATAACCAATACATTGGCTTGGCTAATTTCCGGCATTTTTGCAAGTTCGTTGGCAGCTTGATCTGCTACCACATATTTTTCTTCCACATTGTTTATAGCTGTATTGGGTCTGACTGTGGACATTGGGCTATTCATGCTGTGCTGCCTCATGTCTTGGGTACGATTTGCACTGCAGCCTGCTAGTGATAATGTTAAACATGACCCTAAAAGCAGTATTTTAACACTCAAACCTTTAGACTTATTCATTAGATGAACCCCCTCGATTGTTTTATCACATGTAGTATGCTTATTGGTCCGTTATCCCATACATGGATTAAACATGAGAGAAGCAATCTGTACTTCAAACATTCAACTAAGGCTTATGTACCAAATACCGTTTAACAAATAAAAAGCCGCTCGTATAAGCGACGTTTCATCCGAGTTTACTTCCACAGTAAGGACAACATTTAATACCCGAAATTTCATTTATGCTGATAATCCGGTCACTATATAAATCATGTGTCCATACCACAATGCAGAATTCGTTTATATCTTCGTCCCGACGAATCGCGATGTCCAATCTAATTTGGAATTCTTTATGTTCTTCTATCGCCTTTTCGATAGGAATGCAGGTATGCCTCATTCGCCACCCCCCGATTACAAATTCGATATCCGAAGGCTTTCCCCTTCTTTTGGAAAATAACAATTACTTCTGCCATCTAGATGTATAAAGTTTAATCCAATATCGAAAAATAAACAAACAAAAAACCCTTGTGGTTCAAGGGTTTAAGGTGTTTCTTACAAGTAAGCGGGTGATGGGAATCGAACCCACGCTATCAGCTTGGAAGGCTGAAGTTCTACCATTGAACTACACCCGCAGATAAGAAAACTTACAGAAATTGTATGGTCGGGACGACACGATTTGAACATGCGACCCCCTGCTCCCAAAGCAGGTGCTCTACCAAGCTGAGCTACGTCCCGTTAGGCCAATCATTTCTATCTCCTAAGAGACAAAAACTAATATATCATGTTGTCATCTAAATTGCAACATTAATTTTCCAAAAAGTTTATGAGCAGGCTTTGACAAGCCCTATGGCTTTATCGTTTAATGAATTTGTAAGCATCTACAGCCTTATTTTGTTGTATCTATTAATGTATCCGTTTATGTATCCATTATTGAAGGAGGGATTGTATTGAAATACCGCAGATTAGGTAAAACAGAATTAAAGGTTTCGATTATTGGTATCGGGACCTGGCAATTTGGCGGAGAGTGGGGACAACAGTTCACACAGCATGAAGCGGATGCGATTCTCGACAAAGCCAAGGATCTCGGCATCAATCTTATTGATACGGCAGAATGCTATGGAGATCATCTCTCTGAATCTTTTATAGGCAGCTACATCCAAAGAAACCGGCGTGAGGACTGGGTAATTGCCACAAAATTTGGCCATCAATATCACGAGCGGTTCTCCCGCACGGACGTTTGGTCGCCAGAAGAAGTGCTGAAGCAGCTTGATGCCTCCCTGCATGCGCTGAAAACCAATTATATTGATTTGTATCAATTCCATTCAGGACCAGATGCCGCTTTTGATAATGACCAGTTATGGACCTTGCTGGATAAGCAAATTCAAGCAGGCAAAATCCGCCATCTCGGCACTTCTATCGGCAGCAATGACAATCTGCATCAAACCGATGCAGCTACCAAGGTTCATTCCCAAACGATTCAAGTGGTTTATAACCGGCTGGATCGAAAGCCTGAGGAAAGAGTTTTCCCGGCAGCCGAACGCCAGGATTTAGGTGTCCTGGCACGCGTTCCGCTAGCCAGTGGCTATCTGAGCGGCAAATATAAGCCTGGCGCCGTATTTGATGAAACTGACGTACGTCACCGGCATGATCGTGAGAGCACGCTGCTGAAGCTGCAAGAGGTCGAGCAGATCCGAGAGAACGAGCTTCCAGCGGGCAGAGATATGGCGCAATGGGCGCTAGCATGGTGCTTGAAACATCCGGCAGTGACAACGGTCATACCTGGCTGCAAGAATCCCGAGCAAGTTGCCGCTAATGCCAGTGCGGCTGAGCTTGTCAGCGAGAACCATCCACAAACCTGGAAAGCTCAAATTGGCGAAGGCTCACAAAGTTAAACGTGCCCAACATAGTTCCCTGACCGCCATTTTTGGGTGACGGCACAACACTGTTTCTCTAGACCCACACGATCTTCATCCGTTACAATGTTGAAATCAACAGCAGACGGATTGGAGGTCAAGCCTTGGAAGCATATGACAATTTGAAGCAAGCTGAAAAAGGCGCCTGGCTCAGTATATCCGTTTACATGGTTCTATCCCTGTTAAAGCTCATAATCGGTTATTTATTTCATTCCGACGCCTTGACCGCAGATGGATTCAACAATACAACGGATATTCTGGCTTCTATAGCTGTACTCATCGGCTTGCGGATTTCCCGCAAGCCTCCTGATCACGATCACCCTTATGGACATTTTCGTGCAGAGACTGTAGCCTCCTTAGTTGCCGCCTTTATAATGGCTGCAGTGGGGCTCCAGGTTCTAATCGGGGCATTCCTCAGCATCCGGCAGGCAGACAGCCAGCCCCCAGGACAGCTTGCAGCCTGGACAGCTCTATTTTCCGCTGTGATTATGGCTATGGTGTACATATACAACCGGAACCTGTCACGCAAAGTTAACAGCCCCTCCATCATGGCGGCCGCGCTCGACAACCGGTCTGATGCGCTCGTCAGCTTGGGGGCTTTCGTAGGCATTATGGGTGCTGGCATCGGATGGCCATGGCTCGATCCGGTAACTGCCTTTATTGTCGGACTGGTGATTTGCAAAACAGCTTGGGACATTTTTCGGGAGTCCTCTCATGCATTAACAGACGGCTTTGATGAAAACAAGCTGAACATTTTCAAGACAACCATAGAAAAGACCCCCGGCGTTGTCTACATCGGGGATCTGAAAGCAAGAATTCATGGCAATCAAGTGCTAGTGGATGTAACCATTCATGTAGATGAAGATCTCAGCATTGCCGAAGGTCATGAAATCAGCGACAAGGTTGAGGATGAGATGCTTAGGCAGCATCAAATCTCTCACGTGCATGTCCACATCGAACCCAAAGCGTAACAACACTCACTTTTTCAGGTTTCTGATCGTGCGTGCATGCATGCACGCTGCACATTGTCCACTGTTCTAGTACACCATAAATTCTTTCTTATAAGGCTTCTCGTTATCATTAGCATCCATAACCCTTACTTCCAAGGACCACTCTCCTCGTAAGGGCAGGTAAGCCCCAACCGCCTTATAGCTGTATTGGATGAACCCGCCGAAAGCTTCTCCTGCAGCTTGATCCTCGAATAACTCGAGCGGAACCTCCAAGGGAGCTATGTGCTTATCGTTCTCATAATGCAGCAGCATTAGCACCTGCTTCGGAGGACCTGCAGTCTCTGGAAGCCATACTTTCGTAATGAAGGTGTTGCTTCCTTGTGCTTTCGGTGTGATCTCCGCAGTCATATGAGCCGTTTCACCCATCACATGCCAGCGCAATGGCTCGTTAGGCGGCAGCGGCGCCATGTAAGTAATGAGGCCTACCAGAAGTACGATAGCGATCATCAGGCCAAAATCAACCTTAAACCAGCCGCGAAGATGGGATTCGCGTTGTTTTTTCATAGCCACTCTCAAGCATACGCCTGTCCCAATAACCAGAAGTACAAGTCCTATTTTCACCAGCATCATAATGCCCCACTGCGTGTAGAACAAGTAGTTCAGTGATGGCAGGAATATCAGAAGTGAAGCCGTCCCGGTCAGAGACAAGATAATGATCGAGATCAGAGCCATCCTGGAAAATGCCTGAAGCAAAGTGCCCATTTGATTTGCTTTGTTCCGCCATTGTACGGCCAGCAGGAGCAGCCCTCCTACCCACAACGCAGCAGCGGCAAGATGAATAAAGTCGAGAACAACAGAAGCTATTTGTGGAGAAAACGAGATGGCATGCCCATTAAAGCTTTCAACGGCAAGCAGAGCGAGCGCCCAAGCGATATCCAGCCACACGGATTTTTGCAGCACTACAAATCCTATAATAGTAAGCAGCAGCAGCAGCAGCCAGCTTATTCCAATGCTGGTTCCAGTGAAAAGCTGGCCAGCGTCTGAAAGCCCACCCTCGCCGAGCAGATCCTCCACATGTGTAAAGATCAGCAGCAGCAAAGCTACCAAATGAACCCGCTGCAAATTGGATGTCCATTTCGTTAAATAAGCTTCTCCTCTAATACCGCCCGAACCTGGAAGTCTTAGCCATAAGACCCATCCAGTCAGAGCAAGCATCGTGGCATACCACAAGCCTCTTGACAAGTACTGAAGCAGCGTTGCAGTATCCATTCCTTTCACACCGTCATGCTGATGCGTAAGATTGGAAGGCAGCGGTGTATTCCCTGATTGGGGCGGATTCCCGATAGTCATGGGATAGCTGCCGTCAACCGGATGACCGTCCGCTGAAATCACATGATAGCTTATGACATAAATGCCTTCCCCAAGTTTCGGTATTTTCAGTTCCAAACCTGTCTTATCGGCATTCATAGTTGCCGCTTGCTTCGTTACTGCGTCACCCTGTTGATCAAGTACCTTGAGGTAATACAGCCCTTGGTCCAACCGTTCATTGAACGTAATAGAGACAACGTCAGGAGCTTCCTGTAATTGACTGTTCGGTTCCGGTATCGTCTGCACCAGCGAAGAATGCGCTGAGACTGTGCCTGTAAGGAGAGCAGAAGCCAGGATGAGCAAAAGAAACATAATTGTAAAGGGTAGTGCTTTCATCCAACGATTTATAAGCATTTACGGTTCTCCTTATTTCAAATAAACAATTTCAATACTACTCTGATATCGGTTTTCTTCCTGAGTATCCGTCATTTCTGCTGTGATAATACGCAACTTTCTCTTCCCCCTGCCTCCAGCAGAGCAGCACCTCTTCGCCACTAATCAGCGCGGGAAAATCGACAAGTCCGATATCGATGTCCTTAAGTTCGATGCCCTTATGCTGGAAGCTCATAATATGGCTTCTAGCTTCAATTTGCAGAAATTCCAGCTCAGCCTCCAAAGTGAAAAACGGATCATGGTCCAATGAACCTACATTTCCGTATGTGACTTCCTTCAACTTCTTAAGCTGCGAATATTTCTCTTCGAATTTGCGCTTTAAAACCTGCAGAGCTCGAAGCTCCTGATCGACTACAGGAATTAACTCATTTGCTTCGCTTACCGTAAAATATTTTGCGGCCATAAAGAACCACCTCCTTTCAAAAATGTTATCCATTTACAAATAAGTATGTATGTCATATACATACTTCACCTAAAAAAGCATGAGCTAAACACATTCTGGTGCAACTGCCTGTTTAAATTCTACCAAAAATACGAGGGAACTGCTAATCTCAATTACTCCCTATCAATCTCCTCCCTATTCGCAAGAAACAACTTACAAGAGAAACATTTTTTTACACATCTTTTTTTGCCGTGAAGGCTTCCAAGCACATTTCCAAGAAAAAAAGCCCTTACCTCGCTTATGAAGGCAGTGGCTGTTAAAACTACGAATATTTTTTGGGCAAAAGATATCGAACTATAGCAAATCCTCCCATTTAAATAGGGATGGCGTTTAACCTGTTTTCGTAAAAACAAGCCTGCCACTTTGCTCTGTGACCACTACATCAGAAATCGGTTCAAGTATGTCTACGCTGGATTTGCCAACTTGTATCTTACCAGCAATCATGCGGCCCAGCATGACCGACTTCCCCGCTTTCATATGCGTCTCATTAGCGATTTCTCCTCCTGCCACCGAGACGGATATGGATTCCTCTGACTCCAACTGACATCCCCTGCAAACCGAATCCTTTTCAATAAATACAATACTTCCTTTAGCATACACATTGCTTTGCAGCATACCTTCACCACGAATAATCGTGCTGCCATTAGATTTCATTTCCGTTAAGTGACAAGTATTGATATCAATGCATGCGTCGATTTCCTGCATCCTTTCGATCATGGAGAAAGTCTCTTCCAGGTGATAGATTATCGTCTTGATCGGATTGGAGGTACCAATTTCCAATGTTTGCGCAGGCTGGGTAAGCAGCTGCAGCTTCTCCTTAAGCTCCGTTAATTCCGTGGAGGATAAATTCTGAATGCTATTGATACTATTTATGATTTCTTTGGCTATCGTGCGTACTTCTCTATATTTCGTTTCGAGCAGCGTCATAATGATCTGATGGTATTGGAATGTTTTGCGCTTGGCGGTAATTAAATGGATAAGAATATCTGCGGCTTTAAGGAGTTCGTAGAGCAGCTCGATCAGCTTTTTGGAATGGACGTACAATCTGTTGAAGAGAACACCGAAGTAACCCGAATATAAATAACTGCCACTCACATTTCCTTTTATCAAAATGCTGCCTGTCGCTGTAATTTGCGACTGATACACATGGCCCGTAACGTATACATTACCTAAGGATTCCACAATCATCCCCTCAGTGACGTTGCCGTATACAATGATATCTCCCGAGAAAACAATGTTTCCTGTTTTAATATCCACATCACCATGGACGACATGAGCTTTTGTAATGTCAAAATATTTAACAGCTGCCCCCGTCATTCGCGGCCTTCCACTCTGCTGGGCAATGACCTCGCCCTCTGCAGTAATCTCTATGTTTTCCTTGGCCACCATCGTAATATCCCTAGGCGGAGCCGGTTGAATAATTTGACCAAAGACGTTGTAGCCAATCGTTCCGGGAACAGCAGGATGTTTCTTGGCAATGACATCGCCTTTTTTTGCCATAGGAATTTTCAGATGATTGCGATAATCAATCGCCCCATTCACTTCTTCCAGGATGCTCTCAATATTTTCCTGAAAAAAAACCTCAATCCTTGCATCCATACTTTCTATAGAATTAATGCCATGTGCAATCTGAATAAAGGTATAGGAAGGATTTTGAATCTCCGTGAAAATGGCTGGTGTATTTACATTTTTGGTCACATTCAATTTCAATAAGTCCTTCATCACATCAGAAAGCCGGAGCTTTTCCACCAATGCAGTGCGATCTTCCTGAGCTTTAAGTATGATTTTCTGCGTTGGCTCATGATCCCTCAGCTTCCAGCCATACCGCTCTGTGGAAATCACCCGGAAGCTTACTTCCATTTGATCCTCGGAAATCCGAACCTCAAAAAGAGGTCCAGGCTTCACTTGCCAATCTATAATATCATTGGGGCCGACCTTCGTTTCACCATTCACAAGCTTCCCGTTGACTGTCAGCTGCAAAGGCGCTTCAGCAGCAATTACGCATCGCAGGCCGGATTGAAATGAACCTCCGAACAGGATTCGATTGTTATCAACTCTTATCCATCCTTCAATATGCTCCGCACCCTGCAAATCCTGTAGCTCGGGACCGTGCTCATCCTGAAGATTTGAGGGAGACGAAGACGAGTCAATGGATTTAATCATTTTTAATAGATCGGATTCGGATACATGGTTAGACACAGCTAACGTCCCCCCATTCAATATGTAACAGTGCACATCTAATGATTCTGCCTGCTAGAAGATTTGTTCAATGTACAAGGCCCGCTCCTTGCTCAAATCGATAAATCCCTGATCTGCGCGGATCAAAGGATTTGCGGGATCATTAGGGTTAATCATTACGATTTTCCCTTGAGCTCCATTCGACAATACAACTTTGCTTCCAATTAAATGATTCATAATTTTGTCCATAAATAAAGTCATGATGGAAGGCTCAAAAGGTCCAAAAATATTGTCCTGCATTTGTTTTAATATCAAATAAAACGGCATCGATTTCTTGTATACCCGTTCCGAAGTCATCGCATGAAATACATCTGCTATCGCCACAATTTTACTGAACAATTCGAGCTCATCACCCTTAACCCCATAAGGATATCCGCTTCCATCCTCCCGCTCATGATGCTGCAAGGCTACAATGGCCCAAATCTCAGCTGCATCTGGCGTAGCACGAATAATGTCATAGCCATGGATGGCGTGCATCTTCATCGTTTTGAATTCACTAGGTGACAGCTTGCCAGGCTTATTCAAAATATCTTTGGAAATACGGATTTTACCAATATCATGTAATACTGCCGTCATAGACAGCTCTGTCAACTGAGTGTGATCAAAGCCCATCCATCTGCCTATCATCGTAGAAATAATGCCGACCCCAATGTTATGGCGGTATGTATAGTCATCCGTAGCACGTAAAATCGTAAGCAGGTTAAAAATGTTGCTGCTCTGTGCTGCTCCCTGCAGCACTGGCAGAATATGATTCCTTACAGTATGAACCGGGATCTGCTTCTTCGTTGCCGTAATTTCAAATATATGCCGGATTTCCTTTATCGACTGATCAACAAGCTTATCCATTTGCGATTCCATACTTTCCACATCTTCATCGGTAAGGCGGATGCGCTGGCTAAATATTTTATCCAAATGCTCTTCATTCAAGAAGGTTGCTGCGGGAATAATGAGAAGACCTTGTTTATTATAAATATTTTTATTGAGCACAGTTCCGACAAACCTATGGTAAGAAGACCTGTTATCCACTGTTATCCACCATTCTCCACCTTTATATTCGGTTATTGTCGATACTTCATATTGCCAAGGTCAAATACAGTCGCCCCTGTTCGTTCGAGAATTTGCCGGCAATAGTTTTTAATGCATACTTTGCAGTGTACAATTTTCTTGACGCGAATACTTTTACCTGCTTTAAGAAAGGTTTCTCCGGCAGCCTCTCCGCCAACCTCAGCTGCCGATATGGACCCTTCTGCTTCAATCCGGGAGCTGCGGCATATGGCGTTTTCTTTGGAGAATACAATATTCTTGTTGCTGTACAAATGACTTTGCAGCACACCATCACCATGGATAATAATAGAGCCTGCAGCTTGAATCCGGGTTATATGGCATTGATCAATCGTTACTTTCGCATCCATTTCCTGATTTTGCTCTATCATGTTTATAATCCGCTGCAGCATATTTAATAGGAGCGACCAGAATTCCGCAGGCAGGCTATTGTAAGAGACCGTTAAATAAAATGTCTTCAGCATGCCCATCAACTCTTCTGCTGCTTCCCCGTGAACATGTTTGACAGAGCTAATGATAACGGTGAGATCCTTGATTAAAGAGGGAATCGAAGAAAATTTGCGCTCAATCAGCAGCGATATCAGCTGGCCGAAATTCGCTTTTTGCTTGCGCACTTCCAGCTCCATATTTAATGAATTAGCGGCTTGCAAAAGCTTTGCTAGAGAGTCTGACAGCACAGCGACTGCTTGATATAAACGATTGTTTCTGACTCCATAGTGGCCGGAAAACAGCTTGCCATCGATCGTATTCCCCTTCACGTGAATGCTCCCTGCTGCAGAAATAGAAGCGCCATAGGCATTCCCGTAAATATATACGCTGCCTAAGGCTTCAATGACTGCACCTTCCTCGGCATTGCCGTACACAACAACATCACCAGCAAATACAATATGCCCGGTTTTCAGGTTAACATCCCCGGTAACGACGTACACTTCCGTGATTTCCACAAATTTATTTTGATCCCCGATTACTCTTGGCCTTCCATCCTTCAAAGCTTTGATTTCGCCATGCTCGTTGATCTCAACAAAATTTTTGGGGAGAATTTGAATATCCCGTGGTGAGGGCGGATTCAGTCGGCTCCCATACACATCATAGCCAGGCACTCCCTCAATCATAGGAATTTTCCTGGCGATCATCTCGCCCTTCTTGACGGTAGGTATTTTCAAGTGACTTCTTAAATCGATTACCCCTTCAACTTCATCAAAATAATTTTCCACCTTTTCTTTAACGTATAGTTCAATGACTGCATCCAGACCGGGTACCGGCTCCACTCCCTTTGCTACTTCAATCCGCTGATAGGTAGGACTCAGAAACTCCTGGCAAATAGCAAAATGATCTATATTTCGAACGACAGACTTCTCCTGCAGCGAATTAATAATCTCCGCAAACTCAAGAGAGTCCAGAATTTCACTTTTATCTTCTTCCGCTTCGAATTTCACGTAATTGCTTGGCTGGGCATTTTTTAATTTCCAGGCATATCGGTGCTTGGAGTGAATCAGCAGGTAAGCATGCATGCAATCCTCAGACACTTCTATCGTAAACAAGGGCTTAGAAACAATCTCCCATTCCAGAGTGTCCTGAGGACCCAGCTTCGTTCTGCCCGCTACAGGCGCCCCATTCTTCTTTAGTTTAACTGAAGCGCTGGCTTCAATCTCCGGCAGCACGCTGGGCTCTGAGACGTTATGAAGAATATACTCCTGATTTAATAGTTCTATCAATCCTTGTGGAGGAGCATATTCAATTAACTGTATTTCATCGTAGGCGGTAGAATCCTTATTCAGTGTTTTAACCAAACTGAGCAATTCCGCATCCATGATTTGATTGTTCATTCGAATAACTCCTTTTTTGGAAAATAAAAAACTATCCTCAGAAGGGATAGTTTTCATCCGTTCTTCGGTAACCCGGCTGCCATTGAGATTTACATCGTTAGGCCCGTAGCTTTGCGTCCTCACTTTTCAGTAAGTTTGCCATTTTCGGAAACAAGCAATATGAGATTCTGACTATTTATATAGGATTAAAGTACCATTTACTATTGGTTGTCTTTATATTAATCCAAATTACCATATTTATCAATCCAAATTCCTTCTTTTTTCGACATAATATTTTATTTAGATCCATAAAAAAAGGAATGAGCGTGGAAAGCCCATCCCGTACAAGAAATCATAACCGCAGCATTCTTCTCACTCTCATCTCAAGCTCCACAAGAGAGAATGGCTTGGTCATATAATCATCGGCGCCTAACTGGTAACCCCTAACTAGATCATCTTCCTTCTTTTTACCCGATAGGATGAGAATTCTCATGTCACGTTTCGACAATTCCTCTTCCAATCTTACTTTCTCAAGTAAGGTGAAGCCGTCCATCCTGGGCATCATCCCATCGAGGATGCATACATCAAAATGTTCCTTTTGCAAAATTTCATAGGCTTCTTCCCCATCAGAAGCCTCTACGATCTGAATCGGTAAATGCTGCAGGTGGGATATGAGGATTGACCTTAAAATCAAATCATCATCCACTACAAGCAGCCGTTTCTTGATACTAGCAGCAGGGGGCACATACTCTTCTACTGTCCCCGCTGCGGCCTGGGTCTGCTGGACACCGTAAACCCGGTTCCTGCCCTGCTGCTTTGCTTTATACATCGCGGCATCAGCCATACTGAGCCATTCCTGAACAGGCATCCCCGGCTGCCACTCGGCTACCCCTGCGGAGAACGTGATTGAGAAGGTCAGACCGTCACTCTGCGCGACAGGCTGCTTGCGGGCATGCTCCAGAATCGCCTGGAGTGTTCGGATTGTCTGTCCTTCCGTACTGTTGGGGAGGACTATAACGAATTCCTCTCCGCCAAAACGGGCCAGCAAATCCGTATTGCGGATATTCGTCTGCAGCAGATGGGCAAGCCCCTGCAGAACCAGGTCCCCCACATGATGCCCATATGTATCATTAATCGTTTTGAATTTATCAATATCGATAAAAGCGAGCGATAGCGGGGCTTCGTACCGTTCGAACCGCTGCATCTCCAAGCGGATTTGATGATCGAAATAGCGACGGTTGAAGATCCCCGTTAGCGGGTCACGAAAAGCCAGCTGCTCGAAATTTTTGGTCCGTTTCAGAAGTCCATAGATGCGTGCCGCCAGCTCTTCATATTGAAACGGCTTCGTCACATAATCATCCGCTCCCAGATGAAAGCAGCGGACTTTATCATTTAGATCGTTTCTGCCTGAAAGCACGATAAGCGGAATCCATTGCAAGGTGGGGTCTTCCTTCAAATATTCAAATAGCTCATAGCCTGATAAAGGATGCATCAATAAATCCAGCATAATCAGATCATAGGTTTGCTGATGAAGCATGACTTTGGCCGTTTCGACATCGGATGCGTCATCTACGATACACCCATCCAGCTGCAGACGCCGTTGTAAATATGAGCGGAGTACATCATCGTCATCGACAATTAGTAGCCTGCAGTGCATACTCCCCAGCATAAGCGATGTGCTCTGCTCCTTCTGCTCGTCCATTTCCAGCTCAATAAGACTGATATCATATTCCATGCTCATATTATGTACGGCTTGCTTACTCCGTGCCAGACTCTCGTCTACAGGCGACAGAGGGAGAATCGTATCGAGCTCGTCCTCCTTCATGGACTGCGTCCATTCCCACGCCATCACCAGCTCTTCAGCGAGCTTCCCGATGCGAATATAGCCGAAAATAGGGGCGCTCCCCTTCATCGTATGGACATTCCGGTAAAATTCCATCAAATCCTTATAAGCAGGCTTAGCCTCAATACGGCCTATCAGCAACTGCAGCTGATCCAGCTGGCGCTGAAATTCTTTGATGAACATTTTCTTTCCCTGCAGCAAAATTCTATTCTCTTTCTCTTTGTCTTTCTCTTTATCTTTATCTTTATCTATAGACGATAAATCGCCATTCTTTGCACGGTTCATTAGATCACATCTCCTTCGTTCTATCGAAGTGTTACGCAGGTTAGCAATCAGGCCTCCAACAGCTGCTTGACGACTTCAACCAGTTGCAGCGGGCTAAAAGGCTTTACAATATAAGTAGTTACGCCCGCCGCTTTTGCTTTTTCCTTATCCTTTTCCAAAGCCTTAGCTGTAAGTAAAATGACTGGTAGAGACTTGTTCGGATTATCACTGCCGCGAAGCCATTCACAGACCTCTACCCCGGTACGTTCCGGCATCATATAATCAAGAATAATTAAATCGTATGTATCCTTACCCAAGCTTTCAATGGCCTGCTGCCCGTCCTCAGCCTCCGTAATTGCAAAGCCCTCATCGGACAATGTTTCTGTCAGCAGGAACCTTAAAGCCATTTCATCGTCAGCAAGCAAAATTTTATAGACAGACATTATGACGCTCCTCTTGTAAAATAGTTCAATTTATAAAGCAAAAAACAGGCAAACTAACCTGTCTACAACATATACGCCACTACCTCCTCATACTCCTTCAAAAAAAATGATTTAAGATGGCCGTCTTTTGGGACTGTTGACAAATTATCTTTTTGACGAAATTGACGTTTGAGAACCCGCATAAACACTGGGTATCTAAAAGTCATTTTTCGTAAAATTGGCTTTTGTCAACAGTCCCTTTTGGCGTCCTTTGAGGAGCGCATTCGTGACGTCGGTGCATTGCAGAGGGAATGGATGTGGGCTCCAGCCGCTGTTGGAACAAATCTTTAAATGCGAACGCTATCGTTCTTCCCCCTACATCCATTCCCTCTCTCAGCTGCAGAGCGCAAGAACGCCAAGCTCAAACGGACAGCCAACAAGTTTTTTCTTTTGAGTTGGAAGAGATTTCCTAGTGGGGCAGAGGCGCTGAAAATGAAAAGCTCAGAATGAATAACTGAGAATGAAAAGCTGAGAGGATTAGCTACTTTAACGATGTTTTTCATCGCTAAAGTACCAAGTCGGCTCCACAACCTTACTTCAACGATGAAAAACATCGTAAAAATTCCTTTTTTCCCCCTGAGAGGCCATCCGTTCTCTTTTAGTGATGAAAATCATCGTTAAAGTGACTTTTGAGCTGGAAACTCTTCCTTTAGCGATGAAAAAACATCGTTAAGTGAAGCACACACAATTACCACACTCAATTACGGGGAGACGAACTGCTACTCTCTCTCTCCCACATCTTTTCCCTTCTCTCAACTTGTGATAAGGAACATCTGCGCTGCTGCTCTGATTCCCTTGGAGAATGAAGAGTATATCACGTACTTCATCACTGCAAAGCTGCATTATATAATTGAAAATTATGTTAAAACCAAAAACAAAACAAACAATAATAATAAACAAAAAAAAAACAGTAACAAAAAGTTACTGTTTCTAGACCTGGCTCACGGTCAATTCTCTGGTTTTGACTATAATCTTGCGGATGCTGTCCTCGGAGAGATGGTAAGCTTGGATGAGCTCCAGCACAGTTTTGCCATTCTCATACTTGTGAAAAATCTCCCGGTTCCTTTGTTCAATGATCACCCGCGTTCCGTTATTTTCGCCCCAACCAGCGCGTTTCTGCCCTTTTTTGGGAATATATATAATTTCACCTTGGATGTATTCTTGTAATTGTTTTAACAGATTAGGGGGAAGAACGTCCTTTCCGTTCTTGTAGCTCATGGATGAAAACCTCCTCAAAATTTACACTTCCTCTAGATATGCCTCTATACATGTTGAGTGTTTTCATCCCTTGAACCTCCTATCATTCTTAAAAAATGGAATTAAAAAAAACACGATAACAGCATCGTGCCTGCGTCTTGTATATGTATTTCATACAAATCAGGTGAATGGTTATTCCACGAATGATATTCAGTTAAGAGACGAGCACCTCAGCGGTTGCAATCATCGTAAATCCCATCATTGTGTTCATATTCCTAACACTCCTTTCACCTAAGATATTTGTCATGCTTATACCCCTAGTATAGGGAAATTTCCTGCTTTTGTCTACCTCATCTTCCAAAAATTATGCGGAGGCCTTACGGCCCCCGCACATGACCATCTCTGCTTACGCAGAGATCACCTCATAAGTTGTAATCACTGGATCACTCCTTTCCCAAGAAATCAGCCGGCCGGCTACCCTTCTATTTACTCATATTCGGCAGCTCTTTCTCAAGCGAAAGATTGATTATAGTTATTTTCTACCAGCAGTCAGGCAGATCCCCATGCGGCGCTTTGCTCCAAGGACTCAGACAATCTTCTCCACAGCTCCAGCCATCCAGGTAGCTGCACGTCCAAATCATCTTCCTTATTCCCTTCCCTATGTTGTATAATGATCGAAAGTAAAGCCTCTGTATGTCCATGAATCTGCGGCAATTCCACGGTCAATGCGACTCCCTTGAGGGCATGACACAACTGGTAAAGCCGTTCAACCAAAGCAGAGGAAGACATTTGTTTGTTTTCCCATGCCTCGAGGCTTAATTGAAATGCCGCTTTTCGTTTTAACGCATCATCCAGAAAGAGCTTTCTGGTTTGCTCAATGATTTTGCGAAATCTGTCTTCACTATGCATGTTAAAGCCTCCAACTATAAATGATGATAACAAAGGAAGTGTATATATGTCCGTCGCCCAAATTGCCCTTATTGACGATAGCCCGCCATTCTGCCTGCTCGTCAAGCAAATATTTGACATGCATGATATCGAAATCACAACGTTTCCTACTTCAGATGAGTTCTTCATGTATCCTTCTAAAATAAGCAAATTCCATTTAATTATGATGGATATTAATTTGCCTGGCATGGACGGTCTAACCGCCATTCGCAAGCTTAAGCAAGACATCACCACTAAAGATGTGCCCGTTATGCTGATCAGCGGGGATTCCCGTAAAGAAACTGTTGTGGCAGGCATTAAGCTTGGAGCTTGCGACTTTATTATGAAACCGATTGACCCGCTCCATCTGGAGGAAAGAATTCTTGCCATGCTTCAAACTAACAATACTTAGCTTAACTTAACTTAACTTATCTTGTCTTGTCTTGTCTTGTCTTGTCTTGTCTTGTCTTAACTTAAACTAACCTTACCAAAGTTAGAGCAAATTTTCTATGCTGCGGATAGTACTTTCTACAAAAACTCAGAATGATATAAAGGGAGGTTGTGAATGATGTCGCTGCGCATGCTCAAGCTGCTTACCATTCTGCTCCCGCCGTTCATTATCGGGGGCTTCGAATTTATCCGCCATGAATATATGCTGAACTATTTGTCTATGGAGGCCGGCAACTTCTATATGACCATCATCACGCTCCTCCTTTCTTATATTTTCGCTTCCTGGATGTTCCGCAGCATTCAGGGGATTAATGAGAAGCTTGCTGCAGGAGAAGCGCGGCGGGCGGTTTATGAAGACCGGGAGAGATTGGCTAGAGAGCTGCATGATGATCTGGCGCAAACGTTATTTTTTCTCAATGTAAAATTAAAGCAGGGACATTTGGACGAAGCTAAATCAGCTGTTTCGGAAATCGATAGTTCGCTTAGACAAGCCATCTTTAATCTGCGGACACCCCCTGAGGAAGGAAGCTCTTTTTCATTGCGAATCAGCATGTGGCTTCAGAATTGGCAGAAAATGACAGGTATTGAGCTCGATGAACAATTAACAGTTGCCGATGATGCCTTCAGCTCAGCGGAGGAGGTGCAGTTATTCGGTATGATCCAAGAAGCCTTTACTAATATCCGCAAGCATTCCAAAGCAACCAAGGCTTCTATAGAGCTTATTGCAGCAGCACACGAATGGGAGTTGCGTATCGAGGATAACGGCATGGGCATTCATCCTGGCGATATCCAGCAAAAGCATTATGGTATGAATATTATGCAAAAACGAGCGGCAGAGCTCTCCGCCTCATTCGAGCTTTCCCCCCGACCGGAAGGCAGTGGAACGGTTCTGCTTGCACAAGTCCAGAGGAGGAATCATTGATGGAGTCATCCCCATTTCGCGTGCTGATTGCCGATGATCATCCGTTAGCACGTAAAGCTGTACAAAGCATGCTGGAGCCAGATCCCGCTTTTTATGTAGTGGGGGAAGCTTATAATGGAGAAGAGGCTATTTTGTTATGCGGAGAAGTAGAGCCAGATCTTGTGCTGATGGATATTCACATGGCGCCAGTAGGGGGACTTGAAGCGACCAGACGAATTAAGCAGCTTTACCCGCATATCCGAATTGTCGTGCTGACCGTATCTGATGATGTGGCGGATTTATTTACAGCCCTGCAGTTTGGAGCCCAAGGGTATTTATTAAAAAATATGGACCCCGACGAATGGCTTACTTACCTCCATGCCCTGCTAGATGACAATTCTGAAGTAGCCAGGCAAATGGCGGATCGCCTCTTTCTGCGCTTTCGCGCCCCGCTTGGCAGTATGCCTGACGATCCAGACCCCAGCATGCTTACCTCTAGAGAACAGCAAATTGCAGCCTGCGTAGCACTCGGAGATAATAACCGCCAAATTGCCGAAAAGCTGCTGATCTCAGAGAACACCGTCAAAAACCATATGAAGAACATACTGGAAAAGCTCGACATGGAAAACCGGGTTCAACTGACTTCCTATGCCATTAAATACGGATTGACACGAAGAGTACAAAATTAAGAGGCCGAAATAGCCCACTTGAGCCATATGGATTTACAGGCATTTCATTTATTATGAAACCATACGCAAAGATGCTTGAAAGGGGCTTGAAACTTATGGTTAAAAAAATGATGATGAATTGTGTAATTCTAATGATTGGCTCTATTTTATTTGCTGGTATAGCAAGCGCTCACGTCGTTGTTTATCCCACACAAACCACGCAAGGCTCGTATGAAAAATTCACAGTCCGCGTTCCTTCTGAAGAAGAGGGCACTTCAACAGTAAAGGTTGAGGTTAGATTCCAGGTCGATGCTGTAAGTATCCTCCGCTTCGAGCCGAAGCCGGGCTGGACTTACGAAGTAGCCAAAGATGCAGAAAACAAAATCACAGGCGTCACTTGGACTTCAGAGGGTGATGGACTAGCGCGTATTGAATTCGGTGAATTCAGTATGCAAGGCAAGGTCGCTGATGCTGCAACCCAGATTGAATGGAAAGCTTATCAAACCTATAAAAATGGGACCGTAGTCGAATGGACTGGTGCCGAAGGATCCCAGAAGCCGTCTTCAATTACTTTAGTCCAAGCTAAAGCTGCAGGCACATCAGTTGACAGCCATGGGCAAAGCACTACCGTTGATGAGAAAAACAGCGAGGGTGACGGCTCTTCCTCACAAACTGCACTCTACCTTTCCATTGCTGCCGTTGTGCTAGGAGCCTTGGCACTGATCGTTTCAATTGCTAGAAAAAAAGCTTAAATTAGCTTTCACATACGTTTATACAGCACAAAGACCTGGCCCTAAGAGCCAGGTCTTTGTGCTGTTTTTTTACAAATCTGCTAATGCTTTCTATCATATATCCGGAAATGGAACACATAAGGATTTTTCTCATCCTGTTGACCCTGCTCACTGGAAACCAGCTCCCACTGCTCCATCGACATATCTGGGAAGTAGGTGTCAGCCGCAAATTCATGATCAATTTCCGTAATGTACATGCGATCCACTTTTCCCAAGAAAAGACGGAAGATCTCCGCTCCTCCTATGACAAACAGCTCCTCGTCGTGAAACAGCTCCAATGCTTGTTCTACAGAGTGGATAACTTCGCAGCCTTCGGCAGAAAAGCGGGGATTCTGCGTGATGATCACATTGCGTCTGCCCGGGAGCGGCTTACCGATCGATTCATACGTTTTGCGGCCCATCAGGATAGGATGCCCTGTTGTCACGCTTTTAAAAAACTTCAAATCAGCTGGCAAATGCCAAGGAAGACTATTATCCTTCCCGATAGCCCGATTGCGGTCCATGGCATAAATAAAGGAAATGCTCACTAGCTTCAACTCCAAACTTGTAAATGGCAATTTATTAAATAGCAATTTTTAAATAGCAATTAAACCCTTGATCCCCGGATGGCTCACATAATCAGCAATTTCAAAGTCCTCGAATGCATAATCAAAAATAGAATCTGGCTTGCGCTTAATAAGCAGCTTCGGCAAAGGATAAGGTTCACGGGTGAGCTGCAGCTTCACCTGCTCGATATGATTCAGATAAATGTGCACATCGCCTCCGCACCAGATCAGCTCTCCTACCTCAAGATCGCACTGCTGTGCCACCATATAGGTGAGAAAGGCATAGCTTGCAATATTAAATGGCAGACCAAGGAATGTGTCAACCGACCGCATATTGAACATGCAGGAAAGCTTGCCGTCCGCTACATAAAACTGAAAAGCATAATGACAAGGAGGCAGCGCCATGGCACTTACCTCAGCGGGATTCCATGCGCTGACCAAATGTCTTCTTGAATCCGGATTGTTACGAATTTGGTCGATCAGCTGGCTGATCTGATCCGTTGTTCTGCCGTCAGGGCCCAGCCATGTCCGCCACTGCGCACCGTACACGCGGCCCAGGTTCCCTTCTTCGTCAGCCCATTCATTCCAGATCCTGACCCCCTTCTCCTTCAAATAAGCAATATTCGTTTCCCCGCTCAGAAACCACAACAGCTCGTGTAAAATCGATTTGATATGCAGTTTTTTCGTGGTCAGTAAAGGAAAGCCCTTCGCCAGATCAAAGCGCAGCTGACGGGAAAATACAGATATCGTTCCCGTTCCAGTCCTGTCCTCTTTCTTCGTGCCGTTGTCCAAAATATCTTGTAAAAGCTCTAAATATGCTTGCAAAGTCACACACCTCAATCAGTCCGAAATAGTTGATCCAAGTTTAACAGCAATACGCTTACGCTTCTCTTTTGCCTATTATACTCTTTTGGCGGTTATACCGAAAGTATCTGGCAATGACAAAAAAAATGAACGCATGAATAGCGCTCATTTGACGTTCATAAACCTATAGTTAATCCATCCAGATACGACGATGGGGCATTGATATCGGTTGTTTATGTGTAGGTGATTTGGACTTCTTTGTTTGATTACGCAGTTCTCCGAGTGAGGAGGTCAATTCCATGAACCACTGCTCGTCTCTAGTCACTAAAGCAATATCAATCAGATCAGCCAAGGCTCTTTCATCCAACCATGCTTCAACTTGCAGCAGTTCCAGCTTGCTTAGCAAGCCTTCAGCAATTCTCCCAATTGCGTCTTTCCGGTCACTTTCAGTTACTCTTACTAGAGCCGATCCACGCTCCCAGCTTACTGCCTCTACAAAGCCTCTGATTTTCTCGTCTTCTACTGTTGTTCCGCTGACCCAATCCCCAGGCTGCACCTGCATTTGTTTCACGTTTGTCATCCTACTCACCCTTTCTTTACTGATTTCATATGGCGGGTTTTCATCAACCACCTACTGTTATTATATAAATTACAGTTAACAAAGTCAAGTCCTGACTTATTCTGACCTTTCCATAAACTTCTCAGATTTCACCCCCTAATCTGGTTTAAAAGTTGAAAAATGTCGAAAAAAGGTGAACAGAAAAGGGAAATCGTCCTATCATCGCGAACTATGTTTCAGATAGCTAGATTTTTGCGCTAAATATGACCAATTACTTCCTAAATAAATAATAAAAAGGTAATATATAGGAAAGGAGAGCTGGCATGAACTATTCTGATGATTCGAATGAAAAAGTGGATATACCAGTAAGCCATGTTGATTATATAGTCGGAATTGCCGCATCTGCGATGCCGTGCGAAGGGTTGCAAACCTTCCTCAGTCACACGTCATCGTCCAATGGCATTGCTTATCTGATTGCACAGGAACAAGCAGAACCAGAGCAGACCAGGCTTCTCATCCAGCAGCTTGCTGGCTTCACGGCTATGCCTGTAATTGAAGCTGAACATAAGATGGAGCTTCTGGCCAATTGCATTTATATCATCCCCCCTAGGCAAAAACTAGTGATTCATGATGGAAGGTTTTCTCTCACCGAATACGAGGATAAAGCAAGCAGCAGCATGCCCGCAGACCGCTTGTTTGCCGCCCTCGCCAGCAGCTTTGGCAGTCAAAGTATCGCTATTATTTTCGCTGGCCGTGAGACCATGGATGGCTTACAGGGTATAGACGCGGTAAAGAAAGAGAACGGATTAGTATTGGTTGAGCATGCTGCCTATAGTCAATCCTTCCCTGATGAAAGCTTGCCGATAAAAGAACAATTTGATTACAGCCTGTCATCAGCAGAAATGCCGGGAGTAATCCTTAAATACATCACCTTTTTTACAAATCATAACAAAGAGCTGCTTGAAGAGGAGCAGGTGGCTTTATTTGCTATTTTGAAACAAGCCTCCGGAGTCGATTTTACTTACTATAAGAAAAAAAGTATCCTGCGCCGGCTTCAAAGAAGAATGAGCATGAAAGGCTTTTATCATATTGGGGATTATAATCGCTTTCTGATGGAAAACCCGGACGAGGTTGCTGCCTTGCAGAAAGATTTCTTAATTGGGGTTACTCATTTTTTCCGCGATCCCGAAGCGTTTGCTATCATTGCTGAGAAAATCCTCCCCCAAATCTTTGAGCAGCGTGCGGAAAATAAGCAGATCCGTGTTTGGGTTGCCGGCTGCTCCACGGGCGAAGAGGTTTACTCGATTGCCATCCTCATTAAACAGCACATGGAATCGATCGGGACCGAATACGAAGTCAAAATATTTGCTACAGATCTGGATAAGGAATCGATTCAATTTGCCAGCCGCGGCGTTTATCCCGATCTTATAACCCGAAGTGTTTCTCCGGAGCATCTAAAAAAATATTTCACACTTCAGGGAAGCGAGTATCAAGTCAATAAAGAAATTAGACAAATGATCGTTTTTGCCCAGCACAATATGTTAAAGGACCCTCCCTTCATTCAATTGGATCTGGTAACCTGCCGGAATATGTTCATTTATTTAGAGCCTGAAATGCAGCGGAAGGTTATTTCCCTGTTCCATTTCGCTTTAAAGCTGGATGCCTTTCTTTTCCTGGGACCGAGCGAAACGCTTGGCAAGCTGACCAATCTGTTCACACCCATGGACAGTAAATGGAACATTTATCAATACAAAGAAATTACCCATTGGATGTCGGTGAATTCATTTGCATTGAATAATCCTGTAAGCGAGAACACCTCCAAACAGAAAAACCAAGTAATAGCCCGCTTAAAGGAAACGGAACGGATCATCAAGCTGGACAACATTTATACGAAGCTGCTAGAGGAATATGTCCCTGCCTGCGTCATTGTTGACGAGAATAATGAGATTATCCATATTAACGGAAATGCCAGCCAATACTTGATAATCCCCAAGGGGAAGCCAAGCCACAGCTTGTTTAAAATGATTCCTGAAGCCTTATCTGTAGCCATTGGTACCGCCCTGCACAAGGTTAGAAAAGAAGGAACTGAAGTGATTTACAACGACCTTCTGATCCATGATGGCAGCCGGATGAAATCGATCAATTTGCATACCAAGCCTTTTAATGTCCGTTCGGCTAACGATAAGCTGACTATTATATTTTTTCAAGAAAATCATGAAGTGCCAGAGGAGAAAGCTGCTGAAGTGGAGCGGCCGTTTAGTGGCTCTACTTTCCATATGGAGCATACGATCAATCAGCATATTAAAGATCTGGAGTCGGAATTGTTCCATGCGAAAGAAACCATCCAGGTAACGATCGAAGAACTGGAAACCTCCAACGAGGAGTACCAGGCCGCGAACGAAGAATTGATTGTCGCCAACGAAGAGCTGCAGAGCACCAATGAGGAGCTGCAGTCTATGAATGAAGAATTACTGGTCATCAACAACGAGTACCAGAACAAAATTCAGGAATTGACCGAAATTAATACGGATATGTCCAATTTTGTTATCAGCACAGAAATCGCTACCCTTTTCCTGGACAATAGAATGCGAATTCGCAAATTCACTCCCGCTCTAACCAAAGAAATCAATTTAATGAATGTCGATATCGGGCGACCTTTCCGCGACATCTCACACAACCTGCAATACGATCATTTCCTGAGCGATACGCAGCATGTGCTGAACACGGGCAAATCGGTCGAAAAAGACATCAGAAGCCGTAACGGCAAATGGTATCATATTAAGCTGCTGCCTTACCGTACCCTAACGAATGAAAACACAGGTGTCGTGATTACATTTATCGATATTAGCGAATTGAAAAAAGCAAATGAAGAGCTGCTCATTCTTTCTTACGCGATTCAGCAAAGCCCCGGGTGTATTGTCATTACTGATTTATCACGGCGGATTAAATATGTGAACAACAAAGCCAGTGAAACATTAGGCTACAGTCAGGAAGAAATGGCCAAGAACAAGCTTCAGCTTCATTCTGACAGCCTTTCTCAGGAGCAGTTGGAGGAAATATGGAGCCAATTGGCATCAGGTACGAAATGGAGCGGTGAATTGCTGGCCAAGCGTAAAAATGGGGAAAAGTTCTGTGAGTGGGTTTCTCTACTGCCTATTACGAATTATGAGGGCGAAATCATTTTTTTCCTGAAAATTTCCGAAGATATAACGGAGCAAAAAAACACACTGGAGATTCTGCATAAAACCGATATGCTTTCTGCTGTTGGTCAATTAGCCGCTGGCATCGCGCATGAAATCCGTAACCCGCTAACCGCTTTAAAAGGCTTCACCAAGCTGCTTGAGCCAAGCACCGACAAAAAAAATTACTTGCAAATCATGTCTTCAGAGCTGGATCGCATTGAAACGGTCATCAGCGAGCTGTTATTACTGGCGCGTCCTCCTGAGCAGCAATTCGCTTTACAGGATATCACCCAAATCCTTCAAGATGTCGTGATGCTGCTGGAAACGCAAGCTATTCTTAAAAATGTGGAAATCGTCACCAAATTTGTCGCCATGATTCCTTTGGTCAACTGCGTTGAAAATCAATTAAAGCAGGTTTTTATCAATATTTTGAAAAATGGCATTGAATCTATGCCGCAGGGAGGCATTTTACTCGTTAAAGTCCGTCTCAATGAGGATAAAGCAATTTCAATCAGCTTCAGCGACCAAGGAATAGGGATTCCGAAGAAAACCTTAACAAAGCTTGGCCAGCCCTTCTATACAACTAAAGAAAACGGGACTGGACTTGGATTGATGGTCAGCTATAAAATCATTGCCAATCATCAAGGCACCATTTCGATCAAAAGCACCCTGGGGAAAGGTACGACAGTTACGATCGTATTAAAGCCCGGGGAAGGCTAATAAAAAAACACCCTTCATGAGCGTCCTTTGAGGGGCGTGTTCATGGCTTTGGTGCGCTGCGGAGGGAATGGCTGTGGGCTCCAGCCGCTGTTAAAGATTTGTTCCTTTCAATGGAAATGGATGGGAGGTTGGAACAAATCTTTAAAGGCGGACGGGGAAGAGCTTCCGGCGGTCGCGGACGCTCTTCCACCCACAGCCGTAACTCTCTCAGCTACAATTACACGAATCACACGAACACCAAGCTCAAACGGACTGCCAGCATGGGTTTTTCTCTGGATTGAAGGAGATTTCCCCCCGGGCCAAGCCGCTGGGCTGAAGATCGGCCCGCCAGCAGGCTCGACTGAAAGGATCCACTACGATCCACTGCTTTAACGATGTTTTTCATCGTTAAAAGCACCAGGCCCTCCCCATATCTTTAATTTAACGATGAAAAACATCGTTAAGTCGAGCACACGCTCAAAAGACGCGAAACACAACACGGGACTGCCAGTTGCAGAGATTGCTTTCCTCCCTAAGGGAAAGGGATAGTGAAAGTAGGACTAGCTCTAAATAAAAAAACATCTCTCACACTAAAAAGAATAGCCCCTTGTGCCTGGTATGCGCACGGGGGCTATTCTTCAGTTAATTGGCAAGCTATTAATTTTGAATCTATAACTTAAAAATCGTATCTTTGCGATTTCCACGGATCACCGTACATATGGTAGCCGTTGAGCTCCCAGAAACCTGGCTTATCCTTCTCCATCAGCTCGATACCCCGCAGCCATTTGGCGCTTTTCCAAAAATACAGATGCGGCACCACCATCCGGACCGGCGAGCCATGCTCAGGACTAAGCAATTTCCCCTGATGCCGGATGCCCAAAAAGGAAGTATCCCGCAGAAAATCCTCAAGAGGCAGATTCGTTGTCCAGCCATGCTCAGCATGCAGCATCACAAATTGGGCCTCGGGCTTCAGCTTCACCTTGCTCATCAGCTCCGATACCGCTATCCCTTCCCACACATTATCGAGCTTGGACCAGGTTGTGACGCAATGAATATCATTGCTGTACTGCCTGCGCGGAAGTGCCATGAAATGCTTGTAGGAAATCGTATATTCCTCTTCCACCAATCCGAAAATTCGCAAATTCCATTTGCTCATATCGTTATAATAAGGCACGGAACCATAATGAAGCACAGGCCATCCCTCTGTTAGCGTTTGTCCCGGCGGAACACGTTGATCGTTCTCTTCAGCCTTTTCTCCGGATAACACAGGAATAACCTCCGCTTCTTTTCACTAGTTGATATAAGCTTCGTATTCTGCTGCCGACAGCAGGCCTTCGAATGCTTCAGCACCCGCCACTTCGACTTCAACCATCCAGCCTTCGCTATAGGGACTGCTGTTTACAAGCTCAGGTGAGCTTTCCAAGGCTTCGTTTACAGCGCTTACCTTACCGGTAATTGGCGAGAAAATATCGGATACCGTTTTAACAGATTCCACGCTTCCAATGCTCTCCTCTACAGAGATGGCCGTACCTGCCTTCGGTAGTTCCACAAACACAATATCCCCAAGCTGATCTTGGGCAAAATCGGTAATGCCTATACGTACTAGCGTATCCGAAAGCTTCTCCACCCATTCGTGTTCTTTTGTATAAAATAAATTAGCTTGTACCTGACTCATTGCTAACGCCTCGCTTCACGCAAATTTTGCTTTTAGCTTAATCCAAGAATCACAAGAAAGTCAAGCTAACCTTATTCTAAAAAGTTTAGGTTGACAAATTACACCAACATTGAGTAATAATATAGAGTAGCTTAATTATGGGTAAACGACAGCATCCTCCTCTGAAGGAGCACGTTTGCTTAGAAATATCATATTTTAGAGTATGCTCTGGCATGCTTTCTGATATTTTTAAATATTCGCGGATGAAGATGCAGGGAGAGATTGCGTGTAAGCGGCGCAGCGCCGAAGGAGTAAACCTGGAAAAGGTGAATCTCTCAGGTACAAGGGACCTACATTGGACGCAACTCTGGAGAGTTCCGGGACATACATACGGACACCCAAGGGGAAACTTGCTGAAGGATGAATTTCTGCGAGGTAACTCTCAGGTACAAAGGACAGAGCAAAAGGTGTGTATTTATGATACGTACTTTTTGCTCTTTTTTGCGTGTTTTGGGCACTATAACCACAAGGATGCCACGTAGAAGAATGGAAGGTGAGGATGACGATATGTTAAAAAGAACACCGCTCTTTCCGGTGTATGCCGAGCATGGAGCGAGAGTGATCGACTTCGGGGGCTGGGAGCTTCCCGTGCAGTTCGCAGGCATTCAAAAGGAGCACGACGCAGTGCGGCAGCAGGCTGGATTGTTTGATGTTTCCCATATGGGGGAAGTGACCGTTTCAGGAGCTGATGCTGAGGCCTACCTGCAAAAGCTGACGACGAATGATGTAACCAAGCTGGAGAACGGCCAATGCCAGTATAGTCTAATGTGCTATCCGAACGGTGGAGTTGTCGATGACCTGCTCGTCTATAAGCTTGCGGAGGCATCGTACATGCTAGTTATCAATGCCTCCAACATCGATAAGGATATTGCCTGGATGAAGCAGAATTTGTCCGGTTCAGTAGAGCTAAGCGACATATCTGAGACTACAGCGATGCTCGCCCTCCAAGGACCACATGCCGAGAAAATTGCATTAAAGCTAACGGATGCTCCCCTTCAGGAGCTAAAAGCTTTCCATTTTCTCTCTGACGTATCTGTATCCGGGATCCAAGCACTTGTATCACGAACAGGCTATACCGGTGAGGATGGTTATGAATTCTATATTGACCAGGCAGATGCCATCAAGCTTTGGAGCTTGCTGCTAGAAGCCGGCCAGGATGAAGGCTTGGTTCCAGCCGGGCTGGGCTCTAGAGACACATTGCGCTTCGAGGCAAGGCTGCCCCTGTACGGACAGGAGCTGTCCCAGGACATTACTCCGCTGGAGGCTGGTCTATCCTTTTTTGTAAAGCTGGATAAAGGTGATTTTATAGGCCAGGAAGCATTGGCTGCGCAGAAGACTGCCGGAATTCCCCGCAAGCTCGTGGGCATTGAGATGATCGACCGCGGCATACCGCGTCCGCATTATCCCGTCTTTGCGGATGGCAAGCAAATCGGTGAAGTCACAACAGGCACCCAATCACCCACACTCAAAACGAATGTAGGGCTGGCTCTTCTTGATAAAGCATACACCCAGCTAAACAGCGAAGTATTTGTTGAAATTAGAGGCGTTCAGGTGAAGGCAAAGGTAGTCTCCACACCTTTTTATAAGCGAAAGAGCTAGGGCTGGCAAATAAAGATTAGCAGAACTGGCACTCAAATAAATAATTAGATAAATAAATAAATAAATAATTAAACTCACTAACTAACTCACTAACTCACTAACTAAATGTAAGAAAACAAACCCAGATTAGAATGATAAAAAGGAGCACTGCCATCATGAAGCATCGCTATTTACCGATTACCGAGCAGGATGAAGCACAAATGCTGGAAACCATCGGCATCTCATCTATCGATGAGCTGTTCGGGGATATCCCTGCTAAAGTCCGCTTCCAAGGGGAGCTTCAGGTATCCAAGGCTTTGGACGAACAAGGCCTGCTGCGGTATATGAGAAGACTTGCCGGCAAAAATGCCGATTTCGATCAATATGCCAGCTTTCTTGGCGCCGGGATCTACGATCATCATCTTCCGGTGGTCATCAATCATGTGATTTCAAGATCGGAATTCTACACCGCGTATACGCCGTATCAGCCGGAGATTAGCCAAGGGGAGCTGCAGGCGATCTTTGAATTTCAATCATATATCTGTGAGCTTACCGGCATGGCGGTAGCGAACGCATCCATGTACGATGGGGCTACTGCGCTGGCTGAGGCAGGCGCCCTCGCCAGCGGCGCGACGAAGCGCAGCCGTCTGCTCGTATCCAGAGCGGTGCACCCGGAGGCGCGCCACATTCTGCGCACAACCGCACGCGGGCTGAACTTGGAAGTGGTGGAGATCGGACTGACGCCTGAAGGCGGAACCGACCTCAGCGACCTCACTTCCAAGGTCAGCGGCGAGACGGCGGGCGTTATCCTCCAATCGCCGAACTTCTTCGGCGTGGTGGAGGATATCGCAGCCATGGAGTCCCTCGCCCATGGCGTGGGCGCACTGCTCGTCGTGAGCGCGAATCCGCTCACGCTTGGCCTGCTGGAGGCGCCGGGCCGCCTGGGCGCCGACATTGTCGTCGGCGACTGCCAGCCGCTCGGCATCCCCGCTTCGCTCGGGGGGCCCAGCTGCGGCTACTTCGCCGTCGCCGAGAAATGGATGCGCCGTATGCCAGGGCGCATCGTCGGGCAAACCGTCGACCGGGCCGGTAAGCGTGGTTTCGTGCTCACGCTCCAAGCCAGAGAGCAGCATATCCGCCGTGAGAAAGCGACGTCGAATATTTGCTCGAACCAGGCCTTGCTTGCGCTGTGCGCTTCCGTATATTTGTCGACGATGGGCAAGCAGGGCATTCAGGATGTTGGAAACCTTAATGTGCAAAAAGCCCATTACGCCGCGGAACGCCTTACAGCCGGGGGCAGGCTGTCCCTTCCCTTTAGCGGCAGCTACTTTAATGAATTTGCCGTCAGGCTGCCTGAAGGCACAAGTGTTAAGCAATTGAACAGCAAGCTGCTTGACCATAACATTATCGGCGGCTACGATCTTGGCCTTGATTATCCCGAGCTTGAAGGCCATATGCTGATCGCTGTCACAGAACAAAGAACACGTGAAGATATTGATCATTTCGCTGCCGTATTGGAGGAATTGCTATGAGTGACAACGTTCAGACCCTAGATCAGGATAAGAATCAGGACAAAAATCAGGTTATCAGTCAGACTCAGGAGCTGCAGCCTAACGGCAAATCACTTATTTTTGAAATCAGTCATCCCGGACGGGTCGCCTACGCATTGCCAGAAAGCGATGTGCCTGCTTCCCCTCTTACTACGTTGATACCCGGAAAATTTCTGCGCAAAGCCCCTGCTGAGCTGCCTGAAGTATTCGAAGTGGATGTCATTCGTCATTACACCGCCTTGTCCCGCAGAAACTTTGGGATCGATAACGGCTTTTATCCGCTGGGCTCCTGTACCATGAAATACAATCCAAAAATTAATGAGGATGTGGCACGTTTCCCCGGCTTCGCCAAAATTCATCCTTACCAGCCTGAAGAATCTCTGCAAGGCGCTATGGAGCTGCTGTACAACCTGCAGCAGGATCTGGCCGCCATTACCGGTATGGACCGTGTAACGCTCCAGCCGGCAGCCGGAGCTCACGGTGAATGGACGGGTCTTATGATGATCCGGGCCTACCATGAGAGCCGCGGCGAGAAGAGAACCAAGGTTATCGTGCCCGACTCGGCACACGGCACGAATCCGGCCAGCGCTACAGTCGCCGGATTCGAAACGATCACCATCAAGTCCAATGAGCGCGGGCTGGTTAATCTTGACGAGTTGAAGGCCGCTGTTGGTTCCGACACTGCGGCTCTGATGCTGACGAACCCGAATACACTGGGACTTTTCGAAGAACAAATTGTTGAAATTGCAGCTATAGTACATGAAGCCGGCGGTCTGCTCTACTATGACGGGGCGAATGCCAATGCCATTATGGGAATTACGAGACCAGGAGATATGGGCTTTGATGTCGTCCATCTCAATCTTCACAAGACAATGAGCACCCCTCACGGCGGTGGCGGACCAGGTGCAGGTCCTGTTGGCGTCAAGGAAAGGCTGATTCCTTTCCTTCCAGCCCCGCTTGTTGACAAGCGTGCGGACGGAACCTTTTATTTCGATTACAATATCCCCGAGTCCATCGGGCGGGTTAAAGCCTTCTACGGCAATTTTGGCATTTTGGTACGGGCTTATACGTATATCCGGACGCTAGGTCCGGAAGGCCTGCGCAAGGTTTCCGAATATGCCGTGCTGAATGCCAATTACATGCTAGCCAGACTAACACCTTATTTCGATGTGCCGCATCCGCGCTTTTGCAAGCATGAATTCGTGCTGTCAGGCAACCGGCAGAAAAAACTCGGCGTCCGGACTCTAGACATCGCCAAGCGGCTGTTAGATTTCGGGTATCATCCGCCTACTATTTACTTCCCGCTGAACGTGGAAGAATGCATCATGATCGAACCGACCGAAACGGAGAGCAAAGAAACACTTGATCAATTTATTGATACGATGATTCAGGTTGCTAAAGAAGCGGAAGATAATCCGGAGCTGGTCCAGAACGCTCCTTACACTACGGTAGTCAGCCGTATGGATGAAGCATTGGCGGCACGCAAGCCAGTCCTGAACTGCTCCTGCGGGTAAAATCATTTGCGCATAACAAAAACAAGCATTCTGTTTAACCTGCGGCAGGTTAATAGAATGCTTGTTTTTGTTCGAACACTTTTAAAAATTGACACCGTGTCATTTTCGGAATAGGAGAACCCGCTCCCGTCCTACTCCGTCGTACCTTAAAGGACGCCCAGAGTTGTTCTTACCTTTTATAAAGAAGCCCGGTACTGATAGCCGAGTCCTCTTATATTTAAAATGGTACCTGCCTTCTGGCCTGAATCCTCCAGCTTTTTTCTCAGATGGCTGATATGAACTTTGAGCGTCCTTGTTTCCCCAAGGCTGTCTGTTCCCCAAATCATGGAGTAAATCTCGTTCGCACTAAACGTTTGATCCGAATGAAAAGCCAGCAGGGATAATATTTGAAATTCTTTTTGGGACAAGGGCAGATTGACATGATCTATAGAAGCTTTCTGCAGGTTGTAGTCCAGCTCCAGGCGGCCGATACGGATTTTCCGCGGTAAGCCCGGTGAAGAGGCTGCCGCTGCCTCATATTCGGAAGAATGGGATCTGTCATCTCTAATATATAAGGGCGCGCGGCGCAGATTCGACTTGATCCTGGCGATTAATTGATTGAGATCGAAGGGCTTGGTGATGTAGTCGTCTCCTCCGAGATCAAGACCCTGTACAATATCCGTGCCATCATCCAGACAGCTGACAAACAGAATCGGCACATTGGAAAAGCTGCGGATGCGGCGGCATATCTCAAATCCATCCATATCCGGAAGCTGGACGTCCAGCAATACCAGATTAGGCTGATCCGATTCGAAGGCCTCCAGTATTGCGGGTCCCGAATCAAAGGCCGACGGAATAAAACCTTGACCGCTAAGTGAGGCCAGCAAAATATGCCGGATTTCGAGTTCGTCTTCCACAATCCAAATTTTAGATTTCATCGATTTCAATTTCCAACTCCTTGTGCTGTAATGTCGCAGGCAAAGCCATCGTTACCCGGGTGCCCAGACCTGGTGTGCTCTCGACCCAGATTTCCCCCTGATGCCTCAGCATAATATGCTTACAAATGACAAGTCCGAGCCCCGAGCCTTTAGCCCGGTTATCCGCAGGCTCGCCTTTCCTGAATCGCTCGAATACATGCGGCAGCAGCTGCTTGTCAATACCCAGTCCCGTATCGGTAACCACGATTTGCACCCAGCCGTCCGTTCCTTCCACAGCAGGACTGTAATCCCTTTCCATTCCCGCTTTTCCTGCAGCATCGCCTTGTGTCAGACGGTTCACAAATTGTCCCTGCAAATGAATAATGCCCCCGGATGAAGTAAAGCGGATCGAGTTATTCACCAGATTGGACACCACTTGCTCAATCCGTATAATGTCAATATTCACAAATGCGCTGTAGCCGTCAGGTACACCCGTGAGTGGAGAGAAGCGGGGCTGCATCTGCTCGCGTTCAATATCCCAGCGGCTCCGGTCATACAAGTGGGTTAATAGTGCATCGGCATCCACCTTCTCCAGCAAGAACTTCAGCTGGCCCTCTTCCATCTTGGCAAGGTCAAGTAAATCCTTAATCAGCCGGCTGAGCATGCTCGTCTTCTCATAGGCTAAAGCCAGATACTCCTGCTTGGCTCCCGGATTTGTATTCGCCTGCAAAAGCTGAATATACCCTTGAACCGACTGAATCGGCGTACCCAGCTCATGGGCGATGTTGGAAAAGAACGTTTTCCTCGTTTGCTCAATATGAAGCAGCTGCTCATTGCTCACTTGAAGCTCAAGCGTACGCTCGACTACTTTTTGTTCCAGGGACTGGTTTGCCTTGTGCAAATCCAGAGTGAGCTGTTCAGCGCGAGAAAAGGCGTTGGAGCTGCGCTTGCCCAGAATCAACGTCTGAATAAAGATAAACAGCAAAATCCCAAAAGGCGCCAATTCCGTAGTGTTAGCCGAAAAGCTGTAAAAAAGATAATCATTGAAGCTAAGGAGCAGCATAATCGACAAAGAGATACAGTTAAGGAGCGCTCCCTCCCGCTTATGATACAAGGCCGATAAGGAAATATACCCCATATAGGCGATCATCAAAACCAAAGCAACGAAAAAAGGCAGCATAAAATAAGTAGAAACAATCGCCGGGAACAAGGTGGTGGCACAAAAAAACAAGCTGATAAATAAGCATGCCCTTACTACATGCCGGTTCGACTCGTGCGGATATAGAAAAGAAATAAATTTAAACAGAGCCATAATACCAATATAAATAGATAAATATTCCATTTTAACACTTAATTCCCAATTAATAGAGGGAAAGATTCGAATCAGCAGCATTTCCCCGACCAAAAGTACCCGGATGCAAAGCAGCAGACACAGTGCCCCAAGGTATAAGGAAAAGTGATAGAAACCCAGCACAAGGATAATGCTGGCCAGAAAAATATCTCTGACTACCTTGATTTCCTGATGCCTCTGCACAAGCACATCTTTACCTAAAATAAGCGGGGCCCACATCCCTCCTTTGCGCTGAACGAAATTCGACACCTGAACTACCATTTCAATTTCATCCACACCAGGTTTAAAGGGTACTACCTTCGAATAAGATTTAGGGCTCATGCTGGCCCGGTCCGAACCGACAATTCCATTCGCGGCAAGCTCCTCCCCATTTACCCAGAGACGGTAGGCTGAGGCGATCGGAGGAATGTACATGGAAAGAACCTGATTCGCATACCGCTCATCAATTTTAACCTTCAGCCGGTAAGTCCCATAACCAAGATTGCTTAACTTGTCCTGTCCCGTATAAGCTGCTTTCGACCAAATCGAGGGAGCTTGTATGAATGTTTTTTGAACTGTTCCGGCTTCACCAGCCTCACCCCTCCAGGTTTCTGTAGTAAGAAGCTCATTATGATAAAATTCCCATTCTCCTTCCAGCCTGAATATATGCTCCTCGAATGGAGCTCCCCTAAGATCCATCTCCCCCATTACCGCTTCAAATTTCTTCACTTCTGCTTGGACTGGGCTGGGGACCATAGTGATAAGTATCGATAGCAGAAGGACCCAACCCGTTATTTTAACCTGCACGATCCCTCTCCTCACATGAAAAGGTTAAGAAAAATTAACCAAAGTATAGTTTAATTAAATAGGCTAAATTACCCAATTGAACTATACTATTTAATGCACTGTCACTCTTATTTGACAAAAAATGTAGAAAAAACGAATGAAATGACGTTTTTTTTAAACGTTATACTGCCATATTACGATGCCAGCGTTCAAATTTCAATATGGCATGAAAGTGTATGGCAAATGATTGTTAACTGGAGGGGGGAAAGCATGAAGACCAGCATTATTATACTTGCCCAGCATGAAAGCTTATTCAAGCAATGCCTGGCTAGCATTGAACTCTACACATCAACACCCTATGAATTAATTGTAGTCAATGACGGCAATCATTTGGAAATCAACAGATGGCTGGAGATAAACAAAACTGTTAAAAAAGTTACAACGACCGAACCTGTTGGAGTTGCAGCAGGCTATAACCTTGGCGCAAAGCGCTCTTCTGGTGATCTGCTTATTTTCATTCGCGATCATATGATCGTATCCGAGCATTGGCTTGTGAAGCTGACAGATTGCCTGGAGCGTAATAGTGATGCTGCTATGGTAGGCCCTTTAAGCAATGAAGTCAGCGGCGTACAGCTGCTGCCCGTTCCTTGTGACAATATGCAGCAGCTCGATAAGCTGGCAGCAGCGTTTGTTGTAACCAAAGCGGGACGATCCAAAAAAGTAACCAGATTGCTAAGCCATCTGCTGGCTGTAAGCAAATCCCATTTCAATAATTTGGGCGGATTTGACGAGCGCTTCGGTATGGAAACCTTCGAGGACGATGATCTCTGTTACAGGGCTCTGCAAGCCGGTTACGGTTTATACATCGCCCAAGACTGCTTCGTACGCTATATTCAACCTCCGAGTCTGTTCCCTGGAGATCCCAAGTGGTATTCCAGAATAATGAACATTAATAGGGAGAAGGCTCGGGAGAAGTGGGGTTTTGATCTTACGGAAACTCTACAGGGATGGATATATAAAACCAGCGTTTCGTTATGTATGATTGTTAAAAATGAGGAAGAAACGCTTGAGCGATGCCTGTCGAGCATCTCCCAATTTGTAGATGAAATCATTATTGTTGATACTGGCTCTGAAGACAAGACAAAAGAAATCGCCAGGCAGTACACGGACAAGATCCATGATTTCCAATGGGTAAATGATTTTGCCAAAGCCAGAAATTATGCTTTTAGCCTGGCATCAAAGGATTATATTTTATGGCTGGATGCAGATGATGTTGTACTTCCTGAGGATGCTGACAAATTCCAAATGCTTCTATCTAGACTTGCATGGAATACAGATGCCGTATCGATGAACTATAATCTTGCTTTCGACGATAATGGCAATGTAGTCACCAGTCTAAGAAGGAACAGACTTGTGAAACGTGAGAACAATTTCCAATGGATTGGAGTCGTGCACGAATATCTGGAGGTGTATGGAAACATTCAGTACGCAGATATTTGCATCACTCACGACAGAAAACATACGAATAGCTCACGCAATCTGCATATTTACGAAAACCGTCTAGCATCCGGTGAAATGTTTTCTCCACGAGATCTATATTACTACTCAAACGAGCTTGCTGATCATAAGGAGTGGCATCGTGCGATTCAGAATTATGAAATGTTCTTAATGAACCCTGAAGGCTGGATTGAAGATAAAATCAACGCCTGCGGGCGTGCCTCCGATTGCTTTAGAGAGCTTGGTGTGATAAGTGAAGCGAAATCGCTTGTGCTGCGTTCCTTTGTTTACACCGCTCCACGCGCAGAAGGCTGCTGCAGACTCGGCTACCTTCACATGATGGAAGAAGATTATCAAGGTGCCGTGTATTGGTACAAAATGGCTTCTGAGCTGCTGAAACCGTCGCAGCATGGCGCCCTCCTGCAGCATGCCGCCTGGACCTGGCTTCCACATTTACAGCTTTGTGTTTGTTATGATCGATTGGGACAGCTTGATCTAGCTCATTTTCATAATGAGAGGGCGGCAGATTACATTCCTAACGACAGCAAAGTGCAGGCCAATCGAACATATTTTCAAAATCTGTATATACCAGCGAAATGAAACTTTGCTGCAGTCTCAATAGGATTCAACTTTTGCTTATACAGACCCATTCATAATGACCTAAAAGGAGCGTATATGTTAATGAAAGATAGAAAACAAACATTTGTAAAAACTTCTATGGCGTTTCTAGTATTAAGTCAGTGCCTTGGGGCTCTTCCCGCCCCTCATCAAGCCTTTGCAGCAGAATCTCTAAAAAAAACATTTAAAGATGTTTCTTCCAAATCATGGTCTTACAAGTATATTGAAAAAATTGCTGCCCTTGGTCTGACTGAAGGGGACGGAGCAGGTAATTTTAATCCCGAAAGTCCTGTTAGTCATCAGGAAGCCGTAATTTTGGCTATGCGTTTTATGGGATACGAAAATGCTCCGGCAGACTCCGCCTCTCCCGTTCCTGCCTCACTCCAAGTAAGTGATTGGGCTAAAAATTGGGTGCAGCTAGCAATAGAAAAGGGAATTGTAATTCCTTCAGAAGAGTCTGGCAGTATTGCCTCCGATTGGGGAAAACAAGCGGCAAGCCGCGAATGGATAACCAGATTGATTATCCGAGCTATAGACAAAGAAGCCGAAGCTGATTCGATTGCCAGCCTTCCTTCATCATTTGTCGATGCAACTGATATTTCAAGCTGGGCAATTGGCTATGTAAATGCAGTTGTTGAACTTAAGGTAGTTAGCGGCTTCCCCAATAACACCTTTAAACCCAAGGAAACTATCACACGTGCTCAAATGGCGAGCATACTCAGCAATGCAGAAATTTATGCAATTGAGAAACCGGACAAAGTTACTCGTGGAAAAGTAGTACAAATGACAGATAATACTCTTGTTGTTCTTGCTAAAGATGGATCGAGTGAACAATTTGATATTGACGGAAATTCCATTATTTTCGGAGAAAATGGATTAGAAACGACGCTAGCTCCTGGATTGCCCGTTATCGTCGTCCACAATGATAATTTCGCTTATTTTGTTGAGGTATCTAATGCTCTTAAGATAGAAATTATGATACCTGGACCTGCTGGACCTGCTGGAGCCAAGGGTGAAAAAGGCGATAAGGGAGATTCGGGAGAAAAGGGAAGTGTAGGCTCTCCAGGACCATCTGGAAGCATTGGACCAGTTGGTCCTGCTGGTCCTGCTGGTCCTGCTGGTCCTGCTGGTCCAACTGGGGATACCGGTGTAACTGGCCCGACCGGAGCAACTGGGATTACCGGTCCTTCCGGCGAACAAGGCCCTACTGGAGCAACTGGGGTAACTGGTCCTACCGGCGAGATCGGACCCACTGGAACTACAGGAGTTACTGGCCCTACTGGAGCTGTAGGTGTAACTGGTCCGACTGGCGCTACGGGTTCTACTGGTGAGATCGGTCCAACTGGAGCCACGGGAGTCACAGGCGCTACTGGCGAGATCGGGCCTACTGGTGCAACAGGCGCTACTGGCGCTACTGGCGAGATCGGACCTACTGGTGCAACCGGTGCTACAGGCGCTACTGGTTCTACCGGCGCTACCGGCGAGATCGGACCTACTGGTGCTACTGGTGCTACTGGAGCAACAGGAGTTACTGGTGCCACTGGGGATACTGGTGCTACTGGGGCAACAGGAGTTACTGGTGCCACTGGAGATACTGGTGCTACTGGGGCAACAGGAGTTACTGGTGCCACTGGAGATACTGGTGCTACTGGTGCTACTGGGGCAACAGGAGTTACAGGAGTTACAGGGGCTACTGGTTCTACCGGGGCTACTGGCGAGATCGGAACTACTGGTTCTACCGGCGCTACTGGCGAGATCGGACCTACAGGACCTACAGGGCCAACTGGAGCTACTGGATCTACTGGTGCTACTGGTCCTACCGGGGATACTGGAGCTACTGGAGCTACTGGAGCTACCGGAGCTACCGGAGCTACCGGAGCTACCGGAGCTACCGGTAATACTGGTGCTACTGGTAATACTGGTGCTCAGGGAGAGGCTGGCAACGGTTCGATCATTCCTTTCGCATCAGGGCTTCCTATCACAATGACTACCCTTGTTGGCGGACTGTCTGGTACCGGAGGTTTGTTAGGCTTTGGAAACTCCGTCTCTGGAGTCACACCGTTTGGCGGAATGTTAGACCTTACTGGAGCCGGAGGAACACTGCTTAATTTTGGCTTTTCTGTCCCAAGAGATGGTACGATCACTTCCATGTCTGGATTTTTCAGCACAACTCTTGCGATGACTCTCATAGGATCTACAGTAACCGTCACGGCACAGTTATATTCAGCTCCAGAGGGGAGCAATATCTTTACTCCTGTAGCAGGGGCTTCAGTAAATCTAACTAGTCCTTATGCTTTATCAGGACTTGTAGCAATAGGTACTACTGTTTCTGGTAAATCTTCAGGTCTAAGTATACCTGTAACAGCGGGATCCCGATTATTGATGGTGTATTCCTCAACGGCTGATGGTATCGGATTAGCGAATGTAGTTGTTGGCTATGCCAGCGCTGGTGTCACGATTCAATAATTTATTTTTATATGAACTCATTAAAAAACTCCCGGGCAAAAAATGTGCCCGGGAGTTTTTTCTATTCATACTACACACCATATACGATGCTTAAGCAGACAGGCCAACACCTCACCTCTTCAGCAGCTCCTCTACAAGCTTGTGCGTATCCAAAACAAGATCCGCGCGAATTAGACAATGCTCCGGCGCTTCCAGGCTGTCCAGGAAATGCTGAACTACACCCGTAAATCCCCTTCGGGTCAAAACTGTCTCCCAGCTGCCGAAAGTGCGCGCTGCCGGCAGCTGGCCCTTTTCAAAAAAAGTGGCGGTCTCCAAATTGGTGACCTCAACAGAACGTCCGTTACCATGAAGCTCCAGTTTCTCGGTATCTGTACCGGAAAGTCTGACCATGCTGTATACTCCATTTACAGCACTTGTACCACCTTCAGGCAAAGCCCCTGAGGCCGTTGATAAGCCCAAAGATAAACTGCCGGAGGCATGGATAAGTCTTCCTTGCTCATCCGTTTGCTGTGTATGCGAGTTTACCCGGTAGCTCCCCTGCCCCTTTTCAAACCCATTGTCCTCCCCCAGCCACAGAAGCAGATCCAACATATGAATCAAATCATCGTATATGGTTTGTGCAGCACTGTATGTCTGCTGGCGGGTCCGGTGTTTAACAGCCGAGCAATACTGGAAGCCTCCAGCTTCCCTTAACCAATCTTTGGCTGCTGCATATAGCGGAGCAAAACGGCGGTTAAAGCCTACTCCAAGAAGAACGCCTTTCTGCTCAGCAAAAGCAGCCATTTCCAGCGACTCCTTCCAGACATAAGAGAGCGGCTTGTCCACATAAACAGGAAGACCCCGCCTGAGACATGCCATCACAAGGGGATAATGTGTCTCAGTTGGGCTGTGAATAAACACCGCATCCAGCGTTTGGCCAAGCAATTCATCCAGCTTAGTGGTACCGAAGGGAAGCCTATACTGTTCTTGAATGCGTTCTACGGTGGAGGCTTTCCTGCTCATAATACCAGCCAGTTCAATTCGTGTATCCCCTGCAAGCAGCGGCAAATAAACCTTCTGAGCAATATCTCCAAGACCGATTAGGCCAATTCTTTTTTTCACAGCCATGGCTTTCGTTCTCCTCACACTAACTTCTAACTTCTAATTTCTAACATCTAACTTATAAATTTCACTTATTTAGTTGGCTACCTTTACTCTGTTCAAAAATTTCAAAAATCATTTCTTCATTTTAGCTATACCACACCGTTATTGTCTAAGCCAAGTAAGCAGCTGAGGATTGGATCACTTGCCGCATCGGCAAATGATAAGGGCATTTCTGCTCGCATAGGGGCTTTTCTCTGCAGGGCTCATAATCTGCACACGATAGGATCGCTTCTTTTTGCTTATGGTAAAAATCTTTTCCCTTTTGCAAAAGTCCAAATTTATCACGAATTTTACTGGAAATCATCACATCTGGAATCGTAACGCCTATCGGACAAGAGCAATAGTTGCATCGTCTGCAGTTATGCCCGCCAAGCTCAACGGCAAGCTGCTGCAGCTCTTCACGTTCGCCCTGCCCGACTTCGCGCTCCATCGCAGCGATATTTTCCTGAACCTCGTTAACGCTAACCATACCGGATATAATTACATGGACATCTTGACTGTAAGGATAACGAATCGCTGTTTCTACCGGCTGAATAAAACCCCCTGACAGAGGTTTCATGGCCACTTTCATCATATTCTGCTCTGTGGCCGCAGGAATCAATTCCTGCAGGGCAAAGGGCTGGGCCAAATTAAGATGAAACAGCACCTGATCGAATTGCCCCTTACTTATCCACCTCGCCAGCAGCTCAGGACGATGTCCAGTGAGACCAATATGCCTGACCTTGCCTTCCCTCTGCGCTTCAAGAGCCGCCTGATAGGCGCCATTCTCCCCCATGACCTGCTTAAATTCCTGCACATAATTCAGATAATGAATTTGCAATAAGTCCACATGGTCCGTTTTCATTCGTTGCAGACTGTTGTTGATTTCTTCCTTGGCAGAGGCATAATCGCGTTTGTTCGTCTTCGTAGCCAGGAAAAACTCCTTCCGGCGGTGGGAAATGGCGGCCCCAATAATCTCTTCGCTGTTGCGGTAGGCCGCTGCAGTATCGATGTAATTGATTCCGTGATCAAGCGCATAATGAAGAGCTTCACGCGCCTGTTCAAACGCCACCCCAGGCAAATTCATAGCTCCAAACCCAAGAGATGACACCTGAAAATCTGATTTACCAAAAGTGCTGTACCTCATAGCTGTCTTCCTCTCTCTATCAAGAACCATATTCGGAATCAAATTCAACGATATTTCGGTCTACATCCAAAATAAATATTTGCGAAAACCCCGCTATACTGTCCGGCTTCGCTTCATAGGGCACACCCGCTTCTTCTAGCCAGGCGATCGTATCGCGATAGCTTTTGACCCAAATGGCAAAATGTCCGTCGTCCAGCGAGCTGCTTTCCCTTAAAGTTTCCCCATTCGGGTATTCCAGTAAATGAAGCTGCTGCGAGCCGACCGCAAACCATACACCTTTCGAATCAAAAGGCGGCCGTTCAATCTCCTGAAATTTAAGAACTTCTGTGTAGAATTTCTTCGATTTCTCCAAATCCCGGACAGACAAACTGACATGATGCAGATGTTGATACTCTATCATAACGCAATTCCCCCAATAGCCTGATTTCATAATTTCATAATTACTATAATAATAAACTTCCATCCACACTTTGTCAGCTAGAACGGCAATTTCACTCTAAATTCTGAAGCAGCAGCAGATAAAACAGCTTGGTGATCCGGACTAACAGGAATGCCTGAGAGGCTCCAATCCAGCTCACGCTGTAATTCAAGAACTCCTGGCAAAGTCGCTTTGTCGTACCCAGGCATAGGCTGCATTTCACTGGTTGTCCTCATGTAAGCATCCATTTCACCTTTAAAATATTCAAGCGGAATAAAGCGCTTAATATCCAGCGCAATAATTAAGGATCCCTGGCTGGCTCCTTTATATTGAAGTTCCCCATCCCCATGCAGCGGAACCCCTGCGAGGAAGCCCCCTAAAGCTTGGCACATAAAACCTAATCCCATGCTGCGAAAAACAAGACCAGGAGCTAATCCGAACAGCTCTGCAACATGTGGAGAGTCCGCGTAGAGATCATGCATAGCTCCAAAGTCCAGCACCATAGGAGGTTCATCACCGGAAGGAACCGCGAAGGACATAGGCGACCCGCCCGCCGCGGCCATGATGGAATAATCAGGTACCAGGTTTAGCTTGTGGCCAGATGTCACATAACCAACGAGATCATGCTCCGCCAGCAAGCGTGAATAGATGCCCGCTGCACCGATATGCCCGTGATTGCGGGTGACAGCTGCTGCTATTCCATTTAGCCGGCACATCTCTATGAGTTCCTCTGCCGCTCTATAGGCAGCAAAATAACCAAGCCCTCCATCACCATCTATAACAAGCGTCGAAGAGGCCTCGTTCTTACTAGTAATCTGCGGATCTGCATGAATAAGACCAGCGTGCATATCACGAACATAGGTAGCAATCTGTCTCGAACCATGACTAAATACACCGCGAAGATCGTTTTTGACTAAAAGGCCAGCCAGGAAATCCGCTTTTTCTTCTGGCATACCGACTTTTTGCGCGAGCTGGGAAACAAAAACTCTCATTTTTCCCGGTTCTACTTTTATAGCTTCTTTATGTTCAATATTCATGTGCCAGAACCTCCAATTGTTAACATCTATGTATGAAAAGAAATATAGCTTTATGAACCCATTGTATTGGAACAAGCAGCAGAGTTCAAGAGCAGTGGAACATCCATATTTTATAGTTAAAAAGGCCAAAAATGAAATAGCAAAAACGCCTTGTGGCGTCCTTTGAAGTACGTGCTCGTGACGTGGGTGCGTAGTAGAGGAAAGGGATGCGGGCTCCAGCCTCTGTTAAAAATTTGTTTCCTTGAGTGGAGTGTAGTGGATTTGGAATGGAATGGATTGGATTGGATTTTGGGGGCGGAACAAATCTTTAAATGCATATGCTATCGCCCTTTCGCCTTCACTCCAGCTACAATCGCACTAACACCAAGTTTAACGGCAGCCAGCAAGGTTTTTTTCTCGTAACTGAGGAAACCTACTGTTTTAACGATGTTTTTCATCGTTAAAGCATCAGTTCCACTCAGCATCCCTACTTTAACGATGAAAAACATCGTTAAGTGGCGCACACGCTCATTTCGGCGAAGGACGAACTGTTACTAGGCCGCTACTCTCATTCTTCCTCCCACATCCTTCCCTCTTAGCTACAAAGTGCTGATCCTGCGACGCTCAAACAGACTGCCAGCAGAAATTGCTTTCCTGATGGAAAGGGATAGTGGCGATGGGATGTTCTGAGCTTCCTTTCTGATTCCCTCGGAGGATGAAGGGTCACACCGTCTACTTTTTTCACTATAAAGCTGCACTTTGCAATCGAAAATTTTTCACACCAGGCTTCACCATAACAAAGAGCCGTAAGGACAATGTCCTGTCATTACAGCTCCTATGTACAACGCTATTCAATTTGATTTAATGAAACTGGATTAAATTTATATTTTATACCAATCGAACATCGGATTTTTGGAAGCATCTTTTAGCTTGGGCAGCCCTGTTTTTGATTGTTTTTCATGCTCATTATTTTTATGCTGCTTTTCTTTCTCTTGATCTTTCTTTTGCTGCTCTTTTTTCTTATCCTTCTCTGACTCTTTCTTTTCCTGTTCTTTCTTCTCTTGCTTTTTATTCTCTTGCGCTTTCTTTTCTTGTTCTTTCTTAGCCTGCTCTTTCTTCTCTTGTGCCTTCTTTTCTTGCTCTTTCTTCTCTTGTGCTTTCTTTTCCTGTTCTTTCTTTTCTTGGGCCTTCTTTTCCTGCTCCTTCTTTTCTTGTGCTTTCTTCTTGTCTTTATCCGTATTTTTCTCGTTCTGCTTCTGCTTGTTGTTGGAATTTCCCTTGCTGCCAGTATCAGGTGTGGAAGACGGCTTATTGGAAGCTGTTATTATTACAGGTGTATTTCCCTGTTTCTTATTGCTATTGTCATCCTTCTTGCCGTTATTATCTTTCGAGGTTGTCGTCTTGCTGCCGTTTTTATTATCCTTGTTATTATTTTTCTTATCCTCGTTATCATTGTTCTTGTTATTCTTGTTCTTGTCATCTTTGTTTTTGTTATCATTGTTCTTGTTGTTCTTGTTATCTTTATTCTTATCGGTTTGGTTCTTGTCATATAAATTAAGCTTTAAGTTCCCGTTGCCATTGAAAAAACTTCCTAAATCCACTTTGTTATCTTTGCTATTTTTATCTTTATTCTTATCGTTCTGGTTCTTGTCATCTTTATTCTTGTTATCTTTATTCTTGTCATCTTTGTTCTTGTTATCTTTGCTCTTATCATCTTTATTCTTGTCATCTTTGTTCTTGTTATCCTTATTCTTATCATCTTTATTCTTGTTATCTTTGCTCTTATCGTCTTTGCTCTTGCTATCTTTGTTTTTCGGTTCTTCCGCCTTCTTGATGGACTTTTCATTGTCAGGCTGCGCTGCTTTCTCAGCAGATAGTTTACTCGACTTTTCTTCTTTAAGCATTGACTGGAGCGTAGATTTGGTGATCGGCTTGGCTGGGTCGACCAGCTTGGAAATCCCGCCTTTGTCCTCTGCTATTTGATGGATCGATAAATTTTGAATGTCGCTGAGTGATACTTCAGTCCCATTATCGAGGGCATTCAAATATACGGCATACTTGCCTGTGGATACTCCACTGACTATTGCTTCTTCCCGAACTTCAGGTGGTGCAGCAAAGGAGGCAACTTCATAATTATCAACCTGCGCTGGATGTACATCTTGGATGTGCTTGGTAACTTGCAGCTTAAGTTTGTCGGCGAGCGATTCATCATTAATCTTGGACCTGCTCTTAATGAGTGTGCTGCTGATGACTATGTCTCCCCGACCTTTGGAGAGAGCCCCCTCTTCAGCTTTATCGAGAATAGCCGCTGTTATTTCCTCCAACGTCTTGCCGTCATAGCTCATAGCTGCTATTAAATCATTCCCATCCGCATTTAGACCCTGTAAATCTCGAACAAACTCTTGATTATCTATCCCAATTTCTACACTTGGATTAATATCAATGGATATATACGCTACTACTTTTCCATTTGCGAACATGTCCGTTAGTCCTGAGAAAATTACAAGGCAAAGCACCACGGCAGCGATGAGTCCAGAGACTATACCCCTACGTAAAACCAGCTTGGATCGTGCTTTACCTGCAGCATAGCTAATTTCTTCGCCTATTACACAGCTTCGATTAGCTCTAGGCAGGCTTTCGAACCTTCCCGTGGAGGTCATCACAATGATGTTGGCATCATTCATTTCCATTACGATCCCCTTGTTCATACCCATAGCTCCCTTTCCTTGTATTTGTTCTATCTCAATCTTCTTCCCGAACTTGCAAATAGTCACGTAAGTAGGGATAGGATCCATTATGAATAATAGCTATAGCAATAAGAAATTTACGATTGCGCTCCAGCGTTTTCCTGGACACTTTGACCCGTTCCAACAATTCTTTGATGGGCAGCTGCTTCTTGGTTAGCAGAACTTGCATCAAGTCCGAATCCCGGGCCAGTGATCTACCGATTGTAAACAGCATCTGCCTGGAATCATCATGCTTCGGGGAGGCGGCAGCCAGCTCAGAGAAGGCAATATCGAATTCTGCCAGGCTGCGGCTAAAATCTATGATTTCATTTTGCCGCTCTTCGATACCCTTCTGCTTCTCATAATGCTCAATGGCTTGATGAACTTCAATTGGATTGATGACGTTATTATCTTCATCCTCCTGTTCAAACGAGCTGTACGGTATTTGTCCTCGAAAACGCTGCTCCTTGCGCAAGTGATCGATCAGTCTGCGCCTCATAACGGTTTCTGCAAAACCGAGGAAGGACCGGCCCATAGGAGCAGAAAACTGATGTATAGCCTCGTTAAAAGCAGCAAGCGCTATACTGAATTCATCATCTCTGGTTGGATCAATATATCTTTTACAAAACCGGCTTGTGACTTTAGCCACATACGGTTGATAATCAGCTATGAATTGATTGCGAAGCCTTAAATCGCCTTGCTGTATGAGCAGCACCAGCTCTTCCGGTTGGGAGGGGGAGCTCGATGATCCAGGAGTCGCTTGACGTTTTCCCAGAAATTTTTTAAAAACTATGAGTAACACCACTCCACCTCACAATATACAAATTCGTTAGGACTTTTATCCTTAGGGGGGTAAGTTCTTGCCTTATTATAACACGGACCCTCGTATTTTTTAACTTTTATGCTTTTACACTGCGAGTCAAGCCTGAATGATCCCTATTTTGGAATACAAAAAAAACCGTACAAACACGCAGTAAGCCTGCATATTGTACGGTTTTATAAAATAATTAAAATGGATTTCTATTTGGAGCCATTTGCGGCTTTTTTGGTCATTAGCTTGTGCTGCCTGGAGCCTAGTATTTGCAGACGCTTCTTTAATTGCTGCTCCCATTCCTCATCTGCAATGGTTTTAGCTACGGAAAGAAGATCCAGAGCCATATCAATCTGGCTGCGTACTATTTCCAGAGGCTCCTCGCCTTCATGATTCACACAGTTTTCGAACAGCAAGTGATCCTTGCCCTCCACGTATTCTACAAAATCAACTTCACTGGCTCCATCTCCGTGTGCATATTCCGCTAGAATCTCGTATTCGCTCTCCACGAGAAAATGCACCTCTATACGGTGACATACCGGGCAAAACAAGATCGGCACGTTATGAATTTGTGTTCTAATATGTTTTAGGGTGCCTTTGGTTCCAATCATGCTCGCTCCACAGCAAAAACTCATGGGAACTCCCTCCTAACTGAAATATCTGCTTAGTCTTGGACTCCAGACCTACTCTCCTCACGAAGGAGTTCCGGTTACACCAATATATTCGGCATTGAATCCGAAAATTCCTTTTTTCAAAGACAAGAAGTTTTTACTAAATCATGCATAAATGCACATTCCTTTGCGCACCCTGAAACAGTCAAGCCTATGAAAGGAGTCCCGAATGAAGCCGCTTGTTAACACAGCTTTTGAGGCACCTGCCCGATACCACAAGGATATGCTCTATATGATGGTTAGAGATGCTTGTATGTTATATGCCTACTGGGAGCTTAGCGATCGAAAAAGATGGCTGCTTTCCCGGCATTTTGAATGTGATTACAGCAGCATGCCAAAAGCCCTGCGGATCTATGATGTCACTTGCATTTATTTTAATGGCAGCAATGCGAACTCCTACTTCGACATACCGACAACACCCGAAGCGGACAATTGGTATATTCATCACCTTCAGCCTGGTCGCACGTATCTCGCTGATTGGGGGACGTATACAATAGAAGGCGAGTTCCTTCCGCTCCTGAGATCCAACGCCGTAATTACTCCCAGACAAACAGTTGCACCTTGGGGAGCACCTCTGGTTGAGGTTGTTTCAGAGGTAAAGAATGGCAAAGCCGATGGCCGAATAGAACCCCATTTCTTCGAAAATGTGCAGCCCTACTCTCCGAATGCGAGGTAATCCAATACGATGATCAATCGAATTAAATCGAAGCCTGAGCTCAAAGGTTATCTGGCCTTGGTGCTGCATGCCCATTTGCCTTATATACGTCATCAGCATCGTCATGATCAGTTGGAGGAGCATTGGTTCTATGCGGCAATGACAGAAACTTACCTCCCTCTTCTCGAAGTATTCGAGCGGCTGACACTGGATAAGATCGACTTTCGCCTTACCTTGTCTCTTAGCCCCACCTTACTGTCGTTATTTAGCGATACGCTGATGCGGGAACGTTATCACAAGCACCTAAGCCGACTAATAGAACTGGCCGGAAAAGAACAACAGAGACTTAGGAAAGATCCGCAGCTGCTGCCGCTTGCTGTCAGGTATCAGAATCGCTTTATAGAGCTGCAGACTTTATTTGAGAAATGTGAAGGTAATTTAGTTGGCCAATTCAAGCACTATCAAGAGAAAGGTGTTATTGAAATCATTACATCCGCAGCCTCTTACGGCTACTTGCCATATATGAAAACCGAGGAAGCTATCCAGGCTCAAATTGCAACAGCTGTCCGTGATTATGAACGTCATTTCCAATGTTCACCTAAGGGGATATGGCTGCCTGAATGTGGCTACACCCCTGGAATCGACCGCATTATGAAGCCTTATGGGATCGAATATTGCTTCTCTGATTCCACTGCTGTTGCTTATGCATCGCCCCGGCCTAATCGCGAGCAGTATGCCCCGCTGATGACCCCCTACGGCGTAAGTGTGTTTCCAGCTGATCCCGAATCCTCCAGCCAGGTCTGGAGCACTGTGCACGGCTATCCGGGAGACTATCATTACCGGGAATATTATAAAGACATCGGCTGGGACCTGGGAAGCGATAATGCAGAGGAATGGTCCTATATCCGCCCTTATGTACTGCCCGACCAAAATAGAGTCAATACAGGCATCAAATATTACCGGATTACTGGCAAAGGCAGCCATAACGAACCCTATGAGCCTGAATCGGCTCTGCAGAAAGCGGCCGGGCACGCCGGACACTTTCTCCATAATCGGCAAAGTCAGATCGAGTACTGGCGGCGGAACCTGGACCGCAAGCCGATCATCAATATTCCTTTTGATGCAGAGCTACTCGGGCATTGGTGGTATGAAGGTCCTATTTGGCTCGAGACGCTGTGCCGCCAAATCTTCACAGAACAGCATACGCTAAAGATGATTACGCCAAGCGAATATTTGCGCGAATATCCTGTCGCTGATGTCGGTATCGTCACCGAGTCCAGCTGGTGCCGGAATGAAGCTTCCAAAGCACCGCTGCAGGGTAATCATGATGAGCTATACCGTCATTTGCATCAGGCTGAGGAACGGATGATTCAGCTCTCGACCCGGTATGAGCATTTGTCTATCAAGCAAGTCATGAATACCTCACAGCTAATACGGGCTCTCAATCAAGCTGGCCGTGAGCTGCTGCTGGCACAAAGCGGAGACTGGGCTTTTATTGTTGATAATCCAGCGGCAGCCGAGCATGCCGTTAACCGCTGCAAGGAGCATCTCGGATGCTTCCATCTGCTATGCGACCAGATAGACCGCACACTTATCGACGAACAGCAGCTTGCCGACCTGGAGCAACAGGACGATTGCTTTCCGGCAATCGATTATCGCGACTACGCAGCTATCGTGCGCCATTCCCCCAACCACATAGTGCCTGAGCTTGAGCATTGGCAGAAGCTGCTTGAGGAGACGAAGGACAGCCCTAACGTCTTTATGCTGACTTGGGAATACCCTCCTAAGCACGTCGGCGGGTTATCCCGCTCTGTTCACGAATTATCAGAAGCACTCGCCGCGGAAGGCCAGATTGTTCATGTGATCACTACCTCCCATTTCGGCGCTCCATATTTCGAGCAAAAAAACGGTGTCTTTGTGCACAGACTGCCCATACAAACGTCTGGAGATACCTCTTTTTACCACTGGTCCTTTGAAATGAATCTGGCCATGGTCGACTATTTGGTCCGTTGGAAGGAAAGCGGGGGCAGAATCGATCTCCTTCATGCTCATGATTGGATGGTTATGCAGGCTTCCAGAGAGATCAAGCAAAGCTATCACATTCCTTTAATTGCAACCCTCCATGCTACGGAATGGGGCCGGAATCAAGGCCAAATCCACACTCAGCTGCAGCATAAAATCCATCAAATGGAATGGCAGCTGACCTATGAAGCGGATCAGGTTTTCGTATGCAGTGAATATATGAGAAATCAGGTGCATGATCTTTTTAGCCTTCCCGCTCAGAAGGTGCAAGTGTTCCCAAATGGTGTAGGACTTGCCGAGACCAAACCTTCCCCCGCTCGTCCTGATTTCCTGCAGGCTGAGGATCGGATGATTTTTTGTATTGGAAGACTTGTTTATGAAAAAGGAATTCAAGTGCTTATCGCAGCAATGCCAGCCATTCTCTCCCAGATTCCGCAAGCCAAGCTCGTCATTGCCGGCTCCGGCCCTATGGAGCAACAGCTGCGGGATCAAGCCTCCCACTTAGGGGATCGCGTTTATTTTGCCGGCTTTGTGGGAGATGAATACCGTGCTGCCCTGTATCAAGCCTCCGATGTCTGCGTCATTCCAAGCTTGTATGAACCGTTCGGCATCGTCGTTCTGGAAGCCATGGCCTCCCTTAAACCTGTCGTCATTGCAGACACAGGCGGGCTGGCCGAAATTATTGAGCATGGCATTGATGGTTACAAAGCACTGCCTGGAAATGTGGAATCCTTAGCCTGGCATATTACTGACCTGCTGCTGCAGCCCTCACTTGGAGACCAACTGGCCACTGCCGCATACCTGAAGCTGGTGAGAAATTATCAATGGAACTGGATCGCTAAAGAAATCAGAAAACAATATGACAAGCTTACCTATACCTCAAAAGAAATGATTGAAGCATAGCCCTTTTATAGATCGGCTTTTTGCAGCAGCTGCTAGCAGGAATTGTAGAAGCATTATGGTGGCAGTACGGAGGCAGTATAAAAGAATCTGGAGCAGTCTGGAGGAGGAGCTGAAGGAGGATGCACAAATGAAAGCTGTTATTATGGCTGGAGGCAAAGGAACAAGGTTGCGTCCATTAACCTGTCATCTCCCCAAACCGATGGTTCCGCTCTTAAGCAAGCCCTGTATGGCCTATACCATTGAGCTGCTGCGGAAGCATGGCATCAGCGACATTGCTGTCACTATGCAATACTTGCCTGAGGTGATTCGAGACTATTTTGGCGATGGTCATGAGTTTGGTGTTAATCTTCATTATTTCGAAGAACATACGCCTCTGGGGACTGCAGGGAGTGTTAAGCATGCGCAGCATTTCTTGGATGATACCTTCCTGGTTATTAGCGGGGACTCTCTAACCGATTTCGACCTGCAGCAGGCCTATGCCTTTCATCAAAACAAACAATCCCTCGCTACGCTTCTTCTCACGCATGTAAGCGAACCCCTGGAATATGGCGTCGTTATGACCGACGAAGCAGGTAGAGTCATGCGCTTTCTTGAGAAACCAAGCTGGGGAGAAGTTTTTAGCGATACGGTCAATACGGGCATCTATATTCTTGAGCCGGATATTTTCGGGCATATTCCAGAGGGTAGTGAATATGACTTCAGCCAGCAGCTCTTCCCCGCTCTTCTGCGGGACAAGAGTCCTCTTTATGGCTGTATCAGCTCAGGTTATTGGTCGGATATTGGCAATTTGCAGCAGTACCGGCAAACGCAATTCGATATGCTCGACGGCACCGTAAACGTGAAAATAGAAGGAAAAGAAGTTCGCCCAGGCATCTTTATCGGGGACAACGTAAGCTTGAGCCCCTCTATCCGCTGGACCGGGCCAGCCTTCATTGGAAGCGGCACCCAGCTTGAAGAGGATGTGGAAATCGGCGAATACTGCGTAATCGGCAAACATAATCTGCTCGCTAAGGGCAGCGTGCTTTCCCGGAGCGTGCTCTGGGATCATAATCATTTTGCCGGCCGGAGTGAACTTTCCGGCTCAACGGTGACGAGCAGAACGATATGCAAAGGAACAGCCTTCCTCGGGGAAGGCTCCGTGATAGGAAACCGTGTAACCATAGGAACGGGCAGTATGATTCTGCCTCACGTAAAAATATGGCCAGACAAGCAAATTCGCGAAAACTCCAGGCTTAGTAGCTCACTGATCTGGGGCGATCACGCCTCCAAATCGCTGTTCAAAACCAGCGGAGTCTGCGGAATACCGAATGTGGAGATGACCCCCGAATTTGCAGCCCGCTTCGGCACCGCTTATGGCGCGGCGCTTGCCCCTTCGAGATCCATTACGGTCAGTTCATCTCCTTACGCCTTTACCCGCCTGCTCAAGCAAACGGTCATTGCCAGCCTGCAATCCGTAGGCACACATGTTATTGATTTGGGGGATTTATCAGCACCTGCAGCACAATTTGCTGTCCGTCACTTACAGACTGAAGGCGGCATTCATATAAGCTGGTCCGGAAATGAGCTGGAAGCCTGTCTGCTAGAATGCTACGACGATACCGGAATGCCCATTGCCAAAAGCAAAGAGCGCAAGGTAGAAAACAGCTACTGGCAGGAGGACTATTCCCGGGCGTCCATGAGACAGCTAGGACATGCTTCCATAGAGCCGCATATGATGAGTTCTTATATGGATTCATTGATAGAGGAACTCGATGACGAGGTTATTCAAGGGAAAGACGAAGCAGCACCAGAAACAGAGCTTGACAGGAAGCTTGGTGAAAGGCTTGCACCCAATATGAGTTCCTTTCGGATCATTGTAGAGGTTAGCCCCTGGTTGGGCAAACACGCCGCTCCATTGTGGAAAGCAATGAATTGTGAGTACATAGAGGTATCTCCCGCCAGCCTGCAGGAGCCTCTAACTCTTTTCGTAGCAAAATCTCGAGCTAAGATGGGTATTAAGCTGGAGGGGAACGGAAGGAACCTCCAGCTCCTAACCGAACAAGGCGATGTCGTGGAAGGGGATCGCTTGAAGCTTTTGGTATATGTATGCTATTTTCATAGCTGCCCAGGATCGGTTATCGGAGCTCCGGGCAGCATGCCCCACGTGCTGGAAAGTTTAGCTGAAGGGCTTGGCTGCCAAGTGATTCGTACCAAAGAGCTGAACCGCTCGATCTATGAAGCTTCTCATACCAATCTGCTGCATCCACTTATGGATACTCTGTTTGCCGCAAGTTTGGTGATCCGGCATCTGCAGCGAACCAGGCTGGAGCTTTCAGAGCTGCTAGCTCTTTTACCTGATTTCCATGTGCATAGTGAACGCGTCGATTGCCCATGGGACTTCAAAGGCAAGGTGATGCGCAGCCTGGTCGAACAAACTGGAAAGAGTCAAATAGAGCTCCTGGATGGTATTAAAATTTATGAGGATAAAGGGTGGGTTTTGCTGCTGCCGGATGATGACCATCCTGAATTTAACATTATCGCCCAGGCTGCAAGCGGTGAAGAAGCACAAGCACTGATCGGGCAATACCGGGAACAGATTCTAAATGCTTTGCAATAAGCATACCTATATCATCAGGGTATCCGCTGCCATCCATCAGGAGAGTATACGGATTTTCCGAATCTGCATCGAAGGAGAGAGAGCCCTTAGTGCATATCATCCACATCGCTTCCAAGCAAATCACCTTCGTCCAATACGACGATGTCACAGCCAACATGACCGTCTATTATCACACCGGAAAAACAGAAGCTTTCACCAACGTCCAAGCTGACGACTACCAATCATTGGCGAAATCAACCAATAGCTACGATTCACTTATGAAGCTTACCTGCCTGCGCCTTTCCACATCACGGCCTGCATCAACGATCGGTACATAATATGCAGCTTCTGTTTTGGATCTCCACTTTCTTGTGGAGATTTTTTTTTGTCAATTTGCTGAAAAGTATACGTTTTTGGTGGAAGGTGGCGTGAGATTGAAAGATTAAATTACAAGAAACCTATTTTACACTTTCCGCCGCTAGAAGCTCCTTACCTTTACGCTGAATAATCTTTAATGCTTCATCTAATGTTTGTTGTCCGTCCAATATTTTGTTTATTTCCTCTGATGCCATTTCATCAAATTGTGAATCAAAGCTGCTTGTAAAAGTAAATTCCTGAAACGTTGAGGGTTCAAGCATGTAGAAAGGTTCCAAACTGCGCCCATTCACTTCTTTCAAATGGGATGTTCGAGTAAGGATCTGCGAATCCAGCAATGATTTGGATTTCATTTTTGAAACCTCATCGCTATTAGCATACTTCACAAACTCCCATGCCGCCCGCAGTGTGGGAGAATCAGCGCTAATCCCAAGAAGGTCGCTCACCCGATAGTAGTTTGATTCCGTTGGAAGTGTTGGATCCACTGGAACAGTAACGATATCCCATTCAGATGATTGAGGAATTTTTTTCTGCTCAAGCAAATTTAAATACATAAAATTTTGCAGCGTCATCGCTGCCCGCCCTGTTGTAAACATATTGCTCATAATATAATCATCAAAGTTCGCGTTACCACTTTTGAAGAATGGATTCTTGTTATTGTAAACGTAACCTTGTTTGTAGCCATTCAGCACCATTTCAAATATACGCCGCCACCCTGGTGTGTCTATCGTTATTTCCGTGGAATCAGTATCTACGTAACTTAATCGTTGGTCCCTGCCTATATCTTTAATTAAACTAAAGGTGGATGCTTCCGACCCATGATGATAACCGTAGGTTTTCGTCGTTTCATCCCCTTCGGCAGGGAAGCGCCCGGCCAAGCCCAGTACTTCTTCCCAGCTCATTTGATTATGTGGATACTCGATATGATAACGGTCGAAGATTTGTTTGTTGTAAAACAACACATTACTCGAAAAGGTAGGCGCAAGGCCAAATAATTTGCCCTCGCCTTTGTCTCTTATGTAATCAATAACGTGGTCATTCATATTCTCCAAGTCAAAATCATCAGCTTTAATGAGTGGACCCAGTTCCAGCAGCTTCCCGTCTCGAACCCACTTCTCGAAAGTTTTGAGCATTGGGAATTGAATAATATCCGGCTTTTTTTCCTCCACCCATTGTTCGAAACCACTATCAAAACTTTGCGTACTGTTTCTAAGACGCGCATAGGAAAGGAATTCTACTTTCACATTAGGGTATTGGGTTCTCAAATAAGAGGCATATTCTTTCATGCTCTGTGTTGCCACCTCAACTGCAATTTTTAATGTTGCCTCTGTTTCTCTATCGATGGGCCTTGGAACACTTTCATCTTCTTTTGAGGACCAAATTGCCTCGCATCCCGTGATCAATAAAGAAAATATTAAAACAAAGACAGCAACCGCCAACCTCCATTTATTCATCCTTGTATCCCCCTGTTATCTGTACCATTGTGCTTGCATTTGAAACATTTTCTTATATTCGCCATTTTCTTGAATTAACTCAGTATGTGTTCCCTGCTCAATCAATCTTCCTTGTTTCATAACCACTATTCGGTCAGCAGTCTTGCAAACTCCAAGCCGGTGTGAAATATAAATTACTGTTTTTCCTTCGGTGAGTTCAGAAAGTCTTTCAAAGATTGCGGCTTCAGTAACAGGATCTAAACTTGCTGTTGGCTCATCCAAAATAATAACTTCGAAATTACGAAAAAAAGCACGGGAAATAGCTACTTTCTGCCATTGTCCATGTGATAATTCGTGTCCATCCAAAAAAGTCGGCCCTAGTTGTGTATCATAGCCATTGGGGAGTTTTGTCACAATCTCGTCTACACCAGCTTTTGTAGCAGCAGCTTGTAACAGTGCCTCATCTTCAATATGTTCAATTTTTCCAAAACCTATATTCTCCCTCAAACTTAAATGATACTGCGCAAAATCTTGAAAAACAGCAGTTACATGTTGGCGGAAAGAATATTTATCCATCAAACTAAGGTTACGTTCGTCATACATAATGCAACCTTTTTCTAATTTGTACAATCCTAACAAACACTTTACAAGCGTACTTTTACCAGATCCATTCTCTCCAACAATTGCAATTTTCTCACCAGTCTTAATGGAGAAGGAAACATTATCCAACGCCAAATGTTCTTTATTTGGATATTTGAATGTTAGCTCTTCTACTTTAATTCCTTTAGTAAATGGCACAGGAAAGGAATAGCTGGAAGCAGATTCTGAATCTTCATTTAACTCAAGAAAATTCATTAGATCTTGTGTATACAATGAGTTTTCATAGATTAAGGCGATATTGAAAGCAGTATTTTGCATAAGTGCCTGGGTTGAAGCAATGGTTTGCGTCAGAGCTACGAAATGTCCTAAAGTTAACCTCCCTTGTATACCTAACCAAACTAAAAAACCCGATATACAGGTAGTTGCAAAACCGATAAACAACTCAATAGAAAGCTTTGAAAGTGATAAGGTTCGTTCAAGTTCCAGCTTTTCCCGAGAATGTAATTTGAATATTTCTTTCCAAAAACTAAGTAGATAGCTTGTCAAACCAAAAATCCGAATCTCTTTTGCTACTTCTCTGCTTCTAAGCAAAGTAGATAAATATCTCGATTTTCTTCCCAGCGGTGTTTGATTAATTAATTGGAAATACCTTGAATTACCTGCGCGAATATGATAAAAAAGTGAGGGAGCAATCAAGATTAACATTCCCACACATAACATCCAATGAAAACTAGCTAAAATTACAATATATCCAATAATTGTAATCAAGTTTTGAGCAACTTGCAGCAGGGCTGTAATTATTTTTATACCTCTTATTTCACCACCAGAAGAAATTCTTTGCAGTTGATTATAGTATTCCGGCTGTTCCAGCATATTTAGAGGTATTCCCGTTGCTTTCCTAGATATTAGTTCATTGTAATGCAAAGACATACGATTATTGATCTGTAATTCAACGTATCTTTTGGCTGAATCTTGCCCTATGTTTGTTACATGGAGACCCAATTGACATATTAATATGAATATTACCTTATCAATGGAGTCAGATCCTTCACTAAAAGCTAGGGTTACACGATTAATTAGTTCTTTCGTTATAAATAGTTGGAACATTGGAATCAATGCTGCTATTAATTGGAGTATGATCAGAGTTAGAAGAAGATAAGGGGCCAAATGAAACAGAGTCTTAAGTATTTGTTTGGATGAATGAAAAGTTTCTCTTGCATTATTTTTTTTTGTTTTATTCATCGCATTTAAACCTTTCACACACAATTATCTACTATGAAGTACAGAACCTTTTATACTGCAACTTTCAACTCTTTTATTTTGTAAATCAAGGCATCGAAATGCTCCTCAATATTTACAACCCCTTTAAAGACTACATGTCCAGCATCAGAAAGAACATATGCAAAAGGAAATCTTCTTGTAGCGTATGCATCCAAATCTTCAACACTACTAACTTGAACAACTGGAGTATCTATTTTGTACTGTTCGATCAAAGAAGCAATCATTTGCTTATCCTCACTCAGCATCATTGTGACTATGGAAATGTCCTGATATTTTCGGTTCAGCTTCGACAAGAGAGGGTAAATTTGTTTACAAACATCACAGTTTATTGATGTAAACAAGATTACAGTTCCTTTGTTTAGCGGATTAATGTGAATGTTTTGACCTTGAACGGAGACTAAAGACTTAAGGGGGAACATGGTCCCGACCTCGAGTCCATAATCACTGTAAGCAAGTGTATTTCTTGGTTTTTTCATAACAGTTATCTTTTCTCTTATAAAAAACATTAGAATAATAGAGCATACAATCATAAATATCCACAAAAAAACATACGAAATTAAAAACAGTTCTGTAACATTCATGGCTTTACTCCTTTCGCATCCCTTTTTTGGTCGAATGATTTTAATATTTTTTTATAAGAGTTAAATGTCTGTAAAAGAGAAAATAATACTATTATTCCAATGGATATGGATATGCTTCCAATCCAATCTGTTTTTGACAACGCATATAAATCAGTATTTTGTCCAGATACCATCAGAAATAATGTCATCGCTACAACTAGCATAATTCGGACTATAGTGATCGACCCTAGAGTTTCTGAACCCAGGTTGCCAAAGCAGTTGCATTCGATCTTTTTTGATTTGGATATACTTTGATATACAGTCCAAACAAATGCCCCACATAAACAAAACAAAGAACATTCCGCAATCCATCTTGTTGTTTCAAATAAAAGTAGTACTGCAGATAAAATTTCGAGAAGCGGAACCATGTAGGATAATAATTTAACCAGTTTAGGAATAATATTTAGTTGGTTTAAAGTGCTTTGAAATGATTTTATATCTAATAATTTCAAGAAGCCTGAGAGTAAAAACATAATAAATAAAAAAATTTGAAAAAAACTTGCTACCACCATCTTTCCAGCCCCCGATCGTTTTGAATACTAATATTTTTAGAAGCTTAAAAAAGAAATAAAGGGGATTTCTCCCCTCTATTCTTTTTTATATTTAGCAATCACAAGTTGAATTCGAATAGTAGTTGCCATCTTCACAATAAAGTGTAGTAATTCTAAGTTTTTGCCCAGTGGAATAATTGCAGATTTCGTGACAGTGTGTTGCCGTTATACGACAATCTATCGCCATGTATCATCACCTCCATTCCATATAATGTAATTTGATATTATCATAGTTTTATTTAATTGTAAACGCTTTAAAATACATTTTTTGAAATAATTTGCAATTTAATTTTTCTTGAATAAATGAACATGAATTTCTATCTAAAAATTGTTCAATCCCAATATTAATGTTTAATTTACATATATTAACTATATTTAAAAATAATATATCACGGTCTTCTGTTGCTGTAAACCTGAAAAACTATCTGGATTTCTGTATAGAAACTAACTACTGAAGATATCTAGAACGTAGCGCTTTCAGCCAAAATACTAACTTTTTCAGCGGAGGCTTTTTTCTTGTTTCAAATTGGTTATACTATAATTTATGAATATCAAGAGAGATAACTGATTCTTCCATTCTTAATCAGCGTAATTGATTATTGTCTTTACTTGATTCATGTTCAAAGTCTATCGATAAAAGGGTGAGACCTATGTGCGTCAACGAGATTACTTCCTCCCTCTCCTCCCGTACCGAACGAAATACGTTATTCCTGCTGCTTCAAAACGTAACTACTCTATTTGCCTATTGGCGGTTAACGCCATCCAAAATCGCGATGATCCTTGAGCATTTCGGTAGTGATTGGCTAAGCCTTCAACCTACCTTGAGGCTCTATACTATGACAGGTATTGCACTTGACAGCAATCCTGCCCGTGTAACCAGACAGTTGCCTTTATATGAGCAGGACTCCTGTTATATACAAGAACTGAAGCAAGGCCAGACTTATGTTGCAGAGCTGGGGATCTGGAACAAGCAGTCGCAATTCATCCCCTTGATGCGTTCCAACAGCATTGTTCTTCCCGCTGCTGATCACAAATTCTCCCCTTTGAAACCTATCAGCTCTGATGAGCTTGATATTGATCACGTTGTCTATGGACACTTTCTCTCTGGTGAGGTGGAAACGACTCTGCCTGATGAATACGACAGATTCTCCGCCTATACAATCTATTCTTATGAAAAATCAGACTTACTTGAACAAGTCGCTGATGATGATGATAAGCGTTCGGCAAATAACTTAACGCAGATTGCTAGCGAAGCTGAAGTTGGTTCGAAGATCCTTATCCGAAGAGGTGTGCTATGAGCCAGATTACGAAGCATAGTATGAGTCAGCATATGCATGCAAATCCAAAGGAGACTTCCCCGACTGCTGGTTATGTAGCACTGCTGCTTCATGCCCACCTTCCTTACGTCAGGCAGGAGAAGGAATCTGTCACCTTAGAAGAACGGTGGTTTTATGAAGCTGTTACGGATACGTATCTCCCCTTAATCGAGCTGCTGGACAAGCTGCTTTCCGAAGGCGTCTGCTTTCATATAACGCTCTCCTTATCACCGACACTTCTCGCCATGCTGGATGATCCGCTGATGAAGCAAAAAACACGTGCACACCTCCACTCCTTGTGCGAGCTGGCTGACAAAGAAGTGCAGCGGCTGGGAGCCGACGCTGCTTTGGCCGACACAGCCCGCATGTACGCTTCGCGTTACAGCGGGCTTAGCGCCCTCTTCGATCGCCTGGACGGCGATCTCATCGCCAAGCTCCGCAGCCTCCGCCAAAGCGGCTGCGTCGAGCTCATTACCTGCGCAGCTACGCATGCGTTCTTGCCCCTGGTCAAGAACGCTTCCGCGCTGCGCGCACAGCTCGAAGCCGCCGTCACGGAGTTCCGGCGGCACTTCGGGGCCGCACCGGCCGGCATCTGGCTGCCGGAGTGCGGCTATACGCCTGCGGTGGAGCCCCACCTGCAGGCGCTGGGCTTGCGCTACTTCGTCGTCGATGCCCACGCAGTGGGCTGGACGGCGAAGGCGCACGGCAGCAGGCCGCGGCTTACGCCAGGCGGCTCCTGCGCCTTTGCCCGGGACCCCGAGGCCTCCACACAAGTGTGGAGTGCCGAGGCGGGGTACCCGGGCGATGCCGATTATCGCGAGTATTACCGCGATATCGGGTTTGACCTCGGCCGCGCAGGCGGGGCCGAGTGGGACTACATCAAGCCCTATGTGCTGCCGGACGGCGTCCGGATTCATACGGGCTTGAAGTATTACCGCGTCACCGGTGATGGTGACGCAAAGCAGCCCTACCAGCCGGAGGCTGCCGCCCGCAAAGCTCAGCAGCATGCTGAGCACTTTCTGGCGGCCCGGCTGGAGCAGTTGAAGCGACTGGAGCAGCCGGAGCAACCAGAAACCTCCTTCAAGACTGCCGAACTGCAAACCGAATTGCAATCAGAATCAGAATCCGACTCAGCGCCTTTAGTCTCCCAGCCTGCACCATCAGAAGCTCCGCCTATTATCGTCTGTCCCTACGATGCCGAGCTTTTTGGCCATTGGTGGTTTGAAGGATTATTATGGTTGGAAGCCGTGCTTCGCGGTCTTGACACGCATCATTCAGAGCTTAAAAGCATCTCACTTGCAGCTTATAATGAGCTCTACCCTCCTGTTGACACCATTGAGCTTCCGGTATCAAGCTGGGGCCGCGGCGGCTTTGCAGAAGTTTGGCTGCAGCCGAAAAACGATTGGGTGTATCCGCTTCTTCACGCTGCTGAGGACCGTTTGATTCAAGCAGTACACATGTACCCAGAGCCGAACCAGCTGAATGAGCAGCATGAGCTATATGAGTTGCAAAAAAAGATGCTGAACCAAGCAGCCAAAGAGCTTATGCTGGCGCAAAGCAGCGACTGGACCTTTATACTCGATGCAGGTACTGTAACGGAATATGCGGTTCAACGAATACAGGTACATCTCCAGCAGTTTCACAATCTGTTAGATCAATTGCAGGATCGTACTGAAGAGCAAATTTCATTTAATTCCGCATTTCTTAAAGAATTAGAGAAAGCTGCTCCACTCCTTCCCGAGCTAAGCTATAAGCTTTATTGCGACCCTCTCTTTCCAAAAGAGGCCTCACTAGTTGACAATACCATGATCTTAGAGACCGGGAAGCTGCATAAAATAGACAACATACATCAAATACGTAAGTTGCGTATTCTCATGCTAACATGGGAATATCCGCCGCGAATTATTGGCGGGCTGGCTCGTGCCGTATGTGATTTATCCAGACAGCTTGCAGCCGCGGGGCATGACGTTCATGTTATTACCTGCCAAACACATAGCAGCCCGCTTTACGAAATAGCTGAGAGAGTGCATGTTCATCGTGTTCAGGTTTTGCAATCGTTGGAAGCTGTGAATTTCCTGGACTGGGTGTTCCTGATGAACTCTGCTTTTAGCGATGCTATATTGGAACTCACTGAACAGGGATTCATATTCGATCTTTTACATGGGCATGACTGGCTTATCTACTATTGCGCCAAGGAAAGTAAACGGACCCTTAAGCTTCCGCTTGTTATCACCATTCACGCAACAGAGTACGGGCGCCACCAAGGAAAGCTCAAAAATGAGCTCCAGCACACAATCCATAGTATAGAGAGCAAGCTGGTGCTTATGGCCGATTGTGTGATTGTTTGCAGCAGAGCTATGGTTCAAGAGGTACATTCCCTGTTCCAGCTTTCAGAGAACAATATCATTCGTATTCCGAATGGACTCCCGTTATATCCCGGGCAGGAGCATCAAAATTACGGCACAACTGTCCCACTACTACAAGCCCTCAAAAAATCCGGGCAGGAACAGATCGTCTGCTTTCTTGGTCGCCTCGTCCATGAGAAAGGCGTACATATTTTACTAGAAGCCATGCACCATATTATCCACAAACTGCCCGACATCAAGCTCTTGATTGCTGGCAGCGGTCCTTCTCTAGAATGGCTGCAGGAGCTCGCTGCCCCTTTACGTGAACATGTACAGTTTGTCGGATTCCTTGATGAAGCTGACAAATATAGTCTGTTGCAGCTTGCAGATGTCTGTGTCTTTCCAAGCCTTTATGAGCCTTTTGGAATAGTAGCTCTTGAGGCTATGGCAACAGGCACTCCGGTTATCGCATCAGATGTTGGAGGGTTAAGTGAAATTATCGAACATGGCGTCGATGGCTGCAAGGTGCCTCCAGATGATGCCGCCGCCTTGGCTTCACAGGTTTTACAACTGTTGTTGGACCCTGAATTCGCCAGAACATTAGCGACAGCCGCTTCTTATAAAGCTCGTACAGAATTTAACGGAGCACAGCTTGCAGAAGCAATGATTCAGACTTACTTCTCCATCTTGCAGAACGAGCAAGAAAAACCTTGAATTATATGTTAATATTAGGTTAATATTTTATAATATCCCAGTCATCAAGCGCCCAATTGTGCGTATTTTCAGTTTTTTTCCAAGTAACCATTGATTACTCGTTAAGAATTAGGTAACCTAGTAGCAGTGAGCTCGAGGGTAAACTGTTATTTTTTAACTTTGAAAACGGAACATTTGCCTGTGCATATTTGCCGCATACAAAGAATTTATACGATTAGGGAAGTGATGATTTGCCTAGACATCTAGTTATTGGAAACGGGAAATTTCTTATTAACCTGGATCAGCATTCTTACATGCGCGATCTGTATTATCCTTACGTAGGTCAACTAAACCATATCGGCGGTTACCACTGCCGGGTTGGCATATGGGTAGACGGAGCGTTCGCTTGGCTGAATGAGCCTGAGTGGCAGATTCATCTTTCTTATATCGAAGATTCGCTCGTGACCGAGGTAACTGCTACGCATCCGGGTTTGGGCGTTACACTGCTTATGAATGACGGCGTGCATCAACGAGAAGATATTTACCTGAAAAGAGTCCGCATCACCAACCTCAGAAGCACTGTGCGCGAAGTGCGCATGTTCTTCAATCAGGATCTGCTGATTAATGAAACCGAAGTTGGCGACACCGCGGCTTATTATCCTACTACCAATACAGTTTTCCATTATAAAAAAGACAAGTATTTCATGTTCAACGGCAGCACTGGAAGTGAAGGCATTTTTCAATATTCTACCGGGGTCAAAAGATTCTACAATGCCGAGGGGACTTGGAGAGATGCTGAAGACGGCCACCTAATGGGCAACGCCATCGCTCAAGGCTCTGTAGACAGTACAATCAGCTTCAAGCTCTTCGTTCCACCTGATGCCAGCCAAACCCTGTATTACTGGATGTCCGCAGGAAGAACCCTGGATGAAGTCAAAAAGCTCGATACTTATGTAAAGGACAGCGATCCCGGTAAGCTCCTGGACCGTGTCAAGATTTACTGGCAGCATTGGGCTAACAAGGTCGATCAAGACTATGGGGATCTAACCCCCGAAGTGGTTCGTCTTTATAAACAGAGTCTCTTAATCGTGAGAACTCAAACCGATGTGAACGGCGCTATCATCGCTGCTAATGATTCTGATATCATGCAGAGCAATCGGGATCATTACAGCTATATGTGGCCAAGAGACGGCGCCCTGATTGCCTACGCCATGTCGATGGCAGGTTACCAGGGGATGATTATTCCCTTCTTCGAATTTTGCGCCAAAGCGCTGACTGACGAAGGCTATTTGCAGCACAAATACAATCCGGATGGTACGGTAGGCTCCAGCTGGCATCCTTACATCCACGCAGGACGTGTTCAGCTTCCCATTCAAGAGGACGAAACAGCGCTTGTACTGTTCGCATTATGGGAGGATTTTCAGAAAAATGGCAGTCTGGAATTCGCCCAATCGCTCTACAGCACCCTAATACGTAAATCAGCACGCTTTATGTCCACTTACATTGATCAGGAGCTTAACCTTCCTAAGCCAAGCTACGATCTATGGGAGGAGCGTTACGGTATCTATACCTTTACCGCTTCTGCTGTCTATGGTGGCCTGATTGCCGCTTCTAATTTCAGCAACTTATTCGGGGATGCTGAACGCAGCAGCCGCTATAAGCTTACAGCCGAGAAAATTAAATCCGGAATTCTGGAACATCTCTGGGATGAAACAGCTGGCAGATTTGTCCGCGGCCTTTATATGGAAGACGGCAAATGGGTTAAGGATATGACGCTTGAGAGCTCTGTATATGGAATTTTTGAATTCGGCGTGCTGCCTGCTGATGATGACAGGGTCGTCAAAACTATGCTGGCCAACAAAGCTGGTCTCACCATTCAAACAGAGATTGGCGGCTCCGCCCGGTATCATCACGACTATTACTTTCAGCGCTCTACAGATACAGACAAAGTCCCTGGAAACCCATGGATCATATGTACCTTATGGATCGCTGAATGGGAAATCGAATACGCCAAAACGATCGCCGATCTTGAAGCCCCACGCAAAACCTTGGAATGGGTCGTCAAGCATTCATTGGAAAGCGGCATCCTCCCGGAACAGCTCGATCCTTTCAACGGCGATCCTGTTTCCGTAGCTCCACTCACCTGGTCACATGCCACTTACGTGCTTGTCGTCGTCAAATACACAAAGAAATATAATGAGCTGCTGAACATCTAATCCAAGATGAACGTCTACTCCAAGAGAAGCTTGTTATGCACAATTAAGAAACAAAAAAAAGCGGCTGCCAACCATGGTAGTCGCCTTTCCTCTTTAATCTTCATTTTGATGCCTCCCAGCTCTTCTTATCTCCTCTGCTTACCCCCTCTTCTTATCCCATCTTCATCCTGAATAAACCTGAGTAAGGACTAAAAAGGCCTGAAAAAGCTTCAATCAGCCTCAATAAGCCTAAATAAGCCTCAATAAGTCTGATCGCTTAAGGCTCACAAAGGCTTGCTCAGTCCCAGCCCCCAAAGTCTGCCAAGTACCGCTCAGCCAGCCACAACGAATCCAGCTCCGAGGAAGCATTTAACTCGATTGCGATCATCCATCCCAGCTCATATGGAGCTACATTGACTAGATGAGGTTCTTTTTCCAAGCGTGTATTGATGGCCACCGTAACTCCTGATAGGGGCGCTATCATATCATGCGTGCCAGCAACGCTCTCCACATTGCCGAAATACTCGCCTCTCTTAATTTCCTCATTCAACTCAGGCAATTCAACATAGAGCAGCATGCCATGCTCCAATTGCGCATATTCCGTTATTCCTATGTATGCCCTGCTTCCTTCCGTGCGAATCCAGAAATGGTCAGGGCTAAATTTCAGCTGGTTCAAATCTTCCACATCGGCCCCTCCTCTTTTCAAAGAAAAAAGCCTGTCCCCTGCCAAAAAAACAGAGGATCCAGGCTTTGAACTCTTACGATCTTGCTATTACTTCGCAACCAAAGTTTTGTCGCCTGGTTTCCAGTTGATTGGGCACAAGCCACCGGATTGAAGCGCTTGAAGCACGCGAAGTGTTTCTTCAACACTACGGCCTACATCATTGTGGTTGACAACTTGATATTTCAATTCGCCTTCCGGATCAATAATGAACAGACCACGAAGCGCAATACCTTCTTCTTCGATCAGTACGCCATAATCACGGGCTACGGATTTAGTTAAATCAGCCGCAAGCGGGAAATTAAGCTTGCCAAGACCATTATCATTAACAGGCGTATTGATCCAAGCACGGTGAGAATGCTTGCTGTCTGTAGATACGCCGAGGATTTCCGTTTTCAGATCTCTAAATTGAGCTGAAGCATCACTCAAAGCTGTAATTTCTGTCGGGCATACAAAAGTGAAATCTAGTGGATAGAAAAACAGTACCAGCCACTTTCCTTTGTAATCAGATAAAGCAGCTCTACCAAAATCCGAGCCATCACCATGCGCTGTTTCTAATGAGAAATCTGGCGCTGGTCTACCAACTAAACGTTCTGCCATATGAAAATATCCTCCTTCTAAATCTGGTTTCTCGTATAAAATGGTAACATTCGACTACCTGAAAGTCAATAATTAGATTCCATATCACCTAATAATCATTATTATTTATAACTCTGAAGAAAGGGAATATTAAGAATGATAATAAGAATACGGCCTTATGGCATCCTTGAGGTGCATATTCATGACGTTTGCGCTAGGGGGAGAGAATGGCTGTGGGCTCCAGCCGCGGTTAAAGATTTGTTCCCTTGATTGGAATGGATATGGATAGCCAGCAATGTTTTTTCTCTTGTATTAGAGAAGATTTTCCTGTCGGGCAAGGTGCTGGGAATGAAGGGCTTGCCCAGCCGCCAGCCTGCTACTTTAAGGATGTTTTTCATCGTTAAAAGCACCAGCTCGCCTCCACAACCTTACTTTAACAATGAAAAACATCGCTTAAGTGAAGAACACGGTCCATTAAGAAAAACTTGCCAACCATAAAGGTCGGCAAGTTCATAAAGGTCCAATAATATCTTATTTGCTCATAGCAGCTACGATTAGATCGCCCATAGCTGTTGTTCCAATAGCGCTGCTCTTATCTACAGCAATATCTCCTGTACGGTGGCCAGCGTCCAGCACGTTTTTCACAGCGCGCTCGATGGAAGCAGCCGCCTCATGATAACCGAAGGTCAAGCGGAACATAAGTGCAACGGATAAAATGGTGGCAATCGGGTTCGAAATGCCTTGGCCTGCGATATCAGGCGCTGAACCGTGTACCGGCTCGTAAAGGCCGAAGCTGCCTTCGCCCAGGGATGCAGAGGAAAGCATGCCGATTGAGCCTGTAAGCATAGCTGCCTCATCACTCAAGATATCTCCGAACATATTCTCGGTAACAATAACGTCAAAGCTGGAAGGACGACGAAGCAGCTGCATCGCACAGTTATCCACAAGCACATGATCCAGTTCTACATCTGGATAGTCGGCAGAAATACGGATGACCGTTTCTCTCCACAGGCGTGAAGTTTCCAATACGTTTGCTTTGTCTACTGATGTCAGTTTTTTGCTGCGTGTAAGGGCAATTTCAAAGGCTTGGCGTGCGATGCGCTCGATTTCGCTTACATTGTATACGCAAGTATCAACTGCTTCCTGGCCATTTTCCGTTTCGCGGCGAAATTTCTCGCCAAAATAAATACCGCCAGTAAGCTCACGAACAACAATCAGATCCGTGCCTTCCAGTACCTCAGGCTTTAATGTTGAGGCTTCCTTCAAGCAATCGAATATGACAGCTGGGCGAATGTTTGAGAATAATCCCAGAGCTTTACGAATGCCTAGCAGGCCTGTTTCGGGACGTAGCTCCTTTGAGTTGTTATCCCATTTAGGTCCGCCTACAGCTCCTAGCAATACTGCATCAGAAGCCTTACATATTGCCAGTGTATCGTCCGGAAGCGGTGTTCCCCGCTCATCAATAGCGATACCGCCGAACAATGCATGCTCGGTTTCAAACTTGTGTCCGAACAATTCTTCTGTACGTTTCAATACTTTTTCTGCCTCAGCCACTACTTCTGGACCGATGCCGTCTCCGGCGATTACTGCGATTTTTTTCACTTCATTAACTTCTGACATTAGTATCGTTCACTCCTCTGATATTTGTGCTTAAAGTGGCTATATTTTTTGCAAAGAATAATTCTGTATCGCAGATGACAGCTTTTGCATGCCGAGCACCGTTGTTTCCCGGTCTGTATGTGTATAGTTAAGACGAATTGTATTGAACTGCGGCTCCTCTGCGTAGAAGGAAGAACCTGGTACGAAAGCTACACCTTCGAGGACAGCCTGTTTAAGCAGCTCTTCCGCCTTGATGTTCTCAGGCAATTCAACCCAGAAGAACATTCCACCCTTCGGCTCCAGCCAAGTGACACCCGGCCAGTTGTGCTCTTTAAGGAGGCCTGCCATGAATTTCATTCGTTCCTTATAGTGGTAGCGAATCTTGGCAATATGTCCGTCCAGATCAAAATGCTCCAGCAGCTGATGCAGCGTTTGCTGATCGAGCGAGCTGGAATGCAGGTCCGCCGCTTGCTTGGCTCTAGTCATATTACGGATGACGGAAGGATCTCCGATTGCCCAGCCCGTGCGAAGCGCAGGTGCAACCGTCTTGGAGAAGGTGCTTGTGTAAACAACACAGCTGCCATGGGGATGCTCGTCCAGAGAGAAGATGGTCGGATAACGCTCTTCCTCATTAAACTGAATTTCTCCATAAGGATCGTCTTCCAGAATCAACACATTTGCCTTGCGGCAGATCTCAACTAGCCCCTTGCGTTTTTCAATGCTCCACGCCTTGCCTGTCGGATTGGAAAAAGTAGGGATCACATAGACCAGCTTCGGTTTATGCTTGGCAATTTGTGCCGCCAGATGCTCCAGATCCATTCCGTCCTGATCGCTGTCTACGGAGTAAATGCTCGCTCCTCTAGCTTTAAAAACCTGAAGCGCAGCCAAGTAGGTCGGCTTCTCCACCAAAATGACATCCCCTGGATCGATGTATATCCGGGTCAATAAATCGATAGCTTGCTGAGAACCGGTTGTCAACAGCATCTCCGCTGGCGTTACGTTCATTCCCTTTGTAGCCATACGGCGGCATATGCTTTCCCGTAAAGGTGTATATCCCTCAGTAAGGCCATACTGCAGTGCATTCTTTCCTTGCTGCAGGACACGCTCGAATGCTTCACCTACTGCTTCTAACGGAAAATATTCTTCTGCCGGCAAGCCGCCAGCAAAAGAAATAATCGAATTTCCTTGCGTCAATTTGAGAATCTCCCTGACCGCTGACGATGAGAAGCCCTCAAGTGTTTTGGAGAATTGATAGTTCATAGTGGACGCTCCCATTTAAATCAGAGTTACGTTGCTTCTATTACTCGTGACTATTTTGCGTTTATCTATAAGCCTGTTTACAGCGTCCAGGTAGGCCTTGGCGCTTGCTTCAAGAATATCGGTGCTAATGCCTCTTCCTTGAACGGAAACGTCATTTTGCCTAAGTATAACGTGCACTTCTCCAAGTGCATCTTTGCCCTGGGAGACAGATTTGATGGAATAATCCTCAAGCTCTACCTCTTCTTTCGTTACCTTGTCAATCGCATTATAGATGGCATCAACCGAGCCATTGCCTTCAGCCTGCTCTTCAAGGATTGACCCATCCTGCACATTGATGCTGATTGTAGCCGTTGGGGTCGTTTGATTGCCATAAGCAACCTGCAGCGCACCCAGCACGAAAACCTCCGGCGTCTCGATCAGCTTTTCTTCGATCAGCGCACGGATATCCTCATCAGCGACCTGCTTTTTGCGATCTGCCAAATCTTTGAATTTGGCAAATGCCAAATTGACCAGCTCATCGGTAAGCTCATAGCCCAGATCGATCAGCTTTTCCCTAAATGCATGACGTCCAGAATGCTTGCCCAGTACAAGCTTGCTTTCCTTCAGACCAATAGTCTCAGGAGACATGATCTCATAGGTCGTCTTTTCCTTCAACATTCCGTCCTGATGAATGCCTGATTCATGGGCAAATGCATTTGCTCCCACAATCGCTTTATTACCAGGCACGACCATGCCAGTCAGCTTGCTGACCAAACGGCTCGTGCGATAAATTTCACCAAGCACAAGCGATGTTTTGGCCTGATAAAATTCCTGACGGGTTTCCAGTGCCATAGCTACCTCCTCCAAGGAGGTATTGCCCGCACGTTCACCGATTCCATTGATTGTGCCTTCGATTTGATCGGCACCGTTCATAACGGCTGCGAGTGCGTTCGCTGTGGCCATGCCGAGGTCATCATGACAGTGGGCGCTTAGCTGAATCTTTTCGATACCGGGAACCTGTTCTTTAAGTGTCTTGAAGATAGCTCCGAACTCGCTTGGGGACATAAACCCAACGGTATCCGGAATGTTCACTACAGTCGCTCCTGCACGAATCGCCATTGCCGTCACTTCAATCAGGAAGTCAATCTCGGTACGTCCCGCATCCTCTGGTGAAAACTCGACCTTGTCAAAATATTTCTTCGCGTATTTAATCGCCGCTTCCGCTGTTTCCAGTACCTGGTGCTTTTCCATACGCAGCTTGTGCTTACGGTGAATTGGAGAGGTAGCCAAAAATAAGTGCAGGCAAGGATCCTGCGCCCCCTTCAGCGCTTCTCTGACCGCCTCAATATCCTGCTCACGGGCACGAGCGAGACCAATTACACTGGCATTCCTGACAGCCTTGGCTACAGCGTTTACTCCAGCCAAATCTCCGGGGGATGCAGCAGGGAAACCTGCTTCAATACGATCTACACCCAACTTCTCAAGCTGTAGGCCGATCTCCACCTTCTCCTGCACATTCAGGTTAACGCCAGGTGATTGCTCTCCATCTCTTAGTGTCGTGTCAAAGATGTAGATTTTTCTCATCCCGTCACCTCCTCAAACCTTCGTATTTATAGCAGAGAGTGAATAAAACCCGGGGGCTCATTCACTCTCTGTATGATGCTTACTTATGATTGTTATTACTTCTTAATCCAGTGCATAAGCTCACGAAGCTCAGCGCCTACTACTTCAATTGGATGCTCAGCTTCATTGCGGCGAGTTGCCGACATGAAAGCATTGTTGGATTGATTCTCAAGAATGAAGTCACGGGCAAATTTGCCTTGTTGGATGTCAGCCAGAACAGCCTTCATTTCCTTCTTCGTTTCTTCGTTAACGATTCTTGGTCCAGTTACATAGTCCCCGTACTCAGCAGTGTTGCTGATGGAGCTGCGCATGCTGGAAAGTCCGCCTTCATACATCAGGTCAACAATCAGCTTCAGCTCATGCAAGCACTCAAAGTAAGCCATTTCAGGTGCATAGCCAGCTTCTACCAGAGTTTCGAAGCCTGCTTTAACAAGCGCGCTCGCGCCTCCACACAGAACAGCTTGCTCGCCGAACAAGTCAGTTTCGGTCTCTTCGCGGAACGAAGTTTCGATAACGCCTGCGCGTGTACAGCCAATACCTTTAGCATAAGCAAGTCCGATTGCTTGAGCATTACCAGTAGCATCCTGCTCGATTGCAATTAGCCCTGGAACGCCGAAGCCTTCCACGTAAGTGCGGCGTACAAGATGTCCTGGGGATTTAGGAGCAACCAGCAGCACGTCAGTACCTTCTGGAGGAACGATTTGCCCGAAGTGAACGTTAAAGCCGTGCGAGAATAAAATCGCTGCGCCTTTTTTCATATTAGGCTTGATGGACTCTTTAAATACTCTTGCTTGAGTTTCATCAGGCATTAAGATCTGAATCAAATCAGCACGGCTTGAAGCTTCCTCAACGGTAACAACTTCAAATCCGTCGTTTTTAGCAGTTTGCCAGGAACGTCCTTCACGAAGACCAATAATAACGTTTAGTCCGCTATCACGTAAGTTTTGAGCTTGGGCATGGCCCTGTGAGCCATAACCTATAACTGCGATCGTTTTACCTTTTAACGCGCTTAAATCTGCATCTTTTTCGTAGTACATTGTTACTGCCATTGTGAATGAATCCTCCTTTAAAATGATAAGACCGATTTTTATACCCCTTGAATGGGCGTTTCAACAGTGTACCTCAAATTCGATTGAAGGGGTATACCGCTGAAACTCCCATTCAAGGGATAGTCATGCTGGTATTGCTTACTTTATAGAGCCGCGGGTCATAGCCGTAGCCCCTGTGCGAGTGAGCTCTCTGATCCCATAAGGACGAAGCAGCTCTACCATAGCATCTATTTTATCCGAATCGCCGACAACTTGCACGATTAACGAGCTTGGACCAATATCGACTACGGCTGCACGGAAGGTTTCTACGATGCCGAGAATTTCCGGACGTGTGGCCGGCTCCGCGTTTACTTTGATCAAGGCAAGCTCTCTTGCTACCATAGGGTTCGAGCTCAGGTCTATAACCTTGATGACATCAATCAGCTTATAAAGCTGCTTGGATATTTGCTCCAGCGTATTATCATCACCTGTTGTGACGATAATCATTCTGGAAAGTCCGATTTCTTCGGACTCTCCTACCGTAATGCTTTCAATGTTGAAGCCTCTGCGGCCAAACAATCCGGATACGCGCTGGAGGACACCTGGCTGGTTATTTACGAGTATGGATATCGTATGCTTAGTCATTCTCATTCCGAATCCCCCATTAACATTTCACTAATTGTGTCTCCTGCCTTAACCATTGGAAACACATTCTCGCCCTTGGGAACTACAAAGTCGATCAAGACCGGGCCTGGCGTATCAAGCGCCTCCTGCCATACTCTTCTCGCTTCCTCTTTGTTAGTAGCCCGTAAGCCTTTAACTCCATAAGCCTCGGCTAATTTAACAAAGTCCGGGCTGCCTGCCAAATCGATATGGCTGTAGCGGTTATCATAAATGATTTCCTGCCACTGCCTTACCATTCCTAACACCTGGTTGTTAATGATAACAATCTTTACCGGGATATTGTTAATTGCACAAATCGCCAGCTCCTGGGCACACATTTGAATGCCGCCGTCGCCGTTAATGGAGACAACCAGTTTGCCAGGGTTCCCCATCTGAGCGCCAATCGCCGAAGGAAATCCAAAGCCCATCGTTCCAAGTCCCCCGGAGGTTACTAATGAACGCGGATTTTTGAACTTGTAATATTGGGCAACCCACATTTGATGCTGTCCAACGTCAGTCGTAACGATAGCCTCACCATGGGTCGTTTCATTGATCATTTCGATCACGTACTGAGGCTTAAGCTCGGTTTCGGAATCCTTGTATTTCAAAGGAAACTTCACCATACTCGCCTGGATTTCAGTAATCCAAGCCGCACTTTTCGCTGGCTTTGCTTTCGTATTCGCATACTGGAGCACAGCCTTGATATCACCTACACAAGGAATATCGGTTTTAATATTTTTGCCGATTTCTGCAGGATCTACATCGATGTGGGCTATGATCTTCGCCTTCGGCGCAAAGCCGTCCAGCTTCATGGTAACCCGGTCGTCGAATCTGGAACCGATGGAAATGATCAGATCCGCGTTTTGCAGCGCGTTATTCGCCGTATACGTACCGTGCATACCCGGCAGCCCCATCCACAGCTCGTGACCACTCGGGAATCCTCCCAAGCCAAGCAGCGTAGTCGTAACCGGTATTTGCGTCATATTAACGAAATCAATCAGCTCCTGCGAAGCGCCGGAGTAAACAACGCCGCCTCCCGCAAGAATGACTGGACGCTCCGCTTCCTCAATCGCCCTGATCAGCTTGTCAACCTGAAGCTTGTTAGGCTGCACAGTAGGATTATAGCCGCGAATACTTATTGTATCCGCAGGATGGAAAACCGCCTTCTGAGCGGAGACATCCTTCGGTATGTCAATCAGCACAGGTCCTTTACGTCCGGTAGAAGCGATATGAAAAGCTTCATGTATAATTCTCGGCAGGTCATTTACATCGCGCACTAAGTAGCTGTGCTTTGTAATTGGCATCGTAATTCCTGTAATATCAGCCTCTTGGAATGCGTCTGTCCCTATGAAATTAGTGGCGACATTGCCAGTGATTACAACCAACGGAACGGAATCCATATAGGCGGTAGCAATACCAGTGACAAGGTTCGTCGCCCCCGGTCCTGATGTAGCGATACACACCCCTACTTTACCGGTGGAACGGGCATAACCGTCAGCGGCATGAATGGCGCCTTGTTCATGGCGGGTAAGCAGGTGATTGAAATCTGAAAATCCATGCATCGCGTCATAAATAAATAATACAGCGCCACCCGGATATCCAAAGACGCAATCCACACCCTCCAGCAGCAGGCTGCGCAGTAAAATTTCCGATCCCGTAATGAGATCTTGATTTTGCAGCTTTTCTATCAATTCTTCTTTCGACTTTAGTGGCTTTGTCTCGACATTCATTGTGATCCTCCTCTCAAAAAGTCAGTTCATGGTTTTAACTATCTGGAGCTTAAATTCAAAAAAACCCCTTTCATCCCGGACACGTACGTAACGAGTCTGACGGGACGAAAGGGGTTAGCTCTTCCGTGGTACCACCCAAATTTGCCATATGCCTCACAGCACACAGCCTTAGCAGGTAATATCCAAAAGGATATTTACCCTCAGCACGGTAACGTGTGCTATTCCGATTTTCCCTAATAATGCTTGTGACTGCACCGGAGTGCATGAAAGCTTTTCAGGAAAACAGCTCCAAGGTGAGCTCGTACGTAAGGGGTTAAGGCGATGGTTTCAGCTAATCCATCACTCTCTGAGCATAAGTGCCCTCACAACTTCGTCCTCTTCATTGCCGATGTTCATTGTTCAAATCATCAATTCATTATGATAGTGATAATTATATGCATCATTGTGTGAATAGTCAATACCTTATGCGTTGATTTTGGTTTTAGCCGCTGTTGCAAGGTCTGTAAAGCCTTTGGAATCATTCACAGCAAGGTCAGCAAGGATCTTACGGTTGATGTCGATACCGGAAAGCTTTAGTCCGTACATTAGCTTGCTGTAGCTCAGACCGTTCTGGCGAGCAGCCGCATTAATACGAGTAATCCACAATTTGCGGAAATCGCGTTTCCGTTGACGGCGGTCACGGTAAGCGTAGACCAGGGATTTCATAACTTGTTCTTTTGCGGTTTTAAATAATCTATGTTTGGAACCGAAATATCCTTTTGCTAACTTCATGATTTTCTTGCGACGATGAGCGCGCACAAATCCGCCCTTGACTCTTGCCATTGTAAACTACCTCCCGAATATATAAATAATAATTTTTGTTATACTAGATGTTAGCTAATTGCTGCTTAAGGCGCTTAACGTCGCCTGCCGCCATAACCGGGTTAGTGCCAAGAACGCGCTTTTGACGCTTGGATTTGTGCGACAACAAATGGTTCTTATGAGCTTTGTATCTCATTACTTTACCAGTGCCTGTAATCTTGAAACGATCTTTTAGGCTGCTATGTGTTTTCATTTTTGGCATTTTATGTTCCTCCTAAATGGGTCGACTTGCCTAAGTTGCCTTTGGCGTCAAAATCATAATCATACTGCGTCCCTCAAGCTTTGGAGCACGCTCCATCGAGGAAATCTCTGCAGTTTCAACTGCTAGACGGTCAAGCACTCTTCTGCCGATTTCGGAATGGGCAATCTCACGTCCGCGAAAACGCACACTCGCCTTGACTTTATCGCCTTCGTTCAGAAATTTAACAGCATTGCGAAGCTTGGTTTGAAAATCGTGCTCATCGATTGTCGCACTAAGACGAATTTCTTTGATATCAACGATTTTTTGATTCTTGCGAGCTTCTTTTTCTTTCTTTTGCAGCTCATAGCGATATTTCCCATAATCCATAATGCGGCATACAGGCGGCTTCGCCGTAGGAGCCACGTTCACCAAGTCCAAGTTGGCGTCGGTTGCGATCTGTTGGGCTTCTCTCGTTAACTTAATCCCCAGCTGCTCTCCATCCGGTCCGATGAGGCGCACTTCCTTCACGCGAATCTCATCATTAATCATGTGATCTTTACTAATAATCTTCCACCTCCATAAGTAGGTCACGTGCTAATATCTTACAAAGCTTCTTCCAAAATAAAAAAAGATGCGAGCATAAGGCCCACATCTCCATCGATCACAGGTTATAAAACCCATTTACATTTGATCAAATTAAGAACCAGCCAACGATAGTCGGTCAGGTGAGAAGCGGGCGCCCCTACTTGGTTATAACTACAATACTTGAATACTATAGCACTAAGTAAATAAGAAGTCAACATTAAATCAGCCGGTCAGCTTACCTGTTTACTTTGCACCTCTTCCAGACGAATGACACGGGTATGCTGGGTATGGCTCCACTGCTTGTTGTTTTGAGTAAAGAAAGCATACACCGTAATCGGCCACCATGAAAGCAAGTAAATCGGATATAAAATCAAATATTTATAAATTTTACCGGGCACCTTCTCCATGTACATGGAAATAGGAAGCAGGGCAAAGATAGCTATCGTAATGGTATGGAAATATACAGGATAGGTTTCGTACAAGCCCTGTTCTCCAGAACCGCCTGGTGTAATCATCTTAACCCATATCAAGATACTGAGAATACAGCCAAAGAAGAAATTGTACACGTTGGCGGAATAAATCGCCGCATCAATTTTAACCCAGCTGCGCTCCTTGATTCCCTGCCATAAGAGCGGAAAGAAATAATGTCTGGCTACTTCAAAGTGTCCCTGCATCCAGCGCAATCTTTGTTTAGCCGATGCTTTGAAGGTTAGCGGCTTCTCGTCATATACCCTGGCCTCATAGTTAAAGGTGGGTTTTATCCCCATCTTGACACAACGCATCGAGAACTCCTGGTCCTCAACAAGACTCGTCGCCCCCCAGCCAATTTCCTTTAGCAAAGTCGATTCAAAACACATGCCTGTTCCACCAAGGAAGTTTGCAAGCTTCAGATTGGAACGGGCCATCTGCCAGAACCGGTTGCTGAAAAAATAAGAAATGGCATTTGAAGCTGTAATCCAGGAATCTCCCGGGTTCTTTGTATCCAAATAAGCTTGAATAACCTTAGAGCCTGAGCACAAATCATTGTTCATTTGCAGAAGGAAATCTGAGCTTACCAGATTATCAGCGTCAATCATAACCACAGCATCGTACTGTTTCTCTCGCTTCCACAATTCCTTCAACATCCATTCAATCGCATAACCCTTGCCTCTAAGCTTAGCATTACGCCGTTCGCAAGCATATACAGCATGACTGCGGGCAATGTCCGCGGTCCTGTCCGTGCAGTTATCACAAATGACAAAAATATCGTAAAGCTCTTTAGGATATTGCAAATTTTTCAAATTCTCGATTAAAGCGCCGACTACCTGCTCTTCGTTGTGGGCAGCAATCAATACAGCAAACGATTTTTGCGGTGTGAATGCCTGCTTTTTTTTCGGACGATGCCAGCCAAAAAATGACAGAAACAGCTGGTAAGCTCCCACTAAAGCCAAAACTACTTGTAAAACAATTATTATTTTGTCCAGCATAGAACAAAATCCCCCTTTTTCGTATGTACACCAAAGTTTTCTCTGTGTCTCTCTTTGTATGTATCTTTTTCTATAGGACTTCTGCCGAAACGAGTTAAACAAAAACTGTGGCTGAATCGTTTTTGATTTTCCTCCCTTTCTCTTGATTTGTCAAAGCTCCCCAATTCTCAAATTAAGCCTGTTCCATGGATTTAAAGCGGAAACAATGCCATTGATCTTGCAACCACGCTAAATCGGTTCATTTCTATCTTCTTTTCATCGTTTTACAATTGTTTTTATCTAAACGTTCACGATTTGGACGAACCTGTCACGCAGGAGCATTATTATCATGCGCTTTTTTAAACAAAAACAATCGAATTGAAACAGACCAAATTACAGAACCTTCATTTTTGCAGCTTCCCTATAAAGTTCGTGAAGGGATGAAGCCATAAGTCCGTAGCTCACTTTAGCATAATGAAGTACTGTTCGTCTTACATTTCCACTTTGATCAAATTTATTATAGAATTAATATTGTATTAACATTCAACCTTTACAATAAAGAAATAACCAAAAGATGTCAAATCCAACCAAATTCCCACCCAATTTGAGGAGGTTATCCTGCATGAGCAAAGTCGTACGTTGGCTGCAGAAGCGTGAGAACCGTGTTTTCTATTGGGTCAATCAGCGCATTCGGCATTCTTTTCTGGATTTCTTTTTTAATAAACTTACACATTTAGGCGGGGCTTCAATCACAATAGGAGTATCTCTCATCCTGTGTTTGTTCGGCAGCGGAACCTTAAGGCTTGTTGGCTTTCAAAGCCTTTTGGCCTTAATTATTAGTCACATTCCTGTCGCATTGTTCAAAAAGAAATATCCCAGGCTGCGCCCTTATTTAGTATTGCCAGAAACCAGAACCGGTAAAAACCCATTAGCCGATCATTCTTTTCCATCTGGCCATACGACCGCTATATTTTCCGTTACCGTTCCTCTTGCCGTTGCTTTTCCGTTATGGGGCATGATTCTGCTTCCCATAGCTTTTCTTGTCGGTATTTCCCGAATTTATTTAGGGCTTCATTATCCCTCCGATTGTTTGGCTGGCTGCTTGATCGGTTCGGCCACGGCGCTTACTACTGTAGCTTGGGTGTAGCCCCTAACAAACAAGCAGCAACCTTATTCAGGCTGCTGCTTGTTGATCAGGGAGATATGAGATTCCAATGCTTGCTTGCCGATAACAACTTCAACACGATGAATGTTTATTCCCTGTCCAGCAAATTTCATTTCATATTCCGTCATTATATGATCCGCATGATCTCCATCTTCATGAAGGTTTAAAGATATATTTCGCATTCTCAATCCCATATCAGCGAATGAATTTAAGGAAAATTCAAATAAAGAGCGTGAATCGGTTTTTTGATGAATTTCGCCCTTTTCATTTAGCAAGCTCACATATTTTTGCAAAAAACCGCGATGAGTAAGTCTTCTGCGTTCATGCTTCTTTTTCGGCCAGGGATCGCTGAAGTTTAAATAAATCCGTTCCAGCTCTCCGTCACTAAAAGCTTCCTCTATATGTTCAATATTGAACAAAACCAATTTAAGATTTTTGATGTCCCCTTCATCAGATGCAACCCCATGTGCTGCTCTGGCCTTTTCGCTGGACTTACGGATCAGCTCATCATACATATCGATACCGATAAAATTAACATCCGGATATTTAAGGCTCATTTCCCCTATAAAACGTCCTTTTCCCATCCCCAGCTCGGCGTGAATCGGATTGTTATTGCCGAACACTTCAGACCATTTCCCTTGATAATCTTTGGGATTCAGGATAACCAAATCCTGCTGCCGCTCGATATCCTCGCGAATCCCTTTTCTTCCCCGCAATCGCATCTTATAATCCTCCTAAGAGTTTTGCTGTAACAAAACATTCTTCCTTTTGAATACAAATCATAGACGATTCGGAGAAAAAAATCAAAGCCTTCCTTTGAGAGAACCTGCTACTTTAGCGATGTTTTTCATCGTTAAAATCACGGGTCGTCTTCAAATATCCAGAAAAACCATCCATGACGTTCGTAGCCGACGTCACCACCAAGAATGAAAATAGGGGTTCTAGCAAAGGTTTTTTTAAAGAAAGAACCGTCAAGAATAAAAGATAACAAATCAAAGGACGGACGATGTACTGGGACTGATCCTGTTGAAAAACCCGTCCTATTGCGACCCT
>NZ_JAGGLB010000020.1 GCF_017874215.1 Paenibacillus eucommiae
GAATGGGCTAGCAGTCCTTTCGACTTGGCCGAACGGAACTCGCCCAGTCCCGTTGTCTTCTCTCTGGCGCCATAGTCGATTTCGGTCGTATCCTGTACACATAAGAATACCGACTCGCCGCTGGCTTTCATCTGATTCAAGGTTTCCTTGCGGTAAGCATCCAAGATGACCTCTTCGGTCAGATTCGAATGGCCCAACATACGATAGATCGCTTTGGCTTCCGCCTTATCTGCACTGGCCGCAGAGATGGGTAGTTCGGGATGGCGTGCCAGGGTCGTCATCGTTTGGATCACTCGCTTCACGATACGTCCGCACGAGAGGCGCATCCGCTTGAAAAAGGAAAAGTCCGGTTCAGCCAAAGAAGGCGTATGGGTTTGCATGGTCATGGGTTATCACTGCCTCACCTTAATAGAGTTACTCCCATCATAACGCCATGCTTCTTCGTTGAGTAGCTTTGTTTTCGATATCCAAAATCTGGAACAACTGTGGGGCAAGCTTAGGCAACCATGTCCGTTAGAAATCCGTCCGCTCTCTGCTCTCTGCGTGCCGTTGCTCGGGTTGCTTGGCGTATCGCCTGAGGAGTTTCTTAACCTGACAACATTGGGGCTGTGGGCTCCAGGCACTGTTAAAGACGCTGGGGCTGAGAACGGATACCAAAACGAACAACGGAGAGGATCTGCTACTTTAACGATGTTTTTCATCGTTAAAAGCACCAGGTCCTCTCCATTATCTTATTTAACGATGAAAAACATCGTTAAATCCCTGTTATCCACCCTGAGGGGGGACGTCCGACCTCGTTTAACGATGAAAATCATCATTAAAGTGATGATTGGTCTGGAAACAATTACTTTAACGATGAAAAACATCGTCCCTCGGTTTGATAGGTTTTACTCACATATGCTCGCTTATTCGCAGGATTTCACAACATCCAGTTTAGATAACACTTGAATTGCAATGGCATTCAGGATCCATTTCGGCTATTAGGGCGCAAAAGGCTAGGGGAATACGCTAGAAATTCCCATCATATGGTTATATATCACCTTTTCTCCATTCGTGCCCCGGGGTTTTCCCTCCCATGCCTCTACGGGTCTGAGCCCTTACATTCCTTCGTTATACCTATTCCGGGGGTGGAGACCGTAACTGCTTAAAAAACGGGTCTGAGCCCTTACGATGTTTTCTACGGTTTCTCGGTGCGCTGTGTGTAACTATCCTGCGAACGAGCCAACATATGTGTATACATGTACAAACGGATCTAATACCTTCTTAATCTTATCCTACATGAGCTTCTCTTGGTTATGGATTACGGGTGCATAGGACCGATAGTTAGGCGGCTTTGGATCCATCAGCGACTTTTTCAGGGTCATACGCTGCGTCGCCTGCTCGAGCCATGCCGACTAGAATTCGGGCATATTTCCCGCATAGTTTAATAATGGATTGGTTACGTTTCATCTTTTTATTCTCTACATTGTCTTCATGCAAACGTTTAAATCCTTCGTTATTTGAAACCAGACTGATGACCGTCATATACATGATTTTTCGGAGTGCTGCACTGCCTCTTTTGGTTAGTTTGACTTGTCCTGAATGTTTGCCTGAGCTGTGTTCACATAGATGGAGCCCAGCCCGGCGTAAGATCTGCCGGCCATGCACGTAGCCGCTCAAATCACCCGTTTCAGCCAGAAGTGTCGCCGTCATAACGGGTCCTATTCCCTTCATTTCCAGCATCCTCCGGGCCATTGGAATAAGGGTTAATAGATCGGTTACTTGCTCCATCAAGTCCGCCATTTCTTTCTCACAGTGGAGATACTGCCTCATTAGAAGATCAATCTCCCACTTTGCAGCCATGGCCCCTTCTTTTCGTCCAATCGATCTTTTGGCCTGTTCAACTAGCTCGTGGGCAAACTGCTTACTGCCCCTACGCTGCATGAGTGGCTTCCACCCCTCGTAAATCGCTTCGGCCGTCATATTCTTCACCTCACCCGGCAGGGTAAAGAGCTGAAGTGTAGCCAGGGATGTTTTACATGTCCATTTCTTGAACACATGACGGTACTCGGGAAACCACATATCTAGCCATCGGTGAATGCGATTCTGAATGCTTACAAACTGTTTATTCACACATTCATAGATGCCCATGAACACATGTAATTCCTGGTAGACACCCTCACGTAATCTCAGCTCCGAATAGAATCCGTTTCTCACCTGATCAGCGATCACCAAAGCGTCTTTGACATCGCTCTTGGTTGGCGAGTTATCCCGGTTTTCTTTGGCACCCTTCACATGGGCAGGGTTGACGAGAACCACCTGCCACTCCTCCATGCACCAATTGGCTAGATTCAACCAATAGTGCCCTGTAGGCTCCATACCCAAAATGACGGACTGGAAACCATTTCCCTTCAATAAGGCGCAGATCCAGGCTTTCAATTTATTGCATCCATCAAGATCATTTGTGAAGAAGCATGGCTTTCCTAGAACTTTACCCCGGTAATTCGTAGCCCGAGCCACATGATTTTCTTTCGCAATGTCGATACCAACCACCAGATGTGTTGTGGAAATATTTTCGATACGTTGATTTTCTTTGTCTTTTTGTTTAAACTTCATAGTAGAGCATCCTCCTTAGTTGGGTAACATTTTAGGGCGTCTGACCCGTTACACTACCCATCATACCGAGGATGCTTCTTTTTTGGCAATTTCGATATTTAACGACCTACAGGAATGCTTAAGTCAAGCGCGCGCTCAAACGGACTGCCAGGAGAGGTTTGCTGAGGGAAAGAGATAGTAGCGATATGGAAAAACTACACCTCATTCCTGATTTCCTTGAAACATAGTCATGCTCCCAGCCTTTTTCAAGGCTGGGAGCATGACTATGTTTATTCCAATTCTGCCCTCTTTACTAGAGCAAACAAGTTCTAATATTTGGGTTTCTTTTTTAAGAAAAGAAGTTTCATTCCTCCGTTGTTGAATCCCCTGGCGGCTTGTTATAGTAAAGAAAGCGGTAACCTTAATTCAAAGGAGGAATACGATATGTCGGAGCAACAATTCAAAGAATTAAATGGTAGTGAACAAGGGGAATTGGCCCAGCCGAATTCTTTGGTCAGCAGGAGAACGTTATTGGCCTCTCTGGGAATGGCGGGAGTTACACTAGCAGCAGGAAGTATACTCGGCAACAGCTCTGGTTTTATTGAAAAAGCAGAAGCAGCAGGGGTAACTGTTTTTACCGTAAAAAATATGGCAGACCTTAAAGCCATAAGTCCCGCGGGTTTGTCCGCAAACGATGTATATTACATTGCAGGCTACTATGCTGCAGGCGATGGAGGTGGCGGAGAGTTTTATTGGGACGCATCCTCTACTAGCGCGGATAATGGTGGAAGCGTTATCATCCCTACTGGGTATGCTGGAACCGGGAGATGGAAACGAGCCTAAATAAGTCTAAACAAGCAGGTTGTCGCCTTATTTTATGCACAAAATGCTATCTCGCTAGTCTATCATTAACTATATTCAAAGGAGAATGATTGATGAATAGTGATATAAATGTAGACGAATTCGGTGCTAAAGGCGATGACTCCTTTGATAATGCCGCAGTATTTACTGCATGCACCGCCGCACTTGCCGCGCAAGGTGGCGGCAGACTCGTAATCCCAAAAGGGATCTATCGGACTTCAGCATCGATTACTGTGGGAGGCTCAGGCGTTATCGTTACTGGCGCAGGCCGCAATGCCACAACGATTCGGCAGACCACGGCCAATCTTCCGACACTTGTGGTCAATTCAGGATCGAATCACGTCACGCTGCAAGACCTGACATTGGACCGCACTGTAGCCGGGACTCCAGGCGGCGATGGCATTGCTTTTGCCAAGGGAGGCGTTGCTGACGGCTTTATTTACAGGATCTATTCCAAAAACAATTACCACGGCGTTGCTGTTGGCGGCACTGGTTATTCCATTATGCAGGATGTGTTCTGCGAGCGTAATTATGGCAACGGTCTTGATATTACGAACAGCAATGCATTCACCACCTGCCAGTGGTACATAAGCGATGTGCTCTGCCAGCTTAACGCGGGTGACGGTGTTCGTGTGCAGTCAGTGGCTACATCTCCGGCAGGCGGCCATATGGCTCTCGGTGAACTGCGCGGCGTGCGCACCTTCGCTAACTCCGGCCGCGGCTTAATTGTATTTGGCACTCCCGAGGTAGGCATCTACTCCGTACGGGCCAAAGGCTGCTTCTTCGGCGAGGATGGCATGGATGAGGTGTATTTGAACACTTATGGCAATCTGCATACATTCGAGGATTGCTTTATTGAGCTGGGTGGAAATAGTCTGACCGGCCCCGCATATGCCACCCCAGCCAGCTATAATAGCTTCGGGATCGTGGTAACCGCCAATACGCCAGACCTCACAGTAAACGGCGGTACCATCAATGGCAACGCCAACAGCGGCATCTATTCAGCATGTCCCAATCCTGGAGGTGTCCGGCTGAATCACGTCATCCTTTCGAATAACGGCTATGGCGGTCCGTCTGGTCCGGCGTACAATTCCGGCGTGGTACTTATTGATGGCAGTATCCAATGTGTTGGAGTGCGCGCATACGGGCAAGAGAATGGATCTTATAACGGCGCGGCGGGAGGGGATTCATTCATCGGTTGCGATTTCCGCGGGAACTCGCTAGCCTTTATGGGAGGTAACGTGACTGGCAACGTTGCCGTTGGTAATAGACCTTAATATTCGTACTTAAAGGTTATCAGCAAATGCACCTTATTGAAAGAGGTGCATTTGCGATTCATTCTCCCTTCGGCTAATTACGATCTGTTAAAGGACATGATAAGGTCACTGAAGTTCCTTCTCCTTCTATCGAATGAATGTTGAAGGTAAAATTATCGCCATGATAGTATTCGAGCCGTTTGCGAACCATCATAATTCCGGACAGCTGGTCATCAAATCCCCCTCCTTTTTGCATAATTCGCTTCACCTTATCCCTATTCATCCCCACTCCGTTATCCTTTACCTCAATAATCAGCTTATCCCCCAACGAGTCTATACGAATCCTGATTTGGCAGGGGCCTTCCTTGGGCTCGATTCCATGCTTTATTGCATTTTCTAACAAAATTTGAATGGACAGGCTGGGGATCGTGCAGTTCTGCAATTCTTTATCCTCATAGATTACCTCAAAGGTTAGCCGATCCTCGAATCTAAAAATCTGCAATTGGACATAAGAATCCAGGTATTCAAATTCCTCACGAATTGTAATCATCGGACGGTAGGATTTCAACATATACCGCAGCATTTTCGATAGCTGTCCGACAATGATATGCGTTGCAGCTGCGTTCTCCAGCAAAGCCTGGCCTGATATTAAACTTAATGTATTAAATAAAAGATGCGGATGCAGCTTGAATTGAACAGCCTTCATCTCCGCTTCCCGCAATAGATGGCGCAGTTCTGCCTCCTGCCGGATAAATTCGTTTTCTTTTAAACTTTTAATGATGTAATCCACCAGTATGGTAATAAAGTCCGTATTCGCCATCAGTCTTTCCCTGGGCATTATCGGGACCTCGTAAATCGCTTTCGTTAGCTCCCCCCTGTCCAAATTTAAATCGGCTACCCGATTCAGAATATCCGCAACTGTTTCCTCTGTTGGCAGCTCCAGCAGGACTTGCCCCGTTATGAAGGAGCCCAAGCCCTGCTGATTGAATTGAATCGGCACTGCACAATCGTGCAGACCTGCATGGCATTTGCAGATCATCGCTTTTTCTTCCGCAATGGAAGCATTCGTTACGCTTAGATCGGATTGATAACAACGCTGTCTGCCCATCTGACTCTCCTGGATAAGCTGGCAAAACTTTGGGGATCTCTCCGATTGCTCCGGTGTAACGGATCTCCCCATGGAATCCACGATATTCGCATTCAGTCCGGTAGCGGCCATAAAAGTTTCCTGAAGCCTGATATAGAGCTTCTTATCGATCCATTGGTTCTGACTTTGTTCAATGGATTTGCGGTTAACAACTAGCTCGTCCAACCATTCCTTTAAAAATTCTCCCATACGAATCACCCCATTTCATAGCTATCCAAAATACATCTTATGCTGAACAGAATGCTCCAGCTGACGAAGCCGCCCGCAAGGTAGCAATCGCTTCCCTGCGGGCGGTTGGTCAAGCAGATAGAACCTGCATCGTCAGGCTGATCTTGATATCATTGAAGCTGTTACCACCCTAATTCTTTACGCACTTCCATCGTCCGCTTGTTAAATAATTCAATTCTAGGTATGATTTCTTCCACCTTGAATTCGCCCATGATAACTTCATAAGCAAGTGACCAAGGATACTCAGCGAAGGCCGGCAGCTTCTGTGTCATATCAACGCAGCAGGCAAGCTCACTAATATGCTTGAGCGCATCAGCGTTGCGTCCTTGCCACATCGGCGATTGGCTGTAATAATTCAGCAGCTCATCATCCTTGACCGAAGCCATCGCTCCATGGTCGATCTTCCACTTCTGTGCCTCCATCTCATACTGGAAGCTGATCCACAGATAAGCTTCGTCTTTATGCTTCGATGCCTTGTTAATGCCCAGAGCACCGATCATGCCATGCGTCACCTGCTTCACTTTCCCCTTCGGAATCGGCAAAATGTCCCATTTGAAGGTGGCGCTTTTCTCCAGAATCGGCAGTACCCAGTCACCGCCAAAGTCGAACAGCGATTTACCTTTCAGAAAATCACTGCCAATATCAAGACCAAGCTCCGTACCTTTCTTCACGCTTGCCAGAGATCCGTCCTTCGTCACGAAGCCCTGCATCCATTTGATATCATCCAGCACAGCCGGTGTATTCATCACGGATTGGGTCCAATCCGCATTCATATAGCTTGTGTTCGGAGCGCTCCCATTGGCCACAGCTACAGCCGACATAAAGTGCAGCCCCCACAGCGAATTATACGCCAGACCGTATTCGCGGGCTGCCGGATCGGTCGCCTTCTTCGCCATTTCACGGAACTCTTCCAGGGTCCAGTCGTTCTTCGGCATTTCCAGTCCGTGCTTTTGCAGCATATCCAGGTTAACAGTCAGGAAGGTAGGTACATAGACGAACGGCGCCGCAAAGCGTTTGCCATTGATGTCGAAGTTTTCAAGAAAACCTGGATCGAACTGCTTGTTTTTAAGCGATTCGTCTTTGGCCATATACGGGTTCAAATCCTCCAGCATGTCGTCCTTGAGGAATGGCGCCATTTCAATGATCCAAGTGAGGTCAATTGGCGTATTTGCAGCATCATTCGCTTTGATCGTTGCCATTAAATCGCCGTCTGCCGGGAACACCGGCTCGACGGTAATCCATGGATATTTCTGGTGAAACATATCGTACAGCTCTTGGTACGTATCGTTCCAAGTCGCCATGCGGAGAGTTACCGGATCATGCTTCTCCTCCGTTGCAGCCGGAGAAGATGTGCCTCCCGCGGCAGGTGTCGGTGTCGCTTTACCAGGGTCCTTCGTACCGCCGCTTGAGCAGGCCGTCAGGAATACCACGAGCAATAGTGCCACAATTAACATTTTACCTTTGACTGTCTTACCCCTCATTGTTCTGTTCATAGTTACCTCCTATAATTTCTGTAATTATTTGACATTTCTATATCTGACTTCTTATGCTGTACTTAAGCTGCTTCCCCTCCTTTCCTGCAAGCTTGAATATCCGAGTATTGCTTGCAACACATCTATATACTTACTCCCGGATTTCTTATTCCACCAAGCCTGAACGTTCAATCCCTCTTACGAACCAGCGTTGGGCGATCATGTACAGAAGCACTGGCGGGAAAATAATCAGGAATGCACCTGCCATCTTCATCCCCTCCGTGACCGGATCCACTCCCTTGACCGTGACGAACTGGGCCGACATGCCCGCCAGATTATCTTGCATCCGCTCGAGGCTGATCGCTAGTGTCGGATACTGCTTCGGCAGGAACATCGCCGCTTCATAGTTCATGTTCCAATACCAGATGAAGGAGAACAGGAACACCACGAGACAAGCGGAGCTTGCGAGCGGCAGCATAATCCGGAAAAACATGCGGAACGAAGACGCGCCGTCCAGGCGGGCAGCTTCTTCCAGCGAAGCAGGCTGTGCCTTGAAAAATTGCCGGAAGATAAAGATGAACAGCGCGCTCTTCATTCCCTGCCCGAACAAAGCTGGCACAAGAAATACAAGCGGAGAATCCAGCCAGCCCAGCTTGCTGTATATCATATACAGCGGAATCACAATAATTTGCGGAGGTATGAGAAACGTAAGCAGGACAAGAAAGGTAATAAGCCCGCGTCCCGGAAATGGGAACTTAGCCAGCCCATATCCCGTAAAAGCACAGACGAACACCTGGATCAACGAACAGCCAATCGTAATCACGAACGTATTAACAAACGTCGTCGGATAACGGAGTCCTTCCCAAGCCTGCTTGAAATTGTCCAGATACAGCGTGCGCGGAATCCATTTGACCGTTGGATCGATCAGATCGCTGACGGATTTGAACATCGTCGTAATAATGTACAGCATAGGCTGCAAATACAGATAAGCGAGTATGGACAAAAGAAACAGTGTCACCAGTTTGGCCAGCCAGCCGTCACTTACATGCTGGCCGATTACAACAAGCTTGACCTTTTGTCCCGGCTTTCCCTTCGTCCAGCTCCTCAGTTTCATCGTCAGCTCTTGGTACCTACGTGCCGTTTTCAACGGACATCCCTCCTTTGCCTCATGCTTCTTTGGATGAACAGCATCGTCAAGCCGATTAGAATAATGACGAAACCAAAATAGCTCCAGGCAAGCGCGTTGGCGTACCCGTATCCGGTATCGGCTTTAAACATGTTCAGGCTGATATGCCGGATAACCGGGTTAAGCGGGTAGGTGAACAACTCAACAATTGTGTACAGCGTGCAAAGACTGATGAAAGGCATCATACTGGGCAGTGTAATTTTCCAGAAGCTGTCCCAAGGCGATGCGCCATCGATCCATACCGCTTCGTAGACCGCACGCGGAATGGTTTGCAAGCCGGCAATAAAAATAATGACTTGTACGCCCGAATACCACAGAATCACGATAGAGCGGCTGAGTACACTCAGGATCGGATCAGCGAGCTGCGGCCCCACGTACTGCTTGATCAATGGTTCCAGCTGATACTGGTCGAGAAAGGGCAGTTCTCCCGCCCCTTGGGCAAACAGCTCGGTCAGCACTTGCCCTGTAGCAAATATGACCGGCAGGAAGAACACGCCCCGGAACAAAAACCGCAGCGGAAACTGCTGGTTGAGCAGCAGCGATACGAGTAAAGCAAAGATAACAATGATCGGTATAATCAGCAGCATCTCCTGAAAATAAAGGATCAGCTCCACCGGGAAAACATTGTCCTTCAGAAAAGCATTGCGATAATTAAGCAGACCCACCCAATCGAACTTGAACGCGCCGCCGCCTATGCTCACTTTGTGAAAGCTCATAAAGAAGGAGGTAAGCAGCGGAAAAGCCATAAAGGCACAGAAACCGAGCAGCCATGGCAATACGAAAATATAGCCGACCCCGTATTGCTTCCACCGATATTTCCAAAGCTCCATCCTGCGATTCCGAGTAGAATTCCGATCAGGATTCCGGTTAGCTGCCATTTTGCACTCCTCCCCCGCGCACCACGCTGAATGTATGCTTGTTGTAATCGACGATGACCCGGGTCCCATCCTCATAAGTCGTCTCGTACACGCCGGAGCTTACTTTTCCGTGTGCGGTAATACGAAGATTATATACATGCGAGAGCTGGTCGTATTGCTGGTATTCCGCAACAACCTTCTCCTTCCAGTTGCTGAATTTGCCGGCATATGTGAATGCATAGCTGGTATCCTTCAGATTGCGGACCGTATCATGCGTAAGCGCGAAGGCAGGCACTGCCCCGTATTCGATGGACTTCAGCAGCAAGTCGGCAGGAAGATTGCGCAGGTTGCCCGGCTGCGAGGAGTATGAGACATACCCGTGAAGGGTGATCGGATAGAACGGAACCGTTTCGTCGACCAATAAGGCGCCGCTCGCTTCTATATCCATATACGTCACATAACCAGTTCCGGATAATGCGTAGTCCGCTCCTGTTGTAATACCGCTTGCACCGAAACGTTCGCGTGTATAGGATAGCAGTGAATTGTACAGATAGGCGGTATCACGCCGGTAAAACTGGTTATCGGGACGAAAGTCGCGAAAAACGGTTTCCCCAATCGCTTGATAATGAATACCGTCAACGCCAAGCTGCTGCAAGTTATCCATGCTGTCATAAGCCTGCTTCAGTGTCTCGAGTGGATTCAGCATAAATGAGCCGTCCTCTTCAAACCAGACCGTACCGTCCATCCCATAGATGCCTTTTCGTTTAACTGTCAGGGAAGATTTCGAACCCATGAAGGCGTAATTTTCTGAAAACAGGACCTGGTGGCCAAGCTTATGCGCCTCTTCAATAAAGGTTGCCGCACCGTCCGCTCCCCCAAGCTTGGCTTCCACAGGGAACCGCTTCGTCCTATCGGTGGAACTGCCATTCTGCCAGCCGAAGAACGTAATCCGCTGTTTGCCTACGCCCGCCTCGGTCAGCTCGCGGACCATGTCCGCGGCCTGCTGGAAGGTCGTAACGGCTGAATATTCGTACCCGTTATATGCCTTGCGCACATCGCCCCCGATAATCGTCAGATCCAGCGGGATATGCTCGGCGGGTGCGAGCGGACCAGGAAGCGTCTGACTCGCCAGCATGGCATCGCGATAGGACTCCGCCATACCGGTGTATCCGGCCTCCGCCCCATTTAAGAACCTGTACTCGACCGCCCAGTCTACATCAGCCCGCGCTTGCTGCATCGCCACAACCGGAGGGGCCACCCGGCTGACTTTGCGCAAATACTCCTCCCGGTAAATAATATTGGGGTTGATGCTGTATACGTTCGATTTCGTTCCGGGAGGAAGCATCCTCAGCTCCGATTCGTATTTACCTTCACCAATCACGGCCACGAATGCATGCTCGCCATGCTTGGCTCCGAACACCGGGTAAGGAGACCAGACGCTCATATCATCCTTCATATTGGATAATTCCGTTCCGTACAGCCGGAATGTCATCCCCTGACCAACTGCAATCCGATCCTTCTTAAACTCGATCAGACCTCCAGGACCATCCGGTACGAGCATATACCCGTCGCTGCCTGCTTGAGCCGAGCCGAAGTACGGAAGAATGCCGGCTTTCACAACGACAAAATTGCTGTCCTCCTTGATCCCTCCTGAGGGTACGCGTACCTGCAGCCCATCCTTCGTCAGCTCATACTGGATGGCTAGCTGCACTCCCTGCTGCGGCAAACGGTATGTGACCTGAATCCCCTGCGTATTTTTGATGAACGATTTCTCTAACTTGGGGTCCAGCGTATTCGTCGTTTCGCTGTTTGTTTTGCCGTCTTTGCTCAGCTGTACATATTCAAGCACGAGCGGCGACTGCAGATTGGTCTGCAGCAAGCCTTTGACCGTCTCCTGCTGCAGCTGCTCCGCAGACGGATTGCTGCGCCATACGTAACCGCTTCGTTTATCTGTCAGCGTAATTTGCGTTGTCGCAGGATGGATGCGCAGCGTGAACTGCTCATTGTCCAGCGCTGGGACGAAGCCCTCTGCATCAGCCCCATCCCCCGGCTGCCAAGACGGACCCTCATAGACTTGAAAGCCGTTTTGCGGTTCAGGCTGAATGTTCATGTCAGCCAGCACGGTGGACGCTGAGCCGGGCAGCAGCCGCCAAATGATCACCAGGATGAGAGATAATGCAGCGATCCCGGCAAGCAAGAGCCATATCCAGCGAATGTGTAGAAGCCTGCGAAGATTGAACACGTCTTACCTCACCTCCCGGTAAAGTTCGTAGAAGAATTCATATAAATTAAAGGTAAGCGCGCCGATAATAGCTGCAAAAAACCAGATCAGCAAAGCAGTAAAAATGGAAATCAACAGATTCTTCGCCGTCTCCAGAAAATCAAAATTATGAATGACCTGACTCATCACGAAAAAGTGGATAACCGTCATCAGCAGCATCAGCTGCGTGGCGGCCTGCACAAGAATACTCTCTTCCAGCACAGTCACATTAGTGAGCGGCACAATCACTATCGCAAACAGGATATAAGGAGCGAGGCCAAAGGTGCTCGCCTGGACGACCTCCCGGAACCGGCCTTCACCGCCTTTGATGCTGCAAACCAGATAACTGGCAATCACCCAGGTGATCCAGGGGAGAAAAGGAAGCCAGAGCTGATACCAAATGTTAATGGACCGCAGTTCTACAGGGTTGTAAAGAAATCCGGATCCGTACACCGTCACGACTCTGGCCAGAGCCGCAAGCAGCAGAATGGTCACTATGACGAGCAGGCCGACTTTACGGTCCTTCAGCCGATAATACCCGTCGTATGGTTTAAACAGGATGAGGAAGAAGGCCTTCATCTCGCTTCCATATAAGCGCAGCCCCTCCGGCCAGGATACGGTCTGGAGCCTGGCCGCCAATCTAGAGCGCAGCAACCGGTAAAGCACAAACAGGATCAGCAATGTGAAAAATACCGGTACAAAGTAGGCTTCGATGCGGTCAATCCGCACATTCCAGAACGCTACCGAATAATCCTTGGTATTCTTAGCCTCCTTAAACAGCTCCAAGGCGTTCTCATAATCACCATCCTGCAGCGCAAGCTTGCCAAGTCCATGGTAAGTAAGGTCGAACATCTCGTTCTGTACCGCAATTTGTGCAAAGTATGGCCTGCTCTCCTCGTAGCGTCCCTGATCGTATAAATAGCTGACCGTCAACGCGGCATTGCCAAATTCACTCCGTTTGTACAATTGGACGATTCCCGTTCCGCCATCAGACACAAGCACCTCGAAGCGGGAATTGACGCCGATGGCGGTTGGGAATACGAGCAGACCATCCCACTGTGCACTCATTTGTTTGCCCGCAAAGTCAAATACAATGTCGCCTTGCGGATTGTAAATCGATATTTTACTATTCTCTTGATCGACGCCGTACACGAAATCATTGCGATCCACCGCCGCGTCTGCCACGCTTCCGGTGTTGATCAGCAGTTCTGCCGGCATCATATCGATCCCCCCGGCATTCAATTTCCGGATGTTCCCGGTGGTATTCAACCCCGGACTCACGGTCACGATGAAGTCGGATGGATCGAGCGTAACATTGGCAACCGGACGCGGCTTGTTCGCCACTTCTTTGGCCAGCTGCTCTTTCGTCAGTATGAGCTTCTTCACCCAGCCCAGGTAGGAAGCATTCGCCTTGTTAACGCCGAAGAAACCGCGGAATTCCCCGTCCGGGCTCATTCTGACGAGACCAAGCTCGGCGCCCTTACAGGCAATATACATAACCCCCCGGCTGTCGACCGCAAGCTTAGTGGGAACAAAGTAAAAGTCTGATGTGAGCGCCGGTGACTCCGGTTTCCCATACGCCCTAACAAAGCTGCCGGCTTCATTAAATACGGCGATGCGCTCATTGCCGGTGTCCGCCACATAGACGGTGCCTTCCTGGTCGACGAACACACCTTCAGGCTCGCTGAGACTTCCTTCCCCCTCCTGATCCCCAAAGCTGCGGACCGGCTTGTTATCGCCGCTGAATTCGATCACGGTGCTGCTTCCTTTGTCGACGACAAATACATGATCGTTCTCCGCGACGAATAGATCGACCGGTTCCACAAACCGCTGTGGAAGTATTCCCGCCGGCACATACACGGGCTGGATACGTATTCGATTCGCGTTATCATCGTAATAGTTCGTCTTATACGTCACCCAAGCATGCGCAAAGCCGGACGGTAACGTCAGCAGCAAACATAGCAGGCAACAAGCAATTCTCACCGTTGTTCTGGTCATTGTCTTCCCCACTTGTCTTAGATTGTATAGTTCCGCCCGCAATTCTTATTTCACGCCCGAATGAACCATCGTTTCGTTCACTTTGCGTTGAAACAGAAGGAAAATAATAAAGGTTGGCAAAAACATCAGCAGGCCGGCCGCAGCCGATATATTTTGTCCGGCAATGCCGGTCGCTAGCGTCGTCACATAATAGGCCATAGTCTTCATGGTTTCATCGTGCACAAACAGCGTCGAGCCTTCCACATCCGTCCACACACCCTGAAACGAAATGATCGCAATGGTGGCAACGGCGGGAGCAGCAAGCGGCAGCACCACTTTGCGGAAAATACCGAACTCCGACGCTCCGTCCAGCTTGGCCGCATCAATCAGCTCGTTCGGAATTTGACCCATGAACTGGATCAGTAGAAACACGGCGACCGGAGATGCAAGGAACGGCAAAATATGGGCGAAGTACGTATCGGTAATACCGAGTCCGCTGACGATGAGATAACGCGGTATGGCTACCGTCTCCGGCGCGAACATCAGCGAGACCATAATGAGAGACATAACGAGCGCCTTGAAGGGAAACTGCTTCACAGCCAGCGCATAGGCAGCCAGCGAGCTGACCAGAATGACACTGGCGATCGTAACGATGGAAATGAGAACGCTGTTGAACAGGTATCGGGTGAACGGCACCAAATCACCTGTCGAGCTGTTAAACAGCTGCGTGAAGTTGCCAATCGTCGGCTGCTGCACCAGGAAAGTCGGCGGAAACAGAAACATCTCGTGCAGCGGCTTAAAGGCATGATTGAAAATATAGACAAGCGGTAGCGCCATAAATACAGCAAGAGCGGTTAATATAACGTACAAAATGACGTTGCTCATTTTAGCGTTTCGGAGCCGCTTTGCAAATAGCCGCATTCTCATCAGCTAGCCCTCCTTGTTCCGCAATATTTTATAGAAGAACTGCATCATCAGGTAGGACATGACAAGCAGTACGACAGAAACGGCGGAGGCATACCCGAACTCGAAACGGATAAAAGCGTAATCATCTACATGGTTAATGATCAGATGGCCGCTGTACTGCGGCGTAATCGGCATTCCGCTCAGCGCTGTAGAGATACTTCCGGAGCGCAGCGTCGTGACGATGGCCATAATTGCGCTGAATATCATCTGCGGCTTCATGGACGGAATCGTAATGTAGTAAATTTCCTGCAGACGGTTTCGGATGCCGTCAATTCGTCCTGCCTCGTACAGCTCCGGATTGACTGTAGCAAGCCCGCCCATCATAGCGAGGAAACCGATGCTGAAGCTGGTCCATAAGGTGACAATGATCATGATGTTCAACAAATATCGCGGGTCCTGCAGCCAGATGACGGGCTGGTTGATCAAGTCCAGGTTCAGCAGGAAGTTGTTCAGATAGCCGACACGGTCACCGCTGAAAGCCGCCGCCCAGACCACAGTCAGAGCAACGCCTCCGGCAAGCGATGGCGCATAGAACGCCAGCGTATACACGTCCCGCCATTTCTTCGGCAGCTGATAGATCAGCCAGGCGAAGAAGAAGGAGAGCAGATAGCCTCCCGGACCGACAAGCAGTGCGAATTTGAACGTATTCGGCAGCGCATACTTCTGAAAGATATGATCCTGCGTAATGAGATCGATATAATTCTGGAAGCCGACGAACGACGGGAACGAGAACCCGTCAAAGTCGGTAAAGCTAAGCCCCATCGCCATGCAGACGGGAATAATGATAAAGATCACAAATGAGATCATGAACGGAGCGATAAACAGATAGGCCGTACGGCTGTGCCAGCAGTCAAATGCCAGCTGTCTCAGACCGCGAACCACCCGGAGCATCGGCGTCATTCGCTTTCCCTCCAATCATAAGGCTGGTCAATTTGCGGGATGTGCAGATCGGAAGAAGACGGTTCGTACCCGAATTGCTGCTGCTTGCGGCGTAGTTCCCGCTGCAGGGAAACAGCTGCCTGCTCCAGCGCTTCCTTGGCAGGGATGCCTCCAACAAGCACGTGATTCCAGGCAAAATCCATTTCACGGCCAAGCGAGTAATAACCCGGTACAAGCGGAACGTTCTTGATCCAGCGCGCCTGCTCCTTGATCGCCTGCAAATCGCCATCAGGCCAGGGTGATTGTGCCAGAGTCAGCATATTGGCAGAGTTCCAGCGGTATTCGATGCCGAAGAACGATTCGATTTCCTGCGCATAATGAAGCTGCGTTTCTTTGTCCGACCACCATTGCAGGAACGACCATGCCTGCGCTTTTTTCCGGCTTTTCTCCATAATCATCATGCTTGTGGCCCCCTGCTGTGTCCACCTGGCTACAGTCCCGTCAGGCTGCTTCGTTCCCGGAACCGGTGCAACCTTCCACTGTCCTGCGATGTTCGTGGCAGCAGCTGTTAATTGCACATACGTGGTGAAATCAGCGATTCCTGCGGGGATGGTGCCATACCGGAAATGGTTGTAAAAGGCCGGGACCTCAAGCGGAATATAGTATTTCTTGAATAAATCGGTCCACTGCTTGAAAGGCTGGAGAGCCGCTTCTTCATCAAGCCGCGTATTCATACCGTTCTCCGTATAAAAGTCGATACCATGCTGGTAATAAAATGGCACGTAATCTTTAGGCGGAATATAGAACGTCATGCCATTCTCCTGCAGCGTCGGCAGCATCCGGTAGATGTCCTCCCACGTATCTGGGGGCGTCAGAGCCAGCCTGTCGAAAATATCACTGCGATAAAAAAACAGCAGAAAGTTTTGCGTTTCGGGCAAGCCGTACACTTCACCGTCATAGGTGTAGGAGCGCATAAGTCCCGGATGGAATTGGCTCACCGTTTCGGTGAAGCCGGGAAACTGTTTTAAGTCAGCCGTTGCTCCGCGCATGGCGAAATCAACAGGCATCTCCATGCCGACCCCAAGCGCCACATCAGGCTGGTTTCCCGCCGCATTGCCAAGCACAAGCGCATTCGGGTTCGGCATTAAATTCAAATTGACCTTAATCCCCGTTCTTGGGGTAAAATCCTGGTCGATGTGCTCCTGAAGCAGGTCAACATAATCGCGTCCACGCTGCACCCAGACGTCAATGGATTGTTCATCATCTGATTTTTCCGCCGTATAGTTCAAGAAGAAGGTTCTGACAAAGTTTTTCGTCGAATAAGCCAGCTTCTCCAGTTGTCCGGGTGTTTGGAGAGGTGATACCGTATCTGGATCGCGTACGACGAAATAATCCAGCAAGAGCGGCTGATAATCGGCCGTCCCGATCCAGGTGCCGATCTGGGTTTGAATCGCCGTCAGCTGTGTCAGCCTATTCGGCAGATCATCCACATCTTCAGCAATGGACTGCAGTGTGAGAACAGCGGGCCTGATCGTCGAGGCCAGATTCGTTTCAGCGCCGTTCAGACCATTAATATAGGCCATAATATTCTGCAGCTGATCTATAAACCCGGCCAGCTTCTGCTCGATGTCCGGCACATATTTCTTAATATCCCATGTCCGGTTCGCATCGATATTGGGCCCCTTGAATTGATTGTAATCACCGATTACCGCGCGCAGAGGAGCATCGAACTGCCGCAATTCCGCAAGCGTCTGCTGCAGGGCAAGCAGTGCCGGCATATCCGGTGAGCCGTCAGCGATCATCCGCAGCGTATGGCTGCCCTTCGTCATATAAAACTTGTACGGGGTTCCGCTGTCATCCTGCAGCGTATGCATGTCAAAGGTATTATCGTAGGCAAATTTGTAATGCAGCATTTCCTTGAAAGGCACCGTGCCATCGAGCATAATCGTCCGGTACACATTCGAACTGCCCTTATAGCTTTGCCGGTATTTCACATCGAGTTCATACCAGCCATCAGCAGGCACCTCAAGCTGCCAATCCAGCCACTGGCCCGGCTGCTGCCAGCGATCTGCACCCAGCGTATTGTAGACGACCCTTCCCTGAGCATCAGGGGATACCCTGGCTTCCATCACCGCATACTTCTGGATGCCGATCTGGGACTTCTGGATAAAGTGTTCAGCTTCAAACACTTGAAACCAGCCGCTTTGCGTCTGCTCAGGCTGCTCAGTCGCTAGGACTGCTGCATTTTCTGCTCCATAGCCAGCTTCATTTTCAGCAACATAGTCCCGGTATTCCGGAACAGCCGCAGCTGCCACAAGACGGATACTTGCAAGCGCGAGCGGTTCCCGTGCTCCAATCATGCGCAGCGTATGATGGCCTTTGGTAAGGCGATACTGTAGCGGCAATGAGGATGCTGCATAATCTGCAACCGCCTTCGCCGACCAGCCGACGACTTCCTCCTGCGGAGCGCGCACTTCATTCCCCAGCTTATTGCGGTCATATGGATATTTGCTATCCTTCCAGCGCCGTTCGAGCTCGATTTTCTCCGATTCGCGGAACGGGTAGGAGCCGTCGATCTGAAGCCCGCGAACGACAGAAGCCGATGTGCCGGGGAGCGGCATGTATTCGAGCTGAATTTCGTATAATCCGTCCTGCGGGATCTCTACGTCCCATTCAACTGAACCCTCCCCGCTTTGCCAATGCAGCACATCCCTGCCAAGCTTGCCGTCCGGCACAATGGCTGTATTGGCTTCAGGCGATGCTGTAAGGTAGCGTGCTGCGTCGATGTCCACAAGGATCGGTTCAGTTGGCTGCTGAATGCCGGCTGCTGCTTCCCGCTGCATGGCCATCATATAGTAGGGAACGCCGTCCGTTGCGATATTGCTAATAAGGGAAGCCGCATCAAACGGCTCGTATTCTGCTTGCTTATTATAAAAAGTGGCCCGCACCGCATAAAAAACAACGATGCAGAGCAATACAATGACAATCGTTCTACTGCGTCCCGACCATCTCGACAACTTCAGTCGCATTTCGGGCCGCCTCCTTGGCCGATCGCATTCCCCGTGTCCACGTCAAAGAAATGAGCCTTAGCCATATTCAGCTGAACACGGACCGGATCTCCTGCCGCAACATGCGTATGCGCCTGCGCGCGGACAATCTGTGAGCCGTGCCCTGTATCCACGTAGAGAAAAGTATCGGAGCCCATCAGCTCCTTCATATCGACCTGCGCGTTCACCGTCCACTCTTCCCGTTTAACAGGCTGTTCCCCGTCCAGCATCATATGCTCAGGCCGCAGTCCAAGCACCACGTTCCGCAAGCTGTACGGAGACTGCTGCAGAATGGGCGTATACGACTCCGGCAGCATCAGCTTCCAGCGGTTCGTTTCGAAATAATACACATCTTCAGCATGTGTAATTTTTCCTTTAATGAAATTCATTTGCGGTGTGCCGATGAAGCTGGCGACAAACTGGTTGACAGGACTGTCGTACAACTGCTGCGGTGGAGCGACCTGCTGAATTTCTCCTGATTTCATCACCACGATCCGCGTCCCCATCGTCATCGCTTCCACCTGATCGTGGGTGACGTAGACGATCGTCGTTTTCAGCTGGCTGTGCATCCGGATAATCTCAGCCCGCGTCTGCGCCCGCAGCATGGCGTCGAGATTGGACAGGGGTTCGTCCATCAGGAACACTTTCGGTTCCCGGACGATCGCCCGTCCAAGCGCGACCCGCTGTTTCTGTCCGCCTGAAAGCTGATGCGGACGTTTTTCAAGCAAATGCGATATTTCAAGCACCCGGGCGACACGGTTGACGTTGAGTTCAATTTCGTGCTTGGCTATTTTACGCAGCTTGAGCCCAAGTGCCATATTCTCATATACGGATAAATTCGGATAAAGGGCATAGTTCTGAAAAACCATAGCGATATCACGGTTTTTAGGCGAAACATAGTTGATCAGCCGGTCATCAATGTAAATATCCCCGTCCGTCAGCTCTTCGAGACCGGCGAGCATACGCAGTGTCGTTGACTTGCCGCAGCCTGACGGCCCAACCAGCACGAGAAATTCGCCATCTGCGATATCCAGATGAAAGTCTTTGACTGACGGCTGCACCTCGCCCTTGTATTTTTTGTACACATGATGAAAGATGACTGCTCCCATTTTGAATCCCCCAGTGCTCATCGTACAAACCATTTTCGTTCGTCAATAAAATTACTAAGCGCCTCCGCTCATTCCTGTACAAACTCCAGAATACCGAATTGGGAGGAAAGGTGATAATTGTTGATCACCGTCGGCGACCATGCGGTGCATTCCATGTCTTCTCCTGTGGGACGATCGATGCGGTAAGCGTTGATGTTCCATTGTACGCCCTCTTGGGGAGGCAGCTGCTGCGCCGTGCGAAACTCGCTGTAAGGAATAGCGATCTCTGCATCCCAGCCAGTGCTGTGCTTGCGTACCGCCGTTTCAATCCTGTGGTCCGTTCTGGCGAAGGTGAGTATCTGCCCGTCCCCTTGATTGAAAATCGCGTAATGCATCAAGGCATTCAGCGGATTCACTTCAATTTCGATGTATACCGTTCCATCTCCGCCTTCATCTATAAACAATTCCACAACTTCTTCTTCATACAATTTATCGTTGAATTCCGTCATTGTGGCATTAGGCTCAGTATCATCGCAATGAAAAGCTGCATATAAGCGCGTTGGCCCCCAGAGCAAGCGAACCTCTGTCGCTTGTCTGGCAGCTCCCCCCGTCTCGGTGTTCACAAGGTTGTGCGGCTCTGCTAAAGCCCACTGCTGTTTCTCCACATTTCCGTCAATTTCAAAATCTACTGCAACATGCTTGCATCTATACAGCTTCATAGTTACACTTCCCTTTCTGCTGAGGGTCCTTCCAAATCTCTAGATTTGATCCCGCCAATCATGCACCGGCTGCCAGCCCAATAATTGCTTCGCCTTCTTGTTGCTGTAGAACGCCTCATTTCCCTCATACACCTGCCGGATATCGGTTATCTCGGGAAAATACGTTTGCATCAGCTCACTTGTCGGAATCGACATAAACGTATTGTCCGCCGCCATATTCAGCTCTACGGCGCCGAGTCCTTCGGCCTCGATCGCCAGCCGGCAGGCGGCAGCAGCGTCGCGAACATCGATGTAGCTCCATAAAATACGTTTCCAGAAACCCGGGTCTCTCTCACCCTCGCGAACCAATTCCTGATACGATGCCGCAACGCAAATTGTCGAGAGCCTGAAGCATACGACCTGCATGCCAGACCTGCGGTTGAACATAGCACCGGTAAGCTCGTTTACCACCTTCGAGAGTCCGTATCCTTCCTGCGGAAGCTCCGGGTGGGCCTCGTCGACCGGGAAATATTGAGGCAGAAGCGGATGAATCGCCCACGGAAAACCATAGGCTGATTCACTCGATGCCGTCACGGCTTTGGTGATCCCTCGTTTATCTGCAGCTTCCAGCACGTGCATCGTCGACACGACATTGGTAGCAAAAACACCAGATATGTTACGGGGATCCGGAATGGCTGCCAAATGAATGACAGCATCGCATCCTTCCAGCGCTTCATATACATCCTCGAAGTTCAGCAAATCAACAACTATGCTTTGGCATGCCGGGTCAGGATGCGGCTTGAGGTCGAGACATACCGCCTCATATCCATGCTGCTGCAGCTCCACGATAACCTGCTTGCCCAGCGTCCCGGCACCACCGGTTACTGCAATCGTCAGCCGTTTATTCATACTTGGACCATTCATACTTGGACCTCCATCATCTTCATCAGTCCCTGCATATAGCCGATGGCATGGCCCCGCGAGCGGTGCTGCCACGGTGAATCATTCACGATGACGGGAACGTGATCTGTGGACATAAAGCCCGTGAAACCACTTTTCTTCAGCGTAAGCATAACTTCAGCCGGATCGTAATTGCCTTCTCCGAGAAAGCATTCCTGAAATTTCGGAACCGTACCCTGAACGTCACGGAAATGAACGTATAAAATGTTCCCCAAGGGACCGAAATACTCAATCATTTTTTTGACATCCAGTGCGCCTCCAGGCATCTCCGAGCAGCAGCCCAGACACAGATCGAGCCCCCAAGCCTCACTATCGGCCATTTCTCTGGCACGTATGAAATTTTCGATTTTATAAAATAGTCTGGAAACCCCACCGATTTGCGGCACCGGAGGATCGTCAGGATGCAGCGCCAGCTTCACACCAGCTTCCTCGGCAACCGGGATGACCGCACGGATGAAATATTCGTAGTTATCCCAAAGCTCCTCTTCGGTAACCATACGATTGGGTCCTTCATCCATAAGCCGCTGTACCGTAATGTCAGGATCGGCCACTTCCTCAGCTTGCGGGTCCCGTTCGTGGTAAGGCTCCACCTGCCCCATATCGAAAGCAGTGACTTTGGATCCTCCGCGACCGGTTTGCCCGGGGGTACGCCATACGGAATTCGGCATGAAATGATAGCCCAGAATCGGAATACCTGCGCGCCCCATATTGCGAATTGTTGCCTGGTAATGCTCAATCTGCTCATCGCGTCCTTCCATGCCGAGCATTGCTTTCAAATACCAGTCAAAAGGTGTGTTTTCAATAGCCTCAAGCTTCATCCCATGCTTCTCACACTCTTTGCGCAGAGCGAGCAAGTCTTCATATTCCCATCGGGCTTTCCCCGGCAAGCTTGGAACATTAAGCTGTACGCTTGTAATACCAAGCTGCCTGCCGAACGTCATCGTTTCCTCGGTGATCTCCGTAAATTGTCCGAGCGCAATTCTCATGGTCATTGAATTTCAACCTCCAAGTGTAGGCATAACCTCTATGCAGCATATAGATCTAAATCGCATCAATAATACCTTGCAAATACCCGCTCTGATGAGCATGAGAACGGTAACCCCAGCCTTCGTCATAATCGATCCATGGCACATGATCGTCAATGATAAATCCAGTAAACCCGACTTTCTTAAGCGCACGCATCATCTCAACTGGGCTGAAATTGCCTTCCCCAAGGAAACATTCGTTGAATTTAGGAACCGTACCCTGAACATCCCGGAAATGACCATACACAATTTTATTCCGTGATCCGAAGTATTCAATCATTTCCCGGACGGTATCTGCACCGCCGAGCATGGACGAAGTCGTGCCGAGGCATAAATCGAGGCCCCAGGCATCGCTATCTGCTATCTCCATTGCTTTTTTGAAGCCGTCGATATTGTGGAACAGTCTGGCTATGCCCCCCACCATCGGCACAGGCGGGTCATCCGGATGCAGTGCCAGCTTCACACCAGCTTCTTCGGCGACAGGAATGACCGCCCGGATGAAATACTCGTAATATTCCCATCTCTCTTCTTCCGTAAATACACGGTCGGCGACGGAATTAAGCAGCTTCAGATATTCGGGGTCACGCGCAATCGGCAGGCTGCCTGTTCGGTCAGGCGCTCCGGTTTGCACCAGATCCAGATCGAAGCCCATTCCCCGCGCTCCGCCACGCAGAGGCACCGTGTAAGAAGTCCTCCAGGTTCCATCCGGCATAAAATGATAACCCAGGATCGGAATGCCCGCTTTGCCCATATTGCGAATAATCTGCTGATATTTAGCGATCTGCTCATCTCTGCCTTCCAGACCCAGCATAATTTTATAAAAATACTGAATCGGCACGTTTTCGATCGCTTCGAGCGTCAAGCCGTATGATTCACATTGCTGTCTCAAAGCCAGCAGCCCTTCATATTCCCAGAGTGATTCATCCTCTCCGAGCGTGTTGAGCTGAATGCTGTCAAAGCCCAGCTGTTTGGCGAACTTCCCCATCTCATCCGTCAATGCGCCGAACTGTCCGAGCGCTACCCGCAGCTTATTTCCCATATGTCATCCCTCTATTCATCTACTATTTCTACAGCGATTTCTAAAGCTATTTCACAAACTTTTCAATCAACTATTTCAACAACTATTTCAACAGCTGTTTCAGCCTAGCCTTGATTTTTTCAGTAGTAAACCTCGACCTCAGCAAAGCCTGAGAAAGCCTCAATCCGAACGGTTTCCGTCTCAGCATCGTACACGCCACCGCTCACGCTTTTCGGCTTACGTCCGAGTGGATGCGGCAGCCGAATTTCAACGAGGCTTGGCGCCCGTTCAGAGCGGCATTCCACAGAAGCAGATATGCTTCCCTGCTGCAGCTTCGATTCCGTCTTCAGGGTAAAGGGGCCGAAGTAGCTGGCAGCATCCTTCAGTTCGATGGTTTCGCCTTCTTCCATCCAGCTGCGCGGAATACCTGGAAGCAATTTAAGCGTGTCTCCCTGCTCCATATACAACATCCAGCGTGTTTCCATCAGAAACCAGGCTTCTTCATGCGTTTTATGCGGGCTCGTATAAGGGAATAAATGCTCCCCGAACGTATAAGTCTCTCTATCAGCAAGCGCAGAGACACAGGTATAGTAGCTCTTCAGGAAAGGCTTCACTTCACCGCGCTTCAGATGAACCCAAGGATGCCGGCTGTAGTAAGGCTGACTTAAAGCAACATTGTTCAGCAGCATTAGCTCGGCGTGGAAGTTCAGCAAGAAGCTGGCGGCTGGCTCGTCGGGCTCGAGCACCTCGGTAAAGACTAGATACAAGGGGCCAAGCAGAGAGTCCCTGCACATGAATGTGCCATGCGTATACCACTCGCCCTTGTCGGCGAACAGCGCCACCGGGCCAGTTGCATCCGCCCACGGCGATGCTGTCGGGCTCCACGTGCCATCGCCAAGCGGCACAACGGGACTTAATGCCAAATTATCGTAGAAGCAAGTGCGAATATCCTGCTTGAACGCTTCCGCCTCCCGGGTGATGAATGCCGCATAATCGGGATCCGAATCCGTGAACACTTCCGCGATCCTCTTCAGTCCCAGGTAAGCGTAGCCGTTAAGCATGAACGAACGGAATGGGTCTTCCGGATCAGCTGTCTTGCCATCCAGCAAGCCAAACCCTTTGCCTTGGCCCCGCAGTTCTTCCGTCATATTGCGCTGACGCCAATCGAGTATGTACTGGCACGCCTTAACAATTTTTGGCTTGACTTCCGAGATCCACGCTTCATTGCGGGTATAGCGGTAATGTTCGCCTATGGTCCACAAGACACAACCCGTTTCCAGCATGTATTCCTGAAAATTCTGGATAAACCCGCTGTCGTGCTGCTTCTCCAGAAAATACATAATGGAACGTCTGGCTGTATCATGCCAGCCCATCGAATCCATAAACTGAGTAATCGGTGCGCTCTCCGATCCGATTGGAGCATAAATGCCGATCGTCGGCGCAATTGCATCATCCGGCTCCAATCCGTATGTAACAAGATCGAGATGCAGCAATCCGGCACGCACCATTTCGTCGATGCGACGTTCCGGCAGCTGCAAGCGTGAGCCTTGCGCAAGCTTCTCCTGCCAATAGGTGCGGCATTGCTCGTGCCTCTCGGTGAAGTCATGTTCGGCCAGCGCTGCAGCGCGTTCGCGCGAGATCGGCCGATGCGGGATGATGATGTCAAATTTAGCGGTTTCTCCCGGATTGACCAGCACAGCCATTTCGTTATCTCTCAGCGGTTCGCCGTTCACGGTAACAATTCCGTAGACCCGGCCGGAAGCATAAACACCAAACCCGGTCTCCGGATCGAAATCATAAGAGAGCGTATTCACTTCATTCGTCGGACAAGACCGGCCATTGGGCAGCGGAGCAAAAAACCAGCAGTAGCGGGGAACGGAAGCCGTATTAATCGCCTCGATGCGGTAATACAGCACCGTTTCTTCCTCCTGGCTAAGCTCTTCCGGCAGCAGCCGATCATACTCCTGCTTCTGTGATTCGGTGAACATTTGTCCCGATGTATGGCCGTCTGCCACCAAAAAATGCGTGCCACGCACATTGTCCTTGGTCAGTTCATTTCGTTCCAGTGAGACAAATGTCGTCGTATTGTAGATGATATCGCCGTCTTCCACAACCCCATGCAGGATCGGCAGCACACCATCCTCCAGCCTCTTCTTGATAATCGGCCGGTTAGCCACCCCGCGACCAATGCGGAAGCTGTAACGTACAGGCGCATTGTCCGTTTCCGGCAGCGTCACAGCCGGCAAGTGAAAACGCGGCTCCACATAATCAAATAACACACTTCCATATGCTTCGTGAAAGTCGACTGCAAAGATGCGCATGTCGCGCGAGAGTCCCAGCCACGTTTGGAATTTCATATCTTTCGTATAGGCTGCCGCTGCTTCAAAGCTCTCTTCAGGCTCTATGCTCAAGCGCTGGATATCCGTGAGCAGTGATCTCGATCGGATGCTCCCGGTAATTTGCTCATACGAACGAGGATCTCCTGCTTCCGTGACTGCCACTCCGTAATCCGGAATGCAGATCGGGTTAGCAGCAGAGACGTCGCGCAAGAAAAATGAAAACGCATTCACACCTGACAGGACAGATACAATAACGCTTCCGCTTCCTGTCTGCAGCGATCCGTCTACGGTCAGCTCAAGGCGAGCAGATGGCGCTTCTTTGATTTGAAACGATCCGTCTTTGTATTCGCCTCTGTCCTCGCCAGCACCTGTGAAACTACCATGCGTTACAGTACCGTTCTTCACTTGTATCGTTCCTGCGGCAGGACCTTCATGCCATAAGATAGCCACTTGCTTTACAGATTTTATAACCATAGTTTTCTTTCCCTCTTCTCCATGATCACATAAATTTTCAGTTCTTAGACTCAGGACAAAGCGGCTCTTATATTGCTAAATCCATTAATATAACTGTAGTATTTAACCAGGTAAAGTTCAATTCCATTTTATTGCGAATAGGGTATATAATCTTGCGACATATTGACTGATGCATACCCTCATGTTAATTTAATATTAACTTTAAGAGGACAGGAATTATTCGGATATTTACTATCAATATTTTAAAAAAGGATTAAAATGGAACAGTCATTCGTCATGCTGCCAACATTGGAATATGGTTACGAGATCCATACGGAGGGACACGATTCATTAGATCATCCCTTGCATGTTCATAAAGATGCGGTTGAACTGCTATTGATTATGGACGGGGAAGGCCTATTTACCGTGAATGGTATTACCTATCAGGTAGGTTCAGGCAGTCTTCTTTGCTACAATAGCGGAATATGGCATGCGGAACACAGTATTTCCCCCTATTTCTCTTCGTTGTATCTTACTTTTACAAGCTTGAAGGTCAAGCATCTCCCCAATAATCACTTTGTGGAGCTCGGCCGGCCGCCTTTTATTCAGCTTGGTGATCATTTTGCTTCTATCAAGCTGCTTATGATGGATATCATTCAGGAAAAATCATGCAACGATCCTCATTCCAAATTTGCTGCAGACCAGCTGCTGTCTGTGCTGCTGAGTAAATTGATGCGGATTATGAATGGCCGTCCTCTCTCCAAATCCAACAAATCGTCGTCCCATGAATCTGCTGTCAAAGCCAAACGCTATATTGAAAATAAATATAATACGGATATCACCCTCAAGGAACTATCCCAATTCACCCATATCAGCCCGTTTTATTTAAGTCATTTGTTCAAAACCGAATTCGGTATTAGCCCTATTCAATATTTAATTCAATACAGAATGGAAGTTGCCAAGCACTACTTATTGCATTTCCCTTATACAATCAAAGAAATTGCTGAGCTCGTCGGCTATGATAGCGATACTTACTTCCATCAAATTTTCAAGAAATGTGAAAAGGGTTCCCCGGGTGAATTTCGTGAGCTTCACAAACAAAGAGAGTGAACATCCGTTCACTCTTTTTGTAATGCAATATTCAGTACTACTGCGGCTTGCTTTTGCTTTCCTAGGTCCTGCTTGGTATTTATACTTGGCTTACTTGGCTATTGATTCTTGCGAAAAACACAAACACTGCAGAGCTGAATGCCCGCATTAGGTTCAAATGTGTTTTTGTTGCTTAAACTCTTATTCATCATGTATAATAAACCCATCTTCTTCAATTCCACTTTTTGGTAAAGGGGGTATGTAATCTTGCGATCCCATGTTATGAATATTCCATTCGATGCATTCAAGTTTGATTTCGTTGAGTCTCCTCCTCAAGCACCCGCACAATTGGACTCGATCGGCTGCATGGAGGTAAACTCCACGGATCATATTTGTAATGGACTGAAGAGATTAGAACAAGTAGGGAGTTCCATTTTTCAATATACGTTGAAAGGCAAGGGAATGATCCGAATCGGGGAACAGCTGTATTCACTCGAGGCAGGTAAAGCGTTTATGGTAGATGTGCCAAGCGACCATGAATATTACTATGAGGGCGATGCTGATGGCTGGCGTGTATTGTTTATCGTATTAAATGGTGAGCACGTTAATGACTGCTGGTCATTTATTCGTCAGCAGCTGGGAAGTGTTGCTGTTTTTGAACCAGATGCTTCTGTCATCCGCTATTTGATACGTCTGTATTGGGAAGCTTATCAGGGCCATTTGAACGATGGTTTCCAATCTGCAGGGGCCGCTTACCAGTTCATAACTGAATTATACCGTACTGCCCATATGATTCCACCCCAACCTCATGCTATGCCAGAATTAGTCCGCCGCCTCATCACGCTGATGGAAAGCGATTACAAAACTTTGGAGGGCTTAGACGATTTAGCTGATCGCCTGGATGCATCCAAATTCCATATCACACGTACCTTCCACCAGCATACGGGTTCCACAGTTATCCAGTACCTCACCAAGATCCGCATCAACCGGGCCATTGAACTGCTGCTGAATTCCAATCATAATGTGGAATACATTGCGCAAGAAGTCGGCTATCAGAACAGCAAATATTTCACAAAAGTTTTCCGCGAGCAAACCAAAATGCCCCCAGGACAGTACCGAAATATTTACATCCGATCATAACATAATCACCAGGATTCATTACGACTCGTGCTATTGATTCTTGCGAAAAAATAAGCGCCTCAGGCTAAATGATCTCATTCATTTCAATTGCAATGTGGTTGCTCAACCCGATATGCATACTGTATAATTAATCCATAAATGTATTCAGATCCACGCTACTGCGAGGAGGGTACGGAATCTTGCGATCTCATGAAATAAATATGCCAGCCGATGCATTTGTGTTTAATTTCGCTGAGTCTCCTCCTCATGCACCGGCTCAATTGAAATCTATTGGCTGTATGCAGGTAACCTCCACTGACCACGTTTATAATGGACTGAAGAGAGGACAAGCAGGAAATTCTATTTTTCAGTACACGTTGAAAGGCAAGGGAATGATCCGAATCGGGGAGCAGCTGCATTCACTCGAAGCAGGCAAAGCATTTATGGTAGACGTGCCAAGCGACCATGAATACTATTATCCGGGTGAGGATGATGGTTGGCTTGTGTTGTTTATCGTTTTGAACGGGGAGCATGTAGACAGCTGCTGGTCATTTATTCGCGAGCAGTTAGGGAGTGTTGCCGTTTTTGAAACAGATGCGTTTGTCATCCGTTATTTGGTACGTCTCTACTGGGAAGCTTATCTGGGTCATCTGAACGATGGTTTCCAATCGGCGGGAGCCGCTTATCAATTTTTAACCGAATTATATCGTACTGCCCATATCATGCCGCCCCAACCGAGCGCTAAGCCAGAGCTAGTCAGGCAGATCGTCGAGCTGATGGAGAACGATTATCGAACCTTGACTGGTTTGGACGATTTAGCCGATCGACTTGACGTATCGAAATTCCATATAACACGTACTTTCCACCACCATACCGGCTCCACTATCATGCAGTACCTAACCAAGCTCCGCATCAACCGGGCCATCGAACTGCTGCTGAATTCGAACCATACCATGGAATATATTGCTCAGGAAATCGGCTATCAGAACAGCAAGTATTTCACCAAAGTTTTTCGTGAGCATACCAGTATGCCTCCCGGCAAGTACCGGAATATCTACACCCGATCCTAACCATCATTCTCCGCACTCCAGCGTTTGAATAAGCCTCCAAGTCTATTTCTTTCTTCCGCCTTCAGCAGCACTTTCATTCGAGGAATTCTATGCAGCATCTATCCAAACAACTTCAACCTTCAACTCCTAAAAAACGGATGTTACCTGCAATATTGCAGATCGTCCAGAAAGCTTTCCAAAAGCATAAGAAAACCCGCGAAGCTTGACCGCGGGTTATTGATATATTCAATGGTTTAAACCTTTTATTTTGATGCGAAAAGAGGGGATTTTCTGATTTCTGACCCTTCATTGGGTAAAGGTATCTCTTATAATAGCTTTTTTTAATAATACTGCCGATTCTTGCGGTCCTTTAGTAACCGAGTAGAAGCTGGCCTTCTCAGTCCACATAGGTACATCTTCATAGGGCCCCTGCACATTTCCACTGGAAGTTTTCCCGTTTATTGAGATCAGTCGCGGAGCAAGACCAAGCTGTTCATCTCCGCCCCATGGTCCGATAAACAGGTTCAGATTATTGCCCCGCATGGTAACATCCTTCATCCCATCGACAGCTATACCGGCGGCCGTCAGGGCATATAAACCTTCAGGCGTGTAATTGTTAATCATACTTCCGCCTTTCCCGGTATCCCCAATTTTGCCCGTTGAGGCCAGTGGCGCGAACGAAAACGCAGTATGCACATACGCCCGCATGGATGTCCATAAGGCATTGTTCATGAACGCTGAGCCCTCGAAATCAAGCACCCTCTTCTGGCTGTGCCATGAGTCTACCGCATAGCCAATAAACGCTGGATTCCCCAGGTTCACGACCGTGTTGTTGCGGATGATGGTCGTTTGCGGTACATCGTTATTATCCGATGCAAAGCGGAACAAAATAATGCCAACATCGGTCGCATCGACAACCTCATTCTCTTCAATCACACTATCCGTACTGGCATGAGTGATGGCATCAGCCCAGCCTCCGCGATTTCCGGAATAATGACTGGTAGCGTAACAGGTAATCAGGTTCCGGGCAAAATAAGCATTCTTCATCAAATCGGCGCCAACCAGGTTGGTCGCAGCAGTCCCGTCATTGATGCGGTTGGAAACAACGTTAACGTTGTCTCCCCGGGTTAACACATTGATTCCGTATTGAAGTCCATCCTTATCATTCACGAAAGCCGTACGATTTCCATCGACCCATACGTGGGACAACGTCCCATCTTGCTCAATTGTGACTGTTGGGGTATCCAGATTGGCCACTCGCAACAGCCTCGCCTTGCTCGCATAGTGATTCGGCTCCCCTGCAGTGCGCAGCGTCTTGCCAGCCGGGACATTAATCGTTTGCTCAACGAGAACGAGCGTTCCGCGCGGAAGCTCAATGATCTTATCCGGCCCGTCCAGCAAGGTTTGTAAATCAGTAGTTGTCATGATGCTGCCGGCTGGAGAGAATTCCTTGTTATTGATCCCCCAGTAATAAGGGCCGGTCACAATATCAGGCATAAGCGCTGCGAAGTCGCTGTGGCCAGTCAAGCTTTTGGCGATGGAGGAGACAGATTCCTTCTTATCGATACGCTTCATGAAGTCGTCAACCTCGTCTAGTCGCGGATCGCGATTCAATATGGCACGATACACCGCCATTGCAGCTTCCTGACTACTCAACTTCGCTTCTGCAAATTTGTTTTCCCCGAAAAATTGTTCAGCCATTTTCGCAAGCGTCTCCACCGTACAGCCCTTCTTCTCTATATTGGAAATATAGTGGGTATACTCTTCAGCCTGCGGAAGACGTCCAAGCCCCTCCGTAAACAGCTTCCCGACAAATTGAGGGCCTCCGTATTTGATGTCATCAAGAGATATTTTCACCTCTTCACCTGTGTATTCAGCTACATTTTCCTTAGGCTGCGATCTCAATTCTTTGTTGACGCATGAAGTAAGGAGCATCAGCAGAAAGATAGCCAACAATAAACTGCAAGTCTTTTTAATTGTCCACACCTACCTATCCTTAACGTACTACCCCACTTATCCTACTTATCCTACTACCTACACCGTCAAAACATCAACATTTGCCAATACCTGCTCCAGATGTTTTTTTCGCTGCGAGTCCGCAGTTTTCAGCATATTGGGACCATAATATTGTTCTGATGCGTTCTGATAGGAATGATGAAGAACCAGATAATCACGGAACTTATGGATATCATTTTCTTGATAACGCTGGCAAGCATTGATCGTAAACATACGCCGGCTTTGGCTCCCGCCCCATGAGGAATGAAATAAATTGTGATCAAATACAAGAATGTCTCCTGGAACAACATCCAGCGAAACAGAAGGGAGCGCGTCTCCGTTCATGCCCCACAGCTCCGCGGATTGTTGGATGCGGCCAAGCAATTTCTGGGCAAATGGTCCCTGATGCAGGTGGCTGCCCGGAATGACCCGAAGCGCACCATTAGCTGCACCTAACGTATCCAGGTAAAAAGCAATCTTGATATGCCTGTAATCATTTGAGCTTCCATCCGGATGCCAGGGGGTATTCCCTGTGTAATAGTTGCCGTCACTCCCCATGTAGTTGTAATCCTCACCAAGCAGTGAAGTGAGAATAGGTTGAATCTGCGGCTCCTCCAGCAGAGCGCTTAAGCGCACCCGTTGGTCGATAAATGGGGCAATCATCCTGGTGCGTAAGCCTTCATCAAGCGGACCAGACTCATTTAAGTGTTTAAACACAGCCTCAAATTCTTCAATTATAAGGCCAATGCTGTCCTGTAGTAATCCAGGAAATTTGAGAAAGCCGAAGGTTTCAAAAAAATCAAGCTGTTGGTCAGATAAAGTTGACATTGTAAGCCCTCCTTAAAAGGCGTGCGAGATAATCGCAAATTTTTAGATGGTGTATGAGACCCGAGAAGTTTATTCAGCGGGTCTATAAATACAATAATTTCAATAAATTCAATAGATATAATAGATATATAAAATACATAAATACATAAATACATAAAATACATAAGTACAATAAATTCCGCTGAAAATTCCGCTGTACTTATGGGGAATACGTGGCATCCCTTATTCTAGCTTCTTTGAGTACGACAGATTGGTATTGTGGTCCGCTGGTTACGAGAAGAAAACTGGAATTTCTAGTCCACATTGGCAGATCCGCATAAGGTCCCTGCACTTCTCCACTAGCTGTGCTCTCGTTAACAGAGATTAGTCGTGGAGTGAGATTAGCACTTCCCACCCACGGCCCGATATACAGGTTCAAGTTATTGCCCCTCATCGTAATATCCTCCATGCCGTCGGCGACAATTCCTGCAGCTGTCATGACATACAAACCCTCTGGTGTATAGTTATTGATCATGCTGCCACCTTTTCCCGTATTCCCCAGACTACCCGTTGAGGCCAAAGGTGCAAACGAAAGTGTAACTTGCACGAACGCCCGCATAGATGTCCATATCGCATTATTCATAAATACTGAACCCTCAAAATCTAATATCCTGTCCCCCTGGCTGTGCCAGGAATCGTTAACATAGCCAATATAGGCGGAGTTGCCCAGGTTGACGACCGTGTTGTTGCGGATGATCGTCGTCTGCGGCACATCATTATTGTTGGATGCAAAACGGAATAAAATGATGCCTACGTCAGTTGCATCGACAACCTCATTTTCTTCAATAATGCTGTCTGTGCTTGCGTGTGTGATAGCATCTGCCCATCCTCCGTGAACACCTAAATAATGACTGGTAGCATAGCAGGTAACTAGATTCCTGGCAAAGTAGGCACCCCTCAGCAGGTCAGAGCCGAACAGATTCGTCGCAGCAGTAGCATCATTAATGCGGTTTGACACCACATTCACATCGTCTCCGCGCGTTACAACATTGATTCCGTACTGGAGCCCTCCGACGTCATTGAGAAATGCAGTCCTGTTGCCGTCAACCCAAATATGGGACAGTGTGCCTCCTTCCTGGATCGTGACAACAGGCGTATTCACATTGGCAACCCGCAGCAGTCTCGCCTTGCTGGCGTAATGCGACGGTTCTCCCACAGTTCGCAGCGTCTTGCCTGCCGGGATGTCTATCGTCTCGTCGACGAGCACAAGCGCTCCGCGGGGCAGCTCAATAACAGTGTCATTACCATCCAGTAAATCCTGGACATCTGATGCGGTCATAATCGTATTGGACGGTGAGAAATCTTCATTGTTGACACCCCAATAATAAGGTCCGATCACGATATCCGGCATAAGGGCGGCAAACTCCGTATGCGCCGTCAGGCTTTCCGCAATAGAGGCTGCTGACTCCATATTATTCAACCGGGTGATAAAATCACTCACTTCAGTCAAAGAAGGGTCCCGGTTCAGTATAGCCCGATAGACAGCCAAGGCCCGCTCTTCATCAGTTAGGCTTAACCCGGTAAATGCCGTATCACCGAAAAACTCCTCTGCAATATCAGCAAGCGTCCCAATCGTACAGCCTTCATCCTCAATAATCGAAATATAGTGGGTATACTCTTCAGCCTGTGGCAGCCGTCCCAACCCTTCTGTAAACAGCTTCCCTATAAATTGAGGCCCCCCATATTTGTCATCATCAAGTGAAACCTCCAGCTCTGTTCCCGTGTACTCAGCGGTGCCTCCAGCTCCAGGCGAAATACCGCCTATAGGAGTTACACGGATATGGTCCACTTTCATCGTCATCGCACCCGTTGTGAACGCGTAAATACGGACACGTTTAATTGCACTTAAGTCAGGAGTCCCGTACACATAGGCAGTTGAAAATTTTAGCGTAAGCTCCTGCCAACCATCCACAAGCTTAATATTTGGCCATTGCCATTCAATTTCATCCACATCTGTCGTTTGATCGTTGGAGGACAATTCAATAGCGCCGACTCTGCCGCCCAGCTTGTCAACATCCGAAATGTACAGCCACAGCTTTAGCTGACCGTTCTGTAGGGTTACTCCGGTGTTCACTGGAGCGAAAATTCCTTGCATGATAACCGCACTTGGATACCCCGGAATCGAATAATTAGTATCACTGACTCCTGACAGAGAGGCGCTTCCTTCCTTCTTGTCACTCGTATCAAGGCCCGCCCCGTACCAGCCGGAGCTTGTATCAGCGTTATGCAAAACTACAGACGGAACAGATGCTGGAATGGAAGTCACACGAATATCATCCACTTTCATCGTCGTAGCCGCCGTTGTAAACGCGTAAATACGGACACGTGTAATTGCACTCAAGTCAGGATTTCCCGATACATACGCATCTGAAAAGTTTAGTGTGAGCTCCTGCCAACCATCCACAAGCGATAAATTAGATACATACCATTCCAATTCATCCACATCTGTAGTTTGATCGTTGGAGGACAATTCAATAGCACCGACGCCTCCACCCAGCTTGGTAACATCCGCAACGTATAGCCACAGCTTCAACTGACCATTTTGTAAGGTTACCCCTGTGTGAACCGGAGCCATGGTCCCTTGCATGTGTACGGCACTCGGATATCCGGGGATAGAAATACCCGGATTACTGTCACCAGACAAGGAAGCACTTCCTTCTTTCTTGTCACTCGTATCCAGCGTCACTCCGGACCATCCGGAGCTTGAATCAGCATTGTGCAAGTTGACCACCATCGGATCTGCGGCGTAGCTTATTGTTGGAGCTGCGGACACGACAAGTCCCCAAACTAGAACAAACGACAGAAAACACGCCCATATCCTGACTCTGGAATGATGTACTATCAATAGATCTCCTCCTTCAATTATGAATACCTAGCGTTCGCGCCCGCCAAGTTAGTTATAATGTATAATTAAACATATTCATGTTCAATTCCACTTTTTTGCGATGAGGGTATATAATCTTGCGACACGAAAATAAGTGCTTGAATATAGACGCCTTAGACGCCTTGTGGCGTCCTTTGAGGTCGTGTTCGTGACGCCAGTGCTTGGGAGGTAAGGGGTGTGGCCTCCAGCCGCTGTTAAAGATTTGTTCCCTTGAATGAAATTGATGAAGAGGTAGGAACAAATCTTTAAAGGCGGACGCTATCGCTCTTCCGCCCACACCCCTTACCTCTCTCAGCTACAATCGCACGAACACCAAGCTCAAACGGACAGCCAGCAAGGGTTTTTCTCTTGATTAGAGGAGAATTCCTAGTGGACGCAGATGCTAGGAATGAATAACGGCCCTCCAGGCCCACAACCAAGAGGACCCGGTGCTTTTAACGATGTTTTTCATCGTTAAAGCACCGGATCCTCTCCGCATCCTTACTTTAACGATGAAAAACATCGGTAAAGTTCCTATTAACCCCCCAGTGAAGTCATCCCCCCTCTTTTAACGATGAAAAACATCACTAACGTAGTTGACTGGAAACACTTGCTTTAACGATGAAAAAGTGGCTGTCGATTAACTGTGGACAAATAAGAACCAACCATGGGGGACAAAAAGATGCATAAGTACATCATTTTTTCCCGAATACACCCATAACCGGAAATTACCGTAAATCTGCAGGATTTTAGGCGTCTTTTGTCCGTTTGAGCGATCCAAGTGACTATTTTCCTGCACTTTTGCAGCAATTCTCTGCCAATACCCGATTTCAGATGAAAAACCCTGCACTTTTGCAGCATTTACTATGGGTAGAGTCCAAGGCTTTGGCCTCCAAGGCTGAGAGGCCAGTTTTGATCGATTTTAGTGAGAGTTTGAGTTGTACCCAGTTAATCGACAGCCTCAAAAACATCATTAAGTGAAGCACACGCCCAAAACGGGGGAGGGACTACCAGTAGAGGGTGCTTCCTGAGAGAAAGGGATAGTGGCGATAGGGAATTCTGCGCATCCTTTCTGATTCCTTTCTAATTCCCTTGGTGAATGAATAGTCATACCGAATACTTTATCACTCTAAAGCCGCACCACGCGACTAATCCAAATGGACTCCTTTTCGCACCAAAAAGAGTCACTAAGGGCTGGTCTCTTATTTGAGTAAGTGAATTTGAGTTTTATGGCATTGAGGAAGGAAGGGGGGATGGAAGGAAGGATGCAGGCTCCAGCCGTGTTAAGCTAAACCAAAACGGCATGACAATATACCATATTATGGAATTTATTCATGTGGTTGATTTGGGCCAAACATAGGAAAGAGCCCAGCCCCTTGTACCGAAAATTGAGGCTAAGCCTCATTTCAATCCATTGGCTAGGCATAACGAATCCGCCTCTAGGCGACTAGGACGGATATTATTCTACTCTCGCTTTTCCCATTACTCACTAAAATATCCGTTAGGATCCTTTTCCGTTCCAAACCAGACGAAAGCGTAATTCCCCTCAATAGCGACGCCCATAACACTTAGATCACTCCATGGCCCTTTTCCAATAATAAGATCATGATGACCCGAGCTTTTTTTCCAGCCTTCTAGCGCATCACTTGGTGTTGCAAGGCTGGAATGCCAATAAGCTATCTCAAATCCTTCACCCTTGTAACTGCCATCTGTTATTTCTCTAGGCTTATCCCACATGAGAGCGGCATTGCGATGGTCCGGCGTATAGCACCCTCCCGTCCATGTTTTCTGCTCAGTCCAGCTATGTAAATTACATTCGCCTTCGGGGACTCCATTCACATTTGCATCGTAAGCATGATAACGCGCCACTTTAGTCATAGATTTGGACAGCTTATAAGCTGCAAGGCCAAGTTTTTCACGGTACTTATTAATGAGACTGGCCAACTGCTTTTCGCTATCTGTAAGCGGGTACATACCATCGGCAAGCAACAGCTTGTCGGGAAAACCTTCGTTTGCAGAACCGTTAGAATTTGGTTCCTCTCCTGGAGGTCTAGGGAGAATTTTATCCATTCCCTGACTTTTCAAGTTTTTGATAAATTGTACAGCCTCTGCACGAGTCAGTAAGTCTTGTCCTCTGTACCCTTGAACGGTTGGCCCTGTTTTTCCTTGTGTGTAACCATGGTCCAGCAAATATTGAATCGCCTTATCGCCCATTTGATTGAAGCCATTTGCCCCGACAATGATTTCGGCGACCTGCTTCCGGGTAATGCTGCGATCCCGGAATTTAACTTCTTTGTAGCTCTGCACCGGGTAATTATTGTTTTCAGCCCATTTGTAAATGCTATCAGCCCAATGTGTCATCGGAGTTGAACGATCGATTTTCTCGTAGCTTTGGATAAAGATCGTCAAAAATTCGGCCTCAGATACTTCCTTGTTTGGCTTGAATGTACCGTCCGGATAGCCGTCAACGACCTTGTTTTCATACGCCCACTGTATAGCGCTGTATGCCCAGTGAGTAGGCTTAAGATCAGTAAATTGCGAATCTTCAGCATAGGCTGGCACCAAAGATACAATAACAAAAAGAACAATTAATAGGCTTAAGCTTGTGATTTTTCCTTTTTTCACCGTAATCCTCCTTACAGTCAGTGCTCTATCCTATTGGACACCATTCGATACTTATTTGTCAACATTTCAAGAGCTCGACACCTTTATTGAGCCATCAGCAGCCCAAAAAACCTCTAACTGGGTGTAAAGGTTAATAGCGCTATATTCACCATTATTTGTAGCACAGATATAGGGTTGTTCTCCTTCCTTATTTTTTCAGAATAAAAGAATTATCCACGAGCTTAGACACATCGATCTTTTCCTTCAAAAAGCCTAGCTCCAGCAGAAGGTTCGCCGACGCTTGGAATTCCGTTACGATCTCATCAGAAATCGGTTCATTCTGGGCCTGATAATTATCTGCGAGCACTTTGATTAGCGTGATGTCTTGTTTTTTCAGTTCGGCATATGCTTTCAGTGCTTCGTCATAGTTTGCTTTTTCGTAGTCGATAGCTTTCTGCATCACCCTTAGGTAGGCTTCGACCGCCTCCGGATGCTCTTTCGTAAATTCAGCCCGGAACGCCACGAACACTGGGGATGGAATGTTCAATGATTCTCCACTGGCAATAATGGTTGCCCCGTTCTTAGTAACCTCTTGATAAGCGAACGGATCAGCGGTTACCCAAGCATCCAACTGCCCGCTCTCGAACGCCGGCTGCGCATCCGTAATAAGGAGGTTCACGAGGTTCAAATCAGATTCTTTGACATCAAATTTCTTCAGTGCTTTCACCAGAAATACATGGTTCGTTGTACCTTTTGCCAATCCGACGCGTTTGCCCTTCAAATCAGCTAATTCTTTGACATCACTTCCCTTAGGAACGATGACATAGTTAACTCCTTTAAGTCCAGTGGATAGAAATGAAGTCAGCTTCAAATCCACTTTTCCGGAGATCGCCGTAATAACCCCGCCATCTACCAGTGTCGTTACGTCTAATCGCTTGGCTGCCAAGGCTTCAATCGCTTGCGGTCCGCTTTGGAAATCGGACCATTCCACCTTACCGTTAATTTTAGCAAACTCCTCCTCAAACCAGCCTTTGCTTTGGGCAAGCTTAAGTTGGTTGCTGCCGCCATTGATGCCTATGCTAATCTTAAATGGCTTTGCCTCCCCAGTAGATGGAGGTGCTGAGGAAGATGAATCGGAGGTAGTTGGCGTATTTGAGGCCTGGTTGTTATCCTTGCCACAAGCACTTAACATCATTGCGAACACAAGAATGAGGGCGAAACCGAACAAGGCTGATTTTTTCATAATGATTATTCTCCTCTTTAAGCACAGTATGATTCTTCTATGATTTCTTGCATGGTTTCATTGCATGATTTACTCGCTTGCAATTTCCGCTGCCAGGTCCGCAGCAATGTCGCGCGCTCCATTTTTGGTGTATAGTTCTACCTTGCTCAAAATGCCCTTGAAAACAAATGGCGCCTCGTATGCAGGTGTGATCGGCGATAAGTAATTTTTCCCTACAGTAAACCCGCCGCCTCCGCCAAACATGACCGCTCCAGTCTTCTCAATGATGCCTTCCCCGGCTTGATCGCCGTTAATGAAAAGCTTGCCTGCGCCCGTGTGCTCTCCAGTCTTCGTATAACGAAAAGCCAGCGTAGACTTGCCGATTGGTACTTCTATATCCGAAGCGATGACATTGTAGATTTCTCCGAGATAGTTGTAGACGAACACAAGCTGATTGTCTTTTATGTAGAAAGAGTAACCTCCAAATCGGCTGCCTTCGGATACAAGTACCCCTTCGTCACCGTTTGAAGCACGTTCTACTGAAGCTTCGAAAGTAAACGAGCGATTGCGTAAATCGGGTCCTCGCAAGAACCGTGTACCGTTCAAGAAAGTGTGGTTAGCCATAGGCGGAACATTGCCCTCATCGCCAAAGGATTGCTTCAGACGATCCCATAGTGAACGGCCATCCAGAGGCAATACTCCGTATTTCTCCGCTTCGATCCACCACTTGTCGATCAGCTCTTTCAGCTTGTCAGGATGCACATCTGCCAAATTCGTCGTTTCGGAGAAGTCTGCGTCCAGATTGTATAGTTCCCATACGTCATCCTCATACCTAGAACCAGCACGGTGGTTGGTGACAGCTTTCCAGCCTTCGTGGTAAATCGCACGGTGGCCGATCATCTCATAGTATTGCGTACTTCTACGGGTCACCGCCGTGGCGTCATCGAAGGAGTAGGTAAGGCTGACACCTTGAAGCGGCTGCTGCGGCACACCGTTAATATAAGGCTGCGGCTCGATGCCGATCAACTCAAGGACGGTTGGCATAACATCAATAACGTGATGATATTGTTGACGGATGCCTCCGCCGTCTTTAATCTTATTCGGATAGTGAATAATCAGTGGTGTCTTGACTCCTCCGGCATGCAGCCATGTCTTGTATAGCTTCAGCGGTGTATTGCCTGCTTGAGCCCAGCCTGCGGGATAATGGTTGTTAGTTGTCGGGCCTCCCCATTCGTCGATATGGGCCAAATTCGCCTCTAAGGTTGACTTGATTCCGTTATAGCTCTTGAGCATGTTCCAGGTGCCATGCTCACCCGCTTCGCCACTCGCCCCATTGTCAGATATGAACACGATGATCGTATTGTCGAATTGTCCGATATCTTTCAGGAATTGAATGACGCGTCCGATATGATAATCGGTATGGTCGAGGAAGCCTGCGAATGCTTCTTGAGCTTTTGCATAAAGCTTTCGCTGATCTGCACTCAGCGAGTCCCAAGCCTGAACGCCATCGTTAGCTGGGGGCAGCTTAGTATTTGCCGGTACGATGCCAAGCTGCTTTTGCCGTTCGAACCATTGTTCGCGGATCTTGTCCCAGCCCTCATCGAATTTCCCTTTGTACTTATCGATATATGCCTTCGGAGCATGATGCGGATCATGCGTTGCTCCATAGGCCAGATACAAGAAGAATGGCTTATCCGGCGCTGCCGCCTTCTGATCGCGGATATATCCAATAGCCCTGTCAGTGAGGTCTTCGGTAATGTGATACCCCTCCGCGCTAGATTTCGGAGCTAGCACCTCGTGATTGTCCTGATGCAGCACCGGTTCGAATTGACTCGTACCTCCGCCCAAGAAGCCGTAGAAATGCTCAAATCCTCTCCCGAGCGGCCAATTATCGAAGGGGCCCGCAGCACTCTGATCTTCGTATGGCGCGAGATGCCATTTGCCCGAAATAAAGGTACTGTAGCCGCTATCCTTCAAAATTTCACTGATCAAGCCTGTCTCTTTGCTAATCTTGCCCCGTGTATGCGCATAGCCCGTATTTAAATCCGATACGCAGGACATTCCGATCGAATGTGGATTGCGCCCCGTAAGCAAGCTAGCCCGAGTTGGCGAGCAAATAGCCGTCACGTGGGAATTCGTATATCTCAGTCCCCCGGCTGCCAAAGCATCGATATTTGGCGTGTCAATCGTCGATCCGTAACTGCCTATCTGCGCATATCCCAAATCATCCAGTACAATATAGACGACGTTGGGTGCCCCTTCTGGTGCCTTGACCTTCTCTGGCCAACTGGGCACTGTCTCCTCCAGCGTATGGCCCACGGTTCCATGTTCATTAATAACGTAACGGGAAAATCTGTCTTCTGCCATTTCAATGCCTCCAATTTTATTTCGTTATTTTTTGATCGTAGTTTGATCGTAGTTCATTTGCAATTCATTGGCGCTCTCTTTTCAACTGCAGTCAAGCATCAGCTGCACACCGGAAGCCCATATGTCCTGTCGTGCTGTCTGGCGTATTGGAGGATCTGGCAGCTACCCGATACCTGTTGCAATACGACCGATGGCACAAGTAGGAGCCGCCCCGAATGACCTTCGAGGTACCTGCAGCCGGCCCTTTCGGATTGTCAGGGGTATCGAACTGATACGCTTCAGGATGGAACCAATCGGAGCACCATTCCCATACATTGCCGGAAACATTGTACAGCCCATAGCCGTTCGGCGGAAAAGAACGCGCTGCAGACGTGCCTCCGCAACTGTCGGTCTTATTGCTCTTATCCGGAAACTTCCCCTGCCAGATATTGCAGACGTGCCGGCCATCCGGCTTCAGCAGATCACCCCAGGGATACCTTTTCTGAATCAGTCCTCCGCGCGCTGCATATTCCCATTCCGCTTCACTCAGAAGCCGTTTGCCCGCCCATCGGCAATATGCATTCGCATCATTCCACGATACATGCACGACGGGATGATCGAGGCGATCTGCTATCGACGAATCGGGACCTTCGGGCTTATCCCATGACGCTCCTTCCACTACAAGCCACCATGACGCTCCGTCCACGCGTTGTGTTACCGAACGGATCGTCTCCGGGGAAGCGAACAGGTGAAAGACGAACGACCAGCCAAACCGCTCCGCATCCGACACATACCCTGTCGCTTGAACAAACTCAGCAAATTGCTCGTTTGTCACCGTACAAGGATCAACCAAGAAAGGGGCGATGCTCACATTACGTACGGGTCCCTCTCCATCCTGCTTGAAACCTTCTTCACTGCTGCTCCCCATCAGAAAAGTGCCTCCCGGCAGAGCGATCATTCCCTGTAAAGGGTCCTGTTTGTTACCGAGTCCGGTCATGCTGACCGCTTGCAGCCCGCCGCCTTCGCTTCGGCTGACCGAACAACAGGAGCTTTGCTCTAGCTGGTTCATGGTCCTCCCCCCTTATTTTGAAAGTATAATATACAGCTTTTTGGGGCGTGTTTATCAGATTGGACTTGGATGATGTTATCCTTTATAGCTGTCCTGCCATCTCAACAACCGATTCTCCAGAATCCGAACGAGTGAATCTGTCAACTTGCCAACAAAGGCGAATATCGCAATACCGACGAAAACAACGCCCGTGCGCATGAACGACCTTGCATCCTGAATCATATAGCCGATGCCTTGATCCGACCCCATCAATTCAGCTACAACTAAGCAGAGCCATGCTACGCTAAGCGACAGCCGCAAGCCAAGCAGCACATTCGGCAATGCGGAGGGAAGCACAAGCTTGGTAATTTGCTGATAGCGGTTGAACTCCAGCACCTTGGCTACTTCAAACAGTTTAGCATCCACATTGCGAACCCCTAGAAATGTATTCACATAAAGTGGAAAAAAGGCTCCCATCGCGATGAGCAAATCCTTCGATAACTCCCCAAATCCGAACCATAGGATAAACAAAGGTGTTATCGCCAGTAGCGGAACCGTCCGCAGCATTTGAATCGTTGGATCGAGCAAATCCTCGGCCCGTTTGAACATACCGACGAGTAAGCCGAGCAGCAAACCGGCAGAACCGCCAAGGCCGAACCCGATAAGCGCGCGCTGCAGACTAATTTTCAAGTGCCAAAACAAATCTCCTGATTTCACAATCGTGTAAAATTCTTTCAAAATAGCAATAGGTGAAGGAAACAGCAAATCAGACACCCAGCCTTGCCAGCTTGCGATTTGCCACAGCACCAGCACCAGAGCAGGAAGTACGCTGCCCCATACGAAACGGCGTGTTTTGGAGCCCCAATACTTCTTTGCTCCGGCTTTCTGGGGAGCTTCAAGGGGAGCTTGAAGATCTAGCTCCTGTGCAGCTGTGGATTGTTTGATGTTTACATTCGATGCAGCAGCATCAGTGCGAATGGACATAGACTCTTCCCTCTCGTTCTTTGAGCATAGCATTGCCTTGGCATTACCTTATCATTACCTTGTATCTTCCTTGGCATTGCTTTAGAATTGCTTGGCATTACCTCTATATTTCGTAGCTATCTTTGGTCTCTTCCAGCTTCTCCAGCGCATGAAGCACAGCTTTGCGCAATTCTTGGAAAGAAGACCCTGTACGCTTGCGCGGATGAGGAAGATCAATCGGGATGATCGTCTTGATTCTCCCTGGCCGTGCATCCAGCACGACGACCCGGTTCGCAAGAAACACCGCTTCGTCGATATCATGCGTGACGAACAGCATCGTCGTCCGATTATGCCGCCATATATCAAGCAGCACCTCCTGCATGTGACTGCGTGTGAAGGCATCCAGCGCACCAAATGGCTCATCGAGCAGCAGCACTTCAGGACTGCGAAGCAGCGCTCTTGCAATGGCAACCCGCTGCGACATCCCTCCAGAGAGCTGCTTCGGGTAAGACCGTTCGAAGCCTTGGAGCTTGACAAGCGAGATTAATTCATCAACCTTCCGGCGAACCTCAGGCTTCTTCAGAGACTGCTCTCCCGCAATGTTGCGCTCCACCGTCAGCCAAGGAAATAAGCGATGCTCTTGAAAGATAAAGCCTTTCTCCTTTGAAGGACGCTCTACCCTTCTATCCCCAAGCAGCACGGTGCCGGTATACTCAAGATCCAGACCGGCAACAATCTTGAGCAGGGTGCTCTTGCCGCAGCCACTTGGGCCGATGATGGAAATGAATTCGCCCTCTTGCACCGACATTTCGATATTATCCAGCACATGAGTCGCAGTCTCGTTCGAACGGAATGTTTTGTTCAACTGTCGAATGGTTAAAGCTGCTGATGACATCGTTCCTACCCCTCCCCAGAAATAAAAATCATTTACCAACCTATTCCCATGAATTTAATCGGATTAATACCAAAAACAAAATCCACTCGATGGGCTTCACGCAGGATTATGGAGGTCTCCCTCACTTAAATCCTTTGTTCGCCTCCAGTGGTCTGGTCAGCTATGCTAATTTCACAAATTAAATTTTTGTTTAATCTGTGAATAGTGTATCAGGATTAAAAATGGCTGTCAATCCATTATTTATATAATTCCCATTTGTATACAAGGAATTAAATTACGGCCTCAGATGTGCTATGATATCCTCAAATTTAAACCGGATTCCTTCGTATAGCTCTGTTGAAGAGTAGACATTAAAGCCTGTGAGCAATATCACGTAGCGTGCCGCCATTTGCATGGGATCTCCTGCTTTAATTTGTCCTTGCCTCTGTCCTTCTGCAACAATACCAGACAGGATCCTCAAGTTTTCAGTTGCACGGGATTTATATTGCTGTTTAAGTGCTTCAGGCAAAGCTTCCGATAGTGCAATATTCAAATGCAGCAGAACAATATATGATTTCTTATTTTCTTTTGGACTGCCAATAGAAACCAGCTTGTCCCATGGCGTGCCGCTTCCCTCAGAAAGCTTAGTCAGGGCTTCGCCAAAAGCAGTTTGGGAATGCGTGATCACTTCCCTGATCAATTCCTCTTTTGAGCTAAAATAGTGATATACATTTGCCGTTGTAATTCCGACTGCTTGAGCAATATCTTGCATTCGCACCCCACGCAGCCCGCTTAATGCGAACAGCTGCGTAGCCTTTTCCATAATATTATTTCGCTGTCGCTCCCTGAACTCGGCATCTCTTTCAACGTTCCTGGCCAACTTTGTTCCCCCTTACCCGCTATACGTAAATATATTGGGCTTATAGTAATAACCTGCTTATAGTAATAACTTTATCCTATTGGACACCATTCGAGACTTATTTGTCAATTATTCAGCGGAAAAGTATGCTTATGGGATTAAAACTTTTTCGTGACCTATTACGCATATATCTTATAAGCAGTATTTCTCCTACGGAAGTGAGAGGTGTTATGGATACAGAAGCAACATGGATCAAACAAATTAAGCTGAAATCTAGTCAAGCTGCAGCCGATGCACTCATTTCCAGCTACTATAAGGAGATTTATGCCTACGTCTACAAACAGACGATGAACAAAGAAATGTCTATGGATTTGACGCAGGAAATTTTCATCAGCATGCTGAAATCTATCGCTCATTTTGATGGAAAAAGGGCTTCATTCCGCACTTGGCTGTACAAAATAGCAACGAACCGAATCGTCGATTACTACCGGTCCAAAACTTACAAATCCGGCCGCACCGCTGCAGTCTTGGATGATGAGCTCATGGGAACGGAGGATTTCACGCTAACGGTCGAGAACAAACAGCAGGTTGAAGATATCGTCGCTGTAGTCAATCGGCTGGACGTATCCGCCCAGCAAATATTCAGGCTGAAATTTTTTGCGGAATATACGTTTGCGGAAATATCGGCACTGCTGCAGTTCTCTGAATCTACGGTAAAAACAAAGTACTATGCCATGATCAAAAAGATCAAAAATAGCCTGGAGGCGGATTCCTATGGATCGAGACCATCGAAATCATCAGTGCCATCAAGTCCATCAAGACCCATTCCCGATTGATTTCCCGGATGACAGCACCATCGAAGCGCAGATCAAAAGCATTGTCACAAAAGGCCTGGCTCCCAAAGAATCCTTCTACTCCTATCTCAAAAATATGTACGGACAGCTAGGCTTCAAATATATGTTCCGTGATATCACGGAAATTATTTTCGCCCTTGTATTAGGCTTCTTGATCCTCTTATTTGTGGCCATTGGAACCCATTATAGTCTAGCGTTCCGAATTGATGCCATGTATTCATTTATTTTCATCTTCTCTCCCGTGTTGTATCTGATAACGTCTATAATCTTTTTTATCCAAAAAAAGAACAGGGTTAACTATGAGGTTGAAATGACCTGTAAATACAACATTTATCAGCTGGCCGCTTTTCGAATGCTTGTATTCAGCCTGATCTGCATGGCTTTAAATGCGATTTTGATTTATTTCATCATGGCCTCTTTTCACCAAATCAACTTCCTGTATGCCCTGATGCTGTCCGCCGCTTCGTTATTTTTATTTTCAACCGCTTTTTTATATACGATCATCAGAATGTCTTCAAGCATCGCCAAATATGGCTTAACCATCGGCTGGATGCTCCTTAATCTCTTATTATTTACATTCAATACGGAGCAGTATACGTTGTTTCTTAGCAGCTTGCCCATCTATGTGTATGTGGTTATAGCGGCTGTTTGCTTCTTCTTTTATATCAAGCATCTCAAAAAACTGATCACGTTCAGAAGTACAGGAGGCGTAGTTTAGCATGTTAACCGTTCATCAGGTAAGCAAGCATTTCGGCAGCTTTTGTGCCCTTAAACAAATAAACCTTGAATTCACCAATGGTGTCTACGGCCTGTTAGCCCCTAATGGCGCCGGCAAAACAACACTTATCAAAATGCTCGCGACCCTGCTGTTTCCAACTGAAGGAGAAATTCTCTACAAGGGTGAAAGCATTGTCAAAATGGATGAGCGCTACCGCGAGCTGCTCGGCTACCTGCCCCAAGAGTTCGGCTATTATAAAAATTACAGCCCCAAGCAATATTTGCTGTATATCTCAGCTCTGAAGGGAATGCCAGCCGGCAAGGCCAAGGAGCGTGTGCATGAGCTTTTGAAGCTGGTGGCGCTTGAGCAGGTCGTGGATAAAAAGATGAAAAAATTTTCCGGAGGCATGATTCAGCGGGTAGGGATCGCGCAAGCAATGCTCAATGATCCTGAAATTCTGATCCTGGATGAGCCGACAGCGGGGCTGGATCCGAAGGAACGGGTACGCTTCAGAAACTTGCTGACAGAACTGGCCAGGGACCGCATCGTCATCCTCTCCACGCATATCGTTTCCGATGTGGAATCGATTGCCAACGAAATTGTGATGATCAAAGACAATCAAGTGCTGTATAAAGATAGTATTGCTAACATTTGCAAAGTGATTGAAGGCTGGGTTTACGAAACGGAAATCGAACATCAGACTGCGTCTGAATTCAGGAAACAGTACTTATCCTTGTCCGAGAAACAAGAGGAAGGCAAGCTGAAGGTCAGATTTATTAGCAAAGGGACGGCAGACCCTCTATGGAGGGCCGTGCTTCCAAGCCTGGAGGATGTATTTCTATATATTTATCAGGATGAAGCCGCCGCGCAGGAAGTATGAGGATGAGCATTTATTTATACGAGCTGAAAAAAGCTTTCACCTCGCCTGTTATTCTGACGCTAACTGCTGTATTTTTTGCCTTTAATCTTCTCCTTATTTTCAGCCATATTCATGTCAAAGATGATTTAAAGATTTTGAACAAGCTTGTAGACCGTTTTGGCTATGCTATCGATACTGAAATGCAAAATGATTTTCAAAATGATTATTCCGCACAGCTCAGTGCCATGAATGAATTAACGCAGCGCAAAATTGGCCAAACGTACGCGTATGCCGGGGACTTTTTTGAATATGAAAACTACAACCGCTATGTGCAGGAACAGCCTGAGCTATACAGCCCAGCGGAGCTGGATTTCATACATGAGCTGCGTGTTATAGAAATGTACCTTTACAAGATTCAGGATATCGATAGTACCTACAATGAGCTGGATTTAATGATGGTTGCCACTAGTGAAATCGGAAAGTACGGCTTGAGCGGACAAGCTGCCGAAACCGTAAGAAAGCAATATGCGAAATTAAGTGAACGGCTGGATACACTCATCGCCAACGGAGAGCACAAAAACCTGTTCTTTATGGGACCCATTTATCAAATGCACACCAAGCTTTTCAAAACACTGCTGCGGACTATGCTGTTCGAAATCATGATTCTGGTCGTCTTAATTACCGGATATGTAAGTAAATATGAGTTTGAAAATAAAACACATCTGCTTGCCTACTCCACGAAACGGGGCCGAAAACTGGCGGTGGACAAGCTTCTCGTCTCCCTGGCAGCTAGCGGAATTGTGACCACTATTGTTGTAGGACTTACTTTTGCTGCCTATTTTATCATTTACGATTATTCCGGGCTGTGGCATGTGCCGATCAGCAGTTTTTTTAACGCGGAAAAGCTGCCTTATATATCCTGGTGGAAAATGTCCTTTATAAGCTTTTTACTCTGCTCTGTGGTGCTGGCTTATGCCTGTCAATTGCTCTTTAGCGCCATGACCTTTGTGCTGTCTACTTTTATCCGCAACAGTTACCTTGTTTTTACAGGCTTTGCTATTTTATTTGGAGTCATCCTGCTCCTCCCGAGCTTTGTGCCTTTCTCTTCGAACGCCATACTGCTGAGCGTATTTACCCCTTTCAACCTTACTCTAAATCCACAAAGGTGGTTTATGGAAGGTGGAGCTTTTGGCACATTTAAATATTATGAACTCATTACGGTCTCTGTCTGGTCATTGCTGCTGGTTGCGTTGTGCTGGTTAAGTATCAGAAGGTTTATGAAACAAAGTATTGACTAATAAATTAAGGAGACTGTTGATGAGAATCCTCAGCCATGAAATCAGGAAAGTGTTCACTCTGAAAATGTTCGCACTGCTTATCGTTATTAGCGCCATCATCTATCAACTATTTATCAGCTTTTATTTCCAATACTTTCCCAACGGCAGACCGTTTCTGGATTACTATCGTATAAGCGTACAAATGTTGAAGGATTACGGCACACATATGGATGAAACGGAATTTCTACATTTCCAGCAGCAATATAAGGAGCAGGTCGAAGAAGCTAATCATTACCTTCAATCCAACAAAGGCTTTGTTGATGCTGGAATCACGACCTATGAAGATTTTAGAAATACCGTTTTTAATTCCGATCTGGAAGCCCTTCGTTCAGATGCCTATAATAAATCAAGAGTCGATATCTTTTATGAATTACAAGCAAGGGAAGGTCTTATTCAGAAATATGAAAACAAAGAAACAGATAAACTCAGAGCTTATGCTTATCCGAGTCCGATCAAAGAGGAGCAAGCAGCCCGAATCGAGCAATTGGTGAATAATGAAAGCATCACAGCCATTTTTCCCCACCTTGTTTTTGAAAACTATAATACTTTAATCACCTATGTAGCGGTACTGGTCGTGTTAAGTGTTAGCTTTATGATCTCTCCGATGTTTATAAAAGACAGGAAAAATCATGTCATTGATCTGCAATATACCGCCAAAACGGGAAGACCCTTGTTCAAAAAGAAAATAGCCGCGGCTATGGTTTCATCATGCCTTATCACTACTGCCCAGTTGCTCTGCTTTTTCCTGCTGTATTCGGCGAACCATGTGAGTATGTTTTTCAATTCCAACATTAACTCGGTTTTTAACTACGGTGCATATTGGTATGATCTAACTTTTATCCAATACATAGTCCTGACAGTGGTCGCCCTGTATGTTCTGGGCATGATTGTCACGCTATTAACGCTGCTCATTTCAAGCCTCGCACCTAATTACATTACTATTATCGGAGCTCAGGTGCCTCTGCTCTTTATTTTATTAAAATTGCTGTTAGATGTTCTGATCGGCGATTCCATAAATATCCGCTATCCGCAGTATGTTCAGCCTTTATTGTACCTGAGTTTAGCCGCGGCGGCAGTGATCATGGTTATTGTGAGATGGAAAAAGGAGCAGGTTGCTGACATAAAAGGATGAGTAGGCGCCTTGTGGTGTTCCATTGAGGTGTGTGTTCGTAACTTGGGTGCGTTGCGGAGGGAATGGATGTGGGCTCCAGCCGCTGTTAAAGATTTGTTCCCTTGAATGGAATGGTGATGCAGAGGTGGGAAAGGCGGACGCTATCGCTCTTCCACCCACACCCCTTCCCTTCTTCCAGCTACAATCGCACGAACACCAAGCAAGAAGATATTGAAACAACAGGTAATCTTTGTTACTATGAAAAGAACAAACCACTATGTGTGACTGGCGGAACATGGCTTAACCATGAGGAAGCACATAGCATAAGCAGCCGTACGCCTGGGCAGAGGTAAGGGGATATCCCCTTACCTCTTTATGTTTTCTAATACATTAGAGGAGTCGATGTGGGATGAATACGGAAAAGCTTATTTTGGATGGCGCATGTGTAGCTAACGACATTAAGGAACAATTGCTTAGTAGGGTGAAATTACTAGCTGAAAAAGGAATCACACCTTGTCTGGCGACTATTTTAGTCGGTGATGATCCGGCTTCTGCTACGTATGTCCGTATGAAAGGCAACGCCTGCAAACGACTGGGCATAGAGTCCAGACGTATTAGCTTAGGCAAAGACACCAGTACCGAACAGTTAATCGCAATAATCCAACAGCTTAATGAAGATTCTGATGTTCACGGCATTTTGCTGCAGCATCCGGTTCCGCATCAGATTGATGAAAGAGCTGCTTTTGACGCTATTGATATCACGAAGGATGTTGATGGTGTAACCACATTAGGTTTTGCCCAGAATGCTTTTGGATTTGCTGCTTATCCCTCCTGCACGCCAGCAGCCATTGTCGCTATACTTGATTATTATCAGATCCCGATTGAAGGAAAACATGCGGTGGTAGTTGGCCGAAGTCCAATTTTAGGCAAGCCGGTCTCCCTTATGCTGCTGAATAGAAATGCTACGGTTACCATCTGCCATTCCAAAACAAAGAACCTCGCAAGCATTGTCGGAACAGGTGACATTGTTGTCGCCGCGGTTGGCAAACCAAAGTTTATTCAAGGTGACTGGATTCAACCAGGTGCAGTGATCCTCGATGCAGGATACAACGAAGGAAATGTTGGCGATGTGGACTATGAGGCTTGTCTATTACATGCAAGTGCGATCACGCCAGTGCCTGCCGGAGTAGGACCAGTCACTATTGCAACACTGTTAAAGCATACGGTAGATGCAGCTGAGCAGCTGGCGTTTTTGAGGTAAACGGCCTTTCGGCGCCTTATGAAAAGTTTGTAAAAATGAAATAACGCCTGCTGAGTGGTCTCAGCAGGCGTTATTTCAAAATAGGAGTTGCTCCCCTATATGACTTTTTGGTCAGCTTGAAGCTTGCGTTCACGATTTTTCACGTATCTCCGTCTAAGCCATATAGCAATCAGCAGAACAGGAACGGCAATTAAAAAGATGTACAGCGATACCTCTTTTACCATGCCTTCAGCCGCATTACCATACAAGTAGAATAAAAGCCCAACGAGATAAAATTTAACGGCCCGGCCAAGAGCAGCATAGCAAATCAGCCGCCACAAAGGAAAATTCATGCATCCGGAAATAATGGTAAATACCTTGAACGGAATCGGAGTGAACGCGCCAATGAGGATTGCAGCCTCACCGTTCTTCTGAAACATCGCTGTTGCTTTATCTACCCATTCTTTCTTGAGGAGCTTATAGAGGACAGCGTTGCCTAACAATTTGCCGATAGCATATCCGAGCGGGGTTCCAAGCATACAGCCTATAAATCCCGCAGTAGCAAGCCACAAAGCCGTGGAAGGATTCATCATGCTTAAAGAAACTTGTAGAAAAAATGCTGGAATCGGAAAGATGACGGCATCGGCAAAGGAGTGAATAAATAATCCCCATGCGCCGAACTCCATTAGAAAATCCATTACATTTTGCAGCATATCAGAAAACTCCTCTTCCCTAAAGCCTTATGCGATTTAAAACACCATGATCCAAAGGTATTGCCTATCAGCATATTATATGCTATTTTATCATTTTTCGAAATGGACCTGCGGCGGTTTTATAACCAGACCTGGGACGGGGAATGCCACAACACGGTTTCTATCCGGATTGTTTGTTCTACTCTACGACAAATTCAACTCTCGTACCATCGGTATATTTCTCCAGTTGGTTGCCAACCCAAGACCCTGCCCCACGATTATCCGACGGAGTTATGTAAGCAATATCTGCACCTGCTCCGCCTTCAGCACACATGGCCATCGGCCATTCATCACGATCGTACCCCTTCTTGGTCGCAATGCCTTTGAGCGATTCCTTCCTGTTCTCTTCCGCTCCGTCTCTATCAATGGTACAAATCGGGGACTCCCCCGCAGCGATCGCATCCTTAATATGCTTAGCCGTCTCTGGAAAACGATCCGACGGAAATACAATCTTAACATCGGCCTCTGTAGAGGAGGTTGTTACGGATGCATCATTTAATAAATCTAATCGGGGAACAACGAATACGGCAATAAGAAGTACTAAAAATGCAAATAAACTGTTTTTCTTTTTTGTAAATAATTTAGACTTTCTTTTCAATGTGGGCTTCCTCCTGTTGTATCCTTGATGTGAGAACCTTGCGGTGTCCTTTGAGGTGCATGTTTGAAACTTAGGAGCGTTACGGGAGGGAATGGCTGTGGGCTCCAGCCGCTGTTAAAGAATTATTCCCTTGAATGGTATCGATGAGGAGGTAGGAACAAATCTTTAAAGGCGGACGCTCTCGCTCTTCCGCCCACAGCCATTCCCACTCTTTAGCTACACTCGCACGAACACCAAGCTCAAACGGACTGCCAGCAAGGGTTTTTCTCTTGATTAGAGGAGATTTCCTACGAGCTTAGGCGCTGGGAAGGAAGAACGCCCCGCCAGCACACGCAACCGAGAGGGTCTGCTACTTTAACGATGTTTTTCATCGTTAAAAGCACCGGGTCGCCTCATATCCTTGCTTTAACAATGAAAAACATCGTTAAAATCCCTTTTAACCACCCTGAAACGCCATCCTTCCTCTTTTAACGATGAAAAACATCATTAACATGATGGATTGATCTGGAACACTTACTTTAACGATGAAAATCATCGTTAAATGCAGCACACGCTCATTTCGACAGAGGCGGGCTGCTTCGGGGTATGCTCTTCCCTCTTATGCTTTAACACTGTAAAGCACTTAAACTTTCTTATACCTCCAAAAAAACCCGCTTCAACAGCGGGCTGGCATACGTTCCATAAGTAGTTCGTCATTCCTTAGAATGGAGCTCTTAAGTGCTGTATGGACATTATAACAAACATTTGTTCCTATTTCCAACACTATTTAAAAGCCTATTTGTCCCCTTGCTTCTCCCTGCTTATCCGTCTGTTATCGGCTTGTTTATCAGCGTATTTGTCGGCCAAATCGAATTCCATTAGGTCTCTGCCCATCGTGATCGGTCCTGCATAGATCTCTCTCATCCCCTGGATGTAAGCTTCTTCTGCTTCTTTTGTTTTGGCTGGTGCAGGAATATGATGCGTGAGCAGCAGATGCTTCACCTCGGCTTGTTGGGCGATCTCCGCGGCCTGCAGCGTCGTCGTATGATATTTTGCCGGATTATTGAGGCTTGTTGCCTGGTCCGGATACATGTCGATCAGAGCATCCAGCCATTCTTTATTGTAGGCTTCATGCACCAGCAGATCGATTCCCTTGGCGTGCTTGATCATATTGTCCACGGGGATTGTGTCCCCAGAAATGATTGCTGACTTTCCATTGTATTCGAATTTATAAGCGATAGCTGGATATACGGGCCGATGATCCACCTCAAAAGCAGTAATCCGAATTCCGTCCTGATCATAGACAACGCCTTCGTTGCACTCATGATATTCGATTTTTGACCCGTCTACAGCAGACTTGTTGTAGTTGATACGAAGATTGACGTCAAAGGCGAAAGATTCCTCCATCTTCCCAATAATCGCTTTGGTAGTTTCGGGGCCATACACCTGCATCGGAACGGTCCGATTGGTGTAGACGGCACCAGGCACAACATGCGTCCGCCAGCTGCTAATGAACACGTCAAAAAAGCCCGAATTATGATCACTATGGTGATGCGTAAACAGCACATCCGAAATCCACTGCGGCATAATTCCCGCGAGCAGAAGCTGGCCAACCGTCCCTGCTCCGCAATCGACTAGAAACACCTTGTTCCCTGCCAGCACCACGGCCCCAGGCTTAGCTACACCGTAAACCGCGCGCGGAGAACCCGTTCCTAACAGAATCACCTTCAGATGCTCATGAAAATCGGGTACGAATTTTTCCTGTCCTTGAATGTATGCGTTCAAATTGTTCATATGTGCAGATCCTCTCAAAAATGATTGCAAAAAGATTCCATGTCAATCTTAACATATGGAATTAACGGTTTAAATACCTTTTTCAACTTTGGCAGCAGGCCTGACTATACAAATTCGTTGCGAGGTGTAGCTATTGAACCATTTATTATCCTTAAAAGAACTTAATCACAGCGATCTCAACGCCATCGTTCAAAAGGGAATCGAAATCAAGAAACACCCACAGCTTTATTTCAATGCTTGCGAGCGAAAAGGTCTATTGATGCTGTTCCAAAAAACCTCAACCCGAACTAATTTATCTTTTCAATCAGGCATAAATCAGATGGGTGGTTACGCTGTTCCTTTGGACTGGGACTCAAGTAATTTCAGTATTTCTCCAATCAAATATGAAGTGCAGTATGCATCAAGAAATTGTGATCTGATCATGGCCAGACTAAAAAAACATTCAGACCTTATGCAGCTTGTAGAGTATGCCCAAGTACCTGTCATTAACGGCTGCTGTGATCGCTACCACCCCTGTCAAGCATTGGCTGATTTGATGACGATCTATGAAGTATCCGGTACATTTCAAGGTTTAACCCTCACATACGTAGGTATTCATAACAATGTTGCCAATTCGTTGATTGCAGGCTGCATCACACTGGGAATCACCCTTGTACTAGTGACTCCCATCATTAACGATGCTTCCTGGGATGAAGATTTGATGCAAACAGCTTACGCGAGCGGATATATAAAAAATATGCATAATCTAAGTGAAGCCGCTGCCATCTCTGATTATATGTATACGGACACCTGGATCGACATGGAGTTTTACCGTAACACCCACAACCAGGATGAAAAAGAAAAGCGAATCCAAAAGATGATACCTTTTCAGCTTAACAAAAAGAACCTGAATGGCAGCACCCCTTATATTATGCACGACATGCCGATCCATCCCGGCTTTGAAATTGCGGAGGAGCTCATTGAATCGGAGAAATCTATCATTTATCAGCAAGCTGAAAACAGAATGCATGTGCAGAAAGCTTTGCTGCTTTATTTGCTTGAGAGCCGTTAATTTGTTGTGCGAGGAATTCACATACAAACATCCGCGAAAATGGAACCTGAACGCAACGAAATTTTTTATGTTGTAAAAAGAACGGCATGCAGTTTAGTATATTAGTATAACTGTAGCCAGAGGTGAAGCTGAATGATTGACATGCAGTATATATACGAACTTGAAGCAGAGATGGATATAATGAAGCTTGTAGATAATTATTATGAAATAAAATCAATCCTGAAGCAGTACCCTCAGGAACAGTGGTCATATGAAATGATTTTAGCATATGCAAGGGCACTGAATGTTCTGCAAGATTATTCTGACCAGACCAATCCATTTGAGCAAGCATACGGACTGCTGCAAACTGTTTCTGATAAGGGAATTACAGACGCTGAATGGCATTTAATAATGGCTTCTGTTAGTTTTAATCTACAACTGTATGCTGAGGCAGTAAACCATGCTGAACAAGCAAATACTATTATAGCTGGCTGTGCTGATGATATGCTTGCGCTCTACTCACAATATGACTAGTAGAACGCTTCTGAAATAACATTCATATATCGCTCCAACCCATGTTTCCATCGAAAAGAGACCACACCGACACCAGCCAGGGTTTTTCTCTTGATTGGAGAAGATTTCCTACCGGCAAAGACGCTGGGGATGAAGATCTGCGAGGAGCTGCTACTTTAGCGATGTTTTTCATCGTTAAAGTACGAGGTCGGCATCAGAATCTTACTTTAACGATGAAAAACATCGTTAAAATCCCTTTTCACCATTCAGAGAGGCCATTCGTCCTCTTTTAGCGATGGAAATCATCGTTAAAGTGACGGATTGGCCTGGAAACCTTACTTTAACGATGAAAAACATCGTTAAGTGCAGCACACACTCCATTTGGGGCGGGTTCCTGCGCAATGTTGTCAAGTTAAGCGGGCCAAATGTGTGCAGTCTTTCGCATACATACCGCCGCTTCGGCCAGCGCAAGCACATTTTGTACCCAGACATGCTCCCGCTTCGAAATGGGTCTGCTTATATATAAAAATAGACCCTAAAGAAGGGTCTTAGAGGTTTTTTCCACTAACTAGATGTTCATCTAGATTTTATCAATTGGGAAGCATGGTCTGAACGGAAGCAACTTGTTCCCTAGATCAAGGCAATAGCAAGAAGAGTAAACAGAGACAAAGTTAAAATATCATTTCTCGGTCCAAACCCAAACCATGCCGAAGTCCGAACTCCGCCCGAAGTCCGCAAATAAACATTGTTTCTATCCACGCTCTCAATAACGCCCTCAAAGCACCCGCAGCAAGTATGAATGCGAACTCTGCAATTCACATGCCTCATACATAAATCATACATTTCATACATTTTAGTTCACCCCCCATCATATTTACCGTATCCGAGAAAAATTCTTGTGAGGCAAAATAAGAGCTATCAAAGAATCACAATTTCTCTGATATAACTTCTGTATCCTATGAAAAGCCCCCGACCAGGGTTTGGACTACATACAAAATATGCTGCTGTAACCCCTGCCCTTTCGGCTTCTTGCTTAGAGACCCAAGGGCTTGGTAGCTTGCTTTCATGCCATTTCGTTTTCATGTTATAATACTAATGTTCTGCGATAAGCTATTTACTTTTAAATATGAAGGAGGAATACCTGATGAAAAAGAAATCAATTAAATCCTTATCTTCTGGCATCGGGTACTCTACTGCTGTTTTTTTCTAGAATTGATTATTGACGCGATAAGTCTGTCAAAATGAAGGGAAATTAAAAAACAGTGAACATATATAACTATCTTCAGTTGTATATTTCATATTTATAAGGGAGCATTTATACGTGGAAAACTTAAATAATAATGTAGTGAAAAGATATAATCCGGAAAACATATCGAAACCTGTTGGGAACTATAGTCATGTAACAAAAATAAGTAGACATGCTGAAACGTATGTGTTTTCTGGTCAAATTGGTATCGATGAAAACGATAATATCCCCGCAAATTTTAATGAACAAGTAACAAATACAATGAGCAATATTGTTAAAATCCTTTCCTCTCAAAATTTGACTCCTGATCATGTAGTTAAAATCAACATTTGGGCCACAGAAGAAATTGATTGGGATCATTTCTATGGAATTTGGAATAAAGTATTCGGTCCCACACCTCCTTCAATGACCATTGCTTATATTACAGGATTAGGTTTACCTGAATTAAAGATTGAACTAGATGTCTGGGCTGCAGGTTGATTTTTAAAATGAGTTCTATTCTATAAAAATAAGAAAAACCTTCACCAACCGTAATGGCTAGTGAGGGTTTCTCCTTTGGTGAAAATTTGATGTTTGACTTGTTTCTTTTTATTGAACTTTCATACTACTTACTCTGCCGCTTACTAACTACAATTTTTTTAAAATCATCCACCAGTTCTTGTCGTACAAATCCAGCTCGACTTCTTCAAGATCTAAATTTGCCTCTGTGATCCACTCTCTGGCTAAACGTATGTAGGAGCTATGGAATTCTGACGAATAACCGATCTGCTCATATCCAGCGTACGTGCAATTGTCAAAAATGATATACCCGCCTTTTTTTAACAGTTTCGTACAGGTATCTATGATTTTAATAAAAGGCTCGTATGCGGCCTCCTTCAGCTTTCCCTGATCGTTATATCGCATCACTGCTTGCAGCATTTGAGGCTCGATCGTCCACCAATTGTTATTAACGGTGTCAATCCCTTCGATATCGGCGATAATCGTTTGTATAATATCATTAAGCGCGTGATGGAAAGAAACCACTTCAAACGAATCGTGTTCATAATAATCTAATAGGTTCACACCGTCATCTTCAATAATTTTGATTTGTATGTCCAGATCCGCCGTTTTTTGAAAAAAGCCCTTAGACAGTTCTTTGTTCAGGTTGGCCGTTACATAAGTTGCGTTAGTAGCGTTAGTAGCGTTAGTAGTGTTGCCAGAATAAGCGTTGAGTGCTCTCGGGATATAAATAGTATCACCAGCCGCAATTTCAAAAACGGCCGCATCTGGCGGAACACGCAGTATTTCGAATAAATTAAACCATGAAGCGGTGTAATACAGTTCAAGCAAATCTTTGCTCATCTCTCCAGTTAGATCAATGGGGTTGCGAATTACCTGCTTTAGCTGATTATCGATCCCTTCAACATTCATTTCATGCAGTCGTGAGATGGTTTCAGCAGGCAAATGGTTTTCTAAATGAGGTTGGAACTTCCCTGCGTCAATTTGTCCAGCAAGCGCCAATAAATTCATTATCATCACTCCGCACGTATAATGTACCTCGGAAGTAACCCTTCCTGATAATTCCATAATAACAAACAATAATTGTTATGAATAGACTTCTCAGCAAATGGACAATGGACTTGCGGGAACATTTTTTTTGCAGCAGTCTCTCTCTCAGCACCAAAAAAGAGCAAAAGAGGCCCCCCGGCCACCTTCCATGCTCTGTTGTCAAACTAGTACCCCCGGCTCCACCTCGGCTATAACGCGGCAAGCAGCTGGTTAATTTTCAATAGCTCCTGCTGCTCTTCGTCATCTTGTCCTCCCGCTTCACCACTAAACTTACGCAGGCTGTGATTCGCTTTGCTGATCAGCCCTTTACCCGGAATCTCTTCAAAATTCCCATCTTCTGTTACTAATCCATTGAGGATACACTTCGAAAAATAATCGCAATCCTGCTTTTTTATCGGCAAATCCTCCAGCCTCCGAGCGATCTGGTGGGCAGCCTCCCCAGCTTCATGCTGCTCAACAGCAACGACAGGCAGAAAGAGTAGGAACAAAAGCCTCCCATAATCAGAGGCAGCCGCGAGCTTCAGCAGTTCCGTCCAGGTAAGAAATTTCAGATGAAAATGTCCACCCGTGTACCCGATATTAAAATCATTCATATAGAAAGAGATATCTGTTGGATTGAATTCTACAACCAAGGTCAACCCTTCACGAATTTCTATTAGTATGTATTTCTCCACATACTCTGCATGTATGATATAATTCCGTTCCTCCAGCACATCTGTGAAATTGATTTCTTTTTGCTCGTCAAAAGCGCGGTCATAGGCAACGGCAAGATAAAACAACCAAAAGTCCTGATTGGAAAACGTAGCTTCCTCAGCTGAGATGGATGTGTACATAAATGAATCGTTCCCTTCATATCCAGGATCATTAAGTCTAATTCAAGTCCAATTATAATTCTACATTGTCGTTTTTCTATTTGCAAAGCTAGCACAATTTCCTACTAGCCTATTTTAAAGAGCACCGGTGTGTGCTGACTTCTTACCCATAAACTTTTCCCGGTTTGCTTAGCATACGATTCACTGTCTCTACACTGAATAACATGAGAACTAATAGAATAAGTACCACGGTTGGGAACAAGTCCGTACTGGTTTTTGCTGCAAGGAGTCCGAATAAGGGTGGTAGAAGCGTAGTACCGCTATAAGCTACAGCCATTTGGTAGCCCATCAATTTTGCTGAATGCTCTTTTCCAAATCGAGCAGGTGTTTCATGCAGAAGTCCTGGATAGATCGGGGCGAGACCGAGTCCGATTAGAATGAACCCCAGCATAGAAAATGATGCGGAGAAAGGAAGTAACAGAATGATTCCTCCTGCAACGGTTACAAGTTGACCGTAACGGATTAACAGTCGATTTTGTACTTTCAACGTGATAAAACCAGTGATTAACCTTCCAATGGTAATGCCTCCGTAGTACAAAGAAATCCACCCAGCAGCCATTTCTGCTGTAACATTTTTTGTCCCCACCAGGTAACTTGCTCCCCATAGTCCAACAGTCGTTTCTGCTCCACAATACAGGAGAAAAGCAAGCAGTGAGGGTTTAACTCCCCTCAAGCGAAGTACCTTTGTTGGGAAAGCCGATTCTGCCTTTTCTTCACGAGGTATGTCTTGAACTGTGTGCTCTGAATCCTCTAAATCCCGTTTTGCAGCCACACGCTTCCATAAAGGTAAAGTTACCAAAAGAATTATTACAAGAATGACCTGGATAATGGCTACTGCAGCATAACCGCCTCTCCATGAATGCTGACCTGCCATATAAGTGGCCATGATGATCGGTCCCATGGTTGCTCCTACTCCCCAGAAGCAGTGCAGCCAGTTCATGTGGTGCGCCTTGTAGTTCTCAGCAACATAATGATTTAATGCTGCATCTACCGCGCCCGCCCCAAGACCAAGTGGAATGGCCAAAATGACAAACCAAAACATTGAGGGAGCAATGGAAAAACCAAGCAATGATACTGCGGTAAGGAGGCAACTGAATAAAGTGATCTTTCCAGTGCCCAGACGTTGAATCATTCTCCCGCTTGCCAGACTGGAAACGATTGTCCCTCCAGCAATAATCATGGATACCAATCCTGCCGAGCCCAAAGAAGAACCGATTTCTGGCCATATGACGGGCCATGCTGAGCCAAGCAGAGAATCCGGAAGACCGAGACTAATAAAAGCAAGGTAGATCACAATTAAAAACCAGGTTGCCATAGATAATCCTCTCCTAATACAAATATTGTTGCAAATGATTTGATTCTTTAACCGCACTTAATAAATAAACTTTATAAAGATTACTTATTTAATATGCTGTACAATATCAACCTTGTCAAGATATCCATTTTATAAAAATATATGAGTATCTGAAAAGAAAAAAAATCCTCGGAATCACATTCCGGGGATTTTATAGGAGCGGTACCAAATTTGATTGCATTGCTTTCAGTGTCATCCTGCGAAGACCTGTCTCGAAATCCTGTTGAAAGGTTTTCTCCAAAATAATTTCAGGATACGATGGCATCGGATGACTATCCCGATACAATTCCCAAGCAGGCTCCCAACTATCTTCCACCACTCTGTCCTGATAAATGATGATCTTATCTGGAGCGAGAACCGCGTTTACCGTTTGAATGATCTGACAGACGACATCTACGAATGTATTTGAAGCCATCTCACGTGACCAATCAGGACTCCCGGGGAGGAACTTGATTTCGCCAGACATGCCATGTCTGCCTTTGACCACTTTTCCATCCAAAATAATGCCCATGCCTGGAGGATAACTATTCGGAAAGTAGATACCTAATATACACTGTTCCTCTGCTTCCCCCTGCTTCATACAGTATCCACTGATAGCGGCATTGACATCATTTTCGACCAATACCCTCAATCCGAAATCGGATTCGATTTCTTCGACCATACGGGAACCTCTCAACTCTTGGTGGCTGCTGACCGTTATTTCACCATTGACTGCCTGCCCTGGAATGCCCATGCCAATTATCTTGATGGAAGGATACATAGCAATAAAATGAGCGACAATATTATGAAAATGCTGTCTGTCAAAAACAGGCATCATATATTCTTCTCTTGATAACATCTGGTCTTCCAGATTAACCACCGACGCTGAAACCAATTCCTGTCCCTGCTTCTCTTTCAGATACAAGATGAGAGCAAGGCTGAAATCGTAATTATAGCGATAGGTCTGCGCAGGTCGACCGCCATTGGATGGAATGATCATATCTTCAAATAACTCTCCCCGTTCGTGCAGCTCCTTGACCAGAGAGTTTATTGTCACAACACTGAGTTTAGTCAGCGACGACAATTGTGGCTTTGTTGCCGTTTCAAGCTGCTGCATCGCTTCGCGTACATTGTTCATGTTGATTTCTTTCATTAAGTTGGCATTCGCTTTCCTCATAAGCCCCCCTATTTGATGTACCATGGAATATTTCAGCAGTGAAATGAATGTTCATTCAGAAGAGATCCAGTTGAAACTATTTTGAATAAAAGACCTGCCGATTTGTTCCTTATGGAACTTTGTCTACAGGATTACCGGGAAAGAAATCTTATGTTCATAGTATCATATCAACACATCCCCCGGAATAGTATTTATTACCATATAATACCTCAACGATATTCCTTTGTAATCACGCTCCATAGTTTTTCACTAATTTACATGATCGGGATGTTTATCAATATTCCAATGCTCATAGTTTTGAGGACCTAGCATTCCACCTGCGATATAGACCGATACTTAACAAACTATAAGCAAAAACTTCAATAATTAAAGGAATGTATGCAGTCATTGCGACCATTTCTCCCAAAGTCATCCCCATGGGTAATTTATGATTATTGTTCCAGTGGGAATCCATGTAACGATTAAGTACATAAGGCGCTAATACACCATATACCTTCAGAATGAAGATGATAAGAAAGAAGTAAAAGCCTTCAGTGAAATGATGCTTTCTACATTGTATAAGCCCAAAAACCAAAAATATTATGAACAAAACCGAAGCTAAATACAACAAAAAATTCATTAATCCGAACATTTGATCACCTCTTTAAACATTTTACGTACCGAGTATTATTATCTCTTACGGATGTGATCTAGTGAGGTTCCATCCCCCCCCCGTTCATCCCTTTATATCACACATAGCTAATTCACCTGTGAAGGTAGCTTTATTTTCACCTCACACTTGCCCCTGACCGGCTTATTTATTAGTCATATCTAGAATGGCAAGAAAAAAAGAGCATCCTGATTGAATGCTCTAGAAAGAAAGGTATAAGGTTATTGAGCTTTAATCCTATCATTAAAAGTAATTTCTTGCCCTCCGTCTATTTCCATTGCACGAAAAGCGATAATAACATTCATATCCCCTGCAGCTTCTTCGACAGCTTTAAGCGTTTGACGACCATAACGTGCACGGAGCCATTCACTCGCAAACGCATTAACCCTCCCTCGGATTTTCATTTATTTTCATACGCTCGCGGATTCATTTTTCGTTGTCAATGCAGTCGATTTGTACTATGCTATTTTATAGAGACTAATGATCTGATCCAACTCTCGTATTAACACACAGATGCTTATTTTCCTCATGGAGGTGTGATATGGCAGCAACACTTTTGAAATTCAAGGATCAGGCCAAAAATGATATTCCGTTCAACTTCATCCGCCACAAAGGTACGGAGCTTGAGCAGCAGGTGCACATGCATGATTACTTTCAGATTGCCTACGTAATGCGGGGGGTATGTACTCATCATTTCTGCAATCAAACATTAACTGTCGGCAAAGGAGATATCTTTCTTATTCCTCCCTTGATGGAACACAGCCTGAACGCCCTCCACAACAAGGATTTTGAGCTGATTATTCTTGATTTTATTCCGTATTTTATTGATGATAAACTAAGCCCTTTTTCCCAAACGATTTACTATCACTTGCTCCATCAAAGGGACTTGCAATCCCAATCCGAGTGGCTGCACCCCTGGCTGCACATTGCTCAGGAAAAGCAGCTGCTGGTGGAACAGCTTCTTCAGGATATATCAGATCAACTTAGCAGCAAAGAGGAAGGCTACGAGTTCTCGATTCAAATCAATTTAGTTAACCTGCTGATTCTTATTGACAGAGAATTCCGCAGAAGCAGCCGTACAATCCGGCCATCTATACAGTTAAAATCCCATCAGGCGCAGTTTGATAAGGTAATTCGCTATTTGTATGACAATTACAGTCAAGACATCTCTCTGGAGCAGGCCGCTGATATCGCCCACATGACACCAGCCTATTTCAGCCATATGTTCAAAAAGGAAGTCGGCCAAACGTTCATCGAGTTCATGCATGAGATCCGCATCGAACGGGCTATGGATATGATCCGGCAAAATGAGCATACGGTGACGCAAATTTGTTTTCACGTGGGTTTTCGAAATTTAAGCCATTTTATCCGCACCTTCAAAAAACGGACTGGGGAAGCTCCCACCGCCTATAAGAAACTTTTCTTCAATAACGAAAAATAAGGCAAACATTTAACAAAATAGTGCAATCAATCGCAGCGGCCAAACGGTATTGTTAATGGTAGCCATTTCAATGGGGTTGAACCGAAATGGACCAAAGATGTTACGACAAAGGAGTAACGAAACCATGAGTGATACACGGCCTCTAAAAGTGGGAATCATCGGGCAAGGGCGCAGCGGAAGAGATATTCACGCGGCTCACCTGGTGAACATGACGGAACATTATCAGATTGCGGCTATCGCAGACGGCATAAAGGAACGCAGAGAGCTTGCCATTCAAGATTACGGCTGCCGTGCCTATTCAACCTACCAGGAAATGGTGGAGCAAGAGGAGCTTGATCTCGTTGTAAACGCTTCGCCGAGTGATCTGCATTTCCCCATATCCCTGGATCTCTTAAAGAGGGGCATTAACGTTCTCTGTGAAAAACCATTAGCAAAAACGCCAGCTGAAGTGGATCAGTTAATCCAGGCATCCGAAGCCTCAGGCAAAGTGCTCGCCATTTTCCAGCAGTCGCGCTACCAGCCGGCTTTTATGCAAATTCGCAAAGTTATCGAATCCGGCGTTTTGGGCCGTATCGTTCAAATTGATTTTACCAATAACGGCTTCGCAAGAAGATGGGATTGGCAGACGCTGCAGAGCAACAATGGCGGCAACCTGCTCAACACAGGTCCGCATCCGGTAGATCAGGCGCTGCAATTATTTGGTACAGACGTAGTTCCACAGATCACCTGTATTATGGATCGGGCCAATACCTTTGGGGATGCAGAAGATTATGTGAAGCTGATTCTCAGAGGAGAAGGCCGGCCAACGATTGATCTTGAAATTTCTTCATGCTCGACATTTCCAAGAGCGCAGTTTACTGTTCAAGGCACTAACGGCGGCCTAAGCGGCAATACAGAATCGCTGCAATGGAAATATTTCAAACCTGAAGAAGCACCTGAACAAAAATTAATCAAGGAACCCCTGATGGACAAAGCAGGTATTCCTACTTATTGCAGCGAAACCTTGACTTGGCACGAGGACCGTTGGGAATTGTCACTGGAGGACAACAAGAGCATGTTCCGGACTATGACGGGACAATTGTATCAGATGCTGCACCGTTCCCTTACAACCGGTGCGCCGCTGGAAATAACCCCCCAGCAAATTCGCCAGCAGATGGTCGTCATGGAAGAATGCCGACGGCAAAATCCCCATATCTATGCGGGGTGAGGACGTCTTCATATGGTTCTGATATGAATAGGACGCCTTCGGGCGTCCTTTTTGGTGCGTGTTCGTTACGCCAAGTACTTGGGGAATGGATGTGGGCCAATGTTGCCAGGTTAAGCAACTTCTCAGGCGATACGCTGAGCAACCCGAGCAACGGCAAGCGGAGAGCGGAGAGCGGACGGATTTCTAACGGACAAGGTTGTACCTTCAACACATTTTTTTCATCCATCGCCCATCTAACGGACATCAGCGACTCTTAGCTCGCCCATCAAGGGAAAAATACGCTCCGTTAGAGCTGTAAGAGGCACTCCTGTCCGTTAGAATTCCAGCTGGGCTTTTGGGGGGGCGCTAAGGAGCGCTGGTGTCCGTTACAGTTACTGGTTTCTCATTCGCGTCCGCTGCCCCTCGTTAACCTGTGACAACATTGGGGAGTTGGCTCCCTCTTTCAACTGATAAGCCTAGGAACACCCGAACCTCAAACAGACAATCAGCAGGATTTTCCTACTCCCTGAGCTAAAGGGATAGTGACTATAAGGAAATTCATGTTTCCAATATTCGACATTCCACGCACACTTTAAAGCTCTGTTGATTTACCACTGTAAAGCGATAAATCAACAGACCTGCAAAACTATAGAGAAATGAAGCTGTAAGGCTGTAAATCTGTGATGCCGCATTCAAAGGGCGATACCTTAAGCCTTCCCCAACATCTATTCTTTCTAAGCTCAATAAAAAGCCCTTCTTTCCACCGCATACGGGAAACAGGGCTTTTGTTGATTCGCTATTAACACTACTACTCATGAATTTCGCTAGCTTGCTTGCGAAATTCATGAGGTGTTATAGTTGTTATCTTTTTAAATTCACGATAAAAAGAGGTGGAGCTCTGAAAGCCACAGCTCAAGTAAATGTCTGTGATGGGTGTATCGGTTTGGGCCAATAATTGTTTGGCTTGCTGGATGCGGACTTGCAGGAGATAGGATTTGAAGCCCTCCCCTAACACTTCCTGAAACAAATGCCGGCTCCTGGATGGACTGAGCGACAAAATCCCGGCTATGTCCGCCAAGCACAATGGCTCCTGATAATTGGTTTGGATATACAATAAGGCGGGCTGCAGCATAATGAACTTCCAAGTAATTTGCTTCCTGCTCTTTATCATTTCATCACTTTTATAGTAACGCACAAGAAGGGCACAAACTTGAAAGAGTATGCTTTTCACGATTTTACGGGAAGCACTCTGCCCTTCACTCATCTCTAAGTTCATCTCCAAGAGTAGCCGTCCGACTTTTTGAGCGGTTGCTGACTCAGCAGGTATGAGATGATTGAAGGTTTTGGGATCATATATAAATGGCAGCAGCAAATCCCGATCGTAGTCATGGATCGTTCTCATGTTAATGCAAAAAACCAGGCACACACAGTCATCACCAGGATTCGACTGACTTGTATGCCGCTCCGTGTTGTTAACTAGTATAATATCTCCGGGACCTAGCTCATATTGCTTTTCCGTGAACGTAAACCGGCCATGTCCAGATAAGCATAAGCATAGTTCCAGTGTTGGATGCCAATGGATTTGTTGTTGAACCCGATCCAAAGTCCACTCGATAATTTGCACGCCTGCCACTTTATCAGGATTAAACATAAGCTTAACACTTTTACTTATGTCTAGAAGTCCCATCGACTTACCTCGCTTTATACAATTAATTTGTGCTTACCCAACCGGTATCGATTCCCAAATATTCTTCGACGAGCGACTTCACTTCCGGCGAGCAGCTTGAGATAAAATGCTGTGCAGATTCTGGCAATGGCCAGCATTCGGAAAAATCCTGACCCTTGGTACGAAAAGAAAGCGCACAGCTTAGTCTGGCTTCATTGCCATTATGTGCATGAACACCGTGGTAGGTTCGTTCTGCAAAAATAATCAGATCACCAGGCTCGGTATAAAGGGAAAACACACCCTCAAAGTCCATTTCCAAGCAATCCTTCGGCTCCGTCCCAAGACGGTAAAACGATTTGCGATTTGCGGTAAAATCGAACCCTTCAGGCGCTACCCACTCCTCTGTATGCGAATCAGGAATGATAGCGATTCCAGCTCTTTCAGGATGTGTCCCATTTAAGTAGAACCAGTTCGAAGACGCGCCGGTTGTATTTAATACTGCATTGCAACGGTAAGGGTGGATCTTTGGCTCCCAATCCGTATGCCAAGCTCCAACAGCAGCTCCTGGCTTCTTGTAAATGGCGGCTGATCTGTTTAGTGAAATAGGAGCATTTCCATACAAGTGTCGTACAATTTTCATATAAGGTTCATAGGTTAACAAGCTGAAAAGAGTTGGTGATAGCTCGACAAAATTGGTAGAAAAATGTGTTGTCCCTGGACGGGAATCGCATGCTTGCTCCAGCGTTTGCAGGACTTCGGTTTTCAACTTTTCAACCAGGTTCTGGGGAAGCAGATCTTTCACAACGGCAAATCCATGCTGTTCATTGCATGCGCGGATTGCCTCTAATTCTTCCTTATCAAATTCATAGGTGTAGGGCAATTTCGGTGTAGAATTGGTCATAGGATAAACCCTCCTAAATATAATTGATTTCAGCTTTCCTGACAATCCAATTATAGATCACGCAAGTATTAAAATACGTCCCAAATTACTTGAATTCATTCCCGAAAAGGGCTAAAGTTGCAAAGACGTCTTGTGGTTTCCTTTGATAAGCGTATTCGTAACGCAGTGCTTGGGAGGTAAGGGGTGTGGGCTCCAGCCGCTGTTAAAGATTTGTTCCCTTGAATGGATGGATATGGGGGTGGAACAAATCTTTAAAGGCGGACGCTATCGCTCTTCCGCCCACACCCCTTACCTCTCGAAGCTGCAATCGCACGAACACCATGCTCAAACGGACAGCCAGCAAGAGTTTTACTCTCGATTGGAAGAGATTTCTTAACGGGTAAGGCATTGGGGATGAACAACTGAGAAGAGCAGCTACTTTAGTGATGTTTTTCATCGTTAAACGTACGAGTCGTCTCCACAACCTTACTTTAACAATGAAAAACATCGTCCCTTTTTACCACCCAAAGAGGCCATCTAGCCTCTTTTAGCGATGTTTTTCATCGTTAAAGTGACTGATGACCTGGAAACACTTCCTTTAACGATGAAAAACATCGTTAAGTGAAAGTTACCACTCGATTTGGGATAGCCGGCTGCTCCGAGGATGCTTTTACCTATAAAACTTCAACTTACTTTTAGTTCAATTAGAAAGGGTAACCCCACTTTATCCTTTAGCACTATACAGCACTCATATTTGTTATAAAAAGCCCTGCTTTCCGCCAAATGCAGGAAACAGGGCCTTGGTATAGGATGTAGCGAAAGTTTGATGTTGCTAATATGTTGGCTCTTGGTTCTGTTTCTTGTTACAAAGTTAAGTCAACTGAACTTTCGTCTTTAAAGCTGGATTTTCCCAATCCTCATTCAGTCCGAGTCCCCGCAGATCGGCAACCGTGTTGTTTTGCTCTGTTTCATATTCGAGTGCGCGTGAAAGCTGTGAGCCGGGTGCCACGGGCTCCCCAAGTGCCGAAATGGTAGCCCAACACGCCATTCTCGAATTCAATTGTCACATTGCTCGTTCCTTCTTTTTCCATCAACAGCGTTCCTTGATTCGTCCTCCTGTGCACACCCTTCACCGGATTCCTCAGGAAACGCAGCATCAAATCGACGTAATGGCAGCCATGGCTGAAAAATTAACCGCCCCCTAGCCGTTTCGCCAAGCTGCCCCATTGTCCTTCCTCGACAATCGTCAATTGCTCGGTCCAAATCGATAACTGAAAAACTTCACCATACGCTTTGGAGTCGATCAGCTCCTTCAGCTCCTTCATCTTCTCCACAACTGGCCAGAATGGTACCGGATAAGCTGTCATCAGCATAAGATTGAGCGATTCAGCCGTGCGATTTCTTATTTTTCCATTCTTGACACTCCTACTTAGTATGGCTTTTTATTTTAGTCCTTACGAATCAGCTCGATGTCATCCAAATACACTTTTTCTCCTTCACGAAAATTTTGAATGAGCAGAATCAATTCCGCACTTACCGCCGGTCTGCCAGCATAGTGCGAAAAAACATCAAACTCAAAGGAGACTGTTTTCCACTTGCCGTTTGATGTTCCCGCTATCTCGAACGGTCCGTTGGCTGTTCCAATCAGCAAGCCATTTGCGTCTTTAAATTGTACCTGATAAAAAAGTTTCGCATTCAAATATTGGAGATTGCCATCCACATACGCTGAAGTCAGGTAATGGAAAACTCCTACATAGTGACCTGGTTCAAGGTGCACAATCTGAATGGGTGCTCCTCCACCCATTGCGTTCTGTCCGGCAGAAAACCCATTCGCAGTAAGGCTGTACCGTCCACTCCGCTTAAACGTATCCGAAGGCGCGAAGCCCTCTCCCCAAAACAGCCAGCTATTCGCACCTCCACCCGACCATTGCTCGAAAGAAGAATTCGCCAACACCGAGGTGTAGCCTTCCTGCCGCGTAATTGTAGCTGAATTCGTACGAATGGGTTCTTTTCCGCTGTAAGTAACTTCATATTCCACATACTGCTCCCATGGCAGCGATGCAATACTTGGCACCGTCAATGCTGCAGTTAATGTTGTAGCATCCCACTCTATATGCGTCGGAGTGACGAAGCCACTGAAGCCTCCGTTACCCACATGCTCTATCTTAAAATCACTTAACACTGGCACCCGTGCCGGCTCCTCGTTAAACATAAGCCGCACAGTTCCATTTTCTGCTGAAGCCTGCATGAAAGGCACAACATCATCCTGACGAATAAGCTCTATGTCATCCAAATAGACGCTTTCCCCTTCATGGAAATTTTGAATGTTCAGAATTAACTGAGCGCTCGACATCTGCAGACCGCTGTAATCCGGGTACACATCAAACTCGAATGAAGCTGTCGTCCACTTGCCATTTGACTTTCCGCCTTGCTGGATTTCTCCTAATGTGGATCCGATCATAACGCTATCTTCGTTTCTATATTGCAGCACATAACGGAGCGTTCCCGCTGTCTGTGCCGAAGTCAGATAATGGAATACCCCAACATAGTGACCCGGTTCGAGGTTCGTAATTTGAATGGGGCCGCCGCCGCCAACTTCATTCTGGTTGGCAGACAACCCATTCACAGTAAGGCTGTACTGTCCGCTCCGCTTGATCGTATCCGAATGCGTAAAGCCTTCTCCCCAAAACAACCAGCTATCTGCAGAAGCACCCGTCCATTGTTCAAAGGAAGAATTGGCCAGGACCGATGTGTAACCATTCTTTCGCGCAATGGTAACAGCATTTGTTCTAACTGGTTCTTTCCCATCGTAAGTGATTTCGTATTCCACGTACTGCTCCCATGGAAGCGGTGAAATGCTTGGAACTGTCAGTGCTGCAGTTAATGTCGTCTCATCCCACGCAATATGCATGGGATTGACGATGTCACCATTGTCCATCCGCTCAATCTTAAAATTACCTGCGCTTGGCACTTGAGCTGGCATCTCATCAAATACATACTGCAGGATGTTATTCTCATGCAAATCCAGCACTGGCACAACAAATGGCAGGGTATCAACAGTCGCTCTTCCCTTATAGGAAACCCGATAGACTACGCGCTGCTCCACCAGCAATTGGGAAATCGTTGGCAAGGTTAAAACCGCTTTTTTCTCAGCTGGATACCATGCAATATCACTTGGCATCACGAGTATTTCATCCGTACCACCAATGATCTGCTTAACCACAAAGTCGCCAATCACAGGTGCTTCGCCCGGTAACTTATCAAACGAAACGGTGATTGCCCCGTTGACTGCTGAATAAGAGACCGTCTCCTCTAGAACTGGAGGTGTTGAAGGATTCGGATTATACGAACCCGACGAGAACGACGATCCAGAGACTGGAGCCGGGGCCCCCGCACCTGTCAGCAGCAACGGCTGCTTGTCAAACGTCGTCCCTTTCGCTTTTTCACTAAGTGCTGCCTTTTCGATTATGCCTTGACCCATTACTTTAGTTATCTGATGCAAAATTAGCGAAATAATCTTGGCATTCTTATCTACACTTATATGTGTACCCGCTGCTTGTTCAGCGATTGACAATTGCTTGATTACACCTTGCGTGAATTCAACAACAATGTTCTTAGCTTCAACGTCGACTTGATCAAAATATCCACTCAAAATAACCGAAGACCTTACAATCATTGCGGCTATCACTGTGTTACCCTCCACAACAATACGCACGACACCCGATGCTTTATCGACGATCATGGATCCTATGGCGCTGTTTTCCACATGTACGCTGTTGATACCACCGCCTTTAACCGCTGTCGTCCCTAGGACCTCTACATTCTTCAGGAAAACTTCCCCTTCTGCAATGCCTTCTGCCAACAGTAAATCTCCTGTGATTTTCATGTTTTGCAGCGTCACACCGGGAACGAGGACAACGACATCGCCGTTTATCGCTTGGACATCATTTGCAGCTGCTCCGTATACGCCCGCTTCCTTGTATTCTAACGCAGTACTTGCATGCAGCGCACGATCCAAAGCAACAACAACCTCTGCCCGTGTAATGAAGGCTTCAGGCTTAAAGCTTCCATCCTCGTAACCCTCCATGAGCCCAGCAGCAGCTACAGCTGCCACCGCCCCCTTGCTCCACTCCGGAATCTGCTTCGCATCTGCAAAGCTATTCGCTGCCCCACTCTCTGCCTGCACATCCAGCTTCATTATACGAGCGATGATAACTGCCGCTTCTTGTCTGCTGATGGATCGCTTCGTACCGATCGTACCGTCGGGATAGCCATCGATGTAGCCTGCTTGTACCGCTCTGGCAGCATCTTCATATTCCCAGTCGGAAGCGGAAAGATCTGTAAAGTGAATCGGAGTCTTTGCGTTAAAGCCAAAGGACCGATTGATGAGAGCGATCACCTCTCCCCGGTTAATGATACGATCCGGTTTGAATGTACCATCCGAATAGCCATGGATGAGACCAGCCTCCATCCAAGCCGTCAAAGGCTTTTCTGCCCAATGATTAGTTAGATCGGCTAACACTGTCCGGGATGAGCTGGAGGTATCCATTGAATCCAAATCCGATTTCGAATCCGATTCAGCACCAAAAACCGTGCCAACTGCCGGACCATACGTTGAAAAAATAAGACAAAACATCATAAAAAGCAGAAAGGTTCTCTTCTTATAATTGGTTAAAATCATGATCACACCCCTAACATATTTATTTGAACTTTAATTTCTATTGACCACACTAGCAGGGGCATCCGTATCAAAATGGCTGGAGCGATCCATCACGTTGACTTGGGGCTGACCGCTTTTATAAACCGTCAATACTGTATTCCCGCCTCTTTTCACAACAATGTTGTCATAGGAAGCCTGCAATACTTTCGAAACGGAATCGTTCTCGAATGCTAGCATCCAGCCTGATGATGTTTTGCCAGCCATAGCGTCAGGAACTGTTAGCTCACGATGATACCATTTTCCAAAAGCATTCGCTCTCAGATCATTCCATGGTGTACCTGTAATTCCGTTCTGGTCCTCCCAATATACATTCCCAAATACGGTCTGATCCGTAGTTCTAATATCTATACCGCCTATTCCAGCATCATCGGTATTCAGTTTAACATCGTATTCGATCACATCACCGGCTTCAAAGGTAAAGCTTTGATTCGATATCGTACGGTAATAGTATTTATCTCCTGCTTGATTGTCCGTCTTTTGTGACATTTTGAGCACCCGGTCTGAGGCATATACACTGATTTCATTAATTTGCATCCGCGTGCCAGTCTGATTCGGACCATCCGGTTTATTCGCCTTCACACGGACATATCTGGCTTCCACGTGCATAACGGGCCTGGATAACCAATAACCATAAGCTCTGCCTGTAAAATCAGTAAGATGATCAATCATGTTGTAATTCACGCCATCAGTAGAAACCGCGACTTCAAAATCCGTTGGCCAATGATTCTCATCGAAAATGACAGAAATTCGCTCAATGTCGAAAACATGTTCAAGATCAACGACCTCCATCCAGGCATATTCACTGGCTGCCATAGCCCCTGTAGTGGTGTCGCCATCCACTGATTTGTCAGTTTCATGCCCCGGCTGCATCACGGCAAGGCTTCCGTCGATGTTATAGGCAGTTGCCGTCTTATTTAGTGAGTAATTAAAATATTCATAGACTTCCACTTCGCTGATCGCCATTTGGCTTCCCGTCTGATTGCCTCCAGCTGGCTTTATAGCTTTAATGCGCACATATTTGGCATTTACCGGTACAAAAGTTTCCTCCTGTACATCCCCAGTAGAGCCCTTGACTGATTTGACCGTTATAAAACTATCGCTGATTCCGGTTGTCGAAACCTGAATGTCATATTCAGTTGCGTATAAACCCGGGGCAAACCGCGTTTTTACCCTGTTAATGTTATAAATGCTGCCCAAGTCCACTTCCAACGTCCATGCATATTGATTGGCTGCAATGGAAGTTGTAACGGAATTGCCATCAACTGCCTTATCAGCTTCTGCTCCCGCTTGCATCAATGCGATTGTGCCATCCTGATAATAAGCAGCGGCTTTTTTCCCAAGAGCAAGATTATAATTCGGTACGATAGCAGGTGCCCTGTCGGGAAGAGGTAACGGAGTAAAAGCAGTTTTACCATACACAGCCAGTTCCGCTATAGCCATCTGGGAGCCAGTTTGTCCCGGTCCATCGGGTTTTAACGCTACTACACGTACATATCTCGCATTTACCGGAGTAAATAATTGCTCATCCTGGCCTCCTGCAGACCCCGTGACTGTTTTAACCGTTGTGAAGTTCCCGTTCCCGCCTGTATCCGATACTTGTATCTCATAATCGGTCGCCCATAAGTTAGTGAAAAATGGAGGATTTGACATGAAAGTAGTAACGACTCTATCGATCAAATAAGTATTGCCCAGATCAACCTCCATTGTCCATGCAAACTGATTGGCTGCCAATGCGATGGTAGAAGGATCGCCATCGACTGCTTGGTAAACTTCCGTGTTCGCTTGCATGGTTGCGGGAGTGCCATCATTATAATAGGCTGCAACTGACTTCCCTAGAGCAAAATTAACGGAGGATGTTGGCAATAAATTGGCATAAGCCGGTTCCAGGCCAACTTGATCCAAAATCGAAGCAGGGACATTGCCGTTTCCGATTTTATAATTATTGGCTACCAATCCGGTTTTTTCCCACCAATATCCATTGTCTGCATTCCAGTAGTTGAATTCCACATCATTGTCATAAAAGGAAATAATGAAATTTCTCACATAGCTATGGAGAATATTGTTGGCAACAGTCAAATACCGGCTTCCCGAATCCAGATAAATCGCGCCATATTCGTTATTCACACCGTGAACATAATTTCCTTCAATAACGCCTCCAGGTTGGGCGCCTAAATTGTAGATTCCGCCTCCATCCTTCAAATAACTCATAATATTATGAATATGATTGTGGGAAATCACATTATTTTTGCTGGATGATGGCACATTGTACAGGATTCTCCACCGATCCTCCGCTTTACTGATTCTATCAGGCTTATCGGCAAAGTCCCGGTCTCCCCAGCCCCAGCCCATCGTAATCGCTGTGTATGGCAAATCAGCAATTTCGTTATGGCTGACCAGCGTACCTTCCGTGTAGCCAACAAACACGCCCACACAACCCCGGTATTCCACGGCTATTTGATGAATATAGTTATTCGTCACCTGGTTGTTCTTTACCACATAACGCAGGTCTTGCGGGTAACTGTCATTCAAGCTGACACCGCCAATTTGTACGGCCGATCCCGAGACGTCGGTAAACTCATTCCCGGATATCACATTGTCCTGGCTTCCGTTGCTAAACCCAAGAGCGGAAGCTCCGAGATGGATGAACTTGTTTCTTTCGAAACGGATATTCTTGGCCATGCTGAAGCTGATATTAGCAGGCATCACAATCCAGTTGTCCAAATCATACGAATACTCTGGCGAAGCGTAAGGTTTCGAATAGACAGAAGCCTGTATAGGCGTATATCCTTCGTTGCCATTAGGGTATAGCCAGGTTGCATGAGCAAAGGTAATGCCTTCGAATTGAATGTTATGAACAGGATTGTCTACATTCCCTGAGCCGCTGACAAGCGTGCTTAGATAGGCAGCCACAACCTCAGCCGAGTCCATGTTTTCCCCTGCTCTTGGCTTGTAATATAACTTCCTGGAAGACCGGTCCAGATACCATTCCCCTTCTTCATCAAGCAGCTCATACGCATTTTCTATAAAAGTCGGAATGGGTCCATCCTCTTTAATCGTAAGCGGTGCTCCACCTTGAAATGCCATGTCCCAGGCTGGCTGCTTCATCGTAATCGCAGTTCCCGAAATACTGGCTACACCGACACGGGGTTCGATCCAAAGATTATTGTATACAAACTCTATATCACTTTTATTTCCCCAATATTGCATATTCGTATCTATAGTTGTATAGCCGCCCGAAGTGAGGGTAGCCCCTGGCAATCCGCCTGCCGATTTTGCCCGTATGCCACGGGTACCGTTTACATAAATTTGCCGTGTTTCCAGCGAAGCGTCGACACTGGCTTCCCAAATATTTTTGGAACCATCAAATAAGTTCCAACCGGTAATCGTTTTTCCACCACTGATGACAGGCGTTTCCCCATTGTAGTTTTTGTAGATGACATTATGTCCATTTTTTCCAGAGTCTCCTTGATCGAACTTTAGTGTATGTGTTAAGGGATACGTTCCACCACGCAGGTAGACAATGACATCCTCCGTCATATTCGGGAGGCTGAGACGCGCTGTATCTCTGGCTTTCTCAATGGTTTTGAAAGGGAAATTAATTGTCCCCGGATTCAAGTCGCTGCCATTGACATGATCCACATAAATGCCAGCGCCCCCGTTATCGGCCCATACAACAAACGCTGCCGATTCGATTGCTGCCTCGCCATGATAACTCACTTGATACCTGATAGACTGCTCCGCCTCACCAGGAGAAACGCTCGGAACCGTTAAAGCCGCTGACTTGGAGCTCGGATCCCATGCAATAAGGCTTGGTGTTACAGATATTGGAGCTGCATCGTTAATAACTTGATGTACCGTAAAATTATCAATAGTAGGTACTGCATCCGGAACGGCATCTAACGCAACGTTAATCTTTCCGTTTACAGCAGATACCGAAACGATATGTACAGGTGTTATTGTAGTTCCGCCATCTCCTCCTCCGATATTCCCCCCGCCTCCGGGCGTACCCGTAACCGGACCTGTCACTGGAGGGCTTGTCACCCCAGAGCCCGTCCCTTGAGAGCCCCCTTGTCCCGAAGATTCGTCCCCTGGACCATTAGTCGGCAAAGGTTCCTTCTCCAACGTGCTATCTTTAGATTTGAGAGCGCGATCCAATGTGACTATCATTTCAGCACGAGTAATGAGGGCCTCCGGCTTGAAGCTTCCGTCCTCATAACCCTCCATAATTTTTGCGGCTGATACAGATGCAATAGCCCCTTTGCTCCACTGTGGAAACTGCTTGGCATCGGTAAAGACGTTCGCAGCTGCACTTTCTTCATTTCCTTCCAGACCCAGCAAACGGGTGATGATCACCGCTGCTTCTTGTCTGCTGATTGGCTGCTTGACGCCAATAGTTCCACCCTCATAGCCCTCCACATAGCCGGCCTTCACCGCTTTGGCCACTTCTTCATATTCCCAATCGGAAACGGTTACATCAGAAAAGTTGATTTGTGCTTGCTCATAAAAACCAAAGGAGCGATTCATTAGCGCGAATGCTTCCCCCCGATTAACCGTACGATCCGGCTTCAAAGTACCATCCGAGTAGCCCTGGATTAGACCAGAAGCTATCCATTCCTTCAGTGGATTCTCTGCCCAATGTCCCTTCACATCCGGGAATGTATTCTGGGGTGAAGCAGCATTACCACTCCCCTCCGCCTCTGCACCGAGAACCGTAGGGCCCGCTATGCCTAAAGAAGAATAAATGAGACAAGTCATTAAGAATAAGATAAATATGGGATTGCTTTTTCTCTTCGAAACCATGATATACCTCCTTATTTTCCCAGCTAAAAAAACACACCACCAAGTACAATTATTATGAAAATCGTGTACTTGATGGTATGCGTTTCCACTATGCGTTATTTGGCCTGCGCAGCACGCTTCTCAAGTAGTGGCAGTGCGATTTGGGTTTGTTCCTCCAGCATTTTGTCAACATCAATCGTTTTTCTGAAGTTGGCAATCGCAGCATCCCAGTTTTTACTAAACTGTTCTTCGTTTTTCGCAGTCATAGCTACCTTGAACGGGTCATCCCATGTAGCCCTTGTTGACCAAAGCTTCTGAACTTCAGGTACATTCGCGTATTCCGCTGAAAATGACTGAACATTGGGCACAGGTATAAAGCCTGATGCAAATGGACTTGAAGAAGGAAACTTCATAGCATCATTTAATGTTGCATATTGAATCGTTTTATTAAAAAATTGAGGATTGTATTTACTGCTGCCGAGACCATTCCATTTCACGACACCTTGCCAATAGCCGGGAGATCCTCCATTTAGCGGCTGATTATCAAAGCTCAAGCCTTTAGCATCCTTCCAGTCCATCGCTGTCATATCCAGCTCAACGAGAAACTTTTGCATATTGGCATCTTTGAATTGTCTTTTTCCATCTGCCAGTTCTTCATATAATCCGGCTTCTTTAGTTCCCCAATACTTAATGTCCTCCCACTCATCCGTGAACATCATGTTGATCCAGTTAAGAACCTGGGGCACTTCATCCTCTTTCAAAGTTTTCAATAAAGATAATGCCGAAGAAAAGGTTGGAGGTCCTTCTTTGTAAGCAGGAAATTCGGGTCTTTGTGGAACCTGTGTGTAAAATGGAACATATCTGAAAGTCTTTCCTGCCTTCTCCAGAAGCGGATTCACATCTCCGGCTGTTGCGTTCCAGATAATCGCATATTGTCCGTTCATCACTTTTTCTTTATACTTCTCTGCATTATGCACCAGTGATTCCGGGTCTATTACTTTATCATTAATCATTTTATTTTGTATTTTGGCGGCTTCTTTAAATACGGGATTTAAATATCCGAACCCCATTTTTTTCTGCGGAATGTCGAGCCAGCCTGTATAGTAATAGCCTTTGTATCCGAGCATTTCAGCACCTAAAACACTTAGAGCGAACCAATTGTCGCCTCCATCATAACCGGTCGCATACACAGGCTTGTTGCCTTCTTTTAAATTTAAAGCTTTGATATCATACATAAACTTTACATATTCATCTGTAGATTGGATTGGCAATACGAAGCTGTCGCCGATTGGAGCATTTTTCTCTTTAATGAGCTTCATAATTTCTTCATAGTTTAATGCTGAGGGAATTAAGCTTTTTAGGATATCGTCTCTGACCATCAACGTGCCGGATGTACTTGTTATACGTTCCCTCGGAACAGTGAATGCGGTAACAAAATCATCACCCAAATTAGGATCTATTTCTTTATCAACAGCCATACCAAATGGAATACCATAAATTTTCCCATCGATCTTAATGGAATCCCACACAAACGAAGGAATACTCTTCCACACATCCGGAGCATATTTCTGAATCATATCAGGTGTAAGCTCCCAGTTCAGATCCCCTTCATGAAGCTTGGCATGGTGGGCTGGCCCCTGTCCTGCTTGGGTAAGAACAAGATTCGGAAGGTTCCCGCTAGCTACCAGCGTCGTAAGCTTGGCTTCCCACTGGCCTCCGCCATTTCCATAAAACTCCTTAATCTTCACCTTCGTTTTATTAGCCAGCCAGTCTCCAGGAATATCTTCCTTGGGTTTCTCAACTGCACGCACATCAGTCCCTTGCGTATTCCAGATCGTCAAATCGAGCTCCTTGGCCGGCACATAGCCTTGCTCCGCCCCATCCCCCTCCTTGGTTGATTGTGGAGCTGGTGATTCTTTGCCAGGATCTGCAGTTGGCTTATCTTTCTCCAAGCAGCCTGCGAGCAATCCTACAGCGATGATCAAAACCAGGGATAAGCTTAGCCATCTGGCCATTGTTCTTTGCATGTTCTTACCACCCTTTACCATTTTTTATTGATAAACACATGATGTGTTGTACCCGGGGTCTGCTTATTCTTTGACAGCGCCGATCATAACGCCCTTAATAAAGTACTTCTGAAGGAACGGATACAGCATAACGATCGGCAGCGTGGCGACAATGATGGTGGCCGCTTTGACAGATTCGGGCGTTACAGTCACCTGCTGGGAGGCTCCCCCGCCACCGGAGGTCATTGCTCTTAAAACCATCATTTCATTGATGAGCTCAGCTTCTTTAACCACTTTGTACATAACATACTGCAAGGTGAATAAATCTTTCTTCGTTATAAAATAAAGCGACGTGGTCCAGTCATTCCAGTGAGCCACAGCCAGCCACAACATCACCGTCGCCATAACCGGCATTGAAAGCGGAATCATGATGCGGAACAAAATTTGAAATTCATTCGCCCCGTCGATGACGGCAGACTCTTCAAGACTTGGCGGTAAGGACTGCAGATAGGTGCGAATAATGATCATATAGAAGAAAACAAAAGCCATCGGAAGCACATATACCATAAAATGATTCATCAAATGCAAGTTTTTATAAAGGATATACGTCGGGATAAGGCCGCCTGAGATAAAGGTCGGAATAATCAAGAAGAAAATGAAAAAATTTCTTCCCGGCAAATTTCTCTTTGAAATCGCATAGGCAGCGCCAGTAATGAGCACTAAACCCAGAATCGTACCTGCCACTACTCTCAACAGGGAAACGAGGAGTGAAGTGACAAAGCCTGCATTCGTAAAAACGGTTACATAGTTCTCCCAGGTAAAATCCCTCGGATATATCGTAATGCCCCCAAAAATCGTGTCCTGACCATCATTAAGAGAAACGGCCAGCTGATTTAAATAAGGGTACAAAGTGACCACACATAAAAACAGCATAAATAGGATATTAACAACGTTAAATAGTCGCTCGCTCTTGTTTCTAATCATAGACTTCTCCTTTACCAGATGCCAACATTGCTTACTTTCTTGGCTACCAAGTTCACCACATAAACAATCAGGAAAGATACAATCCCCTGTGCCAAACCAAAGGCCGTCGCCAGTGAATAATTGCCCTGCTGCACGCCAAGCTTATAAACAACGGTATTAACAACTTGCGTCTGTTCCATCGTATACAAATTCTGAAATCCGAAAACCTGCTCAAAATTAGAAGACACCAGGCTTCCTGACGACAGAATGAATATGATCATAACGGTCGGCCAAATGCTAGGCAATGTAATATGCAGCACCTGCTTCCATCTTCCTGCCCCATCCACAACAGCCGCCTCGTATAACTGTGAATCAATCGACGCAATGGCGGCAAGAAAGATGACCGAAGACCATCCAATATTTTTCCATAAATGCGAGCCAAACAAAATGCCCAAAAAGTTGTCCGGATCCATCAGAATATTCGTCCGCTCCACTTGCTCTCCGAAAATCAACACCTTCAGATCATTAAATGGCCCCGCCATCTCAAAAAAGGCATAAAACAAGGCAACAACCGATATCCAGGATAAAAAATACGGGAGATAACTGATCGTTTGAACCGCTCTTTTGAAAAACACGCCTCTCAGCTCGTTAAACAAAAGGGCAAGAATAATCGGACAAGGGAATCCCAGAAAAAGAATAACTGAGTTGTACAGCAGGGTGTTCCAAATCGCTTTCAAGAATACTGGATCTGTGAAAATGGTTACAAAATGCTTCAGCCCTACAAACTCACTTCCGAAAAAGCCCTTAAAAATGTTAAAATCCTGAAATGACATGATGATCCCGAGCATGGGCACGTAGCAAAATACGAGTGTCCAGATTAATGCCCCGGAAAGAAGTACATATAAAAACTTGTACCGATTCATTTTTTGAATGAGCTCCATCCACACACCCTCTTTAGTTGATTTCTTTCTTAGTTTGTACTCTCATTATAAAAAAGCAAAGACGGAATAACGAGCCTACAATCTGATGAAAAATATCAATATGTGATGAATCTGCATTCAAATAGTTTATTCAAGATTTATTCAGGGCTTATTCAGGACTTATGGAAGATTGCATCCTTTCCTTCAATTGCTGCTCTGACAACCCCTCGATTCGGACAATCACTTTAGTCCCGCTGCCAACCTCACTTTCGATGTGGAGCCCATAGTTATGGCCATAATAGGCCTGGATTCTCTTCATCACATTTCTGACCCCATATCCCCCGTAGCCTGATGTAAAGTTGAAGTTCATAATTTGGGCGATCGTTTCCGGCTCCATCCCGCGTCCATTGTCGCTGACCTCAAACACGATATCCGCTTGCTCCCTATACCCCTTGATGATGACTCGGGCACCTTCCCCTTGGCCATTCAGTCCATGCAACACTGAGTTCTCTACAATCGGCTGAAGCAGATGCTTCAACGTATAGCAGTCCATAATCCCTTCATCCACTTCAATTTGCAGCTCATAGCTTGCGGAATGAGCAAATCTGTTTATTTGGACGTATTCATGAATCATATCCAGCTCGGACGCTATACTGATAATATTGTTCCCCTTGCTCAAGGCTGTCCTGTAATACTTGGTCATCGCATCTATAAGCTCCACCGTTTTGCGGTCTTTGTTCCACAAGGCGGTCCACTTGATTACGGATAAGGAATTGTACAGCAGGTGCGGGTTAATTCTCGCTTGCAGCAGCTCAATTTCCATGGCGCTGTTTGCAAGCTTCACACTGACCATTTCCTTGTACATTTCATTCATTCTGCTTATCAGTTCTTTAAACTTCAGCTTAAGAATGGACACCTCGTCGCTGCCCTTGATTTGAATCAGGTCATCATGCAATAGCATGTTGTCGTTTCGCTTGATCTTGTTAATGAAGCTCTCCATATTGCCCGTAATTTTCTGAGCTGTGATTTTCGAGGCAAGGAGCATCAAAGCAATATAGATCAGGAAAAAGAACGATACTACAGCAAAAGTGATCAGATTTTTCAAATGCACGACTTTCTTGGGGGTGGCCGCAGTGATCGTATGCCCGCTTTTCACCGTGCCGCTCACCATGATATAAGCCTTCGGCGTAACCTCGCTAATGTCAGTAATACTTCTGTTCGTCAGGTTAACCATATACAGCAGGCTTCCCTTCTCATTGTACGAATACATGAATCCATTCTCTGGAACTCCTACGGTGTCCATTTTAGTTTCCAGCGCATTATAGGGGATATTGACCTCCAGTATGCCAACAGACTGATGAATATTTACAATATTCCGGTAAAAAGTAATGTACTTCAGGCCATTTTTCAATGTCGCTTCCGGCTCCCATACAATTTCTGTAGGTTGTGCCTTCATGGCCCTGCGAGCACTTTCATTGCCCTCCATACTATCCATCCCTTCAACAAACTTGCCGGCAAACAGCGTTTCATTGTAAGCATGAATGATGTATGGGCTTTTTACATTGTCTGTATAGGCTTCTCCGATCATTGCATTAATGTTATCCATAAAATACACCATCTGCTCCAGATCATTCGAATAATCCTTTTGGATATGGTGGATCAGATACTGATTCGTGATAATGTAGCTGCTTTTATCGATATACTTGACGAGCGTTTCGTTGATCGAATCGATAGTCCCGTTCAATTTATCCGTAATCTCGTCGCGAACATCTTTCGTATTTTTTTGATACATAAAGATACAGATGAAAGTGGCGATGATCAGCAAAGGAATCGTGGTGAACAGAATTAAATGGCGGAAAATTTTATTTTTTATCATATTTGTCCCTGAATTGTTTCGGCGTGACTCCCGTGTATTCTTTGAAAACGGAAGTAAAATAAGAGGTCGTTTTATACCCGGTCTTTTCAGCGATTTCATAAATTTTCATATAAGGATCCATCAGCAGCCTTTTGGCGGCTTCCATTCTTTTCATCATTAAATAATCGAAAATCGTCTGCCCGGTTTGCTGCTTGAAAATAAAATTAGCATGACTGGCACTAATATAAAGCGAGGCCACGATTTGGCCCACATTTTCGATTTCGGCATAGGTTTCATCTATAATGGACTTAATGTCCTCAATGACTTTGCCGTACCGCCCACTTTCCCCTTTATGTACAAAGGAACGGACGGTCTCAATGATGCTCACCAGCCACTGCTTGATGTCCTCAATCGTTTCAAACCGCTGCAGCTTGTCCCAGACAACGAGATCATTGCCATAAATAGAGCTGTAGCTCTCCTGCCTTTCCAGCAATATCATATGCATGATTTGGATAATCGAATAGGTCAGGCTCTTGATATACGTTTCTGGATATCGAATGTCAGCATGGTAGCAATGGTTGATAAAATGTACAATATCCTCTTCGCTGCCTCTTTCCAGGAGGCCTTCAATCTTCTGCTTAATCTCCAGCATGTTATACTGGAAATCCGCTTCCGGAGCTCTTGCTTCCGAGGCCAGGATAATCCGGTTCCCGCTGCTGTAAAACTTCGATTTAACCGCATATTGCGCCGCTTCATATAGCTTGGGCAGTTCCCCGAGCCGGCCGGAAACATCGCTGATCCCGATCGTAACCTGCATGCCGATACTGCTGTTCACCTTTTCCTTGCACCTGTTTGCCGCTTCAACAATTCCGTTCAGCCCTTCCTCGCTCTCCCGTTCTTTCGCTAGAAGGATGATGGCAGCACTGCTGTAAGACTGGCTCGTTATATAGCCGGGAAGCTCATTCAGGATCGTTTCTTCGATACACTTCTGTACACTGTAGATCAGTAAGTGCCGCTCCTCGGTCGTAATGTCCACATAAAGCGTTTCGTAATTATCTATTTGCAGAAAAAGAACGGAGTAGCCTTCAAACGGAAATGGCATGCCCAAATACTGCATCCGCTCCCGGATCTCGCCCTCACTCTCGAATTTTCCGGACAAAAGATCCCGGATCAGCTGCTCCTGAAGCACCGGCATGCTCTCTTGAATCCTTTTGCGCAAATTTTGATCACTCTGTTCCTTTTCCAATTCAAGCTCCCTTAGCTGCTTAACCTTGTATAGCGAATCCGTCAGCTCACTTAAATCAATCGGCTTCAAGATGTATCCATACACCTCCAGATTAATCGCGCCTTTCAAGTAATCGAAATCATCAAAGCAGCTCATGAAAATAAACTTCGTATCCGGCAGCTCCTCTTTAATGTGCTGCGTCATCTTCAATCCATCCATCACAGGCATAGCCACATCGGTCAAAATAAAGTCAGGCCGCAATTGCACAGCTTGCTTATAACCATCCGCACCATCCACTGCAAGCCCCACCACTTCAATACCGAGTTGGTCCCATTCAATTAAGCCATGAATGCCAATCCGGTCCGAGTAATTATCATCCACTATAAGAATCGAGAACATTCGCACCCCTCCATTGGAAGCATTTTACTCCATCATACTCTATACACATTAAGATTTGTAGCGTTTACATAAGAAAAAATGCCTTGTTACTTCCTTTGAGGTGCACACTGGAAACTTGGGAGCGTTACGTGAGGGAATGGCTGTGGGCTCCAGCCGCTGTTAAAGATTTGTTCCCTTGAATGGAATGGATGAGGGGGGTGGAACAAATCTTTAAATGCGGACGCTTCCGCTCTTCCGCCCACAGCCATTCCCTCTCAGCTACAATCGCACGAACACCGAGCTCACACCAGACTCAAAAGCAAGTTAAAACCAGGCACACACTAAGTTCAAACGGACGGCCAGCAAGGCTTTTTATCTTGGTTAGAAGAGATGCCCAAGCTGTCGCAGGCGCTGGAGATAAGGAGCCTGCGCAGTTGAGGAGGACCTGATGCTTTAACGCTAAAAAACATCGTGAAGCACACCTCATACGGACCCATAGAGGTTGCTTTCTGAGGGAAGGGGATAGTGGCGATAGGAGAATCTGCGCTTCCTTTCTGATCCCCTAGATGATTGAACAGTCACACCGTTTACTTCTTTACTATAAAGCTGCACCATGCGAATAAATTTTTTCCCTCCAGCATCCCCAAAACTTATACTTTTAATAATTCCATAAGAAAAAATGCCTTGTGGCTTCCTTTGAGGAGCGTGTTTCTGGCGTTGGTGCATTACGGAGGAAAGGGATGTGGGCCAATGTTGTCAGGTTAACGAGGGGCAGCGGACGCGAATGGGAAGCCAGTAACTGTAACGGACACCAGCGCTCCTTAGCGCACCACAAAAGCCCAGCTGGAATTCTAACGGACATTAGCGCCTCTTACAGCCCTAACGGAGCGTATTTTCCCCTTGTTGAGCGGGTTAAGAGTCGCTGATGTCCGTTAGGATGGGCGACGGATGAAAAAAACGCGTCTAAGGTGCAAAATTGTCCGTTAGAAATCCGTCCGCTCTCCGCGTGCCGTTGCTCGGGTTGCTCGGCGTATCGCCTGCGAAGTTGCTTAACCTATCAACATTGGGGCTGTGGGCTCAAGCCGCTGTTAAAGATTTGTTCCCTTGAATGGAAGGGATAAGGAGGTTGGAACAAATAAATATTAAAGGCGGACGCTACCGCTCTTCCACCCACATCCCTTCCCTCTCAGCTAAATCGCATGAACACCGAGTTCACGCTAGGCTCAGACTAAGCTCAAACCAAGCTCAAACGGACGGCCAGTAAGGTTTTTCTCTTGACTGGATGAGATTCCTAGCGGGCGCGGGCGCTGGGAATGACGAGCGCACGCAGCTGAGAAGGAGCTGCTGCTTTAACGATGTTTTTTCATCGTTAAAAGCACCAGGCCGGCCCCACAACCCTACTTTAACAATGAAAAACATCGTTAAAATGGCTTTTCACCACCCAGTGAGGCCATCTCTCCTCTTTTAACGATGAAAATCATCGTTAACGTGACGGATTGACCTGGAACACTTAATTTAACGATGAAAAACATCTTTAAGTGAAAGCACACGTTCCATTCCGGGAAGGTGGGCTGCTTATCAGTTGCTTAATGATGCTTACTATTGCTCACTGATACTTACTATTGATTACTTTTGATTGCTATTGCTTTCTGCTGATTACTATTGCCTACTACTGCTTAATGCTACTTAATTCTGCCTACTATCGCTCATCCTCCCACATCCCCTCCCTATCAGTCTCAGCTTCAAAAATGCTGAACATGAAATGCCACGCTCGAACTATCAGCAGAGGCTGCTTTTCTGAGGGAAAGGGATAGTGGCGATAGGAAAAAACTGCGCTTCCTTACTGACTCCCCTTGGAGTATGAATTATACTCTAAGCCACTTTATCACTGCAAAGCTGCACTGTGAAATTGAAATTATTTTGTTCATAAAAAAAAGACCGGCCCATAGGAGCTGGTCAGAGTGCTTATCGATCAATAAATCATGGGTTCGGAGAAGAATCAGCCGGTTGCGGACATACGTTCCGCTATTTACCCCAAATCCATGAATTTGGAGCGTTTCCAGCAGCAATAGCGGCTTTCAGGACCGCAACGTTCCCAAAAACCCTTTTGAAAGCTAAATTACGGCCTCTGATGTCCGTTACCAGGGTGCCACTTACTCATTACTCAACCTCTTGCATAGAACTGTCATGAACGATCAGGCGGTTTTCGGCTGCAGTTCGAGGTTGTGCACCAGGTATTATTTCCGGGTATCCCACATGCAGCACTCCAACGATTTTCTCCCCGGCCTCCACACCAACAGCTTCGCGAAAAGCGGGAGCGTAGATATATGTATTGGTTTTCCAGACGACACCAAGACCACGCTCCCACGCTGCCAGCTGAAAGGTTTGAATCCAGCAGCATACGGCTCCGAAATCCTCATCCCACTGCTTTTGCCTGGGATCTTCCTTCATAACAATAATGAGATGGATGGGGATCTCCATGTAATACTTCAATCGATGCTCGGCATATTTGATTTTTTCTTCTGCTGTGAAAGACCCAATCACCGCTTCAGCAAATTGAGCGCGCGCTTCACCTTTGTATTGAATGTATCTCCACGGCTCCCTGCGTCCGTGATTTGGAGCCCAGTTAGCAACGTTAAGCAGCTCCAGCACCAGTTCCTGTGAAACGGGCTCCGCCTTAAACTGCCGGATGGTTCGCCTTGAACGAATCACTTCCGCCACCTTATACGGATGTTCAGATTTTATCAGCGTATCGTTTTCCGTCGGCTTATCGCTTGCCATCATCTTATCGTTGCTCATCAGCCTATCACTATCCACTAGCTTATCACTGCCCATCAACCTATCGTTGCTCATCGACTTATCACTGTCCATAAGCCTATCGCTTTCCATCGCTTTCCATCGCTTCCAGCTTCACATATTACGTTTCTTGTATAACAAATAAATCATATAGGGAGCCCCGATCATTGCGATAAGAATCCCGCATGGAATTTCCATCGGCCTGAGCAGCGTTCTCCCCAACAAATCTGCTAGCATAACAATCATGCCGCCTATTAAGGCAGCCGTGGGCATTAGTCTTCGGGAGGCAGCTCCCACCAAATACCTGGATATGTGGGGTGCCATTAATCCGACAAATCCAATTGTTCCAGCCATTGCGACTGAAGCGCCCGCTAAGCTGACGCTGATCAGCAGCAATATGCCTCTGGAACGTTCCAATCGGCTCCCCAAGCCTTTGGCCAGTTCATCTCCCAATTGAATGACATCGAGCTGTTTGCCGAGCAGCATCAAGAGTGGGAACAGAACCAGCAGCCATGGCAGCAGCGGCCAGAAATGCTCCCAGCTTCTGCCGTATATACTTCCTGTCATCCAGACTACTGCCCTTTTGGCATCATAAATATCACTGAAGGTCAGCAGAAAGGTGACGAAAGCCCCTGCTGATGCAGAAATGGAAACTCCAACGAGCACAAGGCGAACGGCAGATAACCCACGCCTCCAAGCCAGCATATAGGACAACGCAGCGGCAAGGAAAGCTCCCAGAAAAGCTGCGAAGGGAAGCAGAGCAACAGGAAAAGCAGGAACCAGAATAATGGCTGAGACCGTCAGCAGGGCCGCTCCTGAATTCAAACCAATAACACCGGGAGAAGCGAGCGGATTGCGCGTGATACCTTGAAGAATAACACCCGAAAGCGCAAGACCTGCCCCAACTAGAAAGCCAACAAGCGCCCGTGGGAATCTGAATCGGTTCACAACGAGATCGTAACGTTCATTCCCTATTCCAGCAACAGCTTTGAACGCATCATTGACGGATATCGGAAAATCCCCGAGCACAATTTGCAAGCAAAGGATAACCAGATTCATACCTACTAAAACAATTAGAACGAGAGGAAAGAACCCAACCGATCCAACCTTGCTCCAGGCACGAGACAGCATCGGCTAGACCCTCCTTTGTGCCAAATAAATAAGAAATGGCGCGCCCAGCATAGCTGTGACCACCCCGGCTGATACTTCCTGTGAAGGCACAATGAACCTGGCGGCAACATCTGCAAGCAGCAGCAAGATGGCTCCGAACACAGCAGAATAAGGAAGGATCCAGCGGTAATCGGAGCCCACGATAAACCGGGCTATGTGCGGAACCGCTAACCCTACAAAACCAACCGGACCCGCTATCGCCACCGAAGACCCAGCCAATAAGATGACTAGCCCAAGCGAACCCGCCTTGATCCACCCTGTTCTCTGGCCGAGTCCCCGGGCCACGTCCTCACCCAGACTAATTAAATTAATTTGCCTGCCCATTGCAAGTGTGCCAATCAGGCCGGCAAGCATAAACGGAAGTGTCTGCATAAATAGCTCCATGCTTCGGCCCGTTAAAGAACCAGCCAACCAGTAGCGCATCGTATCCAGAGACTCCTCATCAAATATGAGAATTCCTTGTGTTAAAGAGGCAAATAACAGATTGATTGTTGAGCCTGCCAAAATCAATTTAACCGGTGTTAGTCCCCTTGCCCCCATGGACCCAAGTGCGTACACGATAATGCCTGCTGCCCCAGCACCCAAGAAAGAAAACCCGATATACCCTGTCAAGGAGCTTTTGCCAAGCAAGAAAATATGGATCACAATCATAAGCGCTGCCCCCTGATTCACACCAAAAAGCTCAGGGCCCGCCAAAGCATTGCGCGTGATGGCCTGCATAACAGCTCCGGCCATAGCAAGGCAGCCGCCAACCACCATCGCGATCAAGGCACGGGGAATCCGCACGGAATGAACAATCAGATGATTCCTGGAGCTCTCATCAAATGAGGTTAATGAATCGAGCACAATAGAAAAGGGGATCGGATTTTTGCCGAAGACAATGCTTGCCCCCAAAGAGAAGATCATGAACATGGCACCTATCGCCAGTCCTGTGAGTCGAATACGCAAGGGAACCTCCCATTAGATCTATTTTTATTTATTAAAAATACGAATCAGATCATCCAGAATAAGGTTGGAGGATTGAATACCAGCGCCGCTAAGCCATGTCTCCCAGTCAAGCATATGAACTTCGTTATTTTTCACTGCCGTCAGCGTTTTCCATACTGGATTCTTTTGAATCTTATCGTTGAAGAAGTCCGCTTCATTCTCACGCCCGAAGGAGATGATAACATCGCTGTCCATATCAGCAATTTGCTCCTCCGTAATAGGTACATGGTGCTCCATATTCCCCTCGTGTGCAGCTGGGCGCGGAATTCCCGCTTCAGCAACAATAGCTCCAGAATAAGAGCCCGCCATCTGAACCCGGATATGATCAGCTCTTGGGCGGATCAAACTCACGGTTTTCTCCGTTAATTTAGTTCCCATGTCTGCTTTAAATTTGGCTATCCGGGCTTCGAAATCTGCCAGCAGCTTGTCTCCATCTGCCGATTTATTTACTGCATCCGCATGCTCGCGAAGAGCCTGCTTCCATTGACCCGGGCTTGCTGTCGTCACGTACACAGGAGCAATTCGTTTCAAATCCTCATAAATCGCCTCATGATCATCTTTGTAAGCAATGATTAAATCCGGATTCAGCTTAGCAATCGTCTCCACATTCGGTTGATCCACTGTTCCTGTATTTTCAACACCTTCAGCCTGTGAAGCCAGATACTTGAAGAAGTTGGCATTGACTGAGATACTGTATGGCGCCCCGATAGGCTTCACACCAAGCGCTAATAAATTATCCAATGCTGCTGTATTCAGTACAACAATTCGCGATGGCTTCGCAGGAATAGTTGTTTCTCCAAAAGCATCCTTTACTGTACGCGTTGCTGCATCCGGAGCCGCAGTCTGCTCAGCAGCCGTTGATGCCTCGGTTGAGGCTTGCGGAGATGGAGAGGCTTGTGATGACTTGGGATCTTTATCGTTCTGACCTGCCTGACTACTGTTTGTATCCTTGGCGCCGCATGCTGATACAAGCAGTATACATACAAGCATAATGCTCATACTTACCGTAATGCTACGAATTTTTTTGACCTTCCCTTTAAATACGGACATGAATGCCAAACCTCCTATAAATTGAATTTAATTGAGAATCTTTATCAATTATAAAGACACGCTATACGTTTGTACATGCATGATTATATCCGATTTAAATGCAGTTTATTGCCCATATGGCGGCCATGCCAATTGAATATAAAGCTCATCTCCTATATAATTGAGAATAGTTTTCACTATATCTGCATTCATCACAAATAGGCGGAGGACCATTATGACGAGCACCCCCACTCTATTCCTTTCATCCCTTCATCACCGTCACTATACAAGCCATAAAACGATAAAAATCAAAAGCCTCCCTCATAACGTTCTCTGCTACGTCGTTCGAGGTGAAGGCACGCTTCAAATCGACGACACCAGTCATCCGATAAAACCCCAGCAATTGTACTTTTTTATAGAGGGCATGCATATAGAAGCTTTTTTACAATCCGATGATTGTGAATATTACTTATTGTTCGTCGATTGTTTAGGCGTGAATAAAAAGTCTGGGACCGTGCGCTTGCTGAGCCCTCCGTACACAGAATTGCTTCCTCTGACAGTCGGAATGGTTCCACTGATGAATGCTCCCGCTGTTCACGAACGGATACATCAATTGTATATATCCATAAACAAGTCAGTGCCCAACAGCTTATCCAATAAAGCATCCAATAGCTTTGAGTTAAACGCTCAATTTCAAGAGCTCCTTCATGTGATTATTCTCAGCATTCTTACACTAAGTAAATTAAAGGAAGCAGACACAGGAATTGAAGAAAGCATTGCCTACATACACAAGCATTATCACCACAAAATCCAGCTGAAAACACTCGCTGAAATGTCAGGCTTCACACCTACCTCCTATTCCAGAGAATTCAAAAAAAGATACGGCAAATCTCCAATCGAATATTTGAACGCCCACCGAATTGCTCAAGCCAAACAAATGCTTCTGGTGCAAAATCATTCCATTAAAGAGGTGGCCGCATCCAGCGGATTTATCAGTGAGTTTTACTTCAGCCGAATGTTCAAAAGGGAAACCGGTTTTTCACCCACACTCTATATGAAAAGAACAGACATTCGAATCGCCGTCACCTCGTGCTTCCGCTTTGAGGATATTCTCCAGTCGCTGGGAATCGAGCCGGTTGTTTCAACAAATTGCCATAAGCGAAAAACAATGAACGAGGAAGAACACCAGGCGTGGCTCGCCAAGTGTATGGAGGATATCAGGCAAGCTGAGCCCGAGCTGATCATCTGCGATCATCTTCACCAGCCGTACTTCGAACAGCTCAAAGGAATCGCTCCAACTGTTAAATTCAGCTATAGTATGGACTGGAGAGTCGTTCATAAACAAATTGCTGAAGTAATTGGCCGGGAGAACGAAGCTGAGCATAATATTAAAAGGCTGGAGAGGAAGCTGACCCATGCCAGAAGCGCTTTGCGCCAACGCTTTGGCAATGAGACCGTGACACTGATGAGAGTTATGGATAAGCTGATCCGCATTCAAGGAGCAAATAATCATCCACTCAACGATTTGATCTATTCAGACCTTGGATTGAAGCCGGGCTACTGTGTACCGACAACCATCATGAATATAGAATTCTCACCCGATAAATTTCCTAACCTGGGTACCGATCATTTATTTATTCAGAGTCAATTTTACTATCCTGCGGACGAGATCGTTTTCAGAAACATTCAAGCTCTGCCTGAATGGAACTCCATCAAAGCCGTTACCTGCAACCACACCCATTACACTGACAATTGGGCGGCCATGAGCTGGTCCCCAACCGGAAGAATAGGCATCCTTGATGCTTTGATGAATGTGTAATTGAAATAAACACCTTGCGGCGTCCTATGATGTGCGTGTTCGCAACGCTAGTGCTTGGGGGAGGTAAGGGGTATGGGCTCCAACCGCTGTTAAAGATTTGTTCCCTGAATGGAATGTAAAGGGTGGAACAAATCTTTAAATGCGGACGCTATCGCTTTTCCACCCATACCCCTTACCTCTTTCAGCTACAATCGTACGAACACCAAGCTCAAACGGACAGCCAGCAAGGGTTTTTCTCTTGGCTGGAGGAGAATTCCTAGTGGGCAAGGGGCTGGAGAGGATGCACGCTCTGCACTGAAAGGATCTGCTACTTTTACGATGTTTTTCATCGCTAAAAGCACCAGATTCTCTCCATATACTACTTTAACAATGAAAAACATCGTTAAAATCCCTTTTATCCCCCAGAAGAAGTGGCCATCCGTCACTTTAACGATGAAAAACATCATTAAAGTGACGGATTGACCTGGAATAATAACTTTAATGATGAAAAACATCATTAAGTGAAGCACATGCTCCATTCGGAGGAGGCGGGCTGCTACTCAACTCAATGTTGTCAGTTTAGCCGGCTAAATATGTGCGGTTTTCCACACATTCGGCCGCTTCGGCACCACGCAAGCACATGATAATGTGTAATAATCAGAACTTGTCTCAAGCGGATTTCTTAATTCCTTTTTACATCTCAATTCGGAACGCTAAAAATATTCTCATTTACAATAGAATTCGTACCGGCAATAATACTGTAGTTTGCTCCTTTAAACGTATTATTTTTAATAATATTGTAGTCAGAGCCTCCTGTATTGGCGTAAACCTCATAATTCGTTGCGGTTCTGGAAACGGTAGACATGAAATGATTGCACATCACTTTCACCGCTTTGGCATAGCTGCCAAACAAAATATCATTCAAAATATTTCCCTCAAACTTATTGTCAGTTATGGCAACTCTTGTCGAGTGAACTGAATTGCCGTCAATCCTAATTCCAATCGTGTTATTCACAATGGAGCATCCGGTTATGACGCCGGAATGAGAATCGATTATTTGAATGCCCGTACGATTTGTCATATTTACCGGATCACTTGCTACCCACATGTCTCTAATAGCAAAATCCTGACATTTACCCAGATAAATAGCATTGGTACCGCCTCCATAGCCCCCTAAATCGGTACCTCCCCCGCCAGTAATATATACACCTTGCCATCCAACAATTCTAATATCTTCTGTTTCACATAGAACGGATGAGCAATTATGAATGAAAATACCATTTGAAATCCCATCAGCAAGCGTATCATCGGCATAAATAAAGGTACGATTATCGAGATTCATGCATTGTTCAAACCAAATGAAGGAAGCATCTCTCTCAAGGAAGTAGACCACATTATTCCTTTGTGCATAACAGCCATTAAAAAAACAATTTCCGCAAAATTTCAAATGCACAGCACGACTGAATCCATAAAAGGAACAATCGTACACCCGCAGCCAGTTGTCATGATGAGTATGATCATTTCCTTTAAATGCAATACCGGTTGCGGTCTTCCCTTCATTATTTTCTATAAATCGTATGCCGCGTATGACTACAATGGTTCCTCCAACACCCGGATCACGAAGAAAGGAAAGCCCTGTAATGGAAGCCGAAATATTAAATGTGGTATTGCGGAAACCCGACCCTATCAATTGCAGCTTTCTGGTTTGTGGAATCGTAACGGTAGAGGTGATGTTATAGGTAACATTGCGAAAAAAAACGATATCAAAAGCATTGATTGCTTTTTGAATGGCAGGGGCATCGTTGGGACCACCGTCTCCCCACCATTCGGGATACACTTGCTCGATTCTGGCTCCAACTAAACTGAGGTTGCCGCTGCCACTGAAAATCCGGTTAAAACCTGCCAGTATACCCCCATTAATCGTGACAGTCACCCCGCTGCTTATGTCTAGATACGCTCCATTAATAAACTCAACGTCTACATGCATCGGAAAGGTCAAGTTTGAAGTTACTGTATGCACCCCGGTCGGAAAAAGTATAGTACCACCGCCCGCACTACTCGCCGCTGTTATTGCATCCTGAATCGTTGTGTAGTCAAGAACGTTGTAGATACTGCTGCTGGCCAGTGCATAAGCCTGCTTGGAAACTATAGGCAAGCTTGCCACTGTCAAGCCCGCTACTCCCATTCCTAGTTTTCCTATAAAGCCCCTTCTACTCATTTCATTTTTTTCCATTTATGATCATTTCCTTCCAATTTAAATTTAATGGGTGTGTGTACATATGAATCCATTTTTATCACCATCCAGAAATGGAAGTATTTGAGGTAATTGAAGTAATGAAGGTACGAGTAGTGTAATACATCCGCTTACATACACTTGCTAGTATGTACTTGCCCGTACACACTCCCCCGTACCCTCCATACACTCTTAATCCCTGAAATGCAGCTTCACTTTTCCTGTTAAACCGCTGCTTACAAGGGGGTTCTCCATAAAGTTAGCCATTGTATTGGATACCCTCAGCTCAAGCTCATTGTTCCCTCCCTTCATGAAACCGGTCAAGTCAAATTGATGCGGCTTCCACAAGCTAGTGCCCACGTAGTCGCCATTGCACCACAGCTCCATAATGTCTCTGCTGTCTTCAGCAACCAGTTCTATGGAACAAGGTGCCATAGAGTTATCGCTATCCATAGTTACGATGCGTTTATATATACCAGAGCCCGAGTAATCAGGCAGCCCTTGATCGGTCCAGCTTCCTGGCACAGACAACCTGCTCGGCATTGCAACTAACGATCTTGAGGCGTCGACGCCAAAACTTCCGCGTAGTGCCATGAATGCAGGCATGTGCTGCGCGCCATAATTAGGTATTCGCTCACGCAATACAATCTCATTTTCACCCTGCTTCACCCATTGCTGGATTTCAAAAATCAAATTGGTCCGATCCCACACATGCTCCGTCCGGTCCGGCTCTATCCGTACTCCATTTACCCAAACCTGCTGCTCCTCCTCCGGATCTATGACCAGCTCCAGATTATGAGGCACTTGCTTAACCTTGAACGCAGCCCGTGCCTCATACATCGCTCCTAAAGAAAATCCAACCCCTGCCGGAAAATAAAAATCCGATGCAGACAGCCACTTCCGCTCATTCAACAAACTATTCGTCAAACTATTCTCTAAACTTTTCTCCATACTATTCTCCAAACTTTTCGCCACAGCTTCAATACTTACTGACTCATCTACAACGGCTACATCGATCGCCAACCTCATTAAATTGTAGTCACCGGGCGCTGCAAATTCCCATTCTCCGGATAAATCCATTCCTTCTTGAACTGAAGAGGAGGTCAACAAAGCTTTATCTGCTAAATCGCTGGTTTGCCCTATTTCATCGTTGACTTCAATAATCCACGCCTGACCTCCAGCAAAAGAAAGCTGCACTTCAAGCCGTTCATTTTCATCCGTCCATTGCTTCGGCACATGTGATCGTCCTGTTTCCGGGTCATGAGCGATGACGACTCCATCACGGCCTATCCGAAGACCACCGTCATATACGGTCTGTTCGTCATTGACCAACAGGAACAAGTCCGTTCCAGCCCTCTTATCAGCCGCAACCTCATGTCTGTGGCAGACAAAAATATGGCTGCAGGCCTCCTTTAGCGAAAGCAGCGGCTCATTCCACGACAAGCATTGCTGCAAAGCATCACGCAGACCCGCATTCTCCGTTTGCTTCAGCTCATTGCTGACAATTCGGCTAATCGCTCCACTCTGATAGACAGCCGTCTTCGTGTCTGCTCTTTTGCCAAAACAGCTCCGCACCTCATCCGCCACCTTATAGGGAGCAAATCCGGTTATGCCCTCCAGTTCCTCCGTTATGTCACCCTGGTCAGGACTTGCGAAAGGCAGCAAATTGACGAAGCAGACATGCCCGCCTGCAGTTGCAAACTGAGACAGCTTGTCACTAAGTGCGCCCGTAAGCACAAGCAAAGAAGGTACGATCAGCTGCTTATATGCATGGCCGCGGAAAAGTAAGGTCCCGCCAGCGCCCACCTCCGCCTCCAGGAAAGACGGCTCATGCAGCAGGTCGAACTCACGCTGAATCTGTAGCAAAGCATTGTTTACGCCCTGAAGCGTACTTTCGGTGATGTCCAAGTCTCCATAAGGCCGATCCTCATAAGGCTTGACGCAATCCCAGAATTCATGACGCAGCGCATATTCACTGAATACGGAAGCTGTCGGCATCAGAACAGCGATATCCGCTTGGTGCGTACCGAAGGAATTCGCAAAGCACAGCCGCGAGGTATAATCCGAGAACAATCCGTAATAAGGCCAGGCTGGAATTTGAAAATTATGCGTAGTCGGGTAGGTGATTGGCATGCGTTTGCGCAGCCCGCGCAGCGAATAATACGCTCCCATGAACTGGATCGTATTTACCCCTAGTACAGCAAGACGGTTCAATATTTGCTTCATTTCCTCCATCGTTAAATCCCAACCGCTGCCTGTATACGTTTCGCACAGGGTGCGGGGCGCTTCGATATGCTCAGCTATGCTGACGATCAATTTCCCCGCTAAATTAAAGTCCTCATTAACAATCCGCTGCTTCGAGAAAATGGAATCAATGGCAGGAATATGAAAATGCTGCAGGAACGTAAAGGCGTTGCCTGTTTGCAGCAAATCGGCGATCAGATTTTCCTCTCCGGATACGTGTCCGGTCAGCAGCACATTATGTTCTTCACACCATGCCGCTACTTGCACCGCATAGGCCTCAGCGAAGCGTTCGGTTAATGTCCGCCAGAAATCATAGCGGATGCGCCGGTAATCGCCCGTATCGATGACAAGACTAGCAAGCTGCGGCAGCAATGCATAGCCGTTCGCCTCATAAAATACACGATCGAAATCCTTCGTCCAAGGGATTGTGCCTGGCCCGAAATCAAAGGGATTCGCCAGGTTGACTTCATCTGTAAATACACCAGCTACCGTATGCCCGAAATGCTCTCCGAAGCGAGCAGCATACTGCTCATGGGTCATATCCAGAAACTTGCGAACCGCCTCGGGGTTCATCGTGTCCAGATATCCTTCCTGATACCAGCTGTACGGAGTCAGCATCGATGCCGCAAACACACCGCCCTGCTTCTCTTCAGAGAACAGGTGGAGCTCTGCCATCGAAGTATCCCGATTGGTCCAGGTAAACGTACCGGCAGTTTCATCCCATATGCCTTCATGTATCACATCCCTTACAGCTCCGCTCCCGCCGTACATCGCCTGTGCTTGCAGCAGCCGGCCGGAATAGGCAATGGTGTCCGTTTGCCCCTGGTTGATCCATGCTTGTTTATGCCGTACGACAAGCATGCGATACTCCGGATAATCGCGCAGCAGTTTGCCGCCCACCATACCACTAGGCCAATTGTATTCGTCATAAATCCAGAACTTCATCCCCAGCAGCTTCGCATGCTCTATAGCCACTCCTATCAGCTCGAAGTACCTTTCCGACAAATACTCTACCTGCAGAGTGCTCTGCGGGTGGATATAGAACTGATAAATTCTCTGAGCGTGGAAGCCTTCGATTTGCTTGCGAATTTCAGCTTCGTCCATCTCATCATTCCAAAACCACATCATTACCGGGCGATATTCATCAAATCCCGCTGCAAACTGCTCTCTGTCCAGCATAAGCGTGCATACCTCCGTAGGTTTCAAATATTCGTAAGCGATTCTGCCTGTTAAGCAATGCCACCCCGTTATTGCTTGTAACGCTCGTACGCTGCGTTATAGATACCTAAATAATCTTTAAGCCCCATCTTGTTCAATTTACTTACGTAATCATCCCATTCCGTAAACGGTACTTTCCCGGTAATAAATTTAGCCTGCATTTCGGCTGTGTAAACCTCAATATCCGCTCCCAGTGCCGCCATCTGATCATTTTCTTCTACAGTGAAGCTGAAATAAGGCCAGATTTCTTTAGGGAAGTATGGCTCCAGCTTCTTCGTCGCAGCAATCGAAGCCTCGGAGCCTTCTGCTCCTTGGAAATACTTTTGACTGACGACTCCAGCATAGCCCCCTCCCGGCCAGGATAAGTAGCGGCTCACAGCCTGATCCAGATTTAATCCATCCTTATTGTTTTTGATGTCATCGACATACACCAGCTTTCCGTCATCCGCTTTGTTATAGGTCACTCCCTCGAAGCCCATAAAAAACATTCTGCTGCCTTCTTCACCATAGAAATAATCCAACCAGCGAATCGTCGCTTCCGGGTTCTCGTTTTTGTCCGTCAACACAAGCCCGCCCATCCAGATCAGAGGAGACGTTACTGCCGCATACAATTGATCGCCATGTGGCCCTGTTAATGCCGGAGATCCGATAAAACCCTCCTGTTTAACTGTCACCGTCGGATCAACTCCATAAATCGAGCCGAATGCGCCCTTGGAGCCCTCAGCAATAAACTTGGCATAATCGGTAGTAAATATATCCTCTGATATCAGCTTCTCCGTGTAGAGCTTATTCACAAACTGCAGCACTTCCTTGTATCTCGGATCTGCCGGAATGAATCGCAATCCCTTTCCATCAGGGTCCATATCTACATTGCCTATGCTCACACCCCGGTTGCCAAGTCCCCAGGCGCCTTTCAAATATCCGAGAAGCCCGTCAATACCAACAGAAGCGAAAGGCACCTCGTCAGACTTGCCGTTTTCATTAAAATCTTTCTCTTTCATCATTTTTAGCATGTTGTAGAAATCATCTGTCGTTTTCGGTTCAGCAATACCTAGTACTTCAAGCCATTTTTGATTTAGCCAGATCTTCCCTCCCGTCCGTGCGGACGTAAATTCAGGATCAATAATCGTAGGAACCGTATATATATTGCCATCTGGCATCGTAACCGCCTTTTTCACATCAGGAAACTTATCAAACAGCTCTTTCAAATTCGGTGCATAATCATCGATCAGGTCATTCAGTTTTAAGAACGCCCCTTCACCGCCATAGCGGATTAAGTCGGTAGCAGGCATATATGAAGTATAAAATGCTTCCGGATAGTCCCCGTTAGCCAAAGTCAGATTTCGTTTCTCCGCAAGATTGGCAAATGGAACCTGCTCTACCCAATCAATATGAATATTGGTCATTTTTTCGTATTCCTTCCACAGCATCAGCTCCTTCCAATCGGTAGAAGCGGGTGGTTTACCTGCGAACATCTTAATGGTAATCGGCTCCTTCATGATCGGCATCCCCGTCGGGTTCATCTTTCCAGCCGCTTCAGAAGTAGAATCTGGTTTCTTTGTAGCGCTTACAGGATCGCTTTCCTTATTTTCCTTATCCGTCTTGCCTGCTGTACACGCTGCCAGCATTGTCAGCACCAACATCATACAAATCAACAATGAAAACCGCTTTTTCATCATCATTTCAGTTAATCCCCCCACAAATAGTTATGAAATCGAAATCATTCCTTATTCTTCTCAGCCTTTAATAGCACCGATCATAATACCCTTGACGAAATATTTCTGTAAAAAAGGATAGAGCATCAGCACAGGCAGGTTCGCTATGATAATCACGGCATATTTGATCGATTCCGCATTCATCAATTGGCGGGTAAACGTTTCTTCCCCCATTTTCACCATGTCCTGCATCTGGCTTAAAATAAGAATTTCACGCAAAATGAGCTGCAGTGGATATTTTTCCCGATCAGATAAAAAAATCAGTGCATTGAAATACGCATTCCAGTGTCCAACACTATAAAACAACACCATAACAGCAAGGATCGGTACAGATAAAGGCAATACAATCCGGACTAAAAGCTGCATATTCGAGCAGCCGTCGATTTGTGCCGCTTCCTGTACTTCTATAGGAATGGAGGTTTGGAAAAAGGTGCGCATAATGATGATGTTCATCACGGAAACTGCTCCGGGTATGATCATAACAGCAAACGTATTGAGCATGCCCAGCTTTTTAATCAGCAAATAAGTAGGAATCAAGCCGCCGCCAAAAAACATCGTAATAACAAACATAGCCATAATGATATTGCGACCGCGGAAGTCCTTGCGTGATAACGGATAAGCAGCCATCACTGTCATGGCAAGGTTAAGCGCCGTTCCTGCAACCGTATACAGGATCGTGTTCAAATAGCCGGTCACAATATCTTTATTTTGAAATACTTTCGCATAGCCCTGAAGCGTTATCCCTTTTGGCCAAAGCCATACTTCACCGTTAATGACGGCCTCCGGTCTGCTGATGGAGGCAACGACGACAAATAATAACGGATACAGCACAGCAGCAAGCACAAGCAGCAGCAGTATGCCATTGATCACTCCAAATAATCGGTCGCCTGCCGTCTGTCTCATTAACATTTGAGCCTCTCCTTTTTTTACCATAGGCTGGTTTGGCCTACTCTTCTCGCTATAAAATTCACGATAAACAGCAGCATAAAATTGATGACCGCATTGAATAAACCGACCGCAGTGGAGAAGCTGAACTGTGCCCCTAAAATACCCGTACGGTAAACGTAAGTGGAGATGACATCCGAGCTCTCCAGATTGAGGTCATTCTGCATTAGAAACACCTTTTCAAAACCAACTCCGAGAATCGACCCTGTGCTCAATATAAGCAAGATGACGATGGTTGGTCTGATGCCCGGAATATTAATGTGCCAAATGCGCTGCAAGCGTGTCGCCCCATCGACCCTGGCCGCTTCGTGCAGTTGGGGATCGATAGCGGTCAGGGCAGTAATGTAAATAATTGAACTCCATCCCATCTGCTGCCACACATCCGAAAACACATACAACGTTTTGAACCATGCAGGCTCTGTCAGGAAGGAAATAGGATCGCCACCGAACAGGCGGATAAACTGATTGATAAGACCATTTTTCGGTGATAAAAATATCGCGAGCATGCCTACCATAACGACGACGGACAAAAAATGAGGCGCATAAGTAACGGTCTGAACGGTTCGTTTAAAAAATTTACTTCTGACTTCATTAATCATAAGTGCAAGCAGAATAGGCACGGGGAACCCTACAACAAGACCATATAAACCTATTTCCAACGTATTGCGTATAAGACGCTCAAAAAAGTAACTATCGAAAAATCGTTCGAAGTGCTTCAAGCCAACCCAATGACTTCCCCAAATCCCTTTCGTCGCCATGTAATCCTTGAAGGCAATCTGGATTCCGTACATCGGCAAATAGTGAAATACTATAAAATAAAGAAGTACCGGAGAGATCAGTAAGTATAAATCCCAATTTCTGCGAAACGTTCCGCGGTTCAACGTTCGGCTCACCTCCTGCCTGAATTCATTTTCAAAGCCGAAATAACCGCATAGCGTTCTTAAACAGCATGTTTTCCTTATCCGAGATCGGCACGGCAGCATCCAGAATCATCCCGAGCTGGCTTCTCGCATCCATCAAAAATCCGTCCGAGCCAAAGACGATTCTATCTGAGCCCACCTCTCCGACTAGAAAATCAATCAATTTGTTGTTGTACACATCCCCCGCTGTATCCATGTAGACATTGTCATAGGTCCGGGCCAGCTTGATAGTCTGCCTAATGCCATCGATTCTTCCTCCAGCATGCCCGCAGATCAAATTGACAGTAGAATATTTAGCAATATAAGCCTCAAATAGAGGGGGATACGATAATTGCTGGGATGGATTATAGCTCGACGGTGTCCAGGTATGCGACATGATAGGCAGATTGTGAGCGGCAGCAAACTCCCAGGCCGCCTCGTAACGGGGATCGTCAGCACAAACGCCATGCATGGATGGATGCAGCTTCACAGCTCTGAAAATGTTCCCCTCGTAGTACCGCTCCATCACCTTCAAGCTGCGGACAACATCATTCGGATTGAACACGAGATAGCTCAGAATTCTGCCAGCAGACTGTTCATAGGCGGCTATATTGGCCTCCATTCCCTGTTCCAGCTCACCCGTAACAAGACCTATAGAATGAATATTCATGCAAGTTGCAATATGCAGCCGGTCCATGTAATTTAAATATTGTTCAATGGACGTATCATAAAAATGAAACCTCGAATATGTATAGCCAAGATGAAAATGAGCGTCCACGATCATAGGAAATATCACCTTCCTTATTTCTTACCAACCAAATATCCAGGCTTCGTTTATTTCAGAAATCGCTCCATCATCATATCCATAATTTTCAGGGGTTCGTTTGCAGCTCTAAGCTCCTGAAGCTTGTGCTCATCAAGCGTTCCGGCCACTTCGTAGAAGCGGTGTATATAGCGCACTGTTTGAGATAGCGCTTCCAAACCGTTTTCCCTGTATGGGTAAATATCCACTCCGAACCACCCGTCAAAGCCGACCTTCCGCAGCCAATAGAAAAATTCGAGCGTATCCCAGAAATTGACTGTACCAGGCACCATATCATGATCCCAATCCCGATAGTTATCATTAATATGCAAATGAAACAAGCGCTTGTATTTACTAAGCAGGACGGCTGCCTCAGCCGGATTTTCCTTGGCCATAAGCGAATGCCCTACATCCAGAGTCACTCCGATATTAGGAGTCCCCACATCGTTTACGAGAGCTAACGCCACACCCGCATTGGCGATAAAGCAGCGTGCCCGTGGTTCCTTTGATTTGTATTCCACGGTAATTTTTACGTCAGGGCGATATGCAGCCACTTCTTTAAGACTTTCGGCGAGCTGATCCCAAGCCATTGAGTAATCCGATTGAAAGGGATATTCGTATCCGTCCTGCCCAAGCCATAGCTGTACATCAGCAGCTTCGGCCACCCCAGCGAAATCAATCCCTCGCTTGATCAATTCCAAAGCCTCCTTCCGGGTCCTCGGATCGGCAGATGTAAGAGACCCATACTTCCATTTGGCTTGACTGTACATATCGATTTCGACCATCCCTACAACGAGTCCATAGGAAGCCAATTTCTGCTTCGTCTGAACCGGATCCTCGAATTGTGTCGGATAGTCGAATGCGACCCCTGTTAACCCCGGGACTTGTGCTGCAAGCTCTAATTGTTCATCCAAGCTGAGCGGGTCCCGATAACCATTTCTTACAAAGCGGTCATTACATGTAGAAAACGATGTCAATCCAGAATCAATCTTAAGCATTTGCACTCTCTCCTTCAGCTTATTTATGAAATACTTGCTCCAGCGTTGCCTCAAAAATATTCAACAATTCGTCAACTTCTTCCTGCTTGACAACTAGCGGCGGCTTAATTTTCAACAAATTTTTACGATATCCTCCGGTACCCAGAATAATCCCCTTCTCAAGTCCTACATTACGGATTTGCACAGCTTTCTCCAAAGAAAGCGGACGCTTGGTATCGGCGTCCTCGATCATTTCCAAACCGATATGGAGGCCGATCTGCCGAATGTCACCGATTTGCTCAAACCGCTTCGACATTGCCCTCGCACTTTCAGCAATGTACGCGCCCATTTTGCGCGTATTGTCGAGAATATTATCACGTTCGATAATCTCAATCTGCTTCAGCGCAGCTACTTGCGATACTGAATTATTGGCGAAGGTGTGCAATTCCTCGGCATGCATTTCAAAGCCCTGCAGACGGTCGTGGATAATGATAGCCGCTATCGGAAAGCCTGCACCCAGAGCTTTACCAAGTACGATAATGTCCGGCTCAACCCCATAATAATCAGCTGCATAAAATTCTCCGATCCGGCAATAGGTCTGAATCTCGTCGAATATGAGCAAGGCCCCGAATTCATCGCAAATTTCCCTTACCTTTTGCAAATACGATTTCGGACATGGAATTTGTCCGCCACTAGCCTGGATCGGCTCGATAATCACTCCGGCAACAGGCCCGTTGACGCCCATTTCCATCGTCTTTCGCAGCATATCGGCACACTGCTGGGCACAAGTCTCGGGATTATGCCCGAAATGGCAGCGATAGCAATAAGGATTAGGAACACGGATAAAGTTGCTGTTGATATTGTGCATGAAATGCTTAACACCCGTAAATTGTCCAGATGCTTGCGTCGCTGTCCATGAAGCTCCCGCTGTTGTCAACGTACTGCCGTGATAGGCGTCCCACAGTGTAATGAAATGCTTGGCTTCCGGCTTATTCTTCATGGCAATTTTCATCGCTGCCTCAATAGCAGATCCGCCTCCTACAGTAAAGGAAACGCGGTTTAAATGTTTGGGTGCCAAGCTTGCCAGCTTCTGAGCCAGGCTGTATCTGGGCATGGTATGAAAGCCTTGATGAATATGAGAAAAATAGGACATTTGTTCATTAACCACCTGCCTGATCTCATCATGGGCATAACCCAGATACATCGCCCAGCTCTGCGAGGTACAATCGATATAGCTTTTGCCATTGCTATCTGTCACTCTGACTCCTTTGCCCTTGACCAGACAAGGTCCCGGGGTACCCCCTCCCACCATAACGTGACGCCCAAACTCCTCCATTTGATCGGCTGATGTAGAATAAATGCGTTCAAGTAATGAATCCATGAGTCATAACCACCTTGTCAGTTTTTTATAACTTACTTATAATTTAGTTTCATTTGTATTATAATTAATAAATAAAATAATATCAATATAAATATTTATAACCCTTTTTAGCAAAGTACTTTTAAGATATTTTGATTTATGATAAGATATGAGCTATATTTCGACCGATCCGGAAAGGAGAACTCCCTTGGCTGCATTAGAGGTATTAAGCATCGATTTAGGGGCAAGCAATGGCAGAGGCATCTTAGCCTCATTTGACGGACAAACCATGAAGCTTCAGGAAGTTCATCGTTTTGTGAACGAACCGGTAGTGATCTTCTCCCATTTATATTGGGATACCTTTCATTTATATAAAGAAGTGCTGAACTGTCTTCGGGCAGCCAGCCAGACATCCTCCAACCTGATCTCACTGGGCATCGACGGTTGGTCGCAGGATTTCGGCCTATTGGATAAACAGGGACATCTGCTCGGACTGCCCCGTCATTACCGCGATCCAAGGACGCAGCATATCCCTAAGCAAGCTTTTCTCAAAATGCCCGCGGAAGAACTGTTCTCCGTTACTGGCAAAGTACCAAGCAGTGTCTGCACTCTATTTCAACTGTTAGCGATGAAAGAAAGTGAGCCAGCGGCACTTGAAAATAGCAGCAGCTTATTGTTCATGCCTAATCTGCTCGGTTACTACTTAACTGGTGAAATCAATTGTGATGTTACCCTGGCATCAGCCTCCGCGCTGTATAACGCGCAAGAGCGCAGCTGGAGTGATTCCATTCTGCGCACTTTTGGCCTGCCCCAGCTAATGCCTGCCATTAGCCCTCCGGGTCATACAATCGGCTGCGTTAGGGAGGATGTGAAGCAGCATGCGGGCATCAGCGGGAGCATCAACCTGCCCCTCATTTCCGTCGCCCAGCACGATACGATTTCCGCCATATTGGCAGTTGAAGCGAAAAACAGGCCTCGTGTCGCTTATATCAGCTGCGGCACATGGTCTGTCGTGGGCATAACTGCTGCACTCCCGATCCTGAGCGACAGCGCAATGAAAGAAAATTTCTGCAGTGAAGCCGGGTATTATGAAGATACGACGTTTGTGGTTAAATATTTGACAGGCTTGTGGATCTTACAGGAATGTATACGGGAGTGGAGCCTCTCAGGAAAAGGCTTTGATTATGAGCAGGTGCAGAAGGCTGCTGAGACAAGTGGCTTCCGTTCCCATATTGATGTGCAGAACGATGCCTTTAGCTCTCCCGGGAACATGCCAGGCAAAATAGTAGACTACTGCAAGCTAACAGGCCAACGGCAGCCGCAAAATGAAATTGAAATATTCATGACCATTATGAAGGGGCTTGCCCTTCAATATGCCGAAACGGTGGAGGAACTGCAGGCGCTGACAGGGCAGCGTATCCAAGAGATTCACATGATCGGCGGCGGTTCCCGGAACGCTTATTTATGTAAGCTGACTGCGCAGCATTCTGGCACCAGGGTTGTAGCAGGCCCGCATGAAGCAAGCGCCGTGGGCAATGCCCTCGTCCAGCTTATCGCCCATGGTGAAATCAACGGGATACGGGAAGCAGCACAAGTGATGCAGCAATCTTTTCAATACAAGGAGTATTATTAATTGAAAAGATACTTTAAACCAAATATAATAGACTTATAACAAAAATGCTTTCATTTAGAAAGGTAAGAGTGTAACCATGCTATCTGCGTCCAAGAGAAGAGAAGAAATATTTGAGTTGATTCATAAAGAAAAGCAGGTCCGCGTCTCTGATCTGAAAGATATTTTCTCCACCTCGGGGGTGACGATCCGCAGCGACCTGATTTATTTGGAGAATAAGGGATTGATTGAACGCAACTTCGGAACGGTCAGCCTGAAAGAAAACCAACTAAAAGATGTGTTCGACGAAAGTCATATTAAAAATTTGACGGAGAAAAAAAAGATCGGTGATTATGCGGTAAATCTCGTGGCGGAGAATGAATCGATCATGATTTATACAGGCAGCACATCGCTCCAGATTGCCAAAGGCCTGAAGGATCACAAAAATTTGATTGTTGTTACCAATTCGATCATTACCGCCTATGAGCTCGGTAAAAATCCATACATCAAAACAATTATGCTGGGTGGCTATTATAATCCTGATACTAACGCTGTATTCGGGTATCATGCCATTCAACAGTTGAGTGATTATAAGCTCGATAAGCTTTTTTTGTCGGTGGACGGCATTAGCGGGAGCGGTGGAGTCACATCGGAGCATCCGTACGAAACTGAAATATGCAGGGCTATGATCAATAATGCTGCCCAGGTCATTGTGACCGCAGACTTTAGCAAGGTAGGCGTATCCCGATTTATCCAAATCGCTGATCTGAGCGAAATCGACATGCTCATAACGGATGATAAAGCTCCTGTAGACGAGTTGAAAAAAATCGAGGAGCTTTCGGTCAAAGTCGTAGCAGTCTGACGAAAGGGAACAGTGCGGGATTTGTATGAGTGACGTATGAGAGACGTTTAAATCTAATATGTGTCTCGTTTAAGTATCGATTCTCGGATGAAATCCGAGTAAACTCGTGTGAACTTAGAAGGAGGTTGTTTATCTTGAGTATACAATTGACGGAATTGATTGAATCCTATCGGGGAAATAAAGCAAAATACCGTTTCTTTGATCTCAACTGCTGGAGTGCATCAACCGGGGAGGGGCAGCTAACGCCTCTTACCGGCCTAGAAGTACTCATCAGGGAGCTTGGAAGCCACCACATTCACGACGTCTTGATAACTAACCCACAATGCCTCGATTACAACGCCGGGGTCGGCAATGAGCAGCTTATCGAACAAATATCCGGCTCTGCTTCGGTGTACGGGGCGATCATCTGGGCTCCCGAGCTGGCGGCTTCACGCCAGCACATCGCCGGCTATCTCGATCGGATGATCGCACACAACATAGCTGCTGTGCGCATGTTTCCGAAGAAATTAAACTACAGCCTGCAGAAATGGCAGGTTGGCGATGTGCTCCTTGAGATGGAAGCGAGACGGCTGCCGCTTATCCTCTGGCACATGGAAGCAAGCTGGGAGACGGTCCATGATATTTGCACACAGTACCCGAAGCTTCCCGTCATCATTGAAGGGAACGACCAGAAGCTGCTCTATCACAACCGCTACTTCATTCGGCTGCTCGAAATGTGCCCTAATCTGTATATCGAAACCCATAACCTGATTCAACATGGCGGCGTGGAATATCTTGTCAATGACCGGGCTATTGATCGTCTGATTTTCGGCTCCTATTTCCCTTACAATGACCCGAACAGCGCCATGATGATGATCACCGAGGCCGACATCCCCGAGGAAGCCAAGTTCAACATTGCCGGCGGACATTTACGCCGATTAATCGGTCAAATCCATCCTAAACCTTAAAAGTATGCACAATCTTTCGCAATGCTTCCGCCTGCTCCGATAGTACTTCTGCAGCCGCGGATACCTCTTCAAATGTTGCCAGCTGCTGCTCTACAGCCGCAGACACATTCTGTGAGCTGCTAGCTGCCTGGCTTGAGGATCGCGACATTTCCTGCAGGGATGCGGAAACCTCCTGCGAGCTGGCAGACATTTGCTCGGCTGCGCCGGAAGCCTCTTGCATCTGATCGACGATTCCTTTTACAGAATCAACGATCTGATTGAACAACTGGCCGCTCTCCATAATCGATGCAACACCTTGTGAAACCTCTGCTTGCGTTTTAACCATAACCTCCACGGCATCAACAATATCACTCTGAACTTGTTCTACCATAACATTGATCTGCTGCGAGGAGCTGCTCGACTGCTGGGCAAGCTTCTTCACTTCTGCCGCAACTACTGCGAAGCCCCTTCCTTCCTCCCCTGCCCTGGCAGCTTCAATAGAAGCATTCAAGGATAATAGATTCGTCTGGTCCGCAAATTCAGATATCGCAGATGTAATGACTCCAATTTCTTCTGACCTTACCTGAAGCCCCTTAATTACATCCGAGAGCTCTTCGAAGGTAGTGTTGACTTTATTTATCGTCGCCACAGACTGTTCAATGGAACGGTAGCCCTTATCTGCTTGTTCAGCAGTCATTAATGAAAGTTCCAGTACAGACGATGAAGTATCTGAAATCCGCTGAATCCCCAGCGTCATCTCTTCCATACTCTTGGAGCTTTCTTCCGTGTTCTGCGCCTGATGATCCACTCCGTCCGCTATATCCTGAATCGATTCAGCAATCTGACGAGAGGTTTGTGTGGTTTCTACTGCAGACCTGACCAGCTCTGAGGATGAAGCACCCACATGCTCAGATGTGGATATAGCCTGAGTCACCAAGGACTTCAAGTTGCGGTTCATCGTATTAAAGTGTTCGGCCAGTTGGCCAATCTCATCCTGACTTACAACCTTAAGGTCATCCAGTGAAAGATCCCCTTCAGCAATTCTTTGCGTTTGTCTGGTGATGAGCTTCAGCGGTCTGGCTATCCGGTTTGCACTCCACAAAACAAGGGCTGAGCCTACAACTATACAAGCCAAAAGTGTAATTAAAATAGCTTTAATAATTTTGGCCTGCCCCATATTGTAATCCTGCATATAGGAGCCCGCTGCTATGACCCAATTCCAATTAGGGTCCAACTGGGCGTATGACACCTTCAACGCTTCTTTCTTCTCATTGGGGAGCGGCCACATATAATAAGTGAACCCGCCGCCAGTTTTAGCTTTGGCAATCATATCCTGAATGTAGAAAACGCCGTCCGACGACTGCTTGTCCCATATGTTGTCACCTTCAGAATTAGGATGCGCCATAAGCAGACCTTCTTGATCAAGCACAAAGAAATAGCCATTATCGCCTAGGTCAATAGACTTATTTATTTCGCGCTTCCCATCCTCTTTTTTCTGGCCCAGCAAAATCTGCTTCATCTCTTCCTGAGCTTGTTCCAGCGTAATCTCTCCTGAATCCACCTTTTTGTTCATTAAATCTAGAATCACAGCTGCATACTGGACGTTATGCTTCAAATCCTTCTCAATTAATTGATTCGTTTCTGTTTTGCTGACCTGATAGCTAACCACGCCTATAATTAATGTAGGGATAATCAATAAAATAATACAAAACCCGACCATTTTCGTTCTAATACTTGTAATTTTAAAATTCATGTCTTCATCCAAACTCCTCTCTTGATGATCCAATTCATTTGTCGAATCTTTAGTCAATATGTACTACTTATTTCACTAGTCCATTCAAAGCTAACATCGCTTTCGCCATATTCTATCATGCTTTATACCTACCTGTCGAACCTAGTCGACAAGCTAAATGTGAAGGTTTTGAAAACATACTCATAAAAGAAAAACGTCTTGCGACGTCCTTTGAGGAGTATGTTCATTACGATGGTGCATAGAGAGAGGGAATGGCTGTGGGCTCCAGCCGCTGTTAAAGATTCGTTCCCTTGATTGGAATGGATGGGGAGGTTGGAACAAATCTTTAAAGGCGGACGAATTGCACGAACCCCAAGTTCAAACGGACAGCCAGCAAGGTTTTCTTCTTGATTGGAGGAAATTTCCTAACGGACGCGAGCGCCGGGAATGCAGCGGCGCACAGCTGAGAAAGATCTGCTACTTTAACGATGTTTTTCATCGCTAAAAGCACCCGGTCGCCTCAACAACCTTCCTTTAACGATGAACATCGTTAAAATCCCTTTTTAGCACCCAGTGTGGCCATCCGCCCACTTTTAACGATGAAAAACATCACTAACGTGACAGATTGAGCGGAAACACTTCCTTTAACGATGAAAAACATCGTTAAGTGAAGCACGCTCCACTCCTCCCCGGGGAGCAGCGTCAAAAAGTAGCAATAGCTTCTCCTCCCACAACAAAAAAATGGACAGGGCGTCAGAAGCAAATCTCCTGATCACTCTATCCATTATTTAGGTGGGTTTAAAACCGATGATTTAAGTCAGTTGAATTTCTTTGCCCAGCTTTGCAGATTCGTATATGGCACTCAATATTTTAATCATATCGACGCCGTGCTCCGGTTTAAAAATCGGCTCCTGACGCCCCATCACAACATCGACGAAATGGTGGATGTTATCTCCGTGTCCATTGCCCTTTCTGGAAATTTGCGGCTGTATATTACACAACGTCCCCTCAATTTCCGTAAACAGCTTCAATTCTTCGTTATTCAAGCTGAAGCCCGCTTTCGTCCCCCGCAGCTCAACAAACTGGGTCTCCTGTTCAATGTTGGACGCCCAGCTGAACTCGATTTGCAGCGTCGCTCCATTAGCAAACCGGATAAATCCGGTGGCCAGATCCTCTACATCGAAGATGCCCTCGGCATTTTTTGAACCGAATTCACTATGCTCTGAATCACTCAATTCGGTTTCCGCGAATTTCGTATATACTGCGCCGCTGACGGCTACTGGCTTCGGATTCCCCATGAACCAGACAGCCAGGTCGATCATATGGACGCCCAGATCAATGAGGGGCCCTCCTCCCGACAGCTCCTTCGTTGTAAACCAGCCACCCTTGCCGGGAATGCCTCTCCTGCGGATCCACCCGCATCTGCCTGTATAGCTTTCTCCCATATGCCCTTTCTCTACATAGGCTTTAAGAAATTGGGCAACCGAGCGAAAACGGTTGTTACGCATAACCATAAGCACCTTGCCGCTTTCCTTTGCCGCCTCGGCCATTTTTACCGCTTCCTCCGCGCTGACGGCATCCGGTTTCTCGCAAAATACGTGTTTACCCGACTGCAAGGCTGCCACCGCCACTTCGGAGTGATACAAGTTCGGTGTACAGATGTTAATAATGTCCAGATCGTCTCGAGCCAGCATATCCCGGTAATCTTCATATACATCGGAAATCCCCTGCTCGTCAGCAATCTTCTGCGCCACTTCGATGTTCGTATCACACAAAGCTACAAGCTCCACATCCGAATTCAACAGCCACGCAGGCAAATGAACCCCTTTGAACATACTTCCTGTTCCGACCGCTCCAACCTTCAATTTAGACTTGGACATTTGATGCACCCCCGCTTTTTTGCAAGTAATATGGTTTCATGGTTTCATGGTTTCATGGTTTCATGGTTTCATGGTTTCATGGTTTCATGCTTTCATGCTTTCATAGGTTCATGCTTTCATGGGTTCATCGTTTCTTATGTTCATTCGTGATCGGTTCCAGCGCAGGAGCCGGACCAGGGAAATTGCTAATAGGCTTAAGCTCGGGCTCGGGCGCTGCCCAACGCACCCCATTGGAGATAATGCGCAGGACGGTAGGATGGTGAAAGGTTGGGTACGTTTCATGACCAGGGCGGAAATAAAAGATTTTGCCCTGTCCACGCCGGAACGTGCATCCGCTGCGGAACACTTCGCCGCCCTGAAACCAGCTGAGAAACACCAATTCATCCGGATCGGGAATGTCAAAAAACTCGCCGTACATTTCCTCCTGCTCCAGCTCGAAATAACGGTCCACGCCCTGTGCGATCGGATGGGCAGGATTCACGACCCACAGCCTTTCCTTTTCGTCGGCTACTCTCCAGTTAAGCAAGCAGGATGTGCCCATCAGCTTCCTGAATATTTTCGAATAATGGCTGGAATGCAGTGCTATGAGTCCCATACCTTGAAGCACTCTGGCATAAATCTTATCTACGATAGCATCATCTACTTCCTCGTGATCGCAATGCCCCCACCAAATAAGGACATCGGTATCCCGCAGGACATCATCCGTCAACCCGTGTTCCGGCTCGTTCATCGTTGCCGTCCGGATCGAATAGCCGTCTTGGGCTATTCCACTCGCAATCGCTCCGTGTATCCCTTTTGGATAAATGGCAGCTACCCTCTCATCGCGACGCTCATGACTATTCTCGTTCCAAATCGTCACCCGAACCACTATCCAAGCACTTCCTCTCTTCCGACACACTTTATTTAATCTTTAAGTTTATTGGGCATGATCGGTTTCAATTGACGAACAAATTAATGTACAAACATTATCCAGTGCGGATTTATGAAAAAGAAACTAATTTCCCTTCACCAGGCCTTAACTCCAGTGCCAGTGAGCCCTGCTCAGGATGCAATACGGTTTTTTGTCCGTTTTCCCAAACGCTTACGGGCTCCTCCGATTTACGCAGCCATATGTTCAGGGAGCAAGACTCCTGAAAGCTTTCGTTTACAACCAATGCGTAAGCGTTATCGTCAGCATCGTGAAAACATCCGATAACAGCCGGATCACCCTCGATCCGTAGTATAGGAGCGAATTCCGTCAGCCCGCCTTCGATCGGTGGTGATACTTTACCATGGGACAGCACGCCGATCGAGGTTAAATGAATGAGAACTTCTCCAAGCGGCGCAATCTCGCGATTGAGCGTCTGCACTTCGTCATAGTGCCGGGTTTTGTTGCCTGACCTGTCGATCATGCCGGGGCAGAACGTTTCATTTCCATCCTCAGGTGTCCAATACGTAAAATACTGAATCCCCTTAGCTCCAAAAGCCAGGCTTGTGTAAACCTGCCAGCGTATTTCCGCTTCCAAAGGATCCCGGCTCCATTCATTATAGGACAGCGTCTGAATAAACAACCAGAATGGGACTTTGCTCCGTAACACGGCTTCTCTAATAATCCCCAGGTTCTCATAGTAATCCTTCGTAATCGTCAGCTCTCTGTCAGGCCGAAGATCAATAAAAGGATAATGATCGTAAGATAAAATATCAGGCTTGAACTGCTCCATGAACAATCTCACATACTCATCGTACTCACCACCCAGCTGTTCATTTGAAGCATAGGTAGGAAATAAATTGACATAAGCGAGCCCTTGAGGAGCTGCTTCCTGATAAACCGCTTTCAAATCTCTCAGCTTTCCGAATTGGGCAATGTTGGGCTCATCCATGAACAAATGGCCAGCGTAAGCCGGGTGGCTGGAAAATTCCGTAACGTATGGCCCGACCTTATCCAGTTCGTTTGCGGGGAGTGCTACCAGCCGGGGGTCGCAAACCAGATACTGCAAGCCGTTATCGTGCGCGGCAGCAAGAGCTCTGTGAATATGAGCGGTTCCGCCATCATACTCTGTCAGACCGAGAACAAATGTAAATCCCGCATCTTTTATTTCACGGTAACGTTCCGTCGTAATTTCATGATTAGGCGGCGGTACAAACAATCCGATCGGAATTCCTTCTTGTTTAATAAGTAACTTTTGGGTTGATTCGCTCATTGTCAAACACCTCCGATTAATGATTAATCTGGCATGACTTTTCCTGACTGCTTCAGCTAGAGCTAAATAGGCCTCACAATTGACCTACCCTTGAACTATAGTTACCACGGATCGTGACCCAACAGCTTGCGGCCCAGCTCCGTCAACTTCGCCGGTTCTGTTCCCGGAAGTCTTTCCCAACCCCGGGGATCATCTGATATGGACGAAGATCCTGTTCGGTTTCGCCAGCTTGCTACCGCATCTTCCCTGATCACACCAGGAGCGGCGGGAAACATCGTGATGTATTGTGCGAGCCGCGGCTCGGTCGTATAGTTTTGCCCGTTGCCATGCGCGAGCAGACCGTCCCATATGAGTAAATCGCCAGCCTCTCCGGGAATCGCGACGATTTCATGCCCCGTTGTATCGGGAAGGGTCGGATGACGATCCGCGGGCTGAGTCTTGATCCAGTTTTCGAAATCGCGGTAAATGCTAGGAACACATTGAAAACCACCCTGATTGGCTGCTGTGTCAGCCAGATACAATACCCCTTGAACAAAGCGGGGCCTCGACAGCGGAAAAGTCAGATTCGATGTATCCGTATCCCAATGAATAAAGCCGGTATTGAATTGCGTAAAGTCATCGCGCCGTGGAGGCTTCATATTTACACGATCAATGCTGACCCACAGCTTCTCCTCCTCAAGCAATTCAGCAAACGCCTGATACAGCCTTGGATTTTGCCGGTTGTCCCACATCGCCTGATGATGGTACAGAGGCAGCATTCCTTCCTGCTGATGCTTCCAGAAGGTGTCCATCCCTGCAGCTGGGCGGTACCAGCTTTCAGGATCATCCGGCTGCTGGCCGGTAAACTGCCAAATCGCCTCGATCAAGTTGTCGCAGTTTGACTTCGGCACCACACCTTTAACGACAATATAACCATTCGTATGGAAAAAATCCCGCATTTCCGGAGTTATTACTTCTCCCATTTTCAACACATCCTTTACCGAATTTGTCAATAAACTCGTACAAGAATTCACGTATTGCATCGACATCGAGATAGCACCCGGGTGATATTGTTTTCAAATAGCACCTTGTTTCAATCTGTTCAAAACCGTAAGTGCATGGGCATCCTCCTGCTTGGGCAATTTAATGAAGCTCGCGATTATTCATGCCGAGTGTGTAGTAAAAACCAAGGGGTAAATGCTATAGGCTTAGAGTTATTTTCGCGATCCGCATTAATTAATTTAATCATAAAGATAACACCTTTTTTTGTAAAGAGTTTTTTGCGATTCTTTAACTTTCTGGGTGGAAATTTTTAGTTTAATCAAACCAACATGAATGCTCGGATATACCTTCCCCAGTCATACAATCCCTAAATACGATCTACAACTCTAAATAAGATTAGAAAAAAGTTTGCGGCATCCTTTGATCAGCGTGTTCGTGACTTGGGTGCGTTGCGGAGGAAATGGCTGTGGGTTCCAGCCGCTGTTAAAGATTTGTTCCCTTGAATGGTATACATGAGGAGGTAGGAACAAATCGGACGCTACCGCTCTTCCGCCCACAGCCATTCCCTCTCTTTACCTACAATCGCACGAACACCAAGCTCAAACGGACAGCCAGCAAGGGTCCTTCTCTTAGTTAGAGGAGATTTCCTAGCGGGTGATGGAGCTGTAGATGAAGAACCCGCACAGCTGAGAGAAGCTCATGCTTTAACGATTTATTTTCATCGTTAAAAGCATCAGTTCCTCTCCACATCCTTGCTTTAACGATGAAAAACATCGTTAAAAACCCTTCTAACCCCCCTGAGAGGCCATCCGCACTCTTTTAACGATGAAAATCATCGTTAACGTAACGGATTGACCTGGAATTCTTTTTTTAACGATGAAAAACATCGTTAAATGGCGTACGCCTCATTTCAGCGGAGGGCGGGCTGCTACTAACGTGCATCCTCCCCTGATCCCTTCCCGCTCAGCCAAAAAGTGCCGAACCTGCCACGATCAAATGGATAACGGACTGCCAGTAGAATTTACTTTCCTGAGGGAGAGGGATAGTGGCGATAGGGAAATCTGTGCTTCCTTTCTGATTCTCTTGGTCGATGAACAAGTCCCACCGAACACTTCATCACTATAAAGCTGCACCATACGACTGATCCCTTTCACTCTAGGCATCACCCCAAAACTTATACTTTAATAAAAACCACAAAAAAATGGATAGAGCAGCAGAAGTTATCCTTCTGATCACTCTATCCATTATTTTTGCGTATGAGGGATATGTCCGTATTTAACTTCTTTATTTTTTCAACATTTCAAAAACTTGTTCAACGTCTTTATCCCCGCGCCCGGACAAATTGACGATAATAATCTGCTCTTTGCCCATCGTCGGAGCCAGCTTCTTCGCATAAGCAAGCGCATGCGCGCTTTCAAGCGCGGGAATGATGCCCTCGGTATGGGACAGCTCCTGGAATGCTGCCAGCACCTCTTCATTCGTTACCGTCACGTAATCGGCACGGCCGGAAACTTTCAGATGGCTGTGCTCTGGTCCAATACCCGGATAGTCCAGTCCGGCTGCAATCGAATACGTTGGCTTGGGATTACCCTCCTCATCGAGCAGCACCAAACATTTAAATCCGTGAATCGTTCCTGGCACACCTTCTGTCAAAGTAGGGGCCTTATCAGGCTCGACGCCGATTAAGCGGACTGAGGGCTCGTCCAAATAATGAGCGAAAGCGCCTATCGCATTGCTGCCTCCGCCTACACAGGCCAAAACAGCATCAGGCAGTTTTCCTTCCTTCTCCAGAATTTGGCGCTTGGATTCCTCGCTGACAACGGACTGGAAATGCTTGACCATTGTCGGGAACGGATGGGGACCTACTGCCGAGCCGAGCAAATAGAAGGTGTTCTTATAATTTTGAACAAGATCTCCTAATGCCTCATCAACCGCATCCTTCAGGCGAGCCTGCCCTTTCGTAACCGGCACAACCTTCGCCCCAAGCAGCTCCATCCGGAAAACATTCAATGATTGGCGCTGCATATCCTCTGCACCCATATAGATAAAGCAGTCCATATTAAACATGGCGCAGGCCGTTGCAGTAGCCACCCCGTGCTGGCCGGCTCCCGTTTCGGCAATCACCCTTTTGGCTCCCATGCGTTTAGCCAGCAGAATCTGACCGATAACGTTATTAATCTTGTGAGCTCCAGTATGGTTTAAATCTTCTCTTTTTAAATATATTTTAGCTCCGCCCCAAGCATCTGTCAGCCTTTCAGCAAAAGTCAGCGGATTTTCCCGGCCCACATACTCGCGCAGATAATAATGGAATTCCTCAATAAATTCGGCATCGTCCTTGTATTTATAAAATTGAGCGCTCAAGTAATTCAACACTTCTTGAAGATCAGGTGGTACGAAGCTTCCTCCGAACTCACCAAAATAACCTTCTTGCAACTCTTCACTCATCGTACGCAGCTCCCCACTTTAGAATAATTAGAATAATGATGCTTCTATTCATCTTATAAAATGAGGAGATACTCTGTCAAAACAATTCGGAGATTCTTTCCCAAGTTAAGCGTCACGCATGAACGTATTCATTATTTCTGCGGGTGCTGCCGTTCCAGTCATCCCGATTTTGCGCACTACGATAGAAGCACCGATGTGTGCGAAGGCCATTGCTTCTGCTCCGCTGCTGCCCGCTCCGAGGGCACAGGCCAATCCGGCTGCAAAGCAGTCACCGGCCCCGACAATATCGAGCGGAGGCTCAGCCCTGCGGCTTGGCGCCCAGAAACAGTGCTCCCCCTCAACCCAGAGGGAACCGTTTCCCCCGAGCGTGAGACAGCATGGAGCTCCCACAGTTAGTGAAAGCTTGCGTGCTGACTCCAACCATTCGGCCCAAGAGCCGCCTGTTGGATCGCCTGCTGGCTTCACCCACTGCTGCGCTTCGATTTCATTCGGTTTGACGATGACTCCGGAGAAATTGCCGATTCGATTGCGGCTGTCCACGACAATCGTTTTGCCGCGCGCCGCCCACTCGCTGAGCCGGTCGCGAACAACAGGGACAATGACTCCGCATGCCAGTTGATCCGTTACGGCGATAATATCCACCTGCTCTGCCATTTGGTCCAATTGAGCGATCAGCAGGGAAATCGTCTCCGCCCTCATCGGAGTATGATTGTTAAAATCCAGTCGCGGATCTTCCTGTTGCACTTGCTGCCAGCCATGACGAAACGGCTTGCAATAAGCCGGAGTCACCCAGTTGTCTGCTGTAAGCAGATGTGAATCGTTAATTCCAAGCTTCGCAAAGCTTTGACGCAGCATATGTCCGCGCCAATCCTCCCCGATAACGGAACAAATCCGGACTTCCGCACAGCCTAGCGCACGCAGGTTGGCAGCAACGTTACCCGCCGCTCCAGGCGAATAGTGTTCCCGGATGACTGGCAGCGAGAAATGCGGGGTTTCACGAGATAGCTCACTGCGTGTCATATCTGCATGCCAATAAGCGTCCAGACACGCGTCTCCTATCACGCCCGCTTTCAGACGGGAAATCCCTTGCAGCAAGCGCTCAGCCGCATCCCGCGGCAGCTCTTCTACAAGGGTAACCCCCCTCTGCAACAGCTCATCCGGAAGAGCAGCTCCCGGTTTCATATAGCCAGAGTCTGCAGCCCCTTTAATTGGCATATATAAGTCTCCTCCTTTTCCAGATCTATTCCCGGCACTAATCATTCGAATCCCAGTCTCCGCAGCCAATCGGCCTGATCCAGGAAATCGCCCGCGATCCAGTCAGCCCCAGCTTCAGCAAGCCTTTTCTCCTTCACAGGATTGATCCCTTCACGCCGCTCTTCGTCACTGGCCAAACCTAGCGCCAATCCGCCATTTTCCTTTGCCAGCCGAATTTCCACCTTCCCATCACCAATGACAACCAGCTCACTTCCGGAAAATCCTCTCGACGCGATCAAATCTCCAATAACCTTCTCCTTCGAACATTCAGCACGCCCCGGAGGCGCACCCACGATCTCTTTAAAGTAGCTCGCCACACCCAAAACCTCTGCCTCTTTAACCACATCGGGATGGTCCGTTCCACTGGCCACGTACATGTCGATTCCCTTTGCCGCCAACTGCTGCAAAAAGGCCACCGCTCCAGCCATAATATAATGCTCCGCTTGAAGCTCCCCTTTCTCCAAAAGACTTATCCGTTCCTTCACTTTCAAAAGCAGAAGCTCATTGTACTCCGCTTTGTAGCCCCATCCATCAAGCACCTTATCATTCCAGCCTTTTTCACGAACCTTGCCCACCAGCCATTCCATCTGATAAATCGTTTGAATACCTGTGGACTGATCAATGTATGCAGCAATCTCCCGCTCAAGCTCCGCCTTCTCTCCAGCCGAAAGAACAGCATCACCAGCTATTGCCTGCATCATCATCGGCGCCATTACTTCTTCCCAACCCGCGCGCAAAGTCGATATCGTCCCATCAAAATCAAACAAAGCAACCTTAACCTTTACCGCTGCATTACCTTCCGCTGCCATAAATATCGTTCCTCCCGTAATCTTCGTTTACTCTCACTAGCTATCGCTTTGAGCATTTTTACTTAATGAAAAAGTTAATTCCACAAAAAAATATGATGAATTAACTTATTCATTAAATTTAATCGGTATGACTCCATTGTAAAGGACACTCCAGTCCTTGTAAATAGAAAAAGTCACTCTAATTCTGGATCAAAGTCAAAAATAGGCGCTTGACGAAAAAATAGAGCAATATAAAAGAGCGATAAAAGAGAGATATAACAGATACGTGTCTAGCCAGAGTCCGATGATGAAGCTGAAGCTGACTTTAGGGAGGTTACGGACATGAGATCCCTTATTTCACCGAAATGACGTCATTTCGAAAACATACGGACATCAGGTCCCTTATTTGCCCTGAATCGGGCTCAAACAGGAGAAAACAACCTCAATAACGGCTTCTATGTCCGTAAGCATTTCAAATCATGTCATTTTGCCACAAATAGCGCCCGTGATGTCCGTAAGCCTTCATGATGAAATTCTAAAGATCTCTGCGAACCATAGACCATCTATGGATAATCTTTTGGGGGTTCCCGCTTTTTTATTGGTTTGTATGTAGCCTTTTGCCACGGTATGTTATAATCTGTTCAAAGAAATAAGTCGGTAAATTTGAATTAGGAGATTACTAATGCAAAAAATTGAAACCCATCGATTGATATTAAGAAATTTTTCCGAGGCAGATTCTCAAGGTCTGTTGGAATATTTGGGTAATCCAAGAGTGAGCTGCTTTCTTGATGAAAGAACTTCCACGTTAGAAGAAGCTGCCTTAAAAGTTCAAAAAAGAAGCAAAGATGACTCTTATGTTGCAGTCTGCTTAAAAGACAGCGATTATCTAATCGGAGAACTATTTTATTTAAAAGAAGAGCCAGATACTTATTCCATTGGTTGGAATTTCAATGCTCAATTTGAAGGTTTGGGATACGCAAATGAAAGTGTGAAGGCTTTTTTGAAGTATCTCTTTATGCAACTAGGTGCAAGAAGGCTTTATTCATATGTTGAGGATGATAACTACAGGTCACAAAAATTATGTGATAGATTAGGTATGCGTAAAGAAGGTTATTTTATTGAATTTATTTCATTTACCAAATACGAGGATGGAACACCTAAATACGAAAACACTTTCCAATACGCATTGCTAAAAAAAGAATGGTTAAAAAAACAATCCAGTTAACAAACTTTAGGGGAAATAGTCTCTCGTTTTCCCCCTAAAGTTTTTGAAGAAATATACTTAAATAAACAGGTACATTAGTTTAAGACAGCCGCTTCTTTTTTGAAACTGGCTGTTTATAGGTTAGTGATGAAAAACATCACTAACCTACTGTGCCATGCTTAAGACCGAAGCTGGGATAAAATTTGTGGATCCTTGATCTTCGTATCCTGTGCCAACAGGACGATCTTGGATAAGATCTCGGCAGTCTTCGGGTCCTCATCCATAAACGGCAAGAACAGCTTGCCTCTATGCTGGGAGTGAACAGGAAGGATGGCTAAAGCTCCTACAGCTTGCTTATACACCATGCCGCTGCCTAAATGGACGCTATACTCGCCCAGCTGACCTGCAATACGGGCATGGTTGCCCTCCAACACGACATTGTCTATCTTCAGCAGCCGCAGCGACTCGCGGACAATTGCAGTACGCATCCCGATTGTCGTCAGACTTGCTTCCGGATCTACACCGCCCACATGAGCTGTGCTGACTACCAGATCTACGTCGCGCATCACTTCAGAGAAGATCAGACTTGGTACTTGATCTATAGCCAGATTTTTGTAGGTGTTCCTGTCGTAGAACCGGACAGTTTCCAGGGTCGGACTTTCCACATCCGAAGGGGAGAACCAGTCCGCCAGGGCGTAGATGCTGGCAATTACATTTTCTTTGTAATAGACCTTCTGCAGTCCTTCCTCATAGCTAACTGTCCAGAAGCGGTTCTTGAGCAGGCTGACCGTCTTCCGGGGCTGCACCTGATGACCTGCGTATCTGCGGGATAAAGTGCCGCTTGCCAGCTCGTCGGCATTGGGCAGGTACAATTCCCTGAATATCTGCTTGAACGGCTGTTTGATTTGTCTATCAAATAAATCCTTCTGGTATTGACTCCACTGCCCACTTTGATATAAATGAAGCGGATGCGCGATCAGCAGTGAATCACTCTCAGCTATTGTATATTTGAGTCCATCAATACCGAGCAGCACTCCACCTTCGAAATATCCAAGGTGCCGCGTATGTCCACTGTTCTCATCTGATCCACCTTGTACATAATTCCCATCATTTCCATCCAGTCCATCCAAACGATCCAATCCCCGAGCGACAAACACCAACGCTCCAACGAGCGGAGACAGGACAGGATTCTGCATCAGCCGGCTGATCTCCTGCAAGGTAAAGACGCTTCCCGACTCCATAGAGCGTTCAAGCTCCGCGCGAGCCCTCCTGTATTGATCGGCAAGCTCAGTTTTTGTATTCCTGAGCGATTCGATATACGCATGCTTCTTGTATGCCGCAGGAATAGATTTCAGCTCCTTGCCCTTGCGGGACAGGCGGATGTCCGACTTGCCATCTTCGTCGATGACCAGCTGCGCGGTTAAGTCCTCAAGCTCCATCGGCTCGAAGTAATGAAGAAGCTCGTCGAGCTTGCGTCCTTCCATATCCCATGTTAGCCGGATAACATCTGCGTAACCGGCATTTCTCGCCAGGTTGTCCAGCGCAATGCTGGCTGTCTTCGCTTCACTTACCCGCCGCTGAGCCCCAAAGGTCTTGCTTTCCTTCAAGAACTGCTGAATAAATGTATATCTCTCCAGCACATCCCCAGCTGCGTCTTCACTTAAAGGGATGAGGCTGTAGCTTAACAAATGATCCTTGTTGCGCTTATCCGCTACAGAGGCCTTCATCTCCTGCAGCTTCAGTCTGCCAAGAACAGCATCTGCAAACAGCTGGGAGCGCCTGTGATTCGAACCGGCAGATATATATTTGGCGCATTGATACAGCATTTGGAACTTCTTTTCGCCAAGCTCTTGATAGGCTTCCTTAAACCAGTGAATATCGAAAGCTCCATCCGTGAAATCCTGCGGCGAGATGGGCGAGTAATGGGCAACAATCGTTTCTTTCTCAGCCGAAAAGGATTCATTGATATGGGCGTGGAAATACCAGGCTGCGCTCCGGAGGCCTCTCCAGCCCAAATATTGCGAGATGATCTCAACCCACTGCGGAGCATACATCGCGGCTTCGAGCAAGCGTAATTCTGAAATCTTTTTATCCTTCAGCAGCTGCTTTAGTAATGCCGCGTCCTCCTCTTTTTTCGGATGGCAGGCTCTGAGCAGACGGCTGAACATTTCTTTTTTCGTCAAATCATTGCCATAGCTATAAATAAATCCCCGCACGAAGGCTTCCTTCTCCAGCCCTGCGAGAATATCCATGAAATAGGCCATACCCTCGATATACTGAATGCTTGTTGCCAGACGTGTTACTTCTGTGGAAAGATCTCCGCGATTTAATTCGATCTCCAGAATACGCTGCAGAGCCTTCTCCTGAAAAGGTATGATTTCCGGATTCTCCTCAGCAAAACGGCCATTCGTATGGGTCATCTGCCTGATATAATGGTTGCTGTAGGGCCTTGCCAGCAGTTCCTTAAACATATCATTCTCAGTAAAGAAGCCAAGCTTGTATGCCCGTAAAAAGTCAATTAAGGACAGATTAGTGCTCTCATACTGCTGCATACCATATAATTTGTAATGTAGGAGGAAGGAAGCTTTAAAGGATACATCATCATATGTCGCCTTGCGCTCCCAGCTGATCCAGAAGCGTACAAATAGCTCGAGCAGCTTATTCTCCTCTTCCAGATTCTCCTCAGGAAACGCTCCAATGATCAGATTCAGCACGGGGTTCACGAAGCTGAACAGGCTCTGCTTGTCGTTATCCTCCAAGTAAGCCTTGACAAGCGACTGCGCCTGAGAGCTATAAGGCAGCTCCTCGTAAAATTCCTCAACCCCCTTAAGCATGCTCATCGGGTACAAGTTGTCCAGAAATTCTTTTCTCCAGCCCTCCAGAGGCTTATAGTAAGTCTGCTCCCAGCTGCTCAATTCTCCGAAGTAATAGTCATACAGAGTATCCGCATTTTTGTAAAATTCGAGCTGCAGCAGCTCTACAGGGCTGAATCCACTCTTCTCCAAATAAGCTTTCCATACCTCTGCAAGCGGATAACGCTCCAAAACAGGTTGATCAGCATCCGCAAGATCATACCGCCACTTCAAAGTTGTCAGATTGGTTCCAAGAAGCAGAGTCTGCTTCGCCCCGGAGTAGTCCTCCACCTCGTATTCATGATGACGGTGTTCATGAATAAGTTCAGATAATCCGGTGAGGAATTCCTGAGCCCGCTGCAAGGACAACGTGAAGCTTTTCTTCCCCTCAAGCAGCGCGGACAGAGGCACCTTCTGAACTTCTGTCAGTTCTGCGGTACCGGTCTTCGGATCGAATAATCCAAACCCGTTAGCTGCGTTATAGGCCTCGCTCTGTTCAAGCTTGGCAATCAGAAGCTGCTCTTTGTCTGAGGGGGCTTCGATCTGGGTAATTTGATCCTTCAGAAGAGGATAAATTTCATTGAATGAAGCTTCCTCTTTCAATTCAGTCAGCATTTCCAAGGCTGCCATACGCTGCAGCTCATTCCTGCTATGCAGCAGCAGCTCTAGCACCGAGGTCAGCTTCTCGGCAGGCTGCTTAAGCAGCAGTTGAATCGCGCTTTGGCGCAAGGAGCCTGTTTTAAGCTTCAGAATTGCCGCTACAGCCTCCAATTCACTGCCGCTTAATTCGAGCTTGGCAGCTTCGGTGAGCGCTTTTTCGCGATTGCTCAAGCTTTTGTCCCCAAGGCTTGCAAGAATAAATTCCCGCTGCAGCCGGTTCGCAGGGTCCCCCGTGAAATGAACAAGCAAATCGCCCCGCCGGTCAGGAGCGAGCGCTTCTTTCCTCGCGATCAGTTCCGCAATCCATTCATGATCCATATCATAACCCGTGAGGTACATCATCTTACTGACAATCATGTCAGAGGAATAGCGGATATGGATCCAATCGAAAACCTTGGAGGCCATCGTCAGCTCCTTTTGCCCCAGCTCTGCAAACATTTGCCCAAATAGCCCGAATTGCTGTCTCCTTACAGATTTATCCTCCAACACAGCTATGCGCGGCACTTTAAGTTTTAATGTAAACTTGCCGTCTTCCTGGTCCCAGGTTTGTGAATAATCGAAGCTATAGTTGTAAAGAATCCAATAACGCAGCTCAGGATCCTTCTCCCCCAGCCATTCATGGGCAATCTGAAAGCATACCTCTTTGTTCTGGCTTTGCGCCAGCATGTATTGAGCCACGATTTTCTGGTAGGTTTCTCCCCGCTGCATCAAATGCCGGATTTTATCATAAAGCTCCTGCTCTTCATGAACCGCATATGCCCAGAGACTCATAAAAATTTCGTTCACATTCTTGCTGTCCAGCCAAGCTTCACGCAGCTCCTTATCCTCCAGAGCTTGCGCAGCAAGTTCCAGGCACTGCTTAGCCACACGGGTATCTGCCGCTTCAAGCGCCAAGCCCGTCCATACGTCAAGTGCCCGGACCACGGAGCTAAAACGGATTAGATTATGGCTCTCAATAACCTGCAGCATATGTATCATAGCGTCCAGTGTGCCCTCGTCCATACGTTCAACAATACTTTGCCGCAAACCCTCTTGCAGCCGCGCAGCCACCAATAGCTCTCCTATCATCCGGTAGACATCTTTATTGTGACTAAGGAACGCTCCTTTAATCATAGGTGCAGACAGCAGAGCAGTATTATTGTCTCCATAGATGATATCTTTCAAGGCATTTAGAACATGTTCATTGCCTAGGTCGATTTCGTAAGCGATCAGGTCTGGGAGGGCATCCGTTGGGATCCGATAATCATTGTTTGAGAAATAGTCCGGCTTCGTCAAATAATCAAGTGTTGAGAAAGAGAGCCACTGCATACATACAAGCGAATTTATTTTGACAATCAAAGTTCCTGTGTGTGCTCTTAATTCCTTAGTACGGAACGGCCGTCTGGTGTAACCACTGCTGTATGGGTACTCTGCTGCATGCCGGACCATATAGCGGAAAACATCTGCATAGGCTTCATCCAGCAGCAGCTCCGCAATGGCTAATAAAGGATTGAACAGGCTGCTCTGCTCTCCGCCCGACATGGTGTCCAGCAAGCTTGCCATTTCATCCCTTAGTCCGTGCTCGACATAACCTTTTTCAGCATTTTCCACAATCCATTCAGCTATTTGCCGAAGTGAATTGTCCACCTCTAACCCTTTCGCCCTTTCCAACATATCTTGGAAGTAAAGCTTTTTCTCTACTCTCTCTAGTCTCTCCACTAATCTGCCTCCCCTTACCATAATCTTCCTGCGAGCATTGTAAATCGGATGAAAGCAACGTCAGCGCTCTCCTCCAACAGTAACGGCTCATCCAAGCTATCTATTTCTTCTCCATTTATAAATACTTTGTACAGCCCGTCCTCGTGAGCAAGAATAGCTGTATGAACGGCATCCGCCGAATCAGCCTGCTGCTCATTATACAGCGTACCGAAGCCAACCTTTCCCACGCTGCCCTGCTGCTCAATCTCGCTGCCAGTTAAATAGGGAACTAGCGGTACTTCGGTCTGACGGCTATTGAATTTCTTAACATTCTCTGTCACCATATCTGTAATGAAGGCCCGAAGTGTTTCAGGTGTCCTTATCAGCTGCCATTCTATCCGGCTCAAGTCATTTTTCTTCTTTCCCAGACTCTTAACCGTAATAAACACTTTCATAACCATTCACCTCCAAAATAATGCTTAAAGAAGCCTAAAAGATTTACGGAATTTACGGAATTTATGCGACTTTTTCCTGAATAGGAGTATAATACCACACATAGATAACCGCTGACCTCGTGCAACGGAACGATATCATACATTTGAATAGGTCAAAAGAAGGACAACACAAAGGGGTCTAAAGGCAAACAGATTGGAAAATTAGAAGGAGCTGAACAACGTTGAAAGGTGAAATTATTGAACGTTTTGTCAATTATGTCAGAGTGGATACGCAGTCCAACGAGTACAGCGATTCCTGTCCCTCAACGCCAGGGCAAATGAGGCTCGCGCGAGATTTGGCTGAGGAACTAGCCGCTATCGGGATGTATGATGTAACGCTCGACAAAAATGGCTACGTGATGGCTACGCTCCCTTCCAATACCAAAAAGCACGTACCCACCATCGGATTTCTGGCTCATTTAGACACAGCCCCCGAATTTAGCGGCGCTAATGTGAATCCCCAAATTGTTACCAATTATAACGGCGGGGATATTTTGTTGAACGAAGCCAGGAGCATTGTGCTTTCACCCGAAGACTTCCCGGAGCTAGACAACTACAGAGGACACACATTAATTACCACAGATGGAATGACTCTGCTTGGTGCCGACAACAAAGCTGGAATTACGGAAATTATGACGGCAATGGCCTATCTCGCCCGTCATCCCGAAATTAAGCATGGCAAAGTCAGAGTCGCTTTCACTCCGGACGAAGAGATTGGAAGAGGTCCCGACAAATTTGATGTCTCTGCATTTGGAGCCTCCTATGCTTATACCGTTGACGGTGGCCCTCTCGGCCAGCTGGAATATGAAAGCTTTATCGCAGCCTCGGCCAAAATTACTTGCAAGGGCATCAATGTACATCCAGGGACAGCCAAAGGCAAAATGATCAACTCCGCCAAAATCGCGATGGAAATCCATCATAGGCTTCCAGTGGAAGAAGCACCCGAATATACGGAAGGTTATGAAGGCTTCTACCATCTTCTTTCCATCCATGGCGATGTAGAGGAAACCAAGCTCCACTACATTATCCGCGATTTCGATCAAAAGCTGTTTGCAGCTAAAATAAGAAACCTAAACACCATCGTAAATGAGTTAAAAGAAATCTATGGAGAAGACAGCATCATCCTTGAGATAAAGGACCAGTATTACAACATGAAGGATAAAATTGAGCCGGTTAAAGAAATTGTGGAAATCGCCCGCCGCTCCATGGAAATGTTCGGTATTGATCCGGTCATTAAGCCTATTCGCGGCGGTACGGACGGTTCACAGCTTTCTTATATGGGACTTCCTACACCGAATATTTTTACAGGTGGAGAAAACTTTCACAGCAAATTCGAATACATCTCCGTAGAAAATATGGTGAAGGCTGTAAAGGTAATCATCGGGATCATTAACCTGCTGGAGCTGGAGGCAGACTGAGGTCGATTGGCTGGTTGAACATGTCCTTTCACTTAACGATGTTTTTAATCATTAAAGCAAGGGTTTCCAGGAGAAACGGCACGTTAATGATGATTTTCATCGTTAAAAGAGGACAGATAGCCGCTTTGGGTTGTTAAAAGGGATTTTACGATGTTTTTCATTGTTAAAACAAGAATTCGGAGAGCCCCCGGGGTTTTTACGATGAAAAACATCGTTATAACGCAGTTGGCGCGGCAGCTTTTCCTCTCGTGCGTCTGCGTCCATTAGGGACTTCCTTTAACCGCGGCTGAAGCCCACAGCCCTTCAAGTTCACCTCCCTCCACTTGCCTTCACTTGTCTTTACTGTCTTCACCGCCTTCACCTGCCCTGCCTCCTTCTGCACCTCAACGAACACGCCGCTCCAGAAGCCGCAAGGTGTTTATCTCAGCGCAAAATGGAGATAAAGAAGATAGGGAGCTGTGTCGTTTTTTTATGAGGGAGGTTATTCAAATTAATCTAACACTGATTGCTACCATCATTTTAATCAATATTGTTTATGTATCCTTCTTCACCATGCGTATGATTTTCGTCATTAGAGGAATGAAAGCAACAGCTTCCCTCCTCTCTGTAGCAGAGGTCTTTATTTATTTAATGGGGCTAAACATTGTGCTCAGCAGCCTGGATAAACCGTGGAATATTGCCGCTTATTGTCTGGGCTGGGGACTGGGTGTCTACTTGGGAAGTATAATTGAAGAAAAGCTGGCTCTAGGCTACCTCATGTTTCAAGTTATTGTGGATTCTGTTGAATTGGAGTTACCCGGCAAATTGCGGAAGCTTGGATATGGCATAACCTCATGGACCGCAGAAGGCATGTCCGGACAAAGACTCGTCATTCAGATTCTGGCCAAAAGGATGCACCAAAAAAAGTTATTGGCAGAACTTGGCGTTCTTTCCCCGAAAGCATTTGTCATCTCATCTGAGCCTAAAAACTTCAAGGGCGGGTTCTGGGTAAAAAGGTTGCGGGACTGAAAACTCAGTCCTATCGTCAAAGTGGAGTCCAGATAACGATGTTTTTCATCGCTAAGTGAAGAATTTACAGTAAAGCCGGCTATATAACGATGTTTTTCATCGCTAAAAAGGTATGGAAGTTATTTCTTTGGTTGGCTTCTTTTCATAAAAAATGTCGTTACGAGAACGCAAGAAGTCCAATTGGGAGGATAGGCCGGATTCTCTTTCCCCCTGAGTCAAAGGGATAGACATTCTGAGCTAAAATTATGATACAATAAATAAATATCCAGTCCAAGGAGGTCATTGATCATGGAGCAGGAATTAAAGAGTTTGCTCGAATCTATTATAAAGAACCAAGAGACGCTTAAGAGTGAAGTGAATGCAAGGTTCGATAACATAGACGTTGAATTGTCAGCCATAAGGACACAACTGAACAGAATCGAAACTGAAGCTAACGAAGATATAATAGCAACGCTTGAAATTATTAATAATAAACTAGAACTAACGGCAACAAAGGAAGATATAGGCTTCTTAGCAGGGAAGTTAGGCCAGCATGAATTAGAGATAGATAGATTAAAGCGAGTAAAATAAATAGTAACGTAAAATAATCTTCCCGATCTCCCTTTAAATCCGCAATAGAGCCGAAAGGCTGAGTACATCGCCATCGCCTAGGTTCAGCATATGCACTCTGTGAAACCCTCCGGCCCTCATTATCTTTCTGGTAACTAATTAGTCAATTACAAGCCCCTCCGGCTCATTTAAATATTGGAACAACTCCAATGGAATGGGAATGCCCTTATCCTGTCTGTCGCATGCCCGCAGATATTCAGGCTCTCCTGGCAGCATAACACCTTTGTTTCCTGGCGCCGGCGGTACGGTATGAAGTTCATCCATCATCTGGTCGATATTTGCCAGAAACGAGTCTCTACCCGTAAACCTCGACACATCAATGGCGCAGAAAAAATGACCCAGCTTCCGGCGATCTGTATAGTCGCCTCCGTACATTTGACTTACGTGAGGACCATAGGGCGAGCCAGTAAGTATGCCTGCGAAAATATCCACTACAAGACCCAGCGCATATCCCTTAGCTCCACCAAAAGGGAGCAGCGCAGAGAACTGGTGGGGATCTGTTACCGGCTTTCCTTCAGCATCCACCGCCCAATCGGCTGGAATGGATTTGCCGGCTTGGAGCGACTCCAAGATTTTCCCATAGGCCACAGAGCTTGTGGCCATATCCACAATGATCGGCGGCTTTGTGCCTGAGGGAAAACCGAAGGCCATAGGATTCGTTCCGAAGAAAGCTTGGCTTCCTCCGAAGGGAACGACCATTTTGTCTGTGTTGGTCATGACCATACCGATCATATTTTGCCTGGCTGCCATTTCCGCAAAGTAGGACAAAGCCCCGCAATGGCTGCTGTTCGTTGCCCCTACCATACCGATCCCGCTTGCCCGGGCGAGCTCGATGGCATGACTCATCGCTTTTTCCGCTATGATATGGCCTAAGCCGTCATCGCCATCCACAGTCGCCGTAACAGGTCCCGTCGGATGAACGGTAATTTGCGGATTCGCATTGATTCCGCCATGTGTTATTTTCTGAATGTAGTGCTCCATCCGAAGGACACCATGCGAATCGACGCCCCTTAGATTGGCATGCACCAGCACATCAGCGGTTATCCGGGCGTGCTCGTGAGCTATGCCTGCTTTTGTTAATTTATTGACACATAGCTCAGTCAGCTGTTGAGGGGAGAGTAGCTTTTCTTCCCTGATATTTTCCCTATTAAGTTCAGTCATTTGCTTCCAACCTTCCCCATCACTCTCGTCCTACTTACTCGTTCCACTCATCCTTCTGATTCTTCTGATTCTTTCGTCATCATCTCTTTTTGTTATATCAACTGATATATCAAAAATTGCATAAAAAAATGCTGCTTACTTTTTGCTTATTCTTCCCAATAAACAGCGCCAGGCAGGCTTCCGTCCATCACATACCCGCCATCAATCGTTAGCATCGAGCCTGTCATATACCTGGATTCATTAGAGGCCAAATATAAAGCGGCATGGGCAATATCTTCAGGCTCCGCAATATCCTGCAGGGGAATACGCTTGAAAAGCGCTTCTTTGACGGCCGGCGTGTACATAGGTGTGGTCAATTCAGTATAAGTCGCTCCGGGAGCCAAAATATTAGCGGTGATTTTATGAGGGGCCAGCTCTGTTGCCAGCGTTCTCGTAAACGATTCGATGCCGCCCTTGGCAGCCGTGTACGCGGAACAAGACGGCTCTGACAGCGTCGCATGAATGGAGGATACGTTGATAATACGTCCTCCTTGTTTTTGCTCTATCATGGCCTTTGCAGCATACTTGCTGCCGAGAAAGCAGCTGGTCAGATTATTGCGGATGATGCGCTCCCAATCCTCTTCTTCTGTATCCACCACATTCGCTTGATGAATAACTGCGGCGTTATTGACCATGATATGCAGCCCTCCAAAAGCGGAAAGCGCCGCTTCCACGTACCGGATCGTATCTTCTTTTAATCCCACATCCGCCTGTACGAAAAGTCCTTTTACACCAGATCCTTCAATCGCTTGGAGCACCTTGCGTCCCCGCTCTTCATTTCGGCCTACAATAGCTACATTCGCCCCTTTTTGAGCAAAAAGCTTGGCGATCCCGGCACCAATACCAGCCGTACCGCCCGTTACAATAGCCACTTTTCCAGATAAATTGCTCATGAACATACCTCCATCACACCATTGGATTTGTGGTTACCTGCATCCTTCTTAAAAAATCTAAAAAACCTTATAAATATCAATAATCGCTAAAAGATTGCTCAAAGTCTGATCCAAATGCTCCTTCAAGCGCCGCTTGGCTTTTTCCTTATCACCCTCCTTCAATGCCTGCAGAAGCTCCTTATGCTCCATATGAGCATTGTGGATTCGCTGTAAATCCTGCAAATAATAAGCTCTTGCCATTTGAACGTGACCGTTTACTTTTTCGTAAGACTCAATGATTCTTCTGTTTTGCGTGGATTCAACAATGAGCTTATGCAGCTGGATGTCTGATTCCATAACCTGAGTGCCCTCGTACTGCTCGGAAGTAATCAACTTCTCGAAATCATCCACAATACCCGCCGCTTCCTCCACGCGCTCCCGCAAATGGTCGAACCCTGCCTCCAAAGCAAACAGCTCCACCATTTCCCGGTACTGAAAAAGCTCGATTAAATCCTGCTTATAGACGCCTTTGACATAAATACCTTGGCGGGGCACCGTCGTAATAAACCCTTCACCATCCAGCATATTCAGCGCATCCCGCACAGGAGTCCGGCTAATACCGAGCTTTTCAGCGATTTCAACAGCATCGATCCGCTCATTTGGCGTAAACTCTCTTCTCATAATCATTTGTTTAAGCTGGAGATACACCCGTTCCTTGATATCGGTGCTGCCCATAAATTGTTCCTTGTCTAAAGACTCCAAATTGTTCTTCATCCGCTATCACCTGTATTCTCCGTTATATTCTCTGAATGCTTCGTTTTTTCTAATATATCAGATGATATTATTTTGTCAAGATGAATGATGTTAATGAATGTAAGCATCGCTAACCAGAAGGTCCTTAATGGCCTCCGTTGGAATGACAAACTCAATAATGCCCATATACCCGGGAGCTACCTCATATTTATCAAAAGAAATCACTAATTTCCCCTCATTATTGATGTAAAATTGTTGATCAGCTGCTATCGTCTCAAAAGGAGTTATCGGCGACTCCTCCCCTGCTCCTGCCACCCAATACACTTTATCCGGATCTTCCTTCATCTGCGCTACCATCTGTTCTTTGACGAAATGGTTTATGATGTTAATATACTGATCATCTTTAAATAAGCTGGGCAAAGTTAAGAGAATCTGGTTTTTCTTGTCTATCGTGTCATAACTCATCGTTGTTGAAGATGAACCTACCGTATTTACCACATACCTGCCGATCGACAATACACTTTCATTATCCGTCTTGACCTCATACCCGCTGTCGACACCTAAATGTCCGCCGCCATCCTGCTTTAAGCTTTCCATCTCTGTGATAAACTCTTGATACAGCTGTTTGTTTTCTTGCAAATATTTTTGATTTAATAGCTGCTCCAGTTCTTTGTTTTCCAGATTGGCAATGGCAGGCACCTTTAAATGTGCGTTGTAGGTCTGATCATCGATCTTATATTCCCGAAAAGTAAGTACCTTCACAATACTTCCGACGACAGGAATGCCTGCAAAAGCATTGGCAATAACTGGACTGCTGTTAATTCCTGTTACAAATATAACGGCCGCCACCCCGGTTCCAACAATCCACTTGAAGCTAAGGCTTTTCTTAAAGCTTTGTTTGTTTTGCTTGCTTTGTACGCTTTGCTTAAGCGCATTTTTCACGATGAAATCCAGCTCGGCAGGGATAGGTACGTCCATATATTGTTTTTTTAATTGCCCCAATTTGTTGTCCATCTACTTTACCTCCTCCAAAGATCCGTCACTCAATTTGACCCGCAGCATTCGGAGCGCCTGATATAACCGGGTTTTGATCGTACTTACATTTTCGCTTAAAACCTCGGCTACCTCCTCAATCTTTAAATCCTCAAAATATCTCAGCACGACTACACTCTGATATTTATGCGGCAGCTCCTCCAAGGCCTTTTCCAAATCCAGATCCTGATAAACATCCTCCATCCCCGTGCCATACAGCTCCAAGGTTGCTTCATCTACAAGCTGAACCCTCTTTTGCTTTCTTAAAAAATCTAATGAAGTATTCACCACAATTCTATACAGCCAGCTTTTAATCGCCCTGGATTCTCTAAGTGTTGCCGCTGCCGAAATTGCCTTATGGATCGATTCCTGCACAATATCCAGAGCGTCCTGCTGGTTTTTGACATAGCTATAGGCCAGTCGGTATATATGACTCTGATTGTCAGTTATAAAACGTATAAGTAAGTTTTCCAGATGATCGCTAGCCATGAATGTAAAGCTCCTTCCCCCTTTGTTCTGCTGCTACTGCAGCTCTTTTCACAATTTAGGTTAATCCTGAACTGCTTCCGTCAAAAGTGAGGCATAAAATTCAGCGCCTTCCGATTTAAGGTGAACACCATCCTTGGAAAAGAAATCTTCCTTGCCTTCGCTGAATGAGTACCAGTCTAAAATTGCAGCATTAGGGAAATCCGCAGCCACCTTCTTCAAAGTGCTGTTCACTGTATCCTGCCATTTCCGCGGGACACGGGTGTTCACGAGGATGACCTGCTGAACCTCGCTGAGCGAGTCTAGCAGCTTTCCGAGTTGCTTGGCGGTGAAAGCGCCGTTGGTGCCAAGCTCAATGATCACATGGCTTTTCAATTTCCCCTCCGACTTCAGCTGGTCGACCACTTCCTGTGCCTGTGACATTTGCCGGCCTACTTTGCCGTCGATTACGATGCCGGGGAGCAGCTTTTCGAGGAACGGCGCAGCATCCAGGATTACAGAATCCCCTATTGCGGTAACGCCCTTTCCTGAATCTGTATTTGAAGCGCCTGGCTTTTGGAGCGGCTCTTCTTTTTCTGCTGTCCCAGAGTCAGATCCTGGTTGCGTCTCTTGTTGGGTTGCTTCTGTTGCATCTTCTGGTGTATCTTCTACTGCAACATCTGTTCCGTCTGTTGACGCTTCTTCTGAAGCTTCAGCAGAAGCGTCCACTTCAGCCTCACCTGTAGTTTCCTTCGGGGTTTCCTTGGGCACTTCATTCGAGTCTCCCTCCGTGGTTTCCTCCGCGATTCCCTTCGGGACTTCCTTCGAGGCTTCCTTCGCGATTCCCCTCGAGGATTCCTTCGCGATTCCCTTCGGGACTCCCTCCGAGGCTCCCTTTGGGACCTCTCCCGTTGCTTCATCCGAGGTCTCCTCCTGAATCAGGGGATGCTGCGAATTGACGGAGCCATTGCCGGCAAGCTGAACAATTGGATCAGCAGCGAGCAGGTATGATGACTGCTTCAGACTGCCATAGAAGGACACACATACCAAAAAGACCAGGCCTATCGAAACGAAAAGTATTCTACGCTTCTTTAATTCCAGTGATCCTGTGCGAACCCTCGCCCATAGCTTTCCGAGTGCACCATGGAGAATCGGTTCCTCGATAAATTTCCATGAAAGAGCCGCTAACACGAGGCTGGCTCCTATCTGAAGCACCACCCGCAGGACGTCAATATCTCCAGTATCCACGACAGGACTAGTCAGCACAATAACAGGATAATGCCAAAGATAAATGCCATATGAGCGCACGCCAATCCACCGCAATGGCTTGCATCCCATTAATTTGCCAAGTCTGCTGGCCGGATGTGCGAGTACAGCCACAACAATTGCAGTAAGAACAGACAGCAGCACCAGACCGCCGCGGTAAACAAAACTTTCATACTCGCTCATTTGCCCCATCATGAGCAAGATCAGAACAAGACCAAATCCTCCGGTGGAGTCGAGCATCAGGCGCGTCTTGGATGAAATCTGACTGGTCAGTCTCTGACTCGGCCAGACGATTGCTAGTGCGGCTCCAATCAGCAGAGCAAAAGACCTCGTATCGGTCCCATAATACACCCGGCTAGGATCAGCTCCCGGCTGAAAAAGCAGGCTCATGGCAAAAGCAGAGAGCGCTGCTCCCGTTAGGGTCAGCAGCAGCAGCTTGCCCCGCTGCGGAAAAAAGCGCAAACCAAGCGCCAAAGCCAACGGCCATATCAAGTAAAATTGCTCTTCAATAGCTAACGACCAAAGGTGACCCAGCGGAGAACTAGGACCGAAGCTCTCAAAATAGGATACATCGTGAAAAATAAGCCACCAATTATTGGTGTAAAAAACCGTTGACAGCACTTCCCCTTTCAGCGATAACAGGCGGGATTTGTCAACGAGCAGAAGCCATGCGAGTACAAGCAGCAGCATAGTAAGCATTGCCGGAAGCAGCCTTCTCGCCCTCCGCAGCCAAAAGTCCTTCAGCGCAAGCCGTTTGCTTCGTTTCCACTTATGAATAATCTGGTCCGTGATCAGATACCCGGAAAGAACGAAGAATACTCCGACACCAAGGAATCCCCCAGGGGCCCAGTCCAAGTTGAAATGATAGGCGATAACCGCAAGCACAGCCAGCGCCCTGAGTCCGTCTATTCCTGGCATGTAGCGTCCGGTGCGAGCTAAAGGCTCAGACGTGGCTGTGGTCTTTTTAATCACGTTAAACACTTCCTTCTCATCATGTATGTACAAAGCAGCAATGAATCTCAACATGCAGTTCCTCGAAGCTAAGGCTGCATGAACGCACCGTGTTTCACAGTTACCTAATGAAGACGCATGGGCCAAGGAAATAGTTTTATTTATTTCGAAGCAGTAAAAAAAACTGTGGGAAAGAGAAGGCGTCCACCTGGCTGTTTGGTTATAGGTGTATAAGAAGAAGTACTCGACTAAGATCCAGTATAGTTCCCCGTCTCTGGAGTGTTCCAGATAAATGAAGAAGCTGCTACGATGAATTAAAAGAATAAGTGAAAGCAACGAAGGAAGGTTATTATGCGAAAACTAATAAAGAAAATGCGGAAACCAGCGGCCATCTTTGCAGTAATCATCCTTGTGCTTATGCTCGCTGGCAATATGTACGAGAGAATAAGCGTCAAGAAGGATATACAGGGTTATACGCCTCCGGGGCAGCTTTTTAAAGTAAATGGCTACAATATGCATGTTTATACAGGAGGATCGGGAAGTTCGGGAAGTTCTGCAGGTTCAGAAAATTCAGAAGGTTCAAACAGTGAGGTAGGTGCGGGGGATGTAACTGTAGTGCTTGCTTCGGGCTGGGCAACGGCTAGCCCCTACGCGGATTATTACCCGCTTTATGAAGACTTGTCCAAGCATGCCAAATTTGCTGTCTATGACCGTCCAGGCTACGGCTTTAGTGATGTCACTGACAGACCAAGAGATATAGACACGATTGTCGAGGAAATACATACACTCCTGCAAGCGGCCGGCCAGCATCCCCCATACCTGTGGGTCGGTCATTCGCTGGCAGCCTTGGAAAGCATCCGGTACGCTCAAAAGTACCCCGGGGAGGTCACAGGTATCGTGCTAATTGACAGTGATACCCCGGACTTTTACAGCGCCCACAAACCGTTAACCGCGATCGCCAGATTTCAGAAAATGCTGATCGAAACCGGCGCAGCCAGAGCATTGTATGCAATCCCCTCCATGGTCGACAGCATAAATAACGAACGCAACAGCCTGCAGCTCCTGCCCGCCGAAATTCGCACACTAGACAAGAAGGCCACTTTCATTCAAGCTGTAAACTCCAACATGGTTGCAGAAATGAAAGAAAGCCGGCGCAACGCACTGCATGTAATGGATGGTGCCAAGCCTCTCCAGATTCCATTAACCATTATATCAGCAGGAACAGCCGAATCTGTGGACATAAACCCGCTCAACAATCTGGAAACTTGGAAAAAATGGTCCAACCAAACCAAACAGATTATCGTTGAAGATGCTGAGCATTACATTCATCAATATCATCCAGAAATAATTACTCAGGAAATTGAAAGGCTTATTGAGGATAAAAAGTAACCGCGGAGGATTAACTATAATAGGAGTTCTATTAATAAAGCGCGACTTTAATGCTGAAGGAGACATCTTATTATTAGAAAGGTGGCTCTATTATGAAAAAAATAACGTTGCTCATTTTTGTAGTTAGCATACTTACTGCATGTTCAACTGCAGGAGAAGGTATTTCGCCATCTTCAACAAATCAAAATACGTATACACCTATCAAATCACCTAGTCATAGCCCCAATAACAACAAATCTGTTCATGAACCAGTAGTTACGAAAACTATACAGTCCGAGGAACAGTTACGGGAAGAATTAAGAGAGAAACATAAACATCAGGGAGAGCTAGATCTTGACCATCTAAAGATTATTGGAGGAGGAAGACAAGTCAATCACCCGTTTAAAAGATACCGATTGCACCAAGAAGCGAACATTGTTGTACCCATTCCGATTTCCAAGAACTCTATCTATATGTGTGTTCATTATACCTCAAAATCTAAGTTACTGACGTAGCAAGCTGCGGGGAATTGAACCCTCAGCGATTAAATGGTTATCCTTCAACCAGTTGTTCAACCGATTAAAGGATAACCCATAACTCTATTATTGTTCTGGCTCAACCTAATAATCAGTGCTTGATAGTCAAACTAACATTCGATGGAGGTTAAATGCTACGAAAATGCCAGCTTTATAGCGGCCCGATACTTGTCATAGCTATTTTCATATCGGCGAAGGTAACACGTGCGCTAATGGTCACCGCAGTTCACCGCAGTCCGTTAGAAGTGGAAATGCAGCGAAATGAGATTGTAACGGTCACGGATGGCCCTTATAGGCTGAAAAGGGGGCGATTGTGGGGAAAACCGCCTTCTAATGGTCGCGGATGTCTAAGCTTGCCCCACTATGCTTCCAATTTTATGGAAACATCAAATATTGGAAATTAAGTTGATTTTATATAAATAAAAAATATCCAAATGAGCCCAATAATAATAATTTTTCCCTTTTAAACGCACTGGGAACGAACAAAATTACTAAAAACAGCTATGGCTTGCCGCGGACCCCCGACATGAAAGCGGCTCTTTTACAGAAAATAGAGCTGGGGCTCTACGAGGAGAGATCAAATTTCATCATATATTGGTAAAATAGTATATTTTCCGCTCTTGAACAACGCTCATATGGAGCTAATATGAAATCCCATTTTTCTGGAAGCGTTGTGGGTCAAGTTTAGTCGCGGATGTCCATTAGAATCGTGAATATGTAAAAATCAGTCTCTAAAGGTCAGCGGTGACCGTTAGAGACTAAGTCCTTTCCGTATCTGGAGGATATCCTCCGTCGTTGTGATATACGGATTCTGCATCAGTCTATTCCTCTTTTGTTGTTGGGTAGGACTTTCAACCGTACAAGATTGGCAGATGTTTTTCCAGTTTTAGCTATCCATTCATTTGTCAAGCACTGATTGTGGTATTGAGCCATTGTTCTTTTAATTTACTTGCTCTTTTGGCTCCAATAGTTTCAGAAGAACGGTCACGGCCTCTGCTCTTGTCATCTTGGCATTAGGATCGAATTTATTTGATCCTTTCCCTTCTATATAGCCTGATTTTTTAATGGCTGCGACTGCGCCTTTCGCCCAATCTGGAATGTCTTTGTCATCCGCAAAGCCGGATGAGACATTCTCTTCCAAAGACAGACCCAATGCGTTTGCAATCATCATCGCCATCTCAGCGCGAGTAATCGCTGCCTCCGGACGGAAGGTCCCGTCCTGATACCCTTTGATATAGCCGGCTTTGACTGCTTGCGCCACTGCGCTCTTCGCCCATGTCCCGATCTTCGCGGCATCGGTGAAAGTCAGCGCTGCTCCTGCTCCTTGCGGCTTTAACGTATTCATCAGCATGACCGTAAATTCCGCGCGCGTCACGGTCTGATTCGGCTTGAAAGTCCCATCCAGATAACCCGCGATGATTCCGTTGCTCACGGCTTGCTTGATCCCAGCTTCAGCCCAATGTCCGGCAATGTCGCTCAATTTAATCGAAGACTCTGAAGTAGGCACATCTGTTGATTGGTCTTCTGTGGATTTGTCTACAGCGAATACAGCAAACTTCGTGAAGTGATTGATTGTCACAGAAATATGATTTCCGCTTACTTTGCCGCCAGCAACTTCAACCCAGCTTTTCTTCGTTTCATCATAGTAGAAAACAGCCACAGATTGGTTGTTTTTCAGACTAGCAGGATCAAACTTAAAGGTTAGCGTGACCAACTTCATAAAGTTATCCGGGAAGTTCTTTAGAATCTCATAAACCGAAGTCACCAGAACTTCATTATTCGTGAGAAGCTTGTGCGCGTCCATCACTTTGTCTATCGTTACTTTTAATTCTTTATCTGCAGCATTGGCCGGAATCGAGACTACGATTACATTGTCCAAACTAACCTCGCCCTCTTTACCTGCCGGAAGTGTTAACTTGCCATCCGTTGAGCTTGTTTTAGTGTTGCCTGGAGGTGTTGGGCCACCACCACTAGGAGGTGTTGAACCTCCACCAATAGGAGGTGCCGCTTTCACAGTTACGGTTACCGTCCAACCCTGCGTGCTACCGTCAGCCGCTTTCACCACATAGGTGACCGGCGTCGTGAAATCGTTAGCGGTCGTGCCGCTTACTTGATCCACGGTGCCAACTTTTGCCGCGGCGCCCGCGGATAATTCGAACGTGCCAACCAAACTGTTCAAGTTAGTCCCGTACGCTACTTCAATTGCTACCGTATGCTCGGTCGCATTGATTGTGGCCGCTCCGGTTTCCGCTACTAAGCTGAATGAAGTAATATCTTTTGCATTGCTCGTAGTCTCGGAGGAAATAACAGTAAGTGCCGTTATTTCAGCTTGACTTAATTCCCGACTATAGATGCTCACTTCATCAAGGGCACCCTTGAACGGGAAAGTTCCATCCGCCAACGTCCCCAAACGCAACGTCTCTATTTCGTCTGCAATCGCTCCCGACGCCAACACCGTATTTTTAAGCACACCGTCTACATAAAACTTTATGGTGTCCCCCTGGTAGGTCACAGCTACGTGATGCCATTCGTTATCGTCAATGGCCGTCCCGCTGCTGAATACAAATATGTCCGGGGCATAGAATTTGAGTTCTCCGTCCCCTCCACCGATATACAATTCAAAATGTCCCGCATCCTTGGGTCCCTTGGCCAACAGTACATGATTCGTCTCCCTATCCTGAGGAGCTTTAACCCATGCTGCCAGAGTGAAATTCGAACCGATGTTGATATCCGAATCCGCTATTTCCACATAACTTCCGCTTGTTCCATCGAAATTCAATGCATTTCCTTTGATCCCGGTTATCCACGATGCCCCGGCAATCGTTCCGTGATGGCCGTATCCCGATGTGTCGGCTGCATTCGTTCCGCTGCCTTCATTCAACTTCCATTCCCCAATCAGATTGCCGTTCTGAAAAGCTGCTACGGACACAGTGACCGTCCAATTCTGCGTGCTGCCGTCAGCCGCTTTCACCACATAGGTGACCGGCGTCGTGAAGTCGTTAGCGGTCGTGCCGCTTACTTGATCCACGGTGCCAACTTTTGCCGCGGCCCCCGCGGATAATCCGAACGTGCCAACCAAACTGTTCAAGTTAGTCCCGTACGCTACTTCAATTGCTACCGTATGCGCGGTCGCATTGATTGTGGCCGCTCCGGTTTCCGCTACCAAGCTGAATGAAGTAATGTCTTTCTCATTGCTCGCAGTCCCGGGGGAAATAACAGTAAGTGCCGTTATCTCTGCTTGACTTAATTCCCGACCATAGATGCTCACTTCATCAAGGGCACCCTTGAACGGTAAAGATCCGTCCGCCAACGTTCCCAAACGCAACGTTTCGATCTCTTCCGCAATTGCTCCCAACCCCATCACGGTATTTTTAAGCACACCGTCCACATAGAACTTTATGGTGTCCCCCTGGTAGGTTACAGCAACGTGATGCCATTCGTTGTCGTCAATGGCCGTCCCGCTGCTGAATACAAATAAGTCCGGAGCATAGAATTTGAGCTCTCCATCCCCTGCACCGATATACAATTCAAAATGTCCTGTATCCTTGGGTCCCTTGGCCAACAATACATGATTCGTCTCCCTGGCCTGAGGAGCTTTAACCCATGCGGTCAGCGTGAAATTCGAACCGATGTTGATATCCGAATCCGCTATTTCCACATAACTTCCGCCTGTTCCATCGAAATTCAATGCATTTCCTTTGATCCCGGTTATCCACGATGCCCCGGTAATCGTTCCGTGATGTCCGTATCCCGATGTATCCGCTGCATGCGTTCCGCTGCCCGCATTGAATTTCCACTCCCCGATCAGGTAACCGTTACCCTTCTTATGAAGTGCCGCGATTTGTGCTGGGCTCAATTCCCGATTATAGATACTTACTTCACCGAGGGCGCCTTTGAACGGTAAAGATCCATCCGCCAACGTCCCCAAACGCAACGTCTCCATTCCGTCCGCAACCGTTCCCGACGCCGACACGGAATTTTTCAGCACGCCGTCTATATAGAACCTTATGGTATCCCCTTGGTAGGTCACCGCTACATGATGCCACTCGTTGTCGTCAATGGCCGTCTCACTGCTGAATTCCCCTAAGTCCGGTGCATAAAATTTGAGCTGTCCATCCGATTCATCCATATACAATTCGTAATGTCCGGCATTCATGGATCCCTTGGCTAAAAATACATGTTTCGTCTCCCTGGCCTGAGGGGCTTTAACCATTGCTGCCAGCGTGAAATTCGAACCGATGTTGATATCCGCATCCGCTATATTCACATAACTTTCGCTTGTTCCATCGAAACTTAATGCATTTCCGTTGATCCCGGTTATCCACGATGCCCCGGCAATTGTTCCGTTGTACCCGTATCCCGATGTATCCGCTGCATACGTTCCGCTGCCTTCATTCAATTTCCATTCCCCGATCAGATTGCCATTACCGTCCTGAAAGAGTGCTGAGATATCCGTCTGATTCAATTCCCAGCTATACAATTCAACTTCAGCAAGAACACCTTTGAACGGAGAAGAGCCGTCCACCAACGCTCCCAATCGCAACGTTTCGATCTCGTCCGCAATCGCTCCCGACGCCGACACCGTATTTTTAATCTCACCGTCTACATAGAACTTTATGGTGTCTCCTTGGTAGGTCACCGCTACGTGATGCCACTTATTGTCGTCAATGGCCGTCCCGCTGCTGAATACAAATAAGTCCGGAGCATAGAATTTGAGCTCCCCATCCTCAGCGCCGATATACAATTCGAAATGTCCCGCATCCTTGGGCCCCTTGGCCAACAAGACATGATTCTCCTCCCTGGCCTGAGGAGCTTTAACCCATGCGGCCAGCGTGAAATTCGAACCGATGTTGATATCCGCATTCGCTATATCCACATAGCTTTCGCTTGTTCCATCGAACTTCAATGCATTTCCGCTTTTTCCGGTAGTCCATGTTGCTCCGGCAATCGTTCCGTGATGTCCGTATCCCGATGTGTCGGCTGCATTCGTTCCGCTGCTATCATTCAATTTCCACTCTCCGATCAGATTGCCATTGCCCTTCTTATGGAGTGTCGCAATTTGTGTTGCGTTCAATTCCCGATTATAGATGCTCACTTCATCAAGAGCGCCTTTGATCGGTGAAGATCCATCCGCCATCGCCCCCAAACGCAACGTCTCCATTTCATCCACAATCACTCCCGACGCCGGTACGGAATTTTTCAGCGCACCGTCTACGTACATCTTTATCGTGTTTCCTTGATAGGTTACAGCTACGTGATGCCACTCATTGTCGTCAATGGCCGTCTCGCTGTTGAATCCTCCCAAGTCCGGGGCATAGAATTTAAACTTCCCATCCGATTGACCAATATACAATTCATAGTGCCCCGCATCCTTGGGTCCCTTGGCCAGCAAGACATGATTCGTTCCCCTGTCCCGGGGTGCCTTAACCCACGCTGCTAAAGTGAAATTCGAACCAATGTTAATATTCGCATCCGCTATATCCACATAGCTTTCGCTTGTTCCATCGAAATTCAGTGCATTTCCGTTAATCCCGGTTATCCATGATGCCCCGGCAATCGTTCCGTTGTGCCCGTATCCCGATGTATCCGCTGCTTGCGTTCCGCTGCCCGCATTGAATTGCCACTCCCCGACCGGGGCAGGTTCCAGAGAAGGTTCACTATCCGTACCGCTTCTTTGCAATCTTAACGTATCAAATACTACAGACCGTGTACTGGATTGAACCGGAGCCATAACTCCCACTTCCAATTGACCATTCTCATCCGCTTCTTGCGTCACCGCCATTCTGTTCCAATCTGATTGAGCGCCGTACAATCCGTGACCGATAATGCGGCTGACGGTATCGCCCGGTTTCTGAACATAAATTCCATATTCCATTCTGCTTCCCTCCGGTTTAGCCCACCCCGTCAGGGTATATCTCTTTCCGGGAACAAGTCCCGACACCATTTGTTTGGCCGCAGCAGGAACACTGCTTATTCCGGAAAGTTTAACACTGTATGCTCCGTCCTTTTTATCATCCGTTTCAATTAGAACATTGCCGTCAGTTGTCCAGTCCGATAAGCTTCCATTCTCAAAACCCATATCGGCTCCATAACCTGATCTTGTCGGAGAAGCTTCTATGACCATGTATAGTACACTATGACCCGTCAGAGTTCGTGAAATCTCTACTTTTCCGTCGTTTACCGGATACACGCTCGGCACCGCTGTCAATTGCAATTCTTGCCGGGAAAGGTAATCCGGTGCTTTCTCAACCCACTTGGCAAATCCCACATCATCGGTAGTTGAATATATGCTGTGGTGGTTTGGCAATGTCCATGAAGGATAATTTCCATAACCCCGACTGTTTATATAAGAAATATCGTTATCATTCCGATATTGTTTCCAGTCTTTCCACCAGTTGTTATGACCATCGTCGATAAGATACTCTTTTATCGTGACCTGGGTTCCGGGGACGTTATCCAGAACGACTTTTACATTTTCCGATACATTGGTGTCATAATCCGTATTGAAATTATACGCAACCACCCTGTAGGTATTGGTTTCTTCATCTGAAGCCGAGGCATATCCTCCGACAAAATCAGATGGATTTGCCTTTACTCCATAAGCCGACACCGGAAGCTGCCTCTGCCCGTTCATATCTCTTTCTATCCGATAAACATTAAACGCAGGTGTTAGAACATGAGGACTCGACTCATAACCAGGGGCTGTGGTGCCCCAATCGCCATAATTAATAATATTCTTAGTGCGTGGATATTGCGTGTATAGATCATTCCTATAAGCATAATTGGAGGCTCCATAATGATCCGCCCATGTGACGACAATACCAGGCTCCCCTCTGCCCGATTCATAAGTGTTAATATTAACATTCTTAAGCTGAGGATATCTGGATAATTGATTCGAATAATAACTTAAAATATCGGTCAGTTGCTGGAAGTTACCGCCCGTTCCAGGAAGCTGATTCATTTGTTCCTGGCTCCACACCCAGTTCGTAGTGCCTACCCAGGAAATTCTTGTACCCATTTCGCCGGAATAAAAGTTCGTGCCACGTCCCCAGTGATCTATGGAATAATTGACAAAAGGGGTTCCCAAATACGTAAAATAGGTTCCGGCGTATACGTTGCCTGCACCCAGGACAGATTCCAGACCTGCCAACCAGTAATCGAAAGTTTTCAGAAATGTCTCAGCATCGGCGACAAGCTGCGAATCAGGCTCTGACCAAAATTCAAACCCCCATGTGGATACCTCATCAATTCCGAAGTTATCCACCAGATACTGTGTTACCGCTTCGACATAAAGATACCATTTGTTATAATCCGAAGGCGGATTCGCGTTATATGCATACGCTCCGCTTCTGTATCCCCCCTCTGCGATAGGCGCTGGAATACCATGAAAATACAAAATTGGTTTGGACCCGCTGTGTATTTGATTCGTTACTAATTCCTTAAGCGTTTCCTCGCCTTCGCCGCGGAAATCTGTGAAAGTAACAACCCCATTATTCTCACTGTACCCGGCATCTTGGTTTTTGTCCCACGATACAACAGCAAAGTTTTGTATATTCCATTTATTCACATTATCAAATCTTGTTTTAGCCCATTCTGCCGGAAGATCATCCTTTGGTAAATAAGAAACGCCAACCGAATCCACAAGCTGTGTTATTCGATTACCGTCAACCTGGCTGGATGCATCTATATGGATCTCCACAAGTTGTTCGCCGCTTGCCTGTACATGAGCAGCAGCCGCAAATGCGAAAACGGGCAATCCGAGCATCAGCACCCATAGCAAGCACATATGTCTTTTGAAGCTTATTAACCGTACATGATTTAACATTGATATCCTCCTCTTTAACTAACACTAGTATTTTTTCAACTAACTGTAGCTCAGGCATGGAAATCAGCTCCCTCTGGATCATGCATGTTAACTTATCTGCAAGATGTCCTTAAGGATCGGAGTTAACCCATTGGCTATCAGCATAAAGCCAAGATCAGTCGGATGTAGGCCATCTACTGTACATTCATCCCATACTTCCCCAAGTAAATCCGCTCCATCGCAAAAATAAATGAATCGATCTCCTTGCTCCCGATGCTCCCTGACCAGCCCGCTTTGATAGTTCCTTCTTGCCACTCTTTCTTCATAGGTTGAGGATTTGACCTGCTCATATCCACAGGGAGTTCGTGATACGACGAGGATAGGGACCTCGGAATGCCGGCTGCGGAAGATTCGAATAAATTCAGGCATGGTCGTAATTAAACCATTCAGATTCACGCAATTGGCATCATAATCCAGCACCAGACATCCCGGTTTTTCAATTTGGCTAATGTACTCCGCAATTTCCGGGTCACCCTTGCCATTTCCGGAAAAGCCCAGATTTATAAATTCAATATTGAATCTACGGCTCAAAATATTACTGTAAGCCATTCCAGGGCGTGAGGCGCAGCCTCCCTGTGTAATCGATGTGCCGTACAAGATGACCTTGCCGTCAGAGTCATATGGGGGAAATTCCATCATTTTCGCGTCTGAATTCACCCCGATTTGCACTTCATGTACGCCTTGATAAAGCGGGAAATTAAGGGTAATGCATCGTAATTCAGGTTCAACGGATTTAAAGAATACGCTTTCGTATTCATCTGCATTGTGGGGGAAGCGTGTTGTCCCATAGTATAACTGGGAGCCAGGCAAACCCAAATAACAATCAAAGCCGTTAACAGCAGTTGCTGTTATATGGTCCATGTTGTTTGGACCATATAACCTCACTTTGATCATTAATTGGGTGGCATTTGTCTGAAAACGTATTTGCCCACCTGCTGTATGGTTTGCCAAGTTGTCCACCTCTTCACGAATAGCTCCTGCGACCACAACCGGCAGCCTGCGATACTTACGCTCCTGCGACCACCAAGCGAATCCAGATATTTGAAAAGGCGGCTCATAGGGAGAAAGCCAAAGCAGTTCCTCATCTTCAGGATCAATTTGAACCACAAGCCAGAACCTCCTAAGTATCATGACATATCGTTGCTATACCATGTCTGCTGCCCGCACAATAATTGTGATGGAATGTCGAGCTGATTAATGTGAAGCAGACAAGACTACTTTAAACTTCATTTCCCGGCCCGGATCTTTCAACGCCAATGTATTCACGCTAACGCTTCCATGCCAATCCGAAGCCTTGCCGTCTATACTCAACTCTTCTATTTCATGAATACGATAATTATTTCTCATGAACAGGTTTAAGGACACTTGATCAATACCCGACGGCAGAGAAAGATTCACTTCAATTGTATGCAATGAGCTTCTTTCGATGAAAAACGAAAGCTTTCCGAAGACGGTGCCTACATGGTTCACCTGAACATGTTTTCCAACATCAAGCCATTCAGCAGGAACGCAAGGCAGAAGGTAAAGCTTATCGTTTTCTACGATAAATAGCGTATTTAAAATCATTTCCATAATACGCCCATTTCCGCTTCCATTCGGCTGCCAAGGAGACAACCACGGAAGTTGGGGACTATAACGTTCATGCACATGGAAGGTATCAAGCGTCGTAGAAAAAGCCATTGTCGAGTAGAAATAGCGTAGTGCTTTCTCCCTTTCTCCTCGCAAGCTCCATGTGCGGTGCCATACTCTTTCCGCACTGTTAACGTAATACAGGTCAATCGGAGTCCCTGCATATTCCTCTTGGAGCACTCCTAATGTCGGATCCTCCATCCCTGGAAGCTTAACAGCAAACATGTCGCTCATCGCATAGTGCTTACGCATCATATATTCAATTTCCGGGATGATTTCATCCGACGGCTGGATCAATCCTGTATCCATGAAGCTAATTGGTCCATCGATTGCATAGACGCCAGTTCGAACATCCATCTTTGTATAGACTTCATTCGGCATCCATCTGACATTTTCATGATCAACATAAGTTCCTTGCTTAATGGACTCGAGAATACATATCTTGTATTCATTGGCTTCAGTCAGGTATCCAGGCGCATCTGGATGTTCAATATCAGCCAAAGCCGCAGCCATACTGCTTAGACCCTGCCATGTCGTCACATTCGAAAAGTAGAAATAGCCTTTATCCGGCCAATCATGAACCCGCCCTTCGGGTAGCAACCCAAAGTGGGCAGCTTTTGTGCCATCATTCTTATACACTTTAGTCGCATTGCGTTCTTTGCAAACCCACTCACATGCATGGAGTATAATGGACAGATTCGCTCTAAGCCATTCCCGATCTTTCGTAACCAGATAATAATCTGCGAGCAGCCCTAGAACGGAACCAGTTTCTCCCATCCAGAAAATATAGGCACGAAATGAGCCCTCTGGCGATAGGATATCCCCTTCCGGGCCAATACTATTTTCCTGGGTACTCAAAAAGTAGGCCAGCGTCTTTTTTACGATATCCGTTTCCCCTAACCGGGTTAACATGCGCAAATAAATGGATACTTCCCATGTATACACAACCGTATAATCGTTAAATCCTCCTTGCCCTGGAAGTGCTGCCCCATCCTCCCTCTGAGCAATCAACTGTAAGGAGTTCGTCTGTGCAGTATCAAAAATCTTTTGAATAGCCGCTTCCGGTACATAAACCTGGGATTGGTTGGACAAGCTCTCATTCCAGATTTTTCTACTCTCCGCTATTCCCGTTTCCTCATCCATAAAAGCCTCGATCTCATCCGACCTGGAACCCGGCAATTTCTGGACGAACGTATCATAAATCTCAACCTGGATTTGCTTCGTTTCACCTGGAGCCAGAGTCATCTCAAATCTCAGAATATGCTTGAACTCACCTGCTTGAGCCCTATATTCTACATGTGAGGATGAGTCGGCTTTGTATCGCATAAGCGTTAATCCCTCAGGATTTAGCAAACTGCCCGAAGTAGAATCAATGATCTGCTGCTCCAGGCTCATGCCATTAAGCCATGGTGCTGCCACGCTGTTGAAAGGAACATAATCCTCATTCGCATGAACATAAAATTGATCGTGACTCGCTTCGATATTTTGGAAATACCATTGACCGGTTCTCGTCTGTGTTGGATGTAGATTCGTTATCGACAGGTATTGATGCACGCGCATATTGCCATCCGAATCTGTTAACGTCAAGCTGGTCAAGCGGTGTGCAAAGTCTGATTGGGATAGGGAAGAGAAAAGAATCGGTTCCTTAGGCGAAAACAGTGCTTGTTCAACGTTGCGATAATCAAAAAACTGCGGTTGACCCCTGGATCCAATTAGAAAACCGTGACCACGGCGCAAGTCCCCTTTGCGGCCAAGCGCATCCTTGATCATTATGGTGAAATCCGGCCGCACTTCAACTAAAGTATTTGCCAACGGCCCGTGAATATAGACTCGCTTCGACCTCGTTCGCGGAAACAATCCCGAAATTCGATTCCAGTCGGGTTCTGCATGACAGTTTAATCTCATTGGTGTCTCAACTCCTTCAAAGCCTCGCTATATTCATCAGCTAATTTTTCGAGATTCATCAAACTTTCCTTCATCCCGCCCACTCGATTGCGGCTTAGCCATATCTGTTCATAATTGCTCATAATTCCATTCAATTCTTGAATCATAACGGAAAGCCGCTCCTTACGAACAGCTTCTTCCAATGAAGATAGTTTAAATTGGCCGAGCTTGGCTCCATGCAGGATCAGATCAATTGCATTCCCATATTCGGCGATCACAAGATCTGCATCGTCGCATTGCAAATCCACTTGCTCCAACACGCCTAGTAAATTTGTTACGTACTTCTCCACCCCTTCGAAGTCCTCTCTATTCAGCTTCGGCAGATTAAGCCTCTCCAGATCTTTATTCGTATCCTTGAGCTGGTCATAATACAAGGTTCTGAAGATGCCGCTTCCATCGAAATTCGTTTTCTGTTCTTGCAAGTAATAGTTTCCAAGGTCCAGAGCAAATTGTCCCATATTAAGATTACGATCAAGAAATACGAACCGGTCGAGGTAACCAGCAATATCTACATCGATATTCTGATCTACCCCCCAGCTTAACGCCGCTCCGTAGATAAAGCCGGGATAACTGATCGGCAGATGATGCCAATGATGCGGCGATCCCCAATCTGTATTCAAATACCCGATTGCTCCGAACTTCTTTCCTAATGTTGCGGCATTACGCAAATTCGATTTCATATTGTCCGTAAGCCCGCCAATTGTGTTCCAGGTTGATGTACCGGGACAGACATAATAAGGAATTCCACTCTTCATCAGGGTCTCGCAATGAGCAGGATTGGGTTCATCTGCTGCATACCCCCATTCCAAAGCGATGAGATCCTTTGGCAGTTGCGGGATTAACTCTGGATGTGTTGCGATGATTTCTGCCCAGAACATCATCTTTTTTCCTTTCTTCCCTACCAGTTCATGCAATTTCAATAGATACTCCAGATAAACAATCCCTTTGCCCCGTTCTTCGCATTGCTCCTTGCTTTTACCTTGGCCCAATTCAAAGGTTTCATCGCATCCCACGTTAAAATAGCGGGAGGAAAACGCAGGAAGAAGATCATCGAACGTGCGCTCAAGAAACTTGAAAACATCGGGATCCACCGGATTTAAGGTCATCGGTTGGTACCATCCCCATGGCGCTATACATCCATCCGGACATTCCGAGAGTGCGTTGAATTCTTCGCGGATCAACCACGGCGTCATATGTCCGAAACTGTTCTGATTTGGAACGAGATCAATAAATCTGTCTTTGCAGTACTGATCCAACAACTTGATCTCTTCTGGAGTGACCGGCGTTTGTTCCTTCCATACATCCGGGAAAGACGGATAGGCATAAGAAAATCCTTCCATATAAAGCTGCAGCTGATTGAGCTTGAGATCCGCCATGAATTCGACGATGCGATATAAGGTTTCCATCGTCGGTATTCTGTCTCTGCTAATATCCAGCATCACTCCTCTTGCACCGAAATCGGGATAATCGGAGATGTACAGGCAAGGAATCTTCGCGTCATTCTTATGCTGTACCAAGAGTTGCTTTAAGGTACTTACGGCATGGAAGGCACCAGCTTCGTCATTGAATTCGATGAAAACTCCTCCTTGGCTGATTTCCAAAGTATAACCCTCCGAGGGGAGATCCTCCTTTCTCTCGAAGCTTATCTGAGCATCGCTCAGATCATTTCCGAAACTAACAGGATAGTCGTGCCCCATTAATTCTTGAATCATATGCTGAGTCCTCTCCGCTATTTTTACCAATCTTTCATTTGAATCTGTTGGAACACAAACAGATCCCTCTCGAAATATGGTATAAAATCCGGGCATATAACGAACCTCTCTCGGACTGGGAACGAATAAGACTTGCTCTGTAGTCATTGAATCTGCTCCTTTTTATATTTGTTAATGGCTTTTCGCATCCTATAATCAAGGCAACAAATGTTCGCAGTCAACATTCGTTGCCTTGTTTGCATCTTGTTCTTTCCCAATCCTATTATTTACTGCTTAACCTCGAAACCAATGGATTTGAAATAGTCTTCCATTTCCTTTTTGGCATCGTCGTATTTCATCCGGCTATTGTAAGCTTTCATGATGTCATTCCAGTTTTTATCGAATTCCTCCTGGTTCCTTGCGGCGAACAGTTTGGCGGATTGCTGCTGCTGGAATTCGCCCGAAATATATTTCGGTGCTAATTGGGACGTTTCGCTTACGGCGGTACCTATATACCCATTCCACTGAATGCCTTCGTTGCTGATGAAGTTCCCAAAATATGCGACGTCGTTCGGATCGACTTCGAACGGATAGCTTCTCTTCCAATCCCAGAGATTAACAGAAGAAGTAGGAGTCGCGGCAAAAATCTTCGAGCTAACCTTTGCTAAGCCCAATCCGTATTTGTAATACTTCTCATTGAGAATATCTGCGTTGTTCGTAAGCATCGCTTGATGAAAGGCTTCATCTTTCCAGACTTTCTTGCCGTCTTTCAGCTCCCATAAACCGAGTTCCTCCGGACCCCAGGTTATCAGCTCTAAATATTCTTGCGACATCGTCCAATTGAACAGCTGTACCAAACGTTTGATGTCTTTGAAATCTTTGCGGATAAAAAACTTGAAAGTCGCTTTGTTCACCCCATCGATGCCTACGAATGTCGTTCCCGGTTGTTTAGGCAATGGAATGAGGCGCAGAGAATCGTTGGGATCTTTTTGTGTAATGGATTCTTGAACTTTCGGAATGTCTTTGGCCCACATGAAAGCACCGACTCTGCCTTGAACGATGTTTTCTTGAAGTTGGTCATCCTTTTGGATAGCGAAGTTCTTATCCAGTAAGCCCTCGCTATATAGCTTGTTCATATATTCCCAATAAGCTTTGGCATTCGGATCCCCGAGAAACTCGGATACTTGTTTGGAATTCGGATCGTATTTCCATTGTGTCGTCAAGCCAAACATCGCACCGAAATGCGGCTGCAGATAGACGGGAATCGTGAACGGAATCAGATCCTTTCCATCGACCTTAGGTTTAGCTTGTTTGAGCTTTTTCAGGAAGTTGTAGAAATCATCCGGCGTTGCGATTGCCGGTTCGATTTTCAACTCGTCCACGGTTGGTTTCGTTTGCGTTTCATTTACTTTTTTGGCGAGATCTTTCGTGCTCGTGAACGTATAGCCAAGGCTCTTCAGGTCGCTTTCTTTAACCCAGATGCCCGCCCAGTTACCCATAGGATTTACGTAAATATCATTGATGAACTTCGGATCGTTTCCATCAATCGTAACGGCAGGAAAATTGTACAATTTCCCTTCATACATGGCATCTTTCCATTGTTCTTCCGGATAGATTTCCATCAGATTTGGAGCGTATTGCTTAATAAGATCACCCAATTCCGCATATTTACCTGTTGCTGGTATCGTAGTGTTATCACCAATGTCAAATACGACGTCAGGCAAGGAATCTGTAGATAGAAATAAATTCAAGCGTTCTTTGCGGGACATGCCGTTATTGACGTAAATTTCTTTAACTCTAAGATTGAATTTCTCCTCAACCGCTTTTGCAATAAGATCGTTGGCATCGTCGGCAACCGTTGGCGGTGTATCTCCCCAAGCCCAATATGTAAACTCAAGGGGTTCCAGCTTCTCCGGGCTTGCGCTTTCCGATGCACCTTGCGAAGGCGATGCCTGAGATTGCGGAGTATCATTATTTTTGCTGCAAGCAGCCAATAGCGACAAAACTAGAACAAAGCTGATCAGACTGTAAACTCCCCGTTTGAATCTTCTCGTGACCATTGATGAACGCTCCTCTATAAATAGATTAATTTCGAAATCATATGAAGCTTATTTTATATGATCAAGAAGCAAATATCTGCCTCGTATTTTAGCTACATCTTAACGGCGCCAATGGTCATGCCTTTGACGAAAAAACGCTGCGCGAAAGGGTACACGAACACGATCGGAACCGTCGTCACGATAAGAACCGCCATCGTATACGTCTGTGTCGTCAGAGTAACCTTCTGGCTGTTCATGCCCATGAGGAGCAGTCTGTCCGTCGTATTTTGGGATTCGTTCAATATGGCTTGAAGCACCATTTGTAGCGGATGAAGCGACGGGTCGGACACGTACATCAACGCATCCAGCCATGAATTCCACTGGGCGACCCCCACGAATAAAGCAATGGTGGCGATTACCGGATAACAGAGCGGAAGAATTACACTGGTCATAATCCTCATTTCCCGCGCGCCGTCTATTCTCGCAGATTCCTCCAGGTTATCGGGTATCGTTTCGAGGAATACCTTCATCAGCAACATGAAGAATGTCGAATAGCAGCCAGGCAAAATGTAGACAAGAAAGTTGTTCATTAAATGAAGGTCATGAATCAGAATATACATCGGAAGCATTCCGCCGCTTACGTACATCGGAATAACGAAGAAAATGAACAAAGGCTTCTTGAATTTGAAGTAGGCTTTGGACATGGAGTATGCGCATAATCCAATGACGACAAGCGATAAGGCTGTCCCCAGCACGGTTCTCGCCAGCGAAATAAATGCAGCGTTCAAGATCCGATCGTCCAGAAAGATTGCATGATAGTTTTGCAAGGTAAAGCCTTGTGGCAGGAATACGACATTGTGCTGCTGTGCCTTCAGACCGTCACTAACTGAAATAATCAGTGCGTAATAGAAAGGATATAAGGTTACAACGCATAGAATCAGCAGCAAGCACACCATGATTACATCGAATGCGGTAATTTTCTTCAAGCTTCTCGCCTCCCTATCGCTCTGCTAAAACAGCGAGTATCCCGTTAATTTTTTCATCGTTTTGTTCACAGTGAACAATAGTAGCAATCCGATTAACGATTGCGTGAGCCCGACAGCGGTTGCATAGCCATATTCGCCCAACCGAACGCCTTTGAAATACGTAAATACGTCGATCGTATCTGAAGTGCTCGCGATCATAACATTTCGCATCGGGTATAGTGCATCGAAAGAACTGCTAAACAAGCTGCTGACGGATAGGATAAATAGAATAATGATCGTTGGCATGATGCCCGGAATAGTGATATGCAAAGCTCGTTTGATTTTGCCTGCTCCGTCTACCGAGGCTGCTTCGTACAATTCGGGATTGATAGAAGTCATTGCCGATAAATACAATATGGAATTCCAGCCCATTTCTTTCCATAAGGCGGAGAGAATGAAAATGATCCAGAAATAGCTTGGCTCCCTGAAAAATCCGATGCTTTCGACGCCAAACCAGCTGAGTATCCTATTGAACGATCCCGAATCCTGATCAAGCAGGTTGTAGAGAAGTCCGCTTATAATGACCCAGGAGATAAAGTGCGGAAGATACGTAATGGACTGCACGACTTTTTTCATTTTTTGAAACCGAAACTCGTTGAGCAAAAGCGCAAATACGATAGGTATCGGAAATCCGATCAGCAAATTCAGCAAACTGATCGCCACCGTATTTCTCAAAGCATTTTTGAAATCAGGATCTTCCAGAAAAGCTTTAAAATTGTCCAGTCCGACGAATTTACTTCCTGATAATCCTTTAAGCAAATCATAATCCTGGAAAGCCATTATGACGCCGTAAATCGGTTTATAGTTAAAAATAACCGTATATGCGATGGCAGGAATGATGAGAGCAAACAGGATAAGCTGTCTTCGCCAGTCTTTGCGCAAGCGAGCAAACCATGGCACTTTCACGTTTATTTTGTGTGACATTTCAACTTTCATTCAACCAACTCCGTATGTCTTTTTTTCTAAATTATACGGTTGAGAATTTTTTATAACAATAAACAAATACAAGCATTGTGTATAAAAATCGCGTAAGTTTTCGTCACATTTTGATAGATATGTCTACTTTCTTTGCAAGTTTTTCGGTCGTCGCGGAATAAGGTCCATTCCGTATTGAAATTGGTATATATTCCGTTTATAGTGTACTAAGGCGCGATCAAAAAAATAATAGACCCATTGATTGCCCGAAAAAAGAGTAAGTAGCGCTTATGACAAGTACAACCAATTAATCCTCTATTTTTTTGATCGCGCCTAAAAGGAGGAATGGACGTTGAAAGGCAAAGCCTGGTTGCGTAATCTTTCTATTAAATACAAAATTGCCATTGCCATGATTATGATTGCCACCGTCCCCATCAGTACCTTTGGAATTATAGCCAATATCAAAATCGCCGGCATCATCGATAATTTGGCCGAATCAAACTCGGAGACCGTCCTCGATCACACGATAAATAACATTGAATATCTAATGAACGATGTAAGCAAACTTGGCGTACAACTCGGAAACTATCAGGAAATCAAACAATACAACGATATGACATTCAGCAATATGGATCGTATTCTACAAATCAAGAAGATTGAGCAATACCTTTCACTGATCCTTGGCAGCAACCCTTATATTTCTTCTATGTACATCTGTTTTGCTAACGGTACGATCGTTACCGTTAGCAATTTAAGCGAATATGAGATTAGTCATTACAAGAATTTCAATGTATACAAACAAGCACTCGAGCCTGAAAGCCGAACGTTATGGAGTGGCTTTCATGAAAATGAATTCCGGGATTCAAAACACAAAACTGTGATGACATTCTCGCTTCCGATTTATTCGCTCGATAATTCCACCGCTTCCGGCGTCATCATATTGAATATTCCCATGCCTGTCATCAACAACATTTCGGTTGCTGGTCTCATGAATAAAGAAGACAACCTTTCGATCATCGATCTGAATGGCAATTTTATGTATACTATGGATAAGCAGACCCCGGAAAACCTGGAATCCAGCTACGTGCACACTATATTGGACAAGGGAGTCCTCCACGGAAACTTCATCCACAGTAACGAAGGGCGCAACGAATTCATCAGCTACAAATATTCGAACGTAACGAAATGGATATATGTGACTAAAGTCGACCTCAGCGAAATGTACAAGCAATCCCACATCGTCAAACGGTTTTCGATTTGGGCCATCCTCTTCTGCATTCTCCTGTCGGTTATTTTGTCCATGCTTCTGGCGTCCAATCTTACGAAACCCGTGCAGAAACTGGTCAAATCACTTAGAAGGGTTGAAAAAGGAGATTTCACCAGCGAAATTGCAGTTGTATCCCACGATGAAATCGGGAGATTAACGGCAACCTATAATAAGATGCTGGGAGAATTGAGGAGCCTGATGGAACGGATCAAATCCGAAAGCCGGCTAAAGAGGCAGTCTGACTTGAACATTCTGCAAGCACAAATCACACCACACTTTATATACAATTTTTTGACTACGATTCGCAGCATTTCCCGAAGCCAGGAAGACGAACGTATCTACAAGCTTACTTCCGGTCTTATCGGGTTGTTGCAGACAAGCATTAGCAAACAAGTGACATTCGTCACGATCGAGGAAGAGCTTCAACTCGTCCAGTCCTACGTTTATTTGCAACAAATCAGGTACAATAACCAATTTGAAGTCGTTTATGAAATCGATGAGACTCTAAAACCATTTCGGGTTCTCAAAATGTTGCTTCAGCCTCTCGTCGAGAACGCTTTATTCCATGGAATGGATTTAGTGAAAGGCGACGGCTTGCTTCGAATCTCCATTCGGTCGGATAACCATACCATCATCTTCTCAATTGCAGACAATGGCAAGGGTATGACCGAGGAGCAAATGCGCAAGCTGTTTGCAGACGGGAATCAGGGCGTAGAAAAGAAATATCGGGGGATTGGAATCAAAAATATCCGGGATAGAATCAAACTTTACTTTGGAGAGAGGTTCGGACTTCAAGTCGAAAGCAAGAAAGATGAAGGAACCCTCATTACGATCACAATGCCCTTAATCAAAGACGAAAGCGAGTGCGAACAATATGTATAAAGTTTTTATCGTGGATGATGATTATACAGTCAGGACAGATCTGAAGTATATGATTGATAAAAACAAGAAATACGTCTGTATCGGCGAAGCAGAAAATGGCGAAGTCGCCTTGGATCGCATACGGGAAACTAAACCCGATATCATTCTTCTTGATATTGAAATGCCGGTTATGGACGGACTGACATCGCTTCCGCTTATCTTGAAGGGCTCAGATTGCCGCAAGGTAATCGTCTTGAGCTGCCATGACGATTACGATAACGTCAGGCTTGCCATGAAGCACGGTGCCGCGGAATATTTGTTAAAACAACGAATGGACGAGGACAATCTCTATAAAACCCTGAATCAAGTAGCTTCTCTTATTGATAATGAACGGATTTCGGAGAAGGAACGAATAAAGCGGCAACGAGACGATACGATAAACCTGCCCGCAGTCATGAATACCCTCGTTATCGATATGATTCGAGGACATATAACTGATGTGGAACTCATCGGCATGAAGATCGGCGCTATTCAAAGCCAATTTTCCATGGATAAACTGGTCGTCAGTTGTCTAATCATTGATGAGAACGAACGCCACCCCACTTGGAAAGACGAGCCTTTCGTATTTGCAATTGGAAACGTACTGGGAGAGATCATCGATAACATGAAAGGAACCATTTATGGAAAGTCGGACAAAAGAACATTTTACATGATTTCAGGATTTCGCGCTTCCGACAGCTATTTATCTATTAACAATTTTATTTACGGCTTAGTTGACGAAGTCTCCTCCGCGATACAACGATGCTTAAAGCTGACTGTAACAGTCGGCGTTAGTCCAGTTCATGCCACTTTTTCTCAAGTTTCAGAAGCGGCCAGACAAGCAAGTCTGGCGACAGAATACTCCTTCTTCTCAGGAAAAGGAAGTATCATTCACTATACAGAGATTGAAAAGCATACAGAGAAATGGAGCGCAGATCGAAGAAAGGATCAAATCAAATCTATAATCTTGAATATCACTAAAGAACATGACCAGGTTGAGAATACGATCAATGCTTTAGCATCCGAGTTTCGATTGGAGCTACTGGATATCCAAACCATAAAAGATTTCCATACAGAATTGATGTTCGCGTTCAATCAGAAAGCTGAGGAGTTATCCCTCACCCAGAATATCGGTCATTTCGATACAGCATGGCCGGATTTGGAACTATCTGAATACACAAGCTGGCTTGTGAAGTTGATCATGAGAATCCGTGAAGAGTATTTGGAAAGAAAACACTCTAAGTTCTCCCGTAGCGATATTGCGAGAGCTTTAGCCTACTTGGATAGCGATTACATGAATATAACCAGCCTTAACGATGTCGCCAAACATATTAACCTGAATAAATCGTATTTCTCACAAATCTTTAAAAGAGAAATAAAAGAAAATTTTACTGTCTACTTAACCAAACTACGTATCGATAAAGCCAAAGCCTTGCTTTCAGATAGTGACACCAAAGTTTATGAAGTCTCCTCTCTGGTCGGGATTGAGAATTATCGCTACTTCTCTAAAGTCTTCAAAGAACTGACGGGATTGACCCCTATAGAATATCGGAAAAGAAGTCAAGCACGGGAATAACGTGGAAGCCAGGACACTTCTACAATTATATGCTAATATTCAAGTAATGGGGGTCAGAAGATGAAACAACTAATACCTTACGATATAAAAATCTACACAGATATAAACTTAGGAATTTTCAATCCAATCCAAGCTCAAATTCATAATTCCTTTTTATTCAATTTTAAAGAAAAAACGAAAAATGATGACATTGCAAACAACGACTATACCATTTTGGATGTATCTAATAGTGGGAAACTTGTAGCATTGGCTTCAAAAAAATGGGACAACAAAAATCACAATACTTTTATTGTGAAAAATGTAACCACGGATGAGACTATTTTTCTAACCAATAAATACTTGGTCTATCAAGCATATTTTTCGCCAAATGAAGATTATCTTATAACAAGTACATATAAAAACAATGGATTTTGCTTGAAGATTGGAGGGGATTTAGAACTGAATAAACTCCCCTTTTCCGTAGGTGGCGGAATTTTGTACCAGAACAAATATGTAACAGTTAATGAACGTAAAAAATCAAGTTTAACCGTATTTGACTTTAAGCATCTTTCATTTTCTGAATTTATTATGAATGAAACCAAAGTCACGCTGCAGCAAGTGAATACAGATACTTCTAATCATCTATATACTATTGATAAAAATTTCGTTGTAAGAAAACACAATTCTAGTATGGAATGTGTCTGGGAAACAAAATTCAAAAAAGATGACTATAACTTTTGCAATTGTGCACCCAAATTTTTCATAAAGGAAAGCTTAGATTTATTAGTTTTTTATGCCCCTAATCAAAAATCAGACATTAAACCAAGAACATATATAGGATTAAGATTATCTACAGGAGAGAAGATAGAAATAGAAAATAAAGGAGAAGATACAGGATTTATTGAATCTATATTTTTTGAGGGTAAGGTAATTGACAGTTTTGGAACAACTTTAGACCTTGAAACAGGGTTAACAGAACATATTTTTAGATAAATTCCGAAGTTTCTGGAGTAACTCCCTCTACCAGGTTTTAGGTGCTTTAGTGCCTTAAACCTGGTTATTCGTCTGAACTTCCCGACTGGAAAAACCGGGGGAACCGCCCTTCCATGGCAGTTTAGCTGAAAGTATATTATAGGTTAATTTATAGTATAATGGTTAGAATGGACAACAGGAAAAGAGGGAACGAATGCCTACTATACTAGTTGCTGACGACGATGTGAACATTCGCGAACTCGTCTGTTTATTTCTCCGCAACGACGGATTCGAAACAGCCGAAGCCGCGGACGGCAAAGAAGCACTGGCCGTATATGCCTCAACACCTGTCGATCTTGTCGTGCTCGATATTATGATGCCTATTATGGATGGCTGGACGTTATGTAAGGAGCTCCGAAGAAGCAATCCTGATCTTCCATTACTTATGCTGACTGCGAGAGGCGAAACCTGGGAGAAAGTGAAAGGTTTCCAACTGGGGACGGATGATTATTTGACGAAACCATTCGATCCGTTGGAGTTGACGGTTCGTGTTAGGGCACTACTGAAACGATACAAGATTGGCTCCACGCAGACGATCCGGCTCGGCAGCGTCATTCTTGATCGGCAAACATATAAGGTCATGAGAGGAACGGAGTCATTCACGCTGCCCCTCAAGGAATTCGAATTACTTTATAAGCTCGCTGGAACACCCGGACAAATCTTTACGCGCGAGCAGTTGATCGATCAAATTTGGGGGATCGATTACGCTGGAGATGATAGAACGATAGACGTACACATTAAACGCCTGCGCGAACGGTTCGCAACTACACCCGATTTTCGTATCGAAACGATGCGTGGGCTTGGCTACCGGCTTGAGGCAAACGAATGATCAAATCCTTATATACACGGGTAGTCCTGACATTTCTAGTCTCCGTCATCGGGGGCACTATCATTGCTTTTTTTGTGTCAACCTGGTTATTTGAAGAAAATTTGAGCAAAAACTCGCAAATTGTCTTACGCAATTTTGGACAAGACATCGTCCGGATTTACGAGACAATTCCGTTACGTGAAGCGAACTCGTTCGTGAGTGGAATGAAGCAGCTCAATTCTTATCATATTCGAATTTACGAAGCAGCGGATCAGTTCTATTCTTACGGAACGCTTAACGGACACAATCCTGCTACTGTAACTACGGAACAAGTAAAGAAGGTATTAGCTGGAGAAGTTGTTCAAGTCCATACGAAGAGTATTGCTGTTGTTCTCATAGGACTGCCGTTGAAAACTGAAATGGGAATGAAAGCATTGTTTGTGGAGGCAATCACTCCACCGTCCGCTTCTTTCGTCCTCAAGTGGGGATTGAGTTTTGCAGGCTATTCGTTGATCGCAGGAAGCTTATTTATTTTAATTGCTGCCATGTTCCTAGTAAGACCGATCAAAAAGCTGACAAAAGCAACTAGGCGGATAGCAGCTGGAGATTTCAACATCAAGCTGAATATTAAGCAATCGGGTGAGCTCGGTACTTTGGCTCGAAGTTTCGAAGAAATGATGCACGATCTGCAGCAGCTTGAGCAGATGCGTAGAGACTTCGTATCGAACGTGTCGCACGAAGTTCAGTCACCACTCACCTCGATATCCGGCTATGCTATAGCGCTCAAGCAAGAAGACATCGCAGTTAACGAGCGAAGACGTTATCTGGATATTATTATCGCTGAAGCAGATCGGATGTCTAAGATGAGCGATAGCCTGCTCAAGCTGAGTTTGCTTGAATCGCATTCACAGCAGCTGCGATTGGTCACGTTCAGCCTTGATGAACAGATCAGACGAGTCATCGTGGCGATCCAGCCGCAATGGTCGGCTCGCCACATCCGTTTCGATCTCAATTTAAAAGCTGTTAGCCTAACGGCTGATCCTGATCTGTTAAACCAGGTATGGACGAATATTCTCGGCAATAGCATCAAATTTTCCATGGATGGCGAAATGATTAGCGTCAGTATCAAACAAGATATCAAAAACGTAACCGTTCGAATATCCGACACGGGCATTGGTATCTCTCTCGAGGACCAGAAGCGTATATTCGATCGTTTTTTTAAGGCCGATCGTTCCCACAGTCGTAAGTATGGCGGCAGCGGTATGGGACTTGCCATCGTTAAACAGATCGTATCGCTTCATCAAGGCGACATTCGAGTGGAAAGCGAACCGGGCCGAGGAACGACCTTTATTGTCACCTTACCCATCATAACTCCGACGGAGTAAGTAAATTCATACAGATACAGTTACTGTTACTGCATCAGTTGCAGTGTCAGTATCTGCACCAAAAATGTAACAGTAACTGTATCAGTCATATAAAGCAGATCCACATTCTCCATGCTACGGTATTATGTGCAGACTTCCCTGCATGATATGCCGCAGCATTTTTTTTCTCTCGTTCATATTCAGTTCATATTGTCGTCATGAAGAGTACATCTTCGTTGTGTAAGCTTTCCTTAGCGGCCCGTTAAGACAGTTCAATATACAGATAACGACAGGAGAAGATGAACGTGAAAATTCGAGACATAATGAAGATCAAGCCGGACAAGAAAAGTGGGGAACCAGCTAGTAAGATGAAAAAATTGCTTATCATTTTACTGAGAGTATTAGCAGTATTAATTATAGTAATCGTTCTTTTTATAGCCATTGTTTTTGCCTATAATAAGATCAGCAGCAAATCAGAGGCGGGAAAAATAATACCCTATGGTCAGTCTGTAACAGTAGATGGGAAAAACATGAATGTTTTGATTCAAGGACAAGGCGAAGAAACAATCGTACTCCTTCCAGGATATGGAACAGCTGCGCCAGCACTTGATTTTAAGCCGCTAATTGAAGAGTTGTCACCGTTTTACAAAGTCGTCATGGTTGAGCCTTTTGGTTATGGATTAAGTGATGGAACCCAAAAAGAGCGAACCACAGAAAATATTGTGAGTGAAATTCATGAAGCGCTGCAGAGTCTTAATATTGACCGTTATATTCTAATGGGTCACTCCATTGCAGGCATTTACGGAATAGATTATGTCAACAAATATCCAAATGAAGTGAGCGCGTTTGCGGGGATCGATAGCAGTGTTCCAACGCAAGGCGGTATGGATGTTGAGTTTCCAATAGGAACCTTTAAGCTACTCAAACAATCAGGTTTCGGCAGATTAATGTTTAAATTTGGTGAGGATCCATATGCTGGGCTGCCCTATGATAATGAGACAAAGGAACAAATAAGAATGCTTTCTCTCAAAAACATGTATGAATCCACCACTTTAAATGAAATGGAACATATTTATCCTAATTTTGTTGCAGCTCGAAATTTATCATTCCCAAAAGATCTTCCCCTTATTTTCTTTATTCAAGCGAATAATACGGGTGTAGAAAGATGGATACCACTGCATGAAGAGCAAATCAAAGATTCTGTACATGGAAAAGTGATGACATTTGAAGGAAGTCATTACTTACACCATACCAAATCAAAAGAAATCACTGAAAACTTAAGGTCATTTATGGCAGAAATTAAGTAAGAAAAACGCCTTGCGGTTACCTTTGATGAGCGTGTTCGTGACGTGAGAGCGTTGAGGAGGTAATGGATGTGGGCTCCAGCCGCTGTTAAAGATTTGTTCCCTTGAATGGAATGGATGTAGAGGTTGGAACAAATCTTTAAAGGCGGACGCTACCGCTCTTCCGCCCACAGCCATTCCCTCTCTTTAGATACAATCGCACGAACACCAAGCTCAAACGGACTGCCAGCAAGGGTTTTTCTCTTGGCCGGAAGAGATTTCCTAGCGGACGAAGGCACTGGAGATGAAGATCCCGTGCAGTTGAGGGGAGCTGATGCTTTAACGATGATTTTCATCGTTAAAAGCACCGGCTCCTCTCCACGTCCTTACTTTAACGATGAAAATCATCGTTAAAATCCCTTTTAACCCCCTGAAGAGGCCATCCGCCCTCTTTTAACGATGAAAATCATCATTAACGTGGCAGATTGACCTGGAACACTTACTTTAACGATGAAAAACATCACTAACGTGACTTATTGCCTGGAAACACTAAGTGTTCAACAAAAAAACATCCTGCCCGTTCGTTGGGCAAGATGTTTTTTGTTGAATAGTAAAGTCATCATTTATGATCCAAATGTTGAAGGGTAAGCAGAAAGATCTGCTCTACGTGGTCATCGTCCAGAGAATAATAGACCGTTTTCCCTACTTTGCGCCGCTTGACGATACGCAGGTTACGCAGGAAACGAAGCTGATGGGATACAGCCGACTGTCCCATTTCCAGCACCTCGGTTAAATCATGTACGCAAAGCTCGCATTGCTGCAGGGCATGAATCATTTTGACCCGTGTTGGATCGCCCAAAGCTTTAAACAAATCTGCCAGCTCTACAGCTGTCGATTCGGATACCAGCCTGCTCTTTACGCGCAGCACGTCCGCTTCCGTCCCATTACAGCTTTCCTCACAAACAGCAGTCTCAACCACTTCTTTATTCATACCGTGCCCTCCGCCCCACTTTGTCCTGTTTGACATTATAGCACAGAAAGGGGCAAATTCGTAAATATTCCGATGTCATCGCTGTGAAGACTTGTTGGAAGTCAGCAGCAGCATGATCGTAATAAGCACAAAGGCAGTTAAAGCGAGAAAAGGAATCGTAATAAATCCGAGCCAGTTGATATGTTGAGTGGTGCACGGTACCCCTTGGGTACATGGTTTAATCGCTGCAAACCCTGGAATTTTCTGCTCCATATAATGAAAAGCAGCTATGAGCGCTCCGATAATGGAAAGTGGAAGGATATACTTTTTAATCGCTGTATCCTGATAAAAAGCCGCAATACCAAGCAGTACACTTAACGGATACATCAGTATGCGCTGATACCAGCACAGCTCACAAGGAATAAAATCCCTAATTTCGCTGAAATACAGACTTCCCAGTGTGGCTACTACCGCTATGAGCCATGCTATATAAAGCGTCAAATCACGAAATCGCACCGCCCATACCTCCGTCCTTCCGTTCCCCTATTTTTCCCGGGTTTCTTATTTCTTCAGCTCATCTTCAATTGTTTTGGTGATTAATGCATAATCAAATGGATTTGTTATCACGATATTATTGATCATAATCGTAGGTGTTTGTTCAACTTTGAATTTCTTTACAAGTGCTTCATCCTTATTGACCTGTGACAAGGTCGTCCGGCTGTCAATCGCTTCCCGCAGCTTACCGGTGTCGATGCCTAAATTGATTGCACCTGCAATCTCGATCATCTTATCGGGAGTAAGCCAGAGGCTGTCATGATCAAGATCTGGCTGGGCATCGAAGATTGCCTTATGAAACGGCCAGAAAGCATCCGGAGTATTTGCCAGAACAGCTTCACCGGCGAGAGCACCCACTGTTGATTCTTCACCGTGGAACAGCACGTTTACATAAGAAAACTTGGCTTTACCCGTGTCAATATAGGATTCCGTCAATTGAGGCAAAATCCGCTCTCCCCAAGCTTTACAGGATGGGCATTTATAATCGCCGAATTCGACAATAGTTACCTTGGCATCTTGTTTGCCGAGTACAGGTTGTCCCGTAATATCAGGAGCCGATACGGATGTGACACTTTTGTCCGTATTATCAGCCATTCGCGTTAACGCAAAGATAGCTACGAATAAGACCACCAAAACCAGTGTAAAGATAACGAGGTTACGCGACATGTTTTTGTTTTTTTTCATATTTCCCCCCAGCTTATTTAGTAAACGGTTTCTCTTTGTTTATTTTCTAAATATAACATATGAACACCTGCTCATCAATGAATATTATGTTACAGTTCCTAGTATTTTGCGGGTTTAAATAAGGACTTACAAGCCATAAACAGGCGGCAAAAAAACAAAAATGGGTTTGACAAAACAAGCAATACGGCATATTATATGAGCATGTATTCATGTATAATATCGAAAGAAGGTTTTTATAATGAATGAATACCGTGTTAAAGGTTTATCCTGCGGACACTGCGCACAGATGCTTGAGCAAGAAATTCAACAATTAGAGCATGGTGACACCACAAAGCTAAGCTTTAACTCCGGCAGATTGCTCGTTGATCCCCAAATAAACTTATCTAAGGTAGAACATATTCTCAAATCAGAAGGCGCGTATATTGACAAACAGCCGAGCGCTCTGCCCAAACGGATTAAAAAGCCGGCACAGGCTCAACAGCACTCCCATGGCAACGATCATAGCCAGCATAATGAACATCCGGACCATCATCATGAGGATGGACACAATGGTCACGAGCACAGTCATGCTCCTCCTGGGCATGATCACAGTCATGGACATGAACATGAGCATGAGCACGGTGACGAACATAGTGATCAGCACGATGAACATGGACACGATCATTCCCATTCCGGCTCCAACTCTCGTATGCTAAAGCTATTAATTTTTTCAGGTGCCATCTATGTTGCTGCACTATTACTCGCAGGACAGTTAAATGAATCTGTCATCATCGGCATGTACTTGTTTGCCACAGTAATCAGTGGATACACTACTTTTATTCGCGGCGTAAAAAATCTGTTTCGTTTAAAATTTAACATCGATACATTGATGTCAATCGCCTTAATTGGTGCCATCGCTATCGGTGAATGGAAAGAAGCGACACTCGTAGCCGTACTTTTCGGGCTTAATGAGCTGCTGGAAGGTCTGGGGATGGATAAAGCCCGCCGTTCCATGGAAACCCTGCTGCAAGTTGCCCCCAAAGAAGCGATTAGAATCGACAATGGAGTCGAAACCGTCGTTCCCATTGCAGCTCTCCAGGCTGGAGATATCGTACTCGTGAAGTCAGGTCAAAAAATTCCATCAGACGGTATCGTTACAGAAGGCAAAAGCTCAGTAAATGAAGCAGCGATCACCGGGGAATCATTACCTGTAGAAAAGGAAACCGGAGAATCCGTTTTTGGCGGAAGCATTAACAACGAAGGTGTACTGCGAATCCGGATCGAGAAAGCCTATAACGATTCTTCGCTTGCCAAGATTCTTCATTTGGTTCAAGAAGCGCAAGAAACCAAAACGCCAACTGAGCTTTTCATTAACAAGTTCGCCAAATACTATACACCGCTTATTATGATCGTCTCAGCATTCGTCATTCTCATTCCGCCCCTGCTATTAGGTGGAGATTGGAGCAAATGGCTGTATCAGGGCCTAGCCGTTCTTATTGTTGGATGTCCTTGTGCGCTGATTTTGTCTTCACCTATCGCCATAGTAGCCGGAATCACACGAAATGCCCGCAATGGCATCCTGGTCAAAGGCGGCGTATTCCTGGAGCAGCTGGGGAAAATAGACACCCTGGCCTTCGATAAAACCGGTACACTCACCAAGGGAGAGCCGCATGTCGAACAAACGGTTGTTTATGACGAGGAGCGTTTTTACCGGGTAGTCGGTGCAGTTGAGAAATCATCCTCTCACCCCCTTGCCAAAGCCGTCATGAAAGAAATTACTGCAAGAGGGATAGAGTTAGCAGAAGCAGAAGACATTCAAACTGTCACTGGGCGTGGGATTGTTGCCAAGGTGGATGGGGAAACCTACTGGCTCGGCAATGAGAAAACAATGGAGCATCTGAGCATCGAAGGAGAAGTCCGCTCCACAATCGATAAGCTCAAAAGTGAAGGCTTAACGCTCGTCCTGGTTGCAGATACGCAGCGTATTCTCGGTATGTTCGGCATCGCCGATGAAATCCGTGAGGAAAGCAGGCAGGTCATTGCCGCCTTGCATCGCGCGGGTATCCGTAGCACAGTCATGCTGACTGGCGACCACCAACAAACAGCCGAGAAAGTTGCCGCGGCGGTCGGGGTTTCAAGCTATTTCGGCGGCTTGCTTCCGGAAGACAAAGTGAACAAGATTAAAGAGCTCAGCCTAACCGGCAAGGTAGCCATGATCGGAGACGGCATCAATGATGCCCCTGCACTAGCCACCGCCCAGCTTGGCATCGCGATGGGCAAAGGCACCGATAGCGCCATTGAAACAGCGGACATTGTGCTGATGCAGGATCACCTCGGCAAGCTGCCTGAAGCCGTAGCGGTTGCCAAGCAGGTGAACCGGGTTATCCGGTTCAATATCATCGTATCGCTCGGCTTGAAGCTGATTGCCCTGCTGCTGACCATCCCCGGATGGCTGACCCTATGGATAGCCATTTTGTCCGACATGGGCGCTACTATATTTGTAACACTTGTCAGCCTTACTGTGTTGATTCAGAAAGCTAAGAAGTGAACCATATCCCTCCCCTCTTCAGCTTCAATCGCACGAATTCACGAACAGCAAGCTCAAATCGAAGTCAGCCTAGGTTTTTCTTTTGAATGTAGGAAATTCCCCCGCGGACGAGACGCTGGGACTGAGGAATGCGCGCAGTTGAGAAGGACCTGCTACTTTAACGATGTTTTTCATCGTTAAAAGCACCAGGTCCTTTCCACTTCCTTACTTTAACGATGAAAAACATCGTTAAAATCCCTTTTAACCACCCCATGAGGCCATCCGTCCTCTTTTAACGATGAAATTCATCATTAACGTGACCGATTGACCTGAAACACTTGTTTTAACGATGAAAAACATCGTTAAATGGAGCACACGCTCATTTCGGCAGAAGGCGAACTGCCAGCAGAAGTTGCTTCCTGAGGGGAAGGAATCATGGCAATAGGAACCATCTACGCTTCCTTTCTGATTCCCTTGGTGAATGAGGGGTGATATCTCCCAATTTAGCACAGTAACGCTGCACCGCGTGATAAAAAAAGGACCCGCCTCATTTTGAATGTGGCCAGGTCCTTTTTTTATACCATCAGAAAACTTGGGTAAGCTCGGCAATCCTCATCTAATATGCTTGATTTGAATCATGATCTGATACATCATTTGAGAAAGCTTGGAGTGCCTTCCGGTAAGCGGAATGCCAGCAATTTGCCCAATCTCCTCCGCCACCGCTGCAATCGGCTTGCTCTCGGTTTGAATATGTGTTTCAAATAATGGATCGCTTAGCGCTGCCACGCACTTGGCCACCTGCTTAGCGTTCCACGAGCCCGGACCGTCCCCACGTTTGCGCAGTCTCCGCTGTATCGTCTCTTCAGAAGCCAGTAAAGAAAAATGTTTGATGGGGATCTGTTCTTTTTGCAGTGCAGTGATAATCTCGTAAAAATATTCCTTCTTGATCAGTGTCATGGGCACGATAACGACGCCCTCATAATTTGCATCCAGATACCGCAAGGTTTCCGCAATATACGTCCTCCAGATGGAGTAGTCCTGAAAGTCATCTTTTCGTATTCCCTTAGGCAGATCTTTCTGGATACGGAAGCCAAACCTTTCCGGGTCAAATACAAAGCTATGCTTTATTCTTCGATTCAGCTCATACGAGGTTTGTGTTTTTCCCGCACCAAAGGAGCCATTAATCCATATGATCATTATTAAGACCTCCAACCATGGAAGTGCGATTATAAAAGACTATAAGCGAACTTATGCAAACTTAAGCGAACTATAAATCAGCCGGATAAACCAATCCAATTTGCTTGCGAGCCTCATCCATCAGCTCCATCACCGTCAGCGAGTTTGCAAAGGTATTTACTTCCGACTGCTGCTTTCCACTTTTGATTAAGTCGATAAAAGCTCTTGTCTCATACATCATGGTCTCATTAACTTGCGGTCTAGTCAGATCCTCAACGCTACCATCCCGGTAATGAATCTGCACGCTGTGAGGTTGGCTTATTTTATCTATGACCATATAGCCAGCTTCTCCCTGAATTTCGGAAGGCAGCGATGAAGGCGTGATTTTGGAATACATAATGACTCCTTCCATCTCTCCATACCGGGCAATCATGCTTCCTTCGCCATCAACCCCGGATTCGAGCATCACCGCATTCGCTTGGACACCGTCGGGCTTCCCAAACAATACGACCATCGGATACAGGCAATATACACCAAGATCCATCAAGCCCCCATTAGAAAAAGCAGGCATGAAAGCATTCATCACATTTCCCGCCTTGTAGGCATCATAACGTGAAGAATATTGACAGTAGCTCGCAAAATATTTCCGTATTTTACCCAGCTTATGCAAATTGTCCTGAACAGCCTGAAAGTTGGGCATCAGCGTGGATTTCATCGCCTCCATAAGCACAACGCCATGCTCCTGGGCGGCGGCGATCATCTGCTGCAGCTCCTTCACATTGGAAGCAATCGGCTTCTCACACAGCACATGCTTCCCGTGCTTCATACAGCGTACAGCCTGCTCTGAATGATAGGAGTTTGGACTGGCTATGTAAACGGCATCGATCTTATCGCTCTGCGCCATCGTTTCCAAATCTGTATAAATAGCACTTGCCCCATACTTGGAAGCAAATGCTTGCGCACGCTCTTCAGTCCTTGAGTAGACAGCCTCCAGCTTAAAATCCTCCAACTGCTGCCCGGCTTGAATAAATTGTTCAGTAATCTGGTTCGTGCCAATAATGCCAAAGCGTATCATTTCTGATTCCTCACATTCTTACAGCTTGAATTTTTCGTCTCCTCTCATCTTATAAGATTCCCCTGGCTGTGACAATGTTCTACCTGAACAACATCTCGATGAACTTGCAATGACTTGCCAATTAAAAAAAGAGAGGAATCCAAGGATGCTCAAAACAAAAAAAACACCCGGGTAGAGGATGCTTTTTGTTTAAAATTAATTTATCTCTTTTGAAGTGCTTTGACATCGTCACTAAATGCATCTTTGTATTGTTGATACAAACCAGTATCAAAATCATAGTTATCGTCCTTTGCAACCGGAGGATTTGCTTGGATTTGAGCATACAAGCGGTCAATTTCACCGGAAAGCTTGGTCCACACTTGTTTAATTCCATCATATTCTTCATTTAATCCATTGATGTAATCGTCGTACTCCTTCTTTTTAACCATGGTTTTCCCAAGTCTTTCTATTGTGAAATCAATATCCAGCGTTTCACCGGTACTGCCTGTTCCTTGCTTAACATACCAACTTATATTTACGAAACCTTCATTCCAGATGTCCGAAGTTAGAAATTTGTTTATCTCCCTAAGTGTTCCTTCTACGGTCGGTTCTTCATTCGAGGGAGTCGACGCGACGTTTCCAAGATGCTCTTGTATAACTTCTGCTAATTTTTCTTCATCTGTTTTCTCTTTTCCGCCACAACCGGCAATCAATAAAATAAAAACTAATAAGAACAATAAATAATGCCTTTTCCTCAAACCCATAACCATAATCTCCCTTTTCGTTTTCATAAATCATACAATAACTGGGAGGTTTTTTCAAATATTTTATGGGATTAAGGAGATTTCCTAGCGGCTCGGGCGCTGGGGATGAAGAGCGCGCGCAGTTGAGAACCTGATGCTTTAACGATGAAAACATCGTTAAAATCCTTTTTTACCGCCCACAGAGGCCATCCGTCCTCTTTTAGCGATGAAATTCATCATTAACGTGGCTGCTTGACTTGAAACACTTACTTTAACGATGAAAAACATCGTTAAGTGAAGCACACGCTCCATTCATTAATGTGCCAAACCTTTTCTAGCTTTCAAAGTGCTTATCCATACAGCAAGAAGAATAACGAATCCCTTGATCAGCATTTGATTATAGGATGTAACATTGAGTAAATTCAGGCCATTGTTCAAAAAGGATATGATGCAAACGCCCACCACGGTGCCCATAATTTTACCTTCTCCGCCAAAAAGACTCGTTCCCCCCAGCACAACTGCGGCAATAGCGTCCAGCTCGGAGCCCGTCCCTGAATTGGGAGTCCCTGCCGAGAGCCGGGAAGCTAAAAGAATCCCGCCAAGCGCGGTCACCATACCCCCAAAAACATAAACACCAATTTTCGCATAGGGAACGTTAATCCCGCATAATCGGGCTGTCTCTTCGTTATCCCCAATCGCATATACGAACCTGCCAAAGCGTGTATGGGTTAACAATATATAACCAATAATAACAACTATAATAGCTATACATATCGGGATGGGGATGACACCTAAATATCCGCGCCCCAAAAAACTAAAATCAGGGCTGCTGATCACAATAGGTGTTCCTTTCGTATAGGCAAATGCTATTCCTGATAAAATCGTCGTCATGGCCAGTGTCATAATAAACGGAGGAATACGTTGAAAAGAAATAGCAGCACCCGTGCATAATCCGATGATGCCGCCAATGACGATCGTCAGCAATACCGCTAGTGGCATCGGAATTCCCGCTGAAATCATACCGGCAACAACGACCCCGCTAACGGCCACCTGCGAACCAACGCTTAAGTCGATACCGCCCGTAATGATAATAAACGTCATAGCCACAGCCATAATCATAAGCACAGCCGATTGTCTAAACACATTTAGAATATTGTCCAGCGACAAGAAATCAGCGGATAAGATGGACATAACGATGAAAAGCAAAACTAATCCTAAAACCGCACTGCCTTTATCAAGTATATAATGGGTCAAGCTTTTTGATATCGGATTATTATTCATGTAAACCGCCCCCAAAAGCTAATCTGAGTATATTTTCTGGCGTAATGTGATCAGCTTCCAAGACATCGCCTATTTTGCCTTCACACATGACAATGGCCCGGTCGCACATCCCTACTATCTCGGGAATTTCTGACGAAATCATAATGATTCCCACACCCTGCTCAGCCAATTGGCTAATTTCAGCAAAGATTTCCGCTTTTGCCCCGACATCCACGCCCCGGCACGGCTCATCCAAAATGAGAATCTTCGGTTTTTGTAATATCCATCTGGCCAGAATGGCTTTCTGCTGGTTCCCGCCGCTTAAATCGGATATTTTTTGCTCGATGTTGGACACTTTAATTCTCAGCTTTTTCTTATAATCCTGGACGACATCTCTTTCCTTCTTTTTATTAACCAGAAACTTTTGTTCAAATGCTTTCAAATTCGCCAGCGTCACATTTTCCCGTACATTCATCTTCAGGACTAAACCGGTTTCTTTCCGATTCTCCGTTACAAATCCAATCCCCAGTCTAATGGCGTCACGAGGCTTACGAATCTTCAGCAGCTCCCCGTCGATATAGAACTGTCCCTCATCTATTTTCAATAAACCAAATAATGCTTTGGCAATTTCCGTTCTTCCAGATCCGACTAAGCCCGCGATTCCTAAAATTTCTCCTTTTCTCAACGCAAAATTGATGTTGTTCAACACATTTTTTTTGTTTAGATTGCGCACTTCCAAAATCGTTTCCCCTATAGGCACATTAACTTTATTAAAATAATCCGTTACCTTCCGGTTAACCATCAATTCAACCAGATGATTCGTATCTGCAATCTCCGCTGTTTTCAACGTTTTAACGAGCTGACCGTCCCGCAGGACCGTAATCGTATCGGTAATCCGAAAAATCTCTTCCATACGATGAGAAATATACAGGATACTCACACCGCGGTTCTTTAAATCCGTGACCAAACTAAGCAAAATCTCTGTTTCTCTTTCCGATAAAGAAGAAGTAGGCTCATCCATAATTAAAACCCGGGCTTGCTGTGAAACAGCTCTGGCTATCTCGACCATCTGTTTTTGGGAAATGCTGATGCTTTTTACGATTTTTTTCGGATCCAGATCAATATTAAGCGATTGCAGAATACTCGCAGCTTCCTTAAACATCCTATTCCAGTCTATCAAACCCCATTTGGTTTTCGGCTGGTTGCCCAAAAAGATGTTTTCAGCTACCGTTAAATGATTCGCCACCGTTAATTCCTGATAAATACAATGAATGCCTAAGCTTTTGGAGAGTTTTGGGTCCATATGCCCACTTACTTTTCCGTCAAAATAAATCTCGCCGCCGTCTTTGGAGTACGCCCCTGTCAAAATTTTTATTAGCGTGGATTTCCCAGCCCCGTTCTCCCCAACGATAGCTTGGATGCTGCCAGGCATCATCGTAAGAGAAACCTTGGATAAAGCCGGAACTCCATTAAATTTCTTTTCTATCTGTTTCAATTCTAAAATGGGCTGAATCAAGGGATTTCCCCCTTTTTCTTGTAGTTTTTTACTAAGCTTTACTGCAAAGGGGTGTGGGAGGAAGAGCGGTAGCGTCCGCATTTAAAGATTTGTTCCAACCACAACATCCATTTCATTTAAGGGAACAAATCTTTAACAGCGGCTGGAGCCCACATCCCTTTCCTCCCCCAAGCACCCACATCACGAACACGTTCCTCAAAAGACGCCGCAAGGCACTTCTTCTTACTTGAAATATTCGCCCACATTCGCTTTGTCCATAAGAATTACCGGTGTATCAATTTGCTTATCAACGGCTTTACCGCTTAAGATATCATTCACGGCTTTAACCGCGGATTCACCGATCAATGTCGGCTGCTGCTGAATCATGCCCAGAATCATTCCGCTTTTGATGCCATCTGCTGCTTCCTTGGTGACATCAAAGCCTACAATCTTTATCTTTTCATTTTTTGTTGATTGCAATGCAGCCAATGCGCCCAAAACACTGCCTTCAGCCGTAGCATACACATATTTAAGGTCCGGGTTAGCCTGAATCATATTTTCCACCACATTTAAGGAGTCTTCCCTCTGGTAGCCGGGCTGTTCATTAAGAATAGTCACTCCTTTTACATCCTTCAGAGCTTCTTTAAACCCACGCAGACGTTCTTGCTGTATCATGGATTGAACACGTGTGATGACGCCAATTTTGGCTGGCTGCCCACTGGACTCAATCTCTTTTTTGAGATAATTGCCTAATTCCACTCCGGCCTTGTAATTTTCGGTTCCGATGAACGTATCGATTTTATCCGAGTTAATAACCAAATCCGCAGTAATGATCGGTATTCCTTTGGCTTTGGCTTCTTCGAGAGCGGGAACTATAGCTTGGCTATCCGTGCCGATAACAATCATCGCGTCAACCTTTTTCTCAATAAAATCCTCAATGCCGGCAACTTGCTTGTTAATTTCCAGATTGGGATCATTGGTCAGAAGCTTTATGCCGTTTTCTTTGGCAGCTTTCTCAATGCCTGTATTCATATCGATGTAGAACTGGTGCCTTAAGGTAGGCATAGCTACACCCACGGTTATTTGTTTGTCACTACCACTGGTCGTCTGATTGTCAGAGGAGCCGTTTTTTCCGCAAGCAGTCAAGAGCAAAGCACACATCAATATACCGATACAGCCTGTTTTTAAAAGTTTACCTGGCATATTTCTTTCCCCCTTAAAAATTATCTACTAAAATGATAGCGCTTTCTTAATAGGCAATGATCGCCCAAGCTTCCACATATTGCTTTTGAGATTGCTTTTGAGGTTACTTTTTAGATCACTTTTCAGGTTGCTTCTGAGGTTAGTTTTGAACAAGGCCCAGGCTCTGATTAAATTCAATATATTCATCCAGTGTCGGCAACGAGGATTGGGCACCCCTTCTAGTTACAGATAAGCTTGCTGCTTCAACAGCTTTCTGAACAGCAGTGACCAGGCTTCCATCTTTACACCAAAAACTTGTAGTCGCAGCAACAAAGCAATCACCAGCAGCCGTTGAATCAATCGCATTTACTTGCGGTGAAGCATAGTGCACCATCGAATCTGCTGTTTTCAAAACAGCCCCTTTAGCACCTAAAGTAACAATTACATGTTTAATCCCCTTATCGAATAAAGCTTGTGCAGCATGTTCGGAGAAATTAGCAGCATTCACTTCTATTCCAGTCATCTGGGAAGCTTCCGTTTCATTGACGATAAGAAGATCAACTAACTGCAGGACTTCAGGTTGGATCGATACTACCGGTGCCAGGTTCAATACCAGCTCTACACCTAATTGATGAGCCTTTTGAATCAGGTACTCTCCTACCTCTTGCTTCATTTCCATCTGCATAATGGCGAATTTGGCTTGCTTCAACATCGGCTCCACATCATCTATGTCCTGCTTGCTGAGAAAAGCGTTTGCACCCACAAAAGTAACAATGGTGTTCTGGCCGTCCTTATCCACAGAAATTACGGCCATGCCCGTATCTGACTCGGGTGTATAGCGAACATGGTCATGATTCACCTGATTCCGCTCAAGCTGCTCCTTCAGCTTACTGCCCAGGTGATCATCTCCGATCCGGCCAACCATGGCGACCCTGCAGCCTAGACGAGAAGCGGCCACTGCCTGATTTGCCGCTTTGCCGCCTGGATCCAGACTGAAGGTTGATGCTGCAATAGTTTCTCCAACGCCCGGAAGATGATCCACATAGGTTACAAAATCCATGTTAAGGGTCCCAAAAACAACGATTTCTATTTCATTTTTCATTGGGGGCTGCCCTCTTTCTAGCTTAGCTTAATTGTGTATTTGTACTTGTCTGCCCTGTAGACCATTTGTGTGTATTCATAAGGTGTTCCATCTTTCAACTTGGTTAATCTGGTTAATAATAATACTGGAGCACCCGTAGAAATATGGAGTACAGAAGCTTGCGAATCATCGGCCAAACTTGCCTCTACGCTCTCCTCGGCTCCTCCAAGATGAACACCTTCTGCCGCCAGCGCCGTATATAGAGAATCAGTGGTAAAATCATACTTGTCCAGCTCTACCTGCGGCGTAATCGACGTATTTAAAAAAGTCCTGTGGAGTCCGATCGGCAAACCATCAACGAGCCGAATACGTTCCAATTTCATAACCTCAGCTGTAGGCTGAATATGAAATATTCTTTGCAGCTTCTCGCTGGCCTTTACTGCTGTATGATGCAGAATGAGTGAACTGACCTGATGCCCTTTCTCATTCATATCCTGAGTAAACCCGGTCAAATCGGGCCTGATCGGTTCCAGCTTGGGACTAGCAACAAAAGTGCCTACGCCCTGTGCCCGGGTTAAAATTCCGCTGGAAACGAGTTCTCCCAACGCTTGTCTCACCGTAATTCTGCTGACCTTGTAGATTTTTTGTAATTCCATCTCAGTTGGTATGGCATCCCCTGGAAGCCATTCTTTATTATCAATTTTTTCTATAATAACCTCTTTTAACTGAACATATAACGGGAGGCGATTCTCTCTATTCACTTTTGCCATGGAAGGACCTACCTTTCTTATTCCAAACGTAGTGCTGCACTATGTTATGTTATCATAACAAATTGTAATGCCAGCAGCGTCCCTCGTCAATGACAATTTTATTACTTGGCCTCCGAGCCTTACTCCCCACGCAGCTGAAGAACAACGTCCATAAGCTCCTTCACACGGGCAGCCTCTACCTGGTTCCACCATAAGCCGTCTTTTTTTACATAACTGCCAACAATACATCCATTACAATGGGAAAGGATTTTTTGGGCATTGCCTGGCGTCATTCCGCTGCCAACAATCACAGGCAAATCCGTGTTGCTCTTAATGCCTTCAATTTCATCCGTGGATGTTTCATCACCTGTACGGCTGCCTGTGGCAATTAACACATCTGCGTCAAAGAAAATCGCATCTCTTGTTTGATCTGCCAAGCTGCGGTCAGCAACAATGGAATGACTTCCATGCTTCACATGAACATCAGCAAATATCTTAATATTATCCCCTTTGATATTGGAACGATACCTCATCGCTTTCGCGGAAGCCCCTTCAATGAAACCTTCATTGGCGACATAAGCGTTCACCCATTGATTCACTCTAACGAAAGGCAGATCATTAGCTTTGGCAACAGCCAGAGCAACCAGAACACCGTTGGCAAGGCAGTTGATGCCTATTGGCAGATTAGTTTCTCTTTTAATTCTTTCTGTTAACGCAGTCATTGCCGCGACCGTTTCCATCCCAATGTCTTCCGGTTTGCAGAAAGGAATATCACCGGCATTCTCGATCATGAGCCCATCCACACCGCCTTCTTCCAAAGCGCGGACATCATTCATCGCAAAATCATATATAGCATCCAGATTCCCACCTTTAAAGTGTGGCGCACCAGGAAGAGCTTTCAAATGAACCATACCTATGATCGCCTTATCTGTTTTAAAAATATCCAATACCGAATTACTTTTTGCCGGAAAAATAGTTGATGACATATTAACCTCCTGAAATGATGTGATAGTTGCCCATTTACAAAAGACGACAGCCAGGCAAGGGTACTTTGATGTACAATGCAGTTTGATGCAGTTCAATTTGATAATTAAAAAATAATTAAAAATAATTAAAAACAATTAAAAACAATCAATGCAATTTGATACAACTTTATTATTTAGTATCAATCTGGAACCACCCGCCCTCAACACAGTTTATGATGTCATGTTGTCATAACAAATATATGACCTTTTATTAACATTGTCAATAAAATTTTTTGAGGCCGATTTCAGCACTCATATCTTTAACAAAATCTTTAACAACTTTAATAAGCAGCCACTCTTCCGTCCCCAATTTTGTCAGGTTAAGCCGGCAAAATGTGTGCGGTCTTTCGCCTACATTCTGCCGCTTCAGCCACGTCCAAGCACATTGTGTATGATTTTCCGCCTACATTCTGCCGCTTCAGCCACGTCCAAGCACATTGTGTATGGTTTTTCGCCTACATTCTGCCGCTTCAGCCACGTCCAAGCACATTGTGTATGGTTTTTCACCTACACTCCGCCGCTTCGACCGTGCAAGCACATTGTGTATGGTTTTTCACCTACATTCTCCCGCTTCAGCCAAGTCCAAGCACATTGTGTATGGTTTTTCGCCTACATTCTACCGCTTCATTCACGTCCAAGCACATTGTGTATGGTTTTCGCCTACATTCTCCCGCTTCAGCCACGTCCAAGCACATTGTGTATGGTTTTTCACCTGCATTCTCCCGCTTCAGCCACGTGCAAGCACATTGTGTATGGTTTTTCGCCTACATTCTCCCGCTTCAGCCACGTCCAAGCACATTGTATATGGTTTTTCACCTACATTCCGCCACTTCGGCCGCTCGCAAGCACTTTGTGTATGGTTTTTCGCCTACATGCTCCCGCTTCTGAGTGGGCATGCCCTTCTAATTGACAACATTGCTCGCTCCCCCCCGCCCCCTGACATCCGCCGCTTTTTGCATAGGCCTACTTTCTAAGTTCAAGATGCAACAATGGAAACGGTCGTCCTGAGCCATCTACTTCCGAGCGTCCTGTCTGAACAAAGCCATATCGTTTGTAGAAGGCACTAGCCTTCTCGTTTTGCTCGTTAACATCAACCTTGAGCTCACTGCCTTTTATTTTTTCGGCAAATTGGATTAAGCGGCTGCCTATCCCCTTTCCGTGATACTTAGGGTCAACGAACAACATCTCAATATTTACACCATCAAGACCAATAAACCCGGTCGGTTCTTTATGCTCGTTTAACTCCATCCAGACTTCAGCTGCTTTTAACGCCTGATTTTGAACCAGCTGCTTGTAAAATTCAATATCCTCTTCCGTCAAAAAAGTGTGCGTATGGCGCACAGCCTGATACCAAATATCGACTAATTGATCATGAGCTTTTTCTTGGTAAGCAACAATTTCCTTCATATTTACACTCATTACTCCTCTCACTATCCCAGGATTCCATTTGATTTCATTTGATTGGAATTATTAAATATATTAACTCTATTCCCACCCAACAGCAAGTCAGAAACGGACAGCCAGCAGGCGTCTGGTTCCTGACGGAAAGGGACAGTGATTTTACTTTCCAGTAACATCACAAAAAGAGGAACCCATGGCTCCCCTTACCAAGTATTGTTTATTTCATACAAATTTGAAAATACTGTTCGACATCTTGGCGAAAAGCTAGCTCGGAATCCGGCGGCGCATACTCTTAATAGGCAGCCATCATACGAATATAATCTCTAGCAATTTTGAGATCCTCCAGAGCATCCATCGCTGCACAAGGCGCAGGTCTTTCCCCGCGGACAGCTGCCAAAAAATTTCTGGCTTGATTACGCATCGCAGCTATACTAGGCATGACAGGCTCCGTATAAGTAGGTGCGTCTTTGCCATTATCGCGCATAACTGTGACCTTACCAGCAACTTGCCGTACGAGCGGAGCAGGCAGCTCTATTTTAATAAAGCCATGCTCGAATGCCACCAGAATACCTTCATGCCACTCCACAGTTGTGCTGTACGGGGCCATCTCTAATGTAACGCAAACTCCGCTGGCGCTTTCTCCTGCAAGCAATATACCGGACCGATCTGCATAAGTCACCTTATAGCCTTCACCCAGCAGAAAACGAATGGCATTGACCTGGTGGATATAGTAATTGACGAAAATGTCATATTTATTACCGTTCACTTCATCAAATTCTTGTGGACGAGGCTCCCATTCGCATGGAATCATAGGTTCATCCGTACCCAAGGGCTGATCCGCTCCCGAAATCCAATCGCCAGGAGGCATTGTGACGCGCACGTAGTTTAGCTTTCCAAACTCACCTGACTGCTTCCACGCTTGAACGAGCTTCTGCGCATATTCCATAGCCAGATCTGACCGTTTATGGTAACCAACCATATGCAGCACGCCCAATTCTTCACCCAGGCTTGCCAATTTCTCACCGGCATCGACGGATAACGTTAGCGGTTTTTCGGTAAAAACCGGGATGCCTGCACGTAAAATATCCGGGATCAAGATACTATGTCTCTTATAGGGCTGGGCGGCAACAATAGCATCAAGTCCTTCATGCTTGAGAAGCTCTTCATGATCAGCATACACATGCTCAATTCCATAACGGGCAGCAACCAGCTCAGCCAATTGCGGACGAGGCTCTGCCAAAGCAACGATCTCACATTCATCCTTCAACACCGAATAGTTGGATAGATGCGCCATCTGCCCCATTCCACCACTTCCAACAAAGCCTATTTTCAATTTTTTACTCATCTTCGTATCACTCCTGATTTCCTAAATTTTCAAATACATACAAGCCATCCTTGCCTGGCGCCACCAGATCCGTCAACCCATTCCCATTCAGGTCCTGCAGCCAAAAGTAGATGCCACAGCCCGCAGCCTCACCCGGAGGTCCGTAATCAATGACATGCTTCTCGAAGTGCCCACCCTTTATTTTAAAATAATAAATACCCACGTTATCGAACGCACCAGGATCGCCGTCATTGTGTGCCCTGTAGCGTTTGCCGGTTATTAGCTCCAATTCACCATCAAGATCAATATCAACCAGCTGTAAATCATGGTATTGGGAACAGGTCGGATCGATTTCATGCTTCAGCCAGCTGCGATTTCCTGCGGCATCTACGTGCTGCTCATACCAATCGAGCCCATAATCATGGGCCTGCCCTACAATTAAATCTGTCAATCCGTTTCCTGTTATATCCAACGTAACAATAGGCACACTAGCCAAGCCTAATGAAAATTCGGGATGAAATACCCAAGGCGTCTGAAAAGGATTCTCCGGCTGCTCCAGCCAGCCACCGCTCAAAATTACATCGATCCGTCCATTTCCGCTGATATCGCCAAATCCCAGACCATGCCCGCTTGGCTGCTCACCAATAACAAACTTATCGAATTTGCCTGTGCCACGGCCGTTTGCATCCACTACTAATTTATAAAAAATCTGCGCAGCTCCTGGCGTGTTAGGGAAAATTTCGGGTACACCACAGCCGTCAATATCGATAAAACGTATCGTCTCAATACTTCCAATTTCATCAATATCGATCGTTTCCCACTCTCCGCCTGCTGCGCCCGGGTTGCGGCGCCATTTCAGGGTTCCCCCCCACCAAGCACCTGTAATTAGGTCCAGATAACCGTCCCCGTCAACATCCAGAGGGTAATCGGAGAAATCGTCATGATACTCATGAATCGCAAGAATGTCACAAATTTTATGCTTTTTGGTGAAATCCGGCCCCTCATACCAGAACTCACCGCTAACAATATCCAGCTGACCATCATTATTTACATCAAACACGGAGCAGGCTTCAAACTTTGCAGGATCTATCAATCTTTTCTTCCATTGAACTGTCAAGCCGCTTCCTCCTCATGAGCATAATAAACGACGAACATCATCGTAAGTACAGCTTCATCATAGCGAAAAGAGACGGTTTACATAAGAAAGAAAGCAGACATCTTGTTACGTTTTTCAGACATAATGACTCTTAATTCGTCCGAGATGTAGTATGATTAGGTAGACCATTAAGCAGATTAAGCTGGAGGTGTTCAGACATGCGAGTAGCCTTTGACCAAATTGAGCTTGAAGTGAATCATCTTGGTTATGTAGCCCCAAAGCCGGGCTGGTATATAGCGCCACATTCCCATCAGCAATACGAGATGCACTTTATTACGAGAGGAAAAGGGATTAACAAACTTAAAGAAGGTCAGGCGGAGTTTTATCGCAATGTGGTTTATATGGCTCCGCCAGGGGAAGTTCATGAACAATTTTCCGATTTGAGCGACCCCATGGAAATTTTCTTTATCCCTTTTTCCATCTCTGGCTTGCACAAGGATTTGCCGCGCATTTACGCACCGTTTCCGCTGATTCACAATGAATTGCTAACGATTCGCCAGCTGCAGGAGCATGTTGGGGCTTTGAATTTGTTTCATGTTCAAATACGGCTGATCGAGTTAATTTGGAGCATCATTTCGCCACAGATCGAGCTGCAAAGAGCAAGGGAGCTTGGTGATTCAGCCAGCACCTCCTCCCAAATCCCTTCGGTGTATACGTCTTCACAGCAAATTGTAGAGAAAGCCCTTCTCTATATTCATAATCATAAGCTCGCAAATCCTGCAATTGAGGAAATCGCAGCCGCTTGTCACATAAGCTCCAGACAACTGTCCAGAGTATTCTCTAAATCGATGCACTCCACCATCCACGAATTTATTCAGCATGAACGATATTTATGGGCCTGCCGGGAATTGCTCCAAACAAATAAAGCCATCGCAGAAATCAGCGATGAGCTTCATTTAGGGTCTAAGCCTTATTTTTCATCTTGGTTCAAAAGCTTTGCCTTGAAAAGTCCCAGCCAGTTTCGTAAGGAGCAGGAGCGGAATTAGCCTTTCACACTACCAAGCACAATGCCTTTAATAAAATACCGCTGCAAGAACGGGTATACGACCAGAATCGGCAGCATGCCAAGGAATATTTGTGCAGTCTTCACGCTTCTTTCTGTAACATCGGCAATCGTGGTCAGATTGGTCAATTGCGAGAGATCCGGCTTCACCACGATCGTCTGCAAATAGGTTTGCAACGGGTAATGCTCCGTCCGATCCATATACAGCAGACCGTCGAACCAACTGTTCCAATGGCCCACCATCGTAAATAAAGTAATCGTCGCTAACGCAGGCAAGGACAGCGGCAAATAAATTCGTGCCAATATAGTAATATGCCCCGCTCCGTCGATAAAGGCAGCTTCCTCCAGAGCCTTGGGCAACCCCCGGAAAAAGTTAAGCAATAACACAATATGAAATACCGCAACTGCACCAGGCAGCACCAAAGCCCACATACTGTCTAGTAAACCATAAGTTCTAATCGCCATATACGTGGGTACAAGCCCGCCGCCAATTAACATCGTAATCACAAGATACCAGACATACATCAGGCGCAAGCGGAAATGCTCCGGTTCCTTGGACAACGGATAAGCCGTTAGAATGGTTAGTACCATACTGATTGCCGTCCCGAGGAGCAGCCTTTTGATAGACACTGCAAATGCTGTAACAAAGGCGGAATCCTTTAAAATAAAAGTATATGCATCTGTATTAAAGCCAACTGGCCATAATTTCACAGCGTTCGCATCCACTGCAGCAGAATCGCTTAGTGAGACAGCCCAGGTTTGCACAAAGGGCAAAATACACATAATACCCACACAAATCATACATATATAGTTAACCCATACAAATAGTTTTCGAGAATAAGAGTTGGATTCGATCATACGCAAAACACCCGCCTTAACTAAAAAATTCGATAATTTGCATACTTATAAGCCAACCCGTAGGAGGTAACAATCAGAAAAAAACTAATGACCGACTTGAACAGCCCAACAGCTGTTGAAACACTGTACTGCGCATCCATAAACCCGATCCGGTACACCAAAGTATCGATAATATCTCCCGATTGATACACCTGCGGACTATACAAAATAAACACCTGTTCAAATCCGGCATTCAGTACGTTCCCCAAGCTCAGCACGGCCAGCATAATAATAATCGGCGCCATGCCTGGCAAGGTGATATAGATCGTTTGCTTCCAGCGATTAGCTCCATCCACATATGCGGATTCATACAAAGCAGGATCGATACCCGTCAAGGCAGCCAAATAAATAATCGTGGCAAATCCAAATTCCTTCCAAGTATCCGAAATGACAAGAGTAAAAGGAAACCATTTATAGTCGCCCAAAAAGAACACAGGATTAATCCCCAAAGCACCAAGCATATTGTTCACAATACCGTCTTGAATGGACAAAATATCGATCAGAACGCCACCTAGAATAACCCAAGATAAAAAATGCGGGAGATAGATTAACGTTTGTACAGATTGCTTGATCCATTTCGTTCTCATTTCGTTCAATAGGAGTGCAGCTGTAATCGGTACGATGAGCCCTAGTATAATTTTCATAACAGCAATAAACACCGTGTTATATACGACCTGGAAAATTTCGGGCATATTCAGCATGTACACAAAATTGTCCAATCCGACCCATTCCGATCCGAACCAACCCCGATTAGGTACAAACTTCTGAAAAGCAATCACCACACCTGACATGGGCACATAGCTGAATAAAAAAACAAAAATTATAGCTGGTATCATCATGATGTGAAGCGGCAGCTGTCGTTTCCATACTTTCATTCGTTCCACTCCACTTCTTTGCAAAATATGGCATAGACGTTTGCAGCGTCCTTTGATGTGAGTGTTCCTTAAATCAATCCGTGCAGCGGTAGGAGCAAACCTTTACATGTGGACGCTATCGCTTTTTCCACCTGTTTGCCCGTCTGCCCCTTTCCTCTACACACTTTCATCGTTCAAGAAGCATTAGCAAATGAATCATTCAGCGGTTGGATCACCATTTTATTTCACATTTATTTCACAGCGTCAGCCCATTCATTGACTTCCTTGGTGATTTGCTCCCCGCCTTGCTTATACCAGTCCGATACAAACTTATCGAATTCCTCAAGACCTGCTGTCCCCAAAATAATTTTGGTTATCATCACCTTTTCCATCTTTTCAAGGCTTGCCATTTTTTCTACCATTGCAGGTGTTGAGCCGCCTAGAAATGCGGTCATATTCAACATGTCACTTTTTGTATAGTTATCTATAATTTCCAGGCTTGAATTGCCTGATCCGAAAACCCGGTCATAACCCCAATCGGCCACATCATCTTTCTTTTCCTGCCACTTTTTAATTTTACCGTAGTAAAATTTTTGATCCGTATCTAATTTCGAATCGTCTCCACTAGCTAGAGCGGCCGCAATGGCACGATGGTCATTCAGATTCTTCTCTGCAGGGGATGCCGTAACAATCGCATATGGATAATATAGAATTCCCGTGTCTACATTGCGTGATAATCCTGGCTCAGGATTGTACCAATTTTTTTCGATCCAGAAATTCATCAATAGAACCAAAGCTTGCGGATGCGCATAGCCTTTTTTAATCACGTGATATTGGTCGGATAATCCGCCTACCTGAACCTTGATGGGAGCCCCATCGATAGAAGGAATCGGGTAAGCCTTCCATTCTGCGTTGGGATCATTTTTCTTGGAGCCATTATTCGCATATAAGGGAGCGGCCATATCTCCAAAAAACAACCCTAATTTACCCGCTGACATGGTTTCAAACACTTTGCTAAGATCCTTGACGCCGAATTCCTTATCCATCAAGCCATTTTTGAACATTTCGGCCAGCTTGGCCAAACCAGGTTTCATCTCGGGAAGCGTGCTGCCGTATACAAGCTTGCCACTGCTGTCTTTCACCCAAGAGCCGGGAAAAGCATGGAATCCGTTCAGCAAGTTGCCTATGTTAGGTGAACCCATATAATTTAATTCCTTCGACATGCCGATGCCAATCGTTTTCCCGGAAGGGTCGCTGTCTACAAACGCCTTGGCTATTTTCACCACATCTTCCATAGTCTCTGGAGGTGTCAGGTTAAGCTTCTTCAACCAATCTTCTCTGATCCAGAGCACGCCTGCGCTGTCAACCGAGCTGCTCGTAATAGGCAGCGCATACAGCTTGCCGCCATAGGTGGATGCCCTCATTGCATTACCACCGTCTGCTGTCATCATAGCCTTCGTATTTTCACTGGCATACTGCTCATAGGCCGCACTCAGGTCTTCGATCATGTCAGCCTCTACCAATCTTTTCAACTGTGCTCCGCTTACGACAGCCAATTCCGGAATTTCACCCGAGGCGACGGCCACATTCATTTTATTGATATACCCTTCGAGATTACTGACGACCCAGGCGTTTTTAACTCCGATACCCAATTGCGCCAAATACGCATCGTAGTATTGGTTATTGTCAATCGACCTGCCCTCTTCAAATTTCATGCCCTCTGTCGATCTTCCTGTCGTAATTTCAATAGGCGGGTCAAACTTGCCTTCCGGGGAAATTGCTGCTGGTTTTACCGTCGTGACCGGCTTCTCGCTCGCTCCAGGCTGTTCATTCACTTTCTTGTCCCCACTGCTGCATGCAGCTAACAGCACCAATGTGGATAAGACAACCAGCATCACCGCTTTTTTCAAGCTCCTTGACCTTGCTCCATGTTTCATGTAAATCCCCCTCGCAATCCTATTTTTCATTTTCTGACAATCCTAATTATAGGTTTTGGAGATGCCTCAAACAATAAAAAAGCGTTGTCATTTTAGCATTCCATTGCTGTCTTTTCGTTCATCTGAAAACTGAAGTCTGAAGACTCTTGGCTTGTCCTACTCTGTTATTTTCTGCTTGCTTCTTTGAAATCCACTGGTGTAACCCCAACATGCTTTTTGAAATATTTGCTAAAATAGGACATATTGTCAAATCCTAGCACCCCCGCCACATCTTGAATTTTAATGTCGCCTGAGTTTACTGAGGACAGCATTTCCTTGGCTTTGGCGATTTTGATCTGGATAATCCGCTCGGCGAGCGAACAGCCACTGATCTTATTGTACAGTCTGGACAAATAGTAAGAGCTCAAATGAACCTGCTTGGCAAGCTGGTGCAGGGACAGATCCCCATCAAGGTGCGTAAGGATATGCTGATCGATTTTATCGATGATTTTGGTTTTCAAATCGGTACGCTCCAGCTCCATTTGTTCAAATATAAACTGGGAAAGCTTACTGTAATAGGTCAGCAGATCGTCCCAGTTCGCATGAGCCTGATAATTGCAGAGGAGCGTTAAATCCATTTGCCTCTCCAAGGCGCCGATTAATTTCCACTTGTTCAGATAGGTCAGGAACATCGCAGACATAGCGCAGAAAACTTCCATCTGCTGCGTAAAGCTCACAAAAACAGATTTCTGCACCACACTGAACAGCGCGCGCAATTGCTTGGCAAAGCCATCCAAATCCCTGGCTTCGAGCTGCGCCTTCAGCTGATTGATGCTGCGCTCTACCAGCGCATTCTCGTTAAGCAGCTCAGGATGAGAGGGCGCTTGTTCCGCTCGGTCGTCAATTACAATTTCATCCTCCAATCCAATGCCCCGCTGAAGCACGTCATACATCAGGTGATACTCTTGCTGCAGCTTCGACCACGCTTTAACAGGCTGCGACAAAATAAGCGAGATGGACAGATTCAGCACATGTCTGACCGATTGCTGCACCTTCTCCAGCATCTCACCGATATACCAATGAAGCTTGCTGCTTCCATACAGAGCTCCATCTCCGTCAGACCCGCTAGCTTGAATGATCCAAACAATATAACGCTCATGCTTCGTTGAAAACAGCTTGCAGACAGGCGTTAAATATTCCTGGGCAATATTAGAAACGGCATATTCCAGCAAAATGCGGTCATTCGGGGAAAAATGCTCCGGCCAGCGGTCAATCCTTCCCATCATCAGTAATACATCGCCATCAACCCGAAGGGGCAGCTCCAAGAAATCCAGCTGTTCCTGCAAATGCGCAGCCTCAGCTTCGTCAAAGCCGCCCTCGATCAGCTTCACAAAGAAATCTTTGCGCAGCAGCGGCAGCGCTTCCTTGTACTGCAGCTTCGCCTTCTCCAGAATCTCACTATTATCTATGTCCTGCTCCATATCATTCAACGCGCGCCGCACCACAACCGTAATCACTTCAATATCCGCGGGCTTCAGCAAATAGTCATAGCTCCCCTGGCGCAGCGCAAAATGCAAATATTCATAATCGGAATAGCCCGACAAAAATACAATCGTACAGCGGCGCCATTGCTTACGCACAATTTCCGCAAGCTCCAGGCCCGTCATGCCTGGCATTCTAATATCGGTCATCAGAATATCGATCCGGCTGTGCTCCATAATTTCCAGCGCCTCTTTCGCGCTGTAGGCCTTCCAAACAACCAGCTCATGCTCCATCTCGCTGAGCATGCTGCACAGCCCCTGGACAATAATCGGCTCGTCGTCGACGATCAAAATGGTGTTCATCGTTATCCTCCTTCGATCAATCCGGGTGATGCTGCTTTACTAAGATGCATAGTAACCGTCACTCCACCGGTATCATTCCCCGTTAGCCGTACCCCGCAGCCGCTACCGTACAGCAGCCTCAACCTGCGGTGTACATTATAAATGCCATGAATGTCGCCTTCCGCCCTGTTGGATGACAGCCCGGTGTTCAGCTCTTCCAGCTGCCCGGCCTGCATCCCCCTCCCATTATCTGTAATAGAGACCGTCAATTGAGCTGAATCGCAAGCCAGCTTAACGCTCACTTCACCATCGCTTTCTGTGTTCTCAAGGCCATGAACGAAGGCGTTTTCCAAAATAGGCTGGATGATCAGCCGCGGTACGACCCAAGCGGACAAGTCTCCTTCCACGATAAATTCGCAGCTGATCCGGCTGCCGAATCTCAGCTGTTGAATCGAAGCATAGGTTTTGGCATGCTCAAGCTCAAGCGCAAGATCGACCATGTCGGACTTGTTGTACGTGATAAACTTGAAATAGTCGCCCAAATATTTGGACAACTTCTTGGTACCCTCTGTATCTTCCGCATGGGCCATCATATATAAAATATAAAGGCTGTTATAAAAAAAATGCGGGTTAATCTGCGACTGCAGCTGCTTAAGCTCGGCCTGCTGGCTGTAAATCGTCTTTTCATACACTTGCTGAATAAGCTGCTTGAGATGCCTTACCGTTTTATTAAACTGCATATACAGGTACTGGAACTCGTCATTTTCTTTTCGTTCAATCGTTACTTCCAAGGAGCCGAGCTCTACCTTTTTAAAAGCGGATACCATTTTTTTTAACGGAGTGTGAATCAGCCTGTATATCATATAGGAGGAGGCGAAGACGATAATGATGGCGAACAGGGTTAAATACCAGTACCATTTCTGAAACGAATAGACCGGATAAAGCACATCGTTCTCAGGGAGGATCATCATTAATCCCCACTGCAGCAGGTCGGAGGTTTTTTGGAAAATAAGGTAAGGGCTGCCTTCGATAATAAGCCGCTGCTGCTTGGACATATACGGATTTATGATCGACTCCAGATCGATCCCTGGCACATTTTTATAAAGCGTCTGCTGATTATAATGATCGACTAAATACGTCGCACTGTTCGGATAGGATTGAAAAAAATGGACCTCGCGCCCTAAATCTATCATAGACAGCTCGATCACCAGCACAAATTGCGTACGGGTCGTATTGGGAAAACCAATTGGCAGCAGCAATCTCCCGTCCACATACACCGAGTGTAGTGGGGATTCGCTTACCATTTTCAACGCCTCATATTCATTCTCGTCCATCAGCTCTACGGCTGACATGGAGGAAAGTCTTTTGTTGATGTTGGGCATGATCACAAAAGCTTCTTTAATAAACTTGCTGGAGCTGGCCAGCATCGCGATCTTATACGATAAATCGTTAAACGCTTTCGTTTTCTCATAATCATTCAGCGACTGAGACCGGATGCTCAAATCGTTCAGATCAGGATCGTTAATAAAAGCCCGCTGCAGACCTACAATTCTTTCAATTTCCGTTTCAATAGAATTCAAGGCATAGTCCGTCTTTTGCTCCATGGAATTTGAAATTTCATTGCGGACGATGTCTGCAGCGCGCTGATTCATTACTAGGCTTATCACATAAATAGGAATTGTAATAAAGAGAAGCGTACCCACCAGTTTATAAAAAATAGTCAACTTAGGCTGTTTGTCTGATGGGCTGCGCACATTCATTCCTCCATATAGTAACGTTTATCCCCAAGGATTTATAACGGCAACTCCCATAAAACCCATTGGCGGAATCTCTGTCTTTATCTCCAAATAACCGAAGTGTTCATCACGGTGATAGACAAAGTCTTCCACCTGCACCGCAGAAGCTTGATCATGCTGCAGCAGCTCTATTATACTACAGATCTGGATCTCTGGATTCAGTTGAATTTGCGGGTTTTTGATGGGATCCATGCTGCCATTTTGCACAGTAATGACCAGCCTTTTGCTGTCCGGGGAAACCCTGCAGGACATGTAGACGTCAGGCTGACCGCTCATTGTGGCGTACAGAGCATTGCGGTTTACCCAAGCCAAGCTGCTTGCGAATTGCTGCTGACGCGCATAGTTGTAAATAAGCTGCTTGCTGTAGCGGGCACTGGCCAAATCAAACGGCAGAAGGCAGAATCTCTGCTTATTGGCGTTCTCATAATGAATGACCCCAGGAAACAGCCGCTTATACCGAAGTCCCATAAACTCAGTAACAGAAATCGCGCCAGCTTTTAATTCACATTCAAAAAATGAAACATCCCCACCTGCTACAGACCACATATACTCACCTGCATATTTGCCGCAAACTTCCGGATCGGTGTATTGCTCGAACGAGGGAGCTTCCACTGGTATCAGGGATGTAATTCCAATATCAATCTTTCGTGCCATTAACCAATGGGCCGCAGTGCCATCAATCAGCGCACCTCTCCTCAGCAGGGCCTCCAGCTCGGTATCACTTAGGCTTGCTGCATAAGAGCCGGTTAACACAACAGCCCCTTGCTTGTCTTCATAGCTGATTGGGATACCCATGCGAGACAAATATTGCAGCACTACAGGTTCATCCGGCCAGGACAAGTTGAAGTCTGAACCCGCTTCAGGCAGCGTCATATGGGCCATATTGTAAGGAACCAGCACGGGTTGAACGCCATGGCTTACATAGCCCTCGGGACAAAATGCACTAATGGCCTCATAATGGGCTTGCTGCCTTGATATCTTGCTCACATAACCGTCTTCCAGCTCCGGTGACAGAGAAAAGTGCAGCGAATAGCTCAATAGCCCCGGAAAGCCCGCTGCTCTCAAACCTTGATGAAAAGCATGCAGCATAGCGGCCGAGCAATGAAACCTGCTCTGAGGATAAGTATCCCCTTCGGCCACAATCTCCACATCCGTATCCTTCACCCAATGCTGCTGAAGACGTGTATAGGCGATGATCCAGCCGATATGATGGGACTCCTTGGACCAATAGGGTGCGCCAATGGTACGCAGGAAGGGCCTGGTTTCTCCGGCAAGCGTCTGCAGCAGCTTATCCATGGTGATCCCTTCGTGGCTCCAATGGGACATGACGGCACATAATCCGAGCCGTGCCGCGGGGTTCACGGCATGAACTGCCTTCTCCAATCTGCCGGCAAAAGCCAGTAGACTGTCGCCCATTACCTCCAGCCACTGCGTGCGCAGCAGGGATGGTTTCCCGTGCAGCACTGCTGCAGCCAGCTCCTCACGGCTGATCTCACGCCCAATCCGCTGCCCCATGGCTTCCATATGGAGCGGACAAAAGCAGCCAACCGGCGCTTCAGGAGCATGCAGATGCAACCGGAAGTCATCATCGAGTACAAGCAGATCTACTCCGGATTCTGCTATCAGGCTGTATCCTTGACAAACATACGCGATGAACTCAGGATCTAAGGGGCAGTATACGCCAGAAGCTGTCTTCCCTTCTGGCCCTACAACTTCCTGAAAGCGGCGGGCTGCTCCGGTAAGCAGAGAACCTCCGTGACCGATGCTGTTGCCCCAGTAAGCAGCCTCGATACCATGCCCGCCGAACAACGCGATCAGCTCTTTCAGGATAAGCGCTTCTTTGCGATACACCTCCAGCTCAGGCAGGTGGCCTTCATGAATGCTGGAAGCAAGAAATACCCGTCTTACATTCATACTTTTCATTTGCTGCAAATAGGCATCCCACAAGTTTTCCCTAAAAGGTTGTATATGCATCGGAACACTAATCTTCATTTGCCTGACCCCACTATTCATTCTTATGGCCTTATTGTGTTCGCTCATCCAGCTAAGTAATCGCCACAGTTGTTAATGCTCCAGCGTTTGTAACAGATATTTTATATCTGGTGTTGTCAGGCGCTTTGAGAATAAAGCCTTCTCCTGCAACATCAAAGGCACGGTTAATGTTGTTAATGAAAGCATTGGAATAGGGAAGCTGTCCTGCCGGACGCAGCTGCAGACCTGTGATGTACAGGGAGCCTACCTCCGCGGTCAGCCGGAAGCAGGCGAATACCGCATCCACGGGCACCGTGACAGCTTTGGTCACCAGCGTCCACTGGGTGGTGCTGATTTCGCCAGCTCCCAGCATCAGTGTCTCTACGGTCGAGGCTGCCGTGCCATTGGCTTTAAACCATAAGATTTTCACGCCGACCTGGGAGCCGCCGCTGCTATATTTGGCCCACGCCTGAAAAGCCGCCTCGGCCCCCGAAGGAACGAGGAAACGCGCAGAGGTGATATAGCCCACGCCTATTGCATGCATTTCGATACAGCTCAGGAAGCCCGATGGCACGTCAGCCGTATTTTTCTTAACATAATTAGCTCCGGTTCCATACACCGGCGTCCAGATCCAGCCCGTATTCGGGTTGATCGTTGCTGCCGTGGACATGCTTTCGCCTGTCGTATCGACGTTAAAAGCCAAATTAGTCTGATCCTGCTGATCATCTACGGTTACCGTTTGGAGTGCAGAACTGATAGTGAAGAGAAAGCGGGAATCCTCTACATGTACGCGGTCCCGGTTAGAAGCAGCAATATAATTCGGCTTCCACTCCTCAAATCTGGATTTCTCGATACGTATCTTATAATTAGGCGCGCCGCTCAATCCAGTGATAATAGCAGCAGTCGAACTGCTGCCTGCGCCGCTGCCGCGATGGGTGCGAAGCTTCTCCAAGTACAGCCGGCCAACAGCACCAGACTCTATAGTGAAAAGAGGCTGTGAAGCTCCCCCCTGAAACCCGCCCAACACTTGATGGATATAAGCGTCTCCCGTTATAACTCCCCAGGTAGAAGCCGCTTCGATCACGCAATCCAGCAGCGAAAAGTTCGAGCCCTTGAAGGCAAAGCCATCCGTGCTGGTCGTCTTTAACAGCTCTGTGCTTACGATCGACAGCTCTGTTTGTTTATTGTAGAAACAATAGGCAGCCGCAGCATCGTAAGGGGCTCCAGGCCATTCAAAGGGACCGCAGTCGAGGATACCGCCGATAATTTTCAGAAATCCGTTCGGCTGATTGAGCACTAGGCAGTTTTGTACGGATCTGCAGTTCAGACCGATAATAAAATTTTCACTTTGCGGAGCATCATACGGCGCGGGATCATCCAGGTAGGAGCCGAAGTGCAGCCCTACAAGCGTGCGGTTAATTTGCATGCCATACACCTGATTGTTTTGTGCGGGAGAACCTACCTTCGAATACCAGTGAACTGCGCATTTGTAGTTGGTGTTAAATCCACCGGCAATTTGGATGTTATACAGCCTCAAATAAAAACCAGTGATTTTCAATATGCAATCCTTCATTGAGACAGTATCCGTGCTTTCACTAATTCCTGTTAACCAGTATCCGTTAAAATCAATTTTCTTGTGGGCCCCCGTTATTTCCACTGATTTGACATTGTAATCACGCGTGAAAATAACAGGCTTGCCAGAATCAAACGCTGCCTGTACGGCGTCCGTATCATCTACTCCACTTCCTACTTTGTAAAAGTCGGGAGAAACCGACGCCCCTCCCAAATAACTGTCAACCCGGTCAAAATTCGCGTTCATATCAGCCAAAACGAAAGGATCCGATTTAGCCAGCTTCAAGTTCGGGGTTAATGTCGTCGCCGCTTCCGCTACTTGCGGGAATTTAATGCCATTAACGGATGCCGCTATTCCCATCACTCCAAGTGCAGCCAGCATTTTTCTCCTGCTCATTTTCTTTCCCTGCTTTGTTCCCTCTTGTGAATTTTCTTGAACACCTACTTGAACACCCTCGAGAGAGTTTTCTGGAGCAACCCCCTGAGAACCTTCTGGAGAACCTTCTGGAGCGCCTTCCTGAGAACCTTCAAAAGAGACTTCACGCTCGACTTTGATCGTCATCACTATTCCTCCCGGATTGTATGTAATTTACGTATATCTCCCTACCACCTCTATCTCATTTCTCTGTGATTTTATTGTATAATACGGCAAAATTCATAGGCAATAACAATAATTAGTGATCCTGACATTCTGTTGCCCAGTTTGCTTTCCTTACAGCTTCCTTTATTTAACTATATGAATACTTTATCGCTTCATCGCTGTAAATCACTTAGATTTCTTCCGCCCACAGCCCTTCCCTCTCTCTAGCTACAATCGCACGAATCGCACGAACACCAAGCTCAAACGGACATCCAGCAAGGATTTTTCTCTGGATGGAAGGAGATTTCCCCGCGGGCCAAGTCGCTGGGACTGAAGATCGGTCCCGCCAGCGGGCACAACAGAGAGGATCTACTACTTTAGCGAACTTTAACGATGTTTTTCATCGTTAAAAGCATAAAGTCCCCTCCACATCCTTACTTTAACGATGAAAATCATCGTTAAAATCCCTTCTAACCGCCCCTGAGAGGCCATCCGCCCTCTTTTAACGATGAAAATCATCATTAACGTGACGGATTGACCTGGAATTCTTATTTTAACGATGAAAAACATCGTTAAGTGGCGTACGCTCATTTCAGCGGAGGGCGGGCTGGGCTGCTACTAACGCGCGTCCTCCCCTGATCCCCAATGTTGTCAGGTTAACATAGTTCAGGTTAAGCTTTCCCCAATTAGTAGGCAGGCCCAATCCGAAGCGGCAAATGTAGGCGGAAAACCGCCTACAATGTGCTTGCGCGAGCCGAAACTGCCGAATGAAAGCGAAAATCCAACTACAATGTGTCTAAGCATGGCCGAAGCGGCCAAATGTAGGTGAAAAATCGTACACAATATGTTTAGCTACACTGTGTATTCGGGAATTTTCACTCCTTCACCCAGAAAACTTATACTTTCTAATAGAGCCAGTACAAAAAAGAGCCAAGCAAGTAATAATCTGCTTGACCCCGCCCCTATGGAAAACATAATGCTATTGATCATCTCCAAATATTCGCTTCAATTCATTTTCTATTTTCGCACGGTCAACCATCGTTCCCAAGCCTCCTTCAACAAACTTTGTCCAGGAATTGAATAATGGTTCGCTTGAATCAGCAAAATAGGCCGCCATGTTCCTTTTTTCATCTTCAGTTGCAGCCAGATTGTCTACTACTAACTTTATATAAGTTTCCCGTTTGACTTCGGGATCCGTTTGGCTCCACTCGTACCATATATCATTCATTTTTTTTATGCTTGCGAAATATTTGTCAAAATCAGCTTTGCGATTTTTCCCATAATCACTGACAGAACGATTCCAACTTTCGAATAAATACCCATTGTATTCATCCCTCAATCTCATGATATACGCTTGATCATCCTTGAATTCATTTAATAGCAGCAAATGATTCCTTTTATCTTCCATTGGGAGCGATTTATTGTTTTCGTCATTATAAATTCTCACTCCGCTGCCATATAAATCATTCAGATACAAATAACTTTCTACTTCCAAAGCATTGATTTGCTGATCGTTTATTGTTCTGATCACTTCATCGCTTCGAATTTCGGTGTCCTCCATTACATTGTACAGCCTATAGCTCGATCCTACGCCAGGATAGAATAGATTCGATACATATAACTCCAGCGTTCCATTCATGGTCTGAGTCCCGGTTGCATACACAGACACTTTTGCTCCAGGATTGTCAAACGACCCAATCAAGCCTACTTCTGCTGCTTTGACATAACCTTGTTTTTTTATAAGATATTCGCTCTCAAATATATCCAAGTCATTGGAAAGAGCATACCTTGAATGATGCTTCTCATCGGATGCATCCCGGGGAACGTAATAGTGGACCCGATAATAACCATCACCTGCTTCCGCCAATTCCACATTAGCTCCAAAACTGATCCGATCCACAACCTCGGACATTTCTTTGCTGCTATAGATCGGCGAGTACGTTTCTCTGACATAACCAACTTCTCTGTTTTTCTGTCCGGAGGAGTTCCATGCACTTCCCTGTTCAGCATTCGTCGGTATGATCAACGTAGGTGTCAGCGTCTCGTTCATCACCACATTTATTTGTTCAAACTGCTCATGGGGATTAACTGCGCCCATGGAAAAATAAACAGAAAGATCCGTTTCCAAAACACTGCCATCCTCAGCCATGATCTCCTCAGGGAAATAAAGCGCGCTAAACGTCATCGGATTCACATAGTAATTGCCTTTCTCCATTCCGTTATATCCGATTTCAAGGTTATTACCACTAATTTGATATTGATCATATCTTTTGCCGCTGGGCATCGTCTTCTCCATAGATAGAATCGGAACGGGAGATCCTGTTTGAATATAATACAAGTTCATCGTATTCTTCTCCGAAAGCGCCTTATTGAATCTTACGGTAAGTTTATGACTATCCCCCGAGTTTTCTGGAAGATAAGTAATGGTGACGCCTTGCGGAGCCTTTACAACTCCATAGCAATAATACGGAAGAATGAGCTCTTCAATGGCCAACTGACTTTCCGAATTATTTCTGCATCCTGTTATTAGGAATACTGCGGCAAATATGAAGAAGACATTTAACGAAATTACTCCAATGTCTTTTATTTTCACTTGATAACCTCCAGCTTTCGGCAAATAGAATTAATTTGGGATCTATAGCAATACTTCCATCCTCATTATATTGCAATGCCCATATATTTGAAATATTTAAATATAAATACATTACAAATATTATCGCTAACATCGCTACGTACAAGTGCCAGGTTCAACTCAGTGTAGGCTAACTGTTCCAAGCTATTCTTCCGAAATAAAAATGCATTGGGTGTCCTTTGAGCTGGGTGTTCTTTGAGGTGAGTGTTCTTTGAGGTGCGTGTTCTTTGAGGTGCGTGTTCTTTGAGGTGCGTGTTCTTTGAGGTGCGTGTTCTTTGAGGTGCGTGTTCTTTGAGGTGCGTGTTCTTTGAGGTG
>NZ_JAGGLB010000021.1 GCF_017874215.1 Paenibacillus eucommiae
GCTCATTTGGATATTTTTTATTTATATAAAATCAACTTAATTTCCAATATTTGATGTTTCCATAAAATTGGAAGCATAGTGGGGCAAGTTTAGACTTCGGTGACCATTAGCTCACATGTTACCCTCGCCGATATGAAAATAGCTGTGACAAGTACCGGGTCGCTATAAAGCTGGTATTTTCGTAGCATTTAACCGCCATCGAATATTAGCTTGACTGTCAAGCACTGATTATTAGGTTGAGCCGGATAAATAGGATTATTAATTTACTAATTTAGAGGGAGGGCAAGAAATGGCACTTCAATTGGAAACAAACCGCTTGTTTCTTAGATTTTTTGAATTATTCGATGCAAAAATGGTTCAAGAGTTGGCTGGTGATGAAGAAGTAGCACGCACAACTCTGGCAATTCCTCATCCGTATCCAGATGAAGCAGCTGAGAAATGGATTGAAACTGTCCGTCAATCCTCAGAAAAAGGGGATAGTTATGCTTTTGCGATGATAAAAAAAGAAGATGGAGCATTGCTTGGAAATATGAGCATGGGAGTATTCCAAAAGCATAATCGGGCAGAGCTTGCTTACTGGGTCGGAAAACCTTACTGGGGTCAAGGGTACGCAACTGAAGCAGCCCGTAGGATTGTTCAATTTGGTTTTGAGGATTTAGAATTAAATCGTATTTCTGCTGCCGCAATGACTAAAAACCCAGGTTCTTATAAGGTAATGATTAAAATCGGTATGAAACTGGAAGGAACTTTTCCGCAGCATGTATTGAAGGCGGGAAGTTTTGAAGATTTAGTATTCTATGGAATCGTTAGATCGGATTATTTTAATTATACTTGAAAATTCCCAGAAAAAGAGCTGCGATTCTGATACCATTATTAGAGCAGAAAATCAGGTGCAATATGGGGGGCCAATACTATTATGAAAGAAATAAATTATGCCAACTACTTTTGGCAAGATAACGGAATCCGATTACGTGCTTTGCAGGAGGAAGATTGGGAGGCGCACTTTTATAATCGATTCGATACTCCAGCACGCCAACTATTAAATAGCGAAGTCGAACTACCTCCCACAATCGCGGAAGCTAAGAAATTTATTGAAAAATATGCTGATTTTGCTCCAGACACTGGGCGTATTATGTTTACTATTGAAACTCTTGATGGAGAAAATGTAGGCGGTATCAATCTTAATAGTATAGATGAGAAGAATGGAACATTTAGCATTGGGCTGCAAATAGACAGGGATCATCGTGGTAAAGGTTACGGTACTACCGCTGTTAGAATCCTTTTGAAATATGCTTTTTTTGAACGGAGACTGAATAAGTTTAACAACTACGTGATTGAGGGAAACACAGCATCTGAATCCATGTTAATTAAACTTGGCTGCGTGCAAGAAGGTGTACGAAGGGAAATGGTATATACAAATGGGCAGTATTTAGATGCCATATTATTTGGTTTAACTAAGGATGAGTTTATTGAGACTATGAAGTGAGTGGACACTGCTCTAACGAAAAATTGTAACGAATACTACAGAAAGAACCATGACTAAGGAAAATATTAAAATAAAAACATGAAAAGCTCTTAACGGTCTAGGCAATGTACTTAAATCCACTTTTCTGGGAGGTCCCGCACCTTCAATACTCTGCATGGGCAGCAACTCAGTGTCCAATGCTTGGTTCTCTTGGTTGAAGTAGACGGGGTCAGGTTCTGTTTCATGCACCTTGTTTTCATTACTATCTTTCATAAAAATCCTCCTTCATTGGATGATTCTTAAATACGTTAAGGAAGGTAAATGATTCGATAAATGTGCTATAATTTACTTAATATTCCTTTTACAATATCATGATTTTACTTTTATAACAATGGGGGCTATTATGATCGTCAACTCACATTATATGATCCGCAAAGCTGCAATCGATGATGTAAACTCACTTTCCGAATTATTCATTGAATTTACTGGTCAGAAGTTTGACACTACAAATACAAAAAAACAAATCGAAATGGTTTCACAAAATCCTTGTTACTATGTAGCAGTGGCCTGCGACGGGGATAAAGTCATAGGTACTGCGATGGCTATTGTCTGTTACGATTTGGTGGGAGATTGCAATTCATACATGCTCATTGAAAATGTGGTGGTTTTATCGGATTATCGTGGGAAGGGCATTGGTAAACTGCTGATGCAATCGCTTGAAGATTTTGGCCGGGAAAATAATTGCAGTTACGTAATTCTTGTATCTGGCTCTCAGCGTTCTGAAGCACATAAATTTTATCAGTCCATTGGGTATGAAAAGCATGCTGGATTTAAAAAAAGGTTAAGCTCCCGAAAATAAAATATTTAAGGAGATAGAAAATGGATCTGTCGTTGGCTGAAAAACAGGTTACAGAATGGGCAAAAGAATATGCACAAGCACTAGGATTAAAAGGCTCCCACATACAAGCGAAATACATTTGGAACCCTGGTGGATTTGTCAATCAATCCTATCGCTTATCTGATGGCGTAGTATCTAGGCATGTGAAATTCGCACTGGCCCACAAAGCCCCAAGTCTGAAACAATGGGCCATGATTAGTGATTATCTTGCAGATCATTACAATGCGCCTCGACTTGTTCAAGAAGTGACACATGAGATTTTGCCCGGTTATTCTTATGGTTTAGTGTTTGAATTTATAGAGGGCCATCCCTTGAGCGCTGCCTCTAACCCAATACCAGGAGTTCAGAAAGTACTGAAAACCCTAAATCGATTACATACAGATAGGCATATCCAAAGGAAATTAACTAGTGAGCGAGTTCAATCTTATGCTGCCGCATTTACTGAAGAATACATTTCTCGATTCGAAGAAGATTTGCAAGGTATAAGGTCTGAGAGACATTTACTTAGCTTTGTAACCGACGATTCGATAGATTGGTTTGAAGCTGAGGTCGATGCATTAAGACAAATTGCAAACCAGAAGCCTTGCTTTCAGAAGCAAGCGACGGATGTCGTACATAACGATATCAACTGGCAAAATATTTTGATCAATGATCATCACGATTTTTGGATGATTGATTGGGATGAATTGTCGGGTTCCGGAGATGCTGCAATGGATTACTCGGTACTTCTTTGGCCATTTTATTACACTACGGAATGGTCTTTTTGGAGAAAGCAGATCCTCCTCTTAACAAATGAAGAAACTCTGGAACGGATGGAGCTGTATTTTAGAGCGAAACATCTCGATGATGTCATCGACGTTCTTGCTGATTACATTGAGGCGGAGAGCATACCAGATGTGAGGGAAATGACTCAGCAACGAGCGAAAGAAACACATCTTCGGGCTTATGCTGACTATATGAGGCTTTATGCGTAAGTAAGATTTGCGATGAATTTAATGGGCAAAAGGGCAACGGTAAAGGAGGACTTATGATGAAATTTATTATAATATGCGGCCCCCAGGCGGTTGGGAAAATGACTGTAGGGCAGGAATTGGAAAAAATAACGGAATTAAAGCTTTTTCATAATCATATGACCATTGAGCTGGTTTCTCCCTTTTTTGATTATGGTACGGAACAGGGGAATCGTCTGGTGAGCTTGTTTCGGCAGGAGATTTTCGAAGAGGTGGCAAAGAGTGATTTGGCTGGGCTGATTTTCACTTATGTATGGGCATTTGATCTCCAAGCGGACTGGGATTATGTTCATAAAATTGGTCATATTTTTGAATCAAAAGGAGGCACCGTTTGCTTGGTAGAGCTTGAAGCGGATGTAGAAATACGACTTGAGCGCAACAAAAACCCTCACAGATTGCTGCATAAACCGACCAAAAGAAATACGGAACGTTCCGAAAAGGATTTGTTAAGCACCATGGACAAGCACCGCCTAAACTCCTATGATGGAGAAATAAAAAAAGATCATTATCTTAAAATTAATAATTCAACTATCGCTCCTGAAGAGGTCGCAAGGCTCATTAAGGAAAGGTTTCAATTGCTATGATGCAGCAGGATAAGATTCAAAAGGTTACAGCTTATATTACCAGATTTCATCAGGGAAACCAGCAGTTATTAGTTCTTAAGGAAGAATTTGTTTCCATTTAGACAAGATCTGAAAATAGAAAGATAAGTGCTGGAGGACCTAACATGACAAATAAAATGGAATGTATGATATACACAATGTGTTTGGTTCACTGTGAGAACAAAGTATTATTGATAAACCGGCCCAGTAGTCGTGGTTTTCCAGGGTTTCTGGGGCCAGGTGGCAAAGTGGATATGACGGAAAGCATAACTGAAGGAGCTGTGAGAGAGCTTCGCGAGGAAACAGGACTTATTGTAAAGCCAGAGGATTTGGTTTATAAGGGAATAGATGAATATGTTGTTCCCAAAACAAATTTTAGGTACATGGTCTTTAATTACGCAGCAACTAAATTTGAGGGCGAGTTGTTAGCCAATCCACCAGAAGGAGAGCTTCTTTGGGTAAATATAAAGGAAGCACTGGAATTACCGATGCAGCCTTGGTTTAAGCACAGATTCCCTTTGTTTATTGAGCCTGGAACGTTTGAAATTTCAGTTGTTTGGGATGAAGATAATCAAGTCGCATTTGAGGATAAGCTGTATCGTTTAGGTTGATTGTTCTGGATACAATGGTTAAATAGTTATACACTTGGTTACAAGAACAAGCCTGCTCCCCCTGTATGGAGAAGGGGATGCTGGCTTGTTTAAGTTATTGGAGTTCAACGTTAAATGCGGTAGGGGTTCGTGTATTTGTAATCAACGGTTCTGTAATGATGCTGCCGCCATCCAGGGTATAGCGGAATGTATCGGGTCTTTCCAGCGTTATCTGGTAACGTCCCTTGCTCAGCGGCCGGCCTTCACGGTCAACCGGATTCCAGGGTACGGTAAAGTGATAAAAAGACAGACTCTGAAGCGGACCTTCGATCGTAGGCAGCTTCTTTTCGTAAACTAATTCAACAAATTCGTTATTCTTATCGATCCGAGTTACTTTAATATTCATTTCAAAAGGCTTCAGTTCGATTTCGTGATCAATCGTATTTTGAAAAAAAACAATGAAGGGAGCCACCTGACCTGCTGGAAGATAACCGTCAAAGCCTCCTGGAGGGTAGAGGGCGGCGATGCCCCCACTACCCAATAAATGAACGTCTGTTTCTTTCGACTCTATCGCCTTAAGCTGGTCGCGTATCTTGATCACACAAGAATCCATTTTCCGATTGCCGTTAAAGGTAAGACTGGTGGAGAAAAGCCGGGTTTCACCAGGTCTCGGCGGTTTGCTCTCAGAATCCTGGATATATACAAAATCTGTTTTGCCGATGAGTTCCCCTTTTGCATCGAAAGCGTGAATTTCAATTTCTTTATCTTTCAAGACTTTATTAATCCGAATCGTTCCAGACGTTAGGGAGTTATTGCCGTTCGGCTCTCTGACTACATATAAATCCCCTATATTTACGTTGTTGTCCGGATCGCTCAAGGTGAGCGGCCCATTTTCAAAAGCTTGGCCTGTCATAAGGATGATCTGATTCTTGTTCCCATTAGAAGCAGCTGCTTCTTTGAAGCTGACCTTCGCTCCTATTGCCTCTGCAAATGTGCGCAGCGGAATGTAGGCTTTATTGTTGTAATTGATCACGGCATTGTCTCCGCTAACATCTACGGGTGTGATCATTTCTCCATGGCGAAACTCTACCTTGCTGGGAAACAGATAGGCCTGAATGGAGTCTGCTGCCCATACGGTCGTTGTCGTGGCGATAGCTGCTCCGCACATAAAACCGATTATAAATTTTTTCATGAATGTCCCCGTTTCGATTATTATTATTTTGTTTAATCGTTATACGAATAAAGAAAGAAAATGTTTTGTTTTTTATAGGGAAAAAATTAAAATTATGCCATATACATTTCAGGCATTAAACCCGGAGGTAACCACAATGGTGACAATTGATGACTTTTTGAAATTAGATATAAGAGTTGGGACTGTAATTAAAGCTGAACCTTTTCCAGAAGCACGAAAACCTGCAATAAAATTAGAAATCGATTTTGGGGAGCTAGGCATTAAAAGCTCGTCGGCTCAAATTACACACAGATATGAACCTGAACAGCTTATGGGCCGTCAAATCATTGCAGTGGTAAACTTCCCTGTCCGGCGTATTGCAGGCTTCAAATCCGAGGTGCTGGTCATTGGTGGTGTTCCTGAAGAAGGGGATGTGGTACTTTTGAAACCAGATGAGCCTGTGAAAAATGGTACACCTGTTTCCTAGTGCATGATCAAGTGTCAAGGAGGGAAGCGCAGTGAAAGCGTCATACGGATGGGTGATCTTAATTTTTGTTATTCTGTTATCAGCGGCGGGCTGTAAGGATACAGAGCAGGGGGTGGAAAACCCGAACCCTGACAACGCTTTTCCAGTTATGGAGCATGTGCAGTCCGTTAAGGTTATGAATAATAATGGGTCCGAGGTTATCTTTGAATTAAATGAAGAAGAGGATATAGTCGCATTGCTCCAAGGGCTGCAGGATGCTGTCCCGTCTTATATTGATGACCCAGAGCCAAATGGCCGGCTGTATAAGGTGGAGATGAAAAATGAATTGACAACCCAAACGTACACTGTCAATGATTTGCGGGAAACAGATTCACTTGATTTTAGCGTAAAAATATACACAGAAAGCAGCGAGGGGCAGGGTCAAGCCTGGGAACTTTCTAGTGCCTGGATTCGTTTACTGCTGGGTTATACTTCTGCAATTGTAGAACCCTTACTGTATGTGAGCACCAATGAAGACAGCAGCAGTGTTATCGTACAGTCAACACTCAGTTTGGACCGCGGATCTGTTGAAAAAGCGATCAAGGATACGCTAATCACGAGCGTTGCGGTTAGCGGCGGGCAGCCTCAGTATCACATATATTGGAGCGATTCACAGCGGTTTGTTGTCCGTTTTCCCAACTTAGAGGAAGGGACCTCCGTACATTTTCGATTAGATGGAGTGCTGTCAGAGACGGGCGTTTCGTTTGCCAGTGAGTCACAGCCCATTCGCAATCTGGCAGTTTTGAATAGCCAAAAACCTTTGAAAGGTCTTAAGTGGGTAAATATTAACAGCGAAATCATACGTGAACAAAAGCTGGAGTCTGCTGTTCTCATTCAACCCATTTGGACAGATAACCAAGACAAGGACTCTATTTTGGTATATCATCCTGATGACAGTCAAAGCTTGATCCAACTTTCCACAGGAGATTTAAAATCTATTAACATCAGAGAGTGGCCTGATCTTGAGGAAGTCTATGGCAATGATTATGGTACAAATGTTTTATTTTCAGACAGGTTTGTTGAAGAAAAGTCCTACGCAGTAAAAGGAAATCGTACCGTTTACAGCGTGAATAGGAAAACTGGAGAGGCCAAGAAGCTTTATTCTTCAGAGAAACCGATTTATGGCATGGCCTCTTCACCTGACAGCAACCGGATTGCTATTCTTGTTTCTTCAGAATCTTTTATTGGCCCTTTTGCCGATCTAATCGTAATAAACAAAGAGGGCAAAGAAATATTCAGGAAAAAGGAAGCAAGCTATGTAGGGCACAGTGACGGATTTTTGTTCGTCTATCCGATGACATGGGTGGATGATCAAACGATTGGCGTGCCGTACCGCTGGAAGGATGAAGACCGTTATGTATCGGGTAACTCGTACATTCATATAAAGGATGCTTCAATTAAGAATGAAGAAGAGGTTACGCTTCCGAATGAAGCTATAGAATTACTGGAGCAATATACTGGAGGGCCTGGATCAGTAGAAATTATAAGGGTTTTACCAAGTCCAAAGGGAGATCAAGGTCGTTACTATGCTGTGCAAATATCGAATACAGGATGCTGGTTAATAGATGTTATTTCCAAAAAGGTGACATGGCTGGGTCCTGGCACACTGGTTCAGTGGAATGAGTTAGGAGAGGTTGTCGTATGGCAATCCAAACAGGAAGGGAGCATTCATATCATAGGGCTATAATCATTTGCACAAAAAACGTGAAGTCTGGGGGTGATCCAGGTGGCTGTAGGATTAGAGAAAAGAAGAACGAATTTTCCTCAAAGGAAAACCAAACTACTGATCGCAAAGCCCTTGCAGTGAGCAAGCCGAACATGTCGATTCATTCCCGCAGAACCATGCGGTATACGTATCTTTGGGCCCTTAGGACTTGGACAAACAATGGAATGCTTACAATAGTCAATGAAAAACTTGTTTTTGGTTCGCCTTCGTTCTTTGCACGCCGCAAGTCGCATCGGGATCGGAATATGTTGTTTTCTCGCACTGGGCAAGTGCTTTGATCCGCACGTGTATGTCCATCAGCGCGATTCATGAAAACCATGATCCAACCTACGGATTTCTTAGATACAGGACTCGGGAGAGTACTGTTTTCTTTTTTTACCGACCCGAATCCCTTGGTAGCTTTACTCTGATCTAGATACCAGTTTCTTTCCTCGTTCGTTCCAGATAAACTCCATCATACTAAGCTCCTCGCAAAATTGTTCTTTTGCTCTTATTTTCAGGGTAAAGCGTAGCAACATAGCTTTATTTACTATCAATCAATTGGGCGCGATACTGCTTTGGTGAAGAGCCGTATCTTTGCTTGAATACTCGATGGAAATAAGGGTAACTGCCTAATCCACAGCTTTCTGCAATGTGTTCTAATGTAAAGGAACTATATTGCATCCGTTCAACCGCCATCGCTAAACGCACCTTTACTAAGTATTGAATCATAGTTTCATTATAAGAATCCTTAAATATATGAGCTGCTCTAGATATACTCAATTGCACATGCCTCGCGACATCCTCCACCTTAATGATATGTGTGGCATGTTCCTCGATGTATCGTTTCATCCGAGAAGCAGTAAAGATGTGATTATGCGAAGAATGGTTTTCACTCATTGCCCGATCGAGTGATAAGCAGAGTGAACGCAGCAGATAGTCGCTTAGCTCTGAATTTTTTTCACCTACACGACGGTTTTCCAAGATAAGCTGGCGCCATAACGAGCGTATACCATCGTTGGGATCGATACGTGTGCGCTGTGCTTTGACAGACCTTGCCCACCATTCGTTAATCCACTCACCTTGACAGTATAAATAATAATCACCACTAACAACTGTTGCGTTTTCATCCCCGGTAATTTGCAGTTCATATGGACTTCCAGGTTCATATAAGAGCAGATCACCTGACTCTATGCGCGTCATCTTGCCATCAACCAATGCATAACAAAAGCCTTCTGTTTGCATTCGAAATAAATAAGAGAAGAAACCTTGGCGCTTGATTGTCGAGAGAGGAGAGGAATGATATGAATAATTACAGCTTAAAATTTCTGTTTGCATATGGTGTTGTCCTCCAAATGATAGCAGAATTGATTAGGACTTCATTGTATCGCATATGGTCATATTAGGCTATGGTTTGTACAATAAGATGGAATAAGTGATAAAGACTCAATATGTGTAATACATAAGGAATTACAGGGGGGAAATGGAAGGGAGATTATAACTATAGCCACTTCGTATCATCACTTAGAGTTAACTTTAATCAGCAATAGCGGAGACATTGAATACAAATATTACTTTGGAGGTGCAATGTGAAAACAAAAAAATATAGTCAAAAGTGTATGGCTGTTCTGGTGGCTTTTTGCTTACTCTTTACATCTTTTCAGCATGTATTAGCGGCGAACAATACCCAAATAGATGCTTCGGTTAATGCTTCAGGTGATACTGCTGCACTAAATGCAGCCCCAATAAACCTTTCTGATGTTAACGGGCACTGGGCTGGGGAGCAGGTGCAGGAGTGGTTGGATTTGGGTCGAATACAAGGCTATCCGGACGGTATGTTTAAACCGGATAATCCGATAACAAGAGGCGAATTTATTGCTTTGGTTAACCGTTCCTTTGCTTTTCAGGATAAATCGTCTATCAGTTTTACAGATCTAAAAGCTGCGGATTGGGAATATGAAGAAATCGCTAAAGCGGTGAAAGCCGGTTATGTAGAAGGCTATCCGGACGGTACGATAGGCTCGAAGCGCCAAATTAGCAGGCTCGAAGCATCAGTCATGATCGTCCGATTGTTGAAGTTGAATGGTCAGGCTGACAACAACTTGGCTGCTACCTTCAGTGATTTCAAACAAATGGCTAAGTGGGGTCAAGCTGCCGTGGGCATAGCCGCTGCTGAGCAAATCATGAGTGGATACGAAGATGGCAGCTTTAGGCCAACGGCACCTATTACACGTGCTGAAACTGTTGTATCACTCAATCGTGCATTAACTCCGAGGACATATGAGAAAGCAGGCGTTTATGGACCGACTGCGGAGAAGGAAATTGTAAGTAGAGATGTTGTGGTTAACACGGCGGGTGTTACTTTGCGGAACATGACTATAACCGGCAATTTGCTGCTTGCAGAGGGTATTAGCGAAGGTGACGTTACATTAAATAATGTGACGGTCCAGGGAATAACGACAGTGAATGGCGGAGGCAAGAACAGCGTCCATTTCCGTGACTCTACACTCGAGACCGTAATCGTAGATAAGCGCAGTGGAACTGTCCGTGTAATTGTGGAGGGTTCAACAATCATTGCAACAATTACTGTTAAATCTTCAACAATGCTTGAAACAGCGGATTTGACGGGTCAAGGGTTTAGAGAAGTATCTCTTAGTGATGCGTTGCCTGTTGATGCTCAGGTGACTTTGAAAGGCAGCTTTGAAACCGTGAATGTACTGGCGAAAGGGTTGAAGCTAGAAATCCCGCAGGGGTCGGTTAAGTTGCTGCATGTATTCGAAAAGGCGACCAACGTAAACCTTGATACAGGGAATGATGCAGTCATTGTGCTACTTATTCTTGATGCTGTTATCAAAGTGTTCGGTCAGGGAACGATTGAAAGCGTGACCATAGGGGAAAAAGCAAAGGCATCAACGTTTGAGAAGCAGCCGCTTAAGAAAGATGGAGCGGGAGTATCGTCGAGCAATGGAGGCGGAGGTAACTCTGGTAGCAGTACGCCAACAGCAACGCCGGCAGCAACGCCGACAGCGACACCTACGGTAACGCCGACTCCGACGGATCCGGGTCTGAGGATTGTGGAGAATGGACTAAGTCAGGCGGTAATTGTCATCGATCCCAATGCAACCGCTAAGGTTACATCTGCAGCGGCTACATTAGCTGAGTATGTTTTTAAATCTACAAGTGCAACGCTTCCAGTTTTGACTATGTCGGAACTTACCGCATCAGGCAGTCAGTATGATGGTGATGTGCGCATCTATGTCGGGTCTAGCGATCCAGGGAGCCAAGTAACAGTCACAGCAGCACTTCAAGACATGAAGGATGACGGTTTTGTGATTATGCCACACGAGAATACAATTTCAATTATTGGGCCTACCGATTGGGGGACGACATTTGGTGTCAACGAGTTCCTTGAACATTATGTTGGTGTGCGTTGGTTGTTGCCGGGGCCCGATGGTTATGATGTACCGCTGCATAGCACAATTGACGTTTCTCAAGAAATAATCCGTGATGAGCCCAAAGGAATATCCCGTTCTTTCTTTTACCTTACCACCCCAGAAAATGCCGAATGGGGACTACGCAATGGAATACATGATAATATCCAATTCCATCATAATATGGCGACTTTATTTGATCCTGAAGACTTAGATTTAAAACAGCATCCGGAATATTATGTAGATAATGAAATTCCGACACATTGGTATGATTGGCAGCCATGTTACAACGACACAACTGCTGCAGTTGCAAGTCAACGGATTAAAGCGTTTTTCGCTGCGAATCCAGATGCAACTTCGTATTCTCTAGGGATTAATGATAGTGAAAGATATTGCGCAGCTGACAAAGCACTTGCTGGTGGCAAACTGAATTCAAGTGGGTTTCTGGATATGTCAGATGTTTATTATCCATGGGTTAACAAAGTTGTAGAGGCTGTTTTGGCCGACGAACGTTATGAGGACAAATATTTTGGATTGTTAGCATACTGGCATATGTATGAACCTCCGACGAATGTGCAATTAAATTCTCATGTAATTCCGTATATTACGGATGATCGCATGTCTTGGGGGGATCCAGCCCTTGCTGGAAAAGGAAAACAACTTGTAGAAGCGTGGGGGGATGCTGCATCGAATATAGGATGGTATGAATATTTATACGGATCCCCATATAACGTGCCTCGCGTATATATGAACAGGATGGCAGAAAATTACAAGTATGCACAGGATAATGGCGTTATTGCTCACGTGGCAGAGATTTATCCAAACTTTGCTGAAGGACCTAAGCCGTGGATTTCGGTCAAGCTACAGTGGGACGCAGATCAGGACGTCAATGTCTTGCTGAACGAGTGGTATACGAGTGCAGTCGGTCCAGATGCTGCTGCCGATCTGAAAGCATATTACGATTTATGGGAAAATTTCTGGAATATACGTATATTCGAATCCGCTTGGTACAAAAGATGGAAGGAATCAGATCCGCGCTCTAATTTTATGAGATTCGATCAACCCGATTATTTAGAAGCTGTAACGAAGGAAGACATAACGGAAAGCCGTCGACTATTGGAGCAGGTAGTTATCAAAGCGCAAACAAGCAAGCAGAAGATACGTGCTGAGAAACTCCTTCGAGGCTTTGAATTTTATGAAGCTTCAGCACTCAGTTTTCCAAAGACTACTCCAGTGGATGCACCAAAGAATAATCCTGAAGCGCTTGTCATGTTAAACGACATCAAAAAAAGCTATGAGATGGTGAAGAAACGATTTATTTTACCAACAGCATTTGCGGGGGATCCTATTCTAAACTTACCATCAGCACCTCCGAAAGCGGGAGGGACTTGGGATGGTGTGCAGAACGTTCTTATTACGGCACTGCAAAGCTATATAGCTACTCATCCAGAGGATGTTGTTATTAGTGAAGGATTAAACCTGTTTTTGGATTCGCTTAACAAATCTAATTTTTCAGCAAATGCTGTAAAGACCACTGCAAGTAAAGATCGTATATTGCAATCGCTTGATTTCAGTAAGGGACCTTGGGTGGATGCGGAACCGGTCAGTGATTTTATGGTCATGGGCACTAAGATTGATATACCAAACAAGACGAACTTATACCTGTTGTGGGATGACGTGAATCTCTATGTTGGCTACGAAAATTTTGACAGTAATATGAGCGGAATGACGGTGAGTACTTCTGCGCCAAACTATTGGTGGAACAGTGGTGCGGATGATTCTGTTGAAACCTATTTTACAGCTAATCCGGATGTAAGCTTTAAGGGATTCTTCTCCAATCCCAAGGATGTCAAATTTAGCTACCAAAAAATTGGACTTGGGGAACCTTCACCAAACCCAGGCGAAGTATGGGAGACAAATTCGATAATTAAAAGCGATCGCTGGAATACGGTTCAGGTGATTCCATTTGCTAACATCGGCGTCGATCCGAATGCAGCAACTGAATTGAAAGGGTTCTTCCTTCGGAATTATCATGCTCAAACTTGGTTTTTGGGTTGGGGGGGAGGCTATCCCTGGAAACCAGAGTACTTTAAACCTATTCATCTTGTAGAATCCAATAATTTAGTGTTAGACTCGTCATTTGAAACGGGAGAGGAGAATGATTTGAGTTTGTCCTCGAATTGGTGGTACTGGGGGGATGAAAATGCTGCTGAACCCGGTAAACGAACAATGGAAATCAAGCGCTCGGGCAACTATAGCTTTGATGTAGGAAGCCCTACACATGCTGGCTTGGTCCAGAACGTTCCAGTCACTGGTGGCAAGCACAAATTCATCATGTACTATAATGTACCGCAAGGCTCGGAAACGACAGGCTCCATCCAAGTGGTCGGTACAGTGAATAACGCAGTAGGAGGACCACCTCTGACTACTATTGTTTCAGACGCAACGCCAGTTTCCACATCAGGAAATGGTCAGTGGGTCAAATATGAATTTGAATTCGAAATTCAACCCGACTATGATGGCGTACAACCCCACAACTTGAATTTAACGGTTGTCCTTCGTGACTTCCAACTGGGCAAGAAACTGTATGTCGATGATATCGCTATTTATAAGCTGCCAGATTATTCGGTTGAAGCGCAGTTAGATGCAGTTAACGTTCAATTTAATGATACATTTTTGCAAGCACCAGACATTGCTAAGTTCACTGTCGAGCGGCAAATCAATGACCAGGCAGTAATGACAGTAACGCCAAGCGCAATTGTGTGGGATTCAGCAACGCACAAGGCAACATTAACGGTGCCGGTAATTCCGACTTCCTCGGAAAAACAAAGCGTGTGGTATTTTTTATCTTATGATAACGGGACCGTTGTTGAATCTTTACCTTTTGTAATTGCGGCTGAGGGGGGTCTAACGAATTTAGTGAAAAATTCATCATTTGAATCAGGGGATAACCTGGATTTGAGTGTAACGCCGAATTGGTGGTACTGGGGAGATGAAAATGCTGCTGAACCTGGTACGCGAACAACGGAAATCAAACGCTCGGGACACTATAGCTTTGATGCAGGAAGTCCTACACATGCTGGCTTGGTCCAGAACATTCCAGTCATAAGTGGAAAGCACAAATTCATCATGTACTATAATGTACCGCAAGGTTCGGGAACGACAGGCTCCATTCAAGTGGTTGGTACAGTGAATAATGAAGTAGGAGGACCAGCTCTCGCTACTTTCGTTTCTGAGGCAACGCAAGTTTCTACTTCAGGAAATGGCCAGTGGATCAAATATGAATATGAATTCGAAATTCAACCCGACTATAGTGGTGTGCAACCTCACAACTTGAATGTAACGGTCGTCCTTCGTGACTTCCAATTGGGCAGGAAACTGTATATTGATGATATTACTGTATACAAATTATCAGATCCAGATTACTCGGTGCAAGCAAAAAACGGTATGATTGATGTATTATTCAATGATACGTTCCAACAGGCACCAGACATTACTAAATTCAAAGTTCAGAAGCAAGTCAATGGGCAGGCAGCGGTGTCGGTAACGCCAAGCGCAATTGTGTGGGATTCAGCAACGCACAAGGCAACATTAACGGTTCCGGTAATTCCGGAATCCTCGGAAGAACAAAGCGTGGTGTACCTTGTATCTTACGATAGTGGAGTTATTTCTGCATCTTTACCTTTTGTTATTTCAGCTACAGTCGAGGGCGGTTTCACGAATTTGATCGTAAACGCATCGTTTGAATCCGGGAATGCAGCGGATTTGAGTGTAACACCGAATTGGTGGTATTGGGGGGATGAAGAAATTGCTGAACCCGGTAAACGGACAACGGAGATCAAGCATACAGGTGATTATAGCTTTGATGTAGGAAGCCCTACACATGCTGGCTTGGTCCAGGACGTTCCAGTAACCAGTGGAAAGCACAAATTCATTATGTACTATAATGTACCGCAAGGCTCGGGAACAACAGGCTCCATTCAAGTGGTTGGTACAGTGAATAATGAAATAGGAGGACCAGCTCTCGCTACTTTCGTTTCTGAGGCAACGCAAGTTTCCACTTCAGGAAATGGTCAGTGGGTCAAGTATGAATATGAATTCGAAATTCAACCCGACTATAGTGGTGTGCAGCCCCACAACTTGAATGTAACGGTCGTCCTTCGTGACTTCCAACTGGGCAAGAAGCTGTATATCGATGATATCGCGATCTACAAGCTGCCAGAATATTCAGTGCAAGCACAGACGGGGACAATAAATGTTTTGTTTGATGACACTTTATTGCAGACACCAGACATGTCCAAATTCACAGTTCAGCTGCAAATTAATAGTCATGCAGCGGTATCGGTATCTCCAACCGCAATAGTATGGGATTCAGCAACGCATAAGGCAACCTTAACGGTTCCGGTAATTCCGGGATCTTCGGAAGAACAAAGCGTGGTGTACCTTGTATCGTATGATGCTGGTGCCGTTAGGGAATCTGTACCTTTTGTTATTGCAATCGAAGACGGTATGACGAATTTGATTGTAAACTCCTCATTTGAATCTGGGGATGCCGTGGATTTGAGTATTACGCCGAATTGGTGGTATTGGGGAGCTAATCCAGCTGATCCTGGTAAACGAACAACTGAAATCAAACGTTCAGGCAGCTATAGCTTTGAAGTAGGAAGTCCTTCACAGGCTGGTCTGGTCCAGAACGTTCCAGTTACGAGTGGCAAATACAAATTTATAATGCACTATTATGTACCACAAGGTTCAGTTACGCTAGGTTCGTTTCGATTGGATGGTACAGTAAGTAATGAAGTAGGAGGGACACCTCTCGCTAATATTTTTACTGACAAAACACCAGTTTCCACTTCGGAAAACGGTCAGTGGGTCAAGTATGAATCAGAATTCGAAATTCAACCCGACTATCTCGGCGTACAGCCCCATAATTATAATTTAACGGTTGTTCTTTATGACTTCCAATCGGGTGAGAAGCTGTATATAGATGATATCGCGATCTACAAGTTGGTAAATTAACAGGCAGGCGGACGTCCGCCATCTTTGTTAAATCCGAGTGTGTTATAGTAGTGGTTGGGTAACAGCTCTAGCTGTAAATCCATGAAAATCACCAAGCGTAATATGGGTAAGCAAGCAGCGATTATGGCATTCAATTTACATGCAGGCGATTTAAGGAGAGCTGTTTCATGGCAGTTTACAAATCATTTAAAGATGAATAAATTGTAGACTTATAAATATCAGTTTGTTATTATATGGAATAGCATTCTTTTCAAAATACTAGATTTTCTAAATATCATAAAAGCGTGAAGCCCGTCGGCTCAACGCTTTTTTTGCATACTGCCCAGTAGCAAGCATGCAGATTTACATGTTTAACCACTGAAGTTGGGGACAGCATGATAGATTTTTCCTGTCAGTGGCATCGGATATGTAGAGGGTTGGGAGGTCATAGAACTTGGGCAAAATCAGCAGGGAAACGAACAGTCTGGAGCTAATGCAGGGTTTCAAGGCTAATCCTGGCAAGGATGCGGAACGTGAACTTGTCGAACGTGCGCGCAGCGGGGACCAGGATGCCTTCAGTGAACTCGTCCGTAAGCATCGGGCGCAGGCATTCGGATGGGCCAATACGATTACGCGAGATACATATCTGGCTGAGGATGTTGTGCAGGATGCTCTCATTCGGGCTTTTCTTCATCTCGGTACTTTGATGGACACTGGCCGCTTTCTGCCTTGGCTGCAGCGGATCATTCGAAATCAAGCCTATATGAAGCTTCGCCGGGGCGGCCCTTATGGCAAAGAATGTCCATTTACCAGCTTCGTTCCTTCGACTGCTAATGCGGCGGATAGCTCTGGAGGAGATAGCAATCCGATGGACTGGGGAGACATAGACCGAATTTTATTTCGGTTGTCCCGTTCAGCCGCTGAGGAGGCCCAGCGAAGCAGCGATCCTGTGAAAGGCCTACTCCGCCGTGAACTGATGGATAATCTCCAAGTACTGCTGGGCTGCCTTGGCAAGCGTGAGCGGCAAATCTTCGAAGCTCACTTCTTCGGTGAATTGTCGCCTGCTGAAATTGCCGCAATGTTCGAAACGACGACAGCGAATGTCTATAATCTTCTGTCCCGGTCCAGGAGCAAGGTACAGAAGGAACGCATACGTGTATCCATCCGCCTCTACGTACAGCGTCGGGCGGAGCTGGGACTGAAGCGGGTTAACATTTTGCCGGCTCCTCAGCTTTAACTGACAGACCTTCCCTCTAGCCATTCATTTATTTAGGAGGATGTTTACTATGAGTGAAGCCAAAACAAAGGACTGGTCAAAAACATGGACTTCAGCCGCCGCTGCTATTCACGCAGCAACCACCTATACCGACAAAAGCCATTATTCGTTGGTTGATATAATGGGTATCACCGGCCATGCTTTCCGGATCAACATCGATCCCGAACGTATTGACGTCGCTGGCCCAACCATGTTTCCCGGCGGCTATCTGATCAGGAGAAATTTGTGCAATCTCGGGTTCATTAGCAACTTGTCTGATGCTGAAAAGCCTTTTACTCCAGATATTGTGGAGAAGTACATGGCACTGATCCAACAAACCGTCGATCGTGGTATTCCAGCCATAACCTTTGACTTGTTCATTCCAGAGTTTGGGCTTATTTACGGATACGACGATGAGAAGCAGCTTTTTCATGCTAAAGATGTTTCTAAGGAAGGTACCATTTCGTATAACGCCTTCGTTGAGAACCGGAACATGCTATGGGTAACGACGATTCATGAGAGCCTTCCTCACTCAAAGTATGAGACGCTCCGTATGGCACTCGATATGATCGTCGATCATGCTAGAGGCAGAGAATGGCAGCACATCTTTGAGGGCAAGTACTTGATCGGTTTGGCAGGTTATGATGCATGGATCGCGTGCATGGAGCTACGGGAAGCAGATCCCTTTGGTAATGCTTATAATACAGCTGTAATCAGTGATGCCCGTGAATTTGCCGTACAATTTTTGCGCGAGCTCGTAATCCGCTGGAATGGAACGAATGTCATAGAGCGAACAGTACGGAAGATAGCGGCGGAAGCGGCGGTCCATTATGAGAAGACTGCGGCTGCCTTGACCGAAATGCGGAGTCTGTTTCCTTTTCCTCAAGGCGGGCATCCGGGCGATCTGGATGTTGCAGAACGAGCAATCGACTTGCTGCGGAAGGCGAGGGAAGCTGAGACACTGGGGGTCGAAGAGCTGGAGCGCCTGCTTGACTTCATGAAAGCGTATTGGTCGGAGCAGTGGGTCCATTGAAAAGAATGTAGAACGAAAGGGAGTAAAAAGTGATTGTAATTGAGACTTCAAGATTGCTTTTAAGGCACTATACACACGAAGATTTACATTCACTTTATACCATTTTTTCAGATCCTGAAACTATGACTTATTATCCGGCTCCTTTTAGTATGCAGCAAACGCAAAACTGGATTCAGCGGAATATAGATCGGTATGAGCATGATGGATTTGGACTATGGGCAGCTTGTTTGAAAGACAGCAAGGAGTTTATTGGTGATTGTGGCCTTATTAAACAACAGGTGAATGGCAGCACAGAAATTGAGATAGGCTATCACATTAGTAAGAAGCATTGGTCCAAGGGTTATGCGTCTGAAGCAGCACGAGCATGTAAGGAATACGGCTTTGGTCAATTGGGTTTGAAAAAATTAATAAGCATCATAGTTCCAAAAAATATGGCTTCCATTCGTGTTGCAGAAAAAATCGGATTTATTAAAGAACAAGAGGTATTCATATTTAACAAGACTCATTACATATATTCGGGGAGTAAGGCAAAAGACTGAAGGATGAAGGATGAAGGGCATAGTTCGCTAAGGAAACGGGAGTTAAACTCTTCGAATACTAGGGGGTATTAACATGGATAAAAGCACATCTCAGCCCGCCAGTCCACTGACTATCTTGACCGCAGCGCAAGCGCGGGCGCTTAACCATGTTACTTCGGGCGCGATGTTAATGAGAGGTCGCATGCGTGAGATGGCTGCGGAAATTCTTACGCGTGCAGGTGTGTTATCCGAAGCAGCAGCATTTGATGATCTGCTGTCGAGTATCGAAAAGAACGCTAGGGTTACGTTGAACTTCCATCCGGACCGGATTCTGCCCAGTGGTCTCACCGTTGTTGAAGGCCTACTGCATAATGGAACCTACCTAAGCCAATTTGCAACTGGTGTTACGAACGGAAGTCGTTCGGCATTCCCGGGTGGGGATCGTGATCGCTGGGAGGAGAGGCTTTTTGGCGGTGCTTACCAAACAGAGGGAGTGACGAATCATGAGCGGCCGAAATATGGCGCACTAAATCTAATGAATTACGTGGATGGTGCATCCCCACGCTTTGGCTCGTGCTATCTCCTGCTGCGCCCTCATATATGGAGCCGATGCACGTTCACATTTGGCGACAGTCACACTGGTCCGGAGCATATCGGCATGAGCGACAGCTTCGATCCAGTGCTCGCCGCGCTGCTGGAAAAAGTCGATATCACTCACGAGGCGCTAGGATCCTCCAATATAGAGGTGCCCTCACTTGTAGAACGACTCCTCAAGCTGCACGAAGACTGCCCGGAAAATGCTTGTGGTGTTCTCGGGCGATCGCTAGACGAATACATTGAGGTGCAAGTCCACGGAGACATCAAAATGTCAAAGGACGTAGAGGGATTAGTAGCGGACCCGTCGTACAAAAAGACGAACATCGGTGATCAGCTCGAAAGCTTATGCTCCCAAAACAACATAAGCTTGTCTTGGCATCCTGGCTTCCGGCTAGCAGTGGAAGCCGTGCCGGATGACTTCCGTGGTCCGGCCATGCCTCCTCTGGCAGAACGCGTGAACAGAGAGTTCGCTGCGACCCCAGGGGAATTGAACGCAGCGACCATAGGCAGAGCTGCGGCAGCTCTCTACCACAATCCTGAGAGCTGGCAAGACTGGGGTACTCCCCAAGAAACCTTTCAGCATCTCAAACAGCTTTGGCACATCCTTGTGAGATACGGACATCAATAAAGCTCTTATCCAGAGTTCGGTGGAGGGACTGGCCCTAGGAAACCGCGGCAACCGGCATGTATAAAGCACGGTGCAAATTCCAGCAAAGATGAGGGGAATCTGAATGTCAATAAGAACACGGGTTGCATGTATCGCTTTAAAAGATGAAAAAATTGTGCTTATGGAAAAATTAATTCCCAGCTACTTCAATTTCAAGCAATTGACGCCCCCTGGAGGTGGTGTTGAGCTGCATGAAACTTTGGAGGAAGCGTGTATTAGGGAAATGAATGAGGAAACTGGATTAACAATTGAAAAGCCTATCTTCAAAGGGGTGGTTTCTTATATTAATCATGGGAACAGCGAACACGCAGTGACATTTTTCTTTGTAACTTATGATGTTCAAGGCGATTTAATAACAATGGAACCTGAAAAGCATATTCCGCGTTGGGTTGAATTACACAGTCTTAATAATAATGAACTTGTACCGGATTATTATAAAGAGTTTATACAGATCCTTTTATTTGGGCAAAAGGTTCTAAATGCAAGGCTTGAGTGGAATAAACCAGGTGAGATTGAGAAGTTTACGGTGACTATTGTGTAGCTTGCAAATTATACAGAAACAAATTGCAGAGAAACAATAACTTGCAGGTATAAATCGGTCATGGTAAGATTATGATAACAAAAGAGAGGTGCGCTAACACCTCTCTCCGACAATATCCGCTTTTAAGGGCGGCAGCTTTAACTAGGTGTTACGGCAGTGAATAGACCGTTATCCCGTGCGAAGGGCGGTCTATTTTTTTTACGTAGGTAAGTAATGCCAGGATGAACATGCCAAACATGAACATCAAAATCAATGCATCTTTTACCTTCATACGCTTCACCTCCTCTCGGAGGATTAGCCGGCCGCCCTTGCAAGCTATTCTATTGTGAATCTATCATACCATAATTTAGGAGCCGCGAGGCTCCTTTTTTTGCGTAGGAGTTGAAAAATATGAAGTATAGCTACTTCGCTTGCAGCAATGGATGACCAGTCGAATCAAGCTGCTGGCTTCATTTCTGCAATTAGTGATGGAGTGTTATCAATGATAAGGGCAATCCAATCAAGGGCATTTCTGGTGCAAGCCGGAAAGGCTTTTTTTTCACTTGTGAAAAACCCGGAAAGTCAGTCGTATCAAGGCTTTCAGGATGAATCAATAAATTGTTTTTAGCCTGTTCCGCTGCGTAAAAAGTGGTTTACAAACGGGTGAAATTCTACTATTATTTAAGTGAAACAATAGTTTTAATAGATAAAACTTTGGTGTGTAAATGAAGTTCTTATTTCAAGTTTTCAAGCCAAAAAGAAAAAATGCTTTTATCCCAGGAGGAAAAAATGAACAGCAGCGATTACAAGATTGCGGTTGCCGGTATTTTTCACGAGACCAATACATTTGCACCAGGCTTAACACAGGAGCCAGCATTTCGCGAAGAATGGATTGTTGGATACGAGGCCTTTGCCGAAGAATATAGCGGCACACGGACGACGATGGGAGGCCTGCTCGATGCTTCAAAAGCGCACGGAGCAAAGCTGCTGCCAGGCTTTTATACGGCGGCCTTGCCTAGCGGCATCGTAGCCAATCCCTTGGATAACAGACTCATTGAGATCATGCTGGACTCTATTGATGCGAGTAGCGATGGACTGGTGCTGATTATGCACGGAGCGATGGTTTCTGAGAACTATCCCGATTTCGAAGGGGAATGCCTGCGTCGGCTTCGTGAAAAACTAGGCAATGATTTCCCGATTGCATTAACGATTGATCTTCATGCTAATGTTACCGAGCAAATGGCTGCTCTCTCTGATATTACCGTGATTTATGATACTTATCCGCATATCGATATGTACGAACGCGGCGTTGAGGCTTACGAATTGCTGGTCCGCATGCTTAAAGGTGAAGTGAAGCCTCGTCAGGCTTATGCCCATACAGGTTTGCTGCTTGTACCACAAGGCATGATCACCGACGAAGGCAGCATGAAATTGCTGATTGAACGGGCTGTTGAGATCGAAAAGAACGAGAAAGTGCTGAATGTATCCGTAGCAGGAGGCTTCCCATATAGTGATATAGAAGACGCGGGCATGTCGTTCGTTGTGACAACGGATGGAGATAGCGAGCTTGCGGAGCAGTATGCAGCGGAACTAAAGAACTTGGCAATTGAACTGAAGGAAACCTTCGATGTAGCTTATTGGTCTCCGGTTGACGCCATCCAGGAGGCGCTCTCCGAACCGGAAGGTCCGGTTATCCTCGTGGAAGGCTCCGATAATGTGGGCGGAGGTGCTCCAGCGGATGCTACACATCTTCTTGGCCAGCTGCTGAATTTGCCGGAACGTGCCTTGATTGTAATTCGTGATCCCGAGGCAGTAAAGCTGGCTTCAGCTGTGGGCATCGGTGGTAATTTTGCAGGTCTTGTAGGCGGCAAGAGCGATGCGCTTCACGGCGAACCTGTACAAATCGAAGGGAAAGTCCGGCTGCTGTTTGACGGCTTTTATCATAACATCGGCCCTTTCAGGGCAGGTCAGTCAGCGGACATGGGGTTAACTGCGGTAGTCGAATCCGGAAATCTGACCATCGTACTCACCGAGAAGCGGATGGCTCCTTGGGATCTAGGACATATCCGTTATGCGGGACTTTGGCCAACCGATTTCAAGATGATCGTTGTGAAATCAGCCGTCGCCTGGCAAACTGCATTTGGCACTTTCGCCAAGCGCGTCATATACGTGGATACACCTGGCTGCTGCAGCGCCAACCTGATGCATTTTGAATATAATCATTTACGTAAGCCGATTTATCCTTTAGGTTTACATATTAATGATGCTGGTGGCAAGTGAATTAAATAATCAATCAATCAATCAATCAATCAATCAATCAATCAATCATTCAACCACTTGAAAAGGAATAAATAAATAGCAAACCCACTATTGATTCCGTCCATGGAACTAATGGTGGGTTTTTTTGTGAACTTATGAAAGTAAAAGTTATGAGGATACCTGGAATGAAAGAAATCAGTCACATGGTGCAGCTTTATAGCTTTATAGTGATGAAGAGTTCGGTTTGAAGCGCAGATTTCCCTATCGCCACCATCCCCGTCCCCGTCCCTCAGGAATCAACCACTATTGGCAGTCCTTTTTGAGCGTGTGCTTCGTATGCTTCATTTAACGATGTTTTTCATCGTTAAAGCAAGGATATGGGAGGACACGGTGCTTTTAACGATGAAAAACATCGTTAAGGTAGCAGATCCTCCTCAGCTGCGCGCGCTCTTCATTCCCAGCGCCTGCGCCCGCTAGGAAATCTCCTCAAATCAAGAGAATAGCCCTTGCTGGCTGTCCGCTTGAGCTTGGTGTTCGCTTGATTTACTTGATTTGCTTAATTTGCCTGATCTCGCTTGATTCCAGTGAATCGTGCGATTGTAGCTAAGGAGAGGGAATGGCTGTGGGAGGAAGAGCGTTCGCGTCCGCCTTTAAAGATTTGTTCCTACTCCTCATTTATATCGTTCAAGGGAACAAATCTTTAACAGCGGCTGGAGCCAACAGCCTTTCCCTCCTCAACGCACCCACGTCACGAGCATGCACCTCAAAGGAAGCCGCAAGGGTGTCTTTCTTATAAAGTTTAAAGGAATAAACAGCTCACTCTAGAAATATAACCATATCGGAATGATTGTGAGAAAAGCTGAGAGGAAGAACTAGTAATGAATATGACGGTTTTTCGCCGATTTTCGGTTTATCCCAAAATTGTAATTGCTTTCCTGATGGTTGTGATGCCGCTTTATATGCTGGGATTTGCGATGAATAAGTCGGGATCCAGCAGGGTTGGAGCGGAGATTCAGCAATCGTTGGAGTCACGGGTCCATTTTTATTTGAGTTCCTTTGAAGCGGAATTTCTGCGGATTGTTACATTGAGGAACGAGTATGTGTATGATGGCGATCTGCAGGATGTTAGTGTTATTGCTCCGGTGATGACACAGTACCAGCTTGCTCAAGCTGTGAAGAGAATTATGGAGAAGCTGAAGCTGCTGCAATCGTCAAGTCTATATGTAAGCGATATCCAGGTACACATTCCCCTCATTCAAAGGACGATTTCTACCGATGGCTTTGTGGATCCGATGTCGGAGGAAGAGCTGCTCGTTTTTCGAAATATGAAAAATAATCTGGATACCTCAATCGTATCGTGGAACAATCGCCTGATCATTGGAGGGGTGTACCCGGAAGTGATCAGTCCGTCACAAGAGCCGCTGTATGCATTTGAGGTGGAGCTTTCTGCAGATAAGATCAGGCAGTCCTTGATGGATGTTGATAAAAATCGGGTAGGAGGGGTCTTGTTATTAGGTGAAAATATGGAGTGGGCTGTATCCAGCGATAACGACGAGACAGCCGTTTCCAAAATGAAGACGTTTCTTGCTGAGGAACAAAGCCGGGGATTAGATCATGGCAGCCGCTCTATTAAAGTTGATGACACGAAATATTTGGCGATCTACGAAAGATCTCCTGTCCTGAACACGACGCTGCTGGTCTATATGCCGGAAAGAGAGGTGCTAGGCCAGCTCAAGGATAGTCAAATCTGGTTATGGTGGCTGTCGCTGACTTCTGTGCTTATAGTAGCTATTTTCTCCCTATGGATCTATCGGCTTATTCACCGTCCAGTCCGCAAATTGGTGCATGCGCTGCGCAAGGTGGAAAAGGGGGATCTTGGAGTTGCTATTTACCACAAGCCGGAGGATGAGTTTGGTTATTTATACAAGCAGTTTAATGCCATGGTGCGCAGGCTGCAAGTGTTGATTCACGAAGTATATGAGCAAAAGCTTCGTTCCCAGCGATCGGAGTTAAAGCAGCTTCAATCGCAAATCAATCCCCATTTCTTGTACAACAGTTATTTCGTGCTGCATCAAACTGTCCAATTGGGCGAAACAGATAAAGCGCTTCGATTAAGCAAGCATCTTGGTGAGTATTTTCGTTACATTACCCGCAACAACGCCGATGATGTGCTGCTGCTAACGGAATGGAACCACACGTTGGCTTACGTTGAAATTCAGATGCTGCGCTTTTCACGGAGGATGGAGACAAGGTGTGGACAATCTCCTGCGCTTCACAGTGACATCAGGATCAAGGAGATCAAGGTTCCCAAGTTAATTTTGCAGCCAATTGTGGAAAATGCTTACGAGCACGGCTTGAAAGAGACGCTCAGCGACGGCATTGTTGAATTGAAGCTTGATCAAGGAAGTGAAGAAGGGCAGGAACTGCTGCTGCTTATTGTAGAAGATAATGGCGCTGGTCTGACAGATGAGCGTATCACAGAAATGAATCGGCAATTGGCAGCGGCCACAGATGAAACAGAAACAACAGGGATGATCAATGTACATCGGCGGCTGCAATTAAAATTTGGCGATAGCAGCGGCCTCGTCTTGTCAAGAAGTACGCTAGGCGGCTTGAGGGTCGAAATGAAGATTCGATATGAAGATTCGAAATGAAAATTGGAAATGAAAATTCCAATGGAGATAGGAGATAGAGAATTCTGATGATTCGATTGCTGATCGTTGACGATGAAGAATTGATTGTGGAGGGGCTTGTGCAGCTGTTTGAAAACTACGATAAGCTGGAGCTGGACATTTACCGTGCTTACTCGGCGATTGAAGCGATGAATTGGTTGAAGCGCACTTCAATCGACATTGTGATGACCGATATCCGAATGCCGGTTATGAGTGGACTGGATCTGCAGCGGGAAATACGCCGTCTTTGGCCGCGCTCCAGAGTTATTTTTTTGACAGGCTTTGATGACTTTCATTATGTTCAGGATGCCATTCGGCATGAAGCGGCTGACTATATTCTGAAGACGGAAGATGAGAGCACTATCCTTGCAGCCGTGGAGAAGGCTGTAGGTTACTTGCAGCGGCAATTTGAGTCCGATCTGCTGCTTGAACAGGCGAAGCTGCAAATGAAAACGGCACTGCCGCTGCTGCAGAAGGAGTTTCTATGGGATGTGCTGCAGGGGCAAATACGTTTAGAGACGGTGATCGCCCAACAAATTGAAGAGCTGAGCCTTTCATTAGACGGCAAACGTCCGGTTCTGCTGCTGCTCGGGAGGGTTGATGATTGGGGAGCGTATGCCAAGCCTTCCGACCGGATGCTGCTGGTCTATGCCCTGCAAAATATAATGGAAGAATGCTTGCATGGATCGGTAAACACAGCACTGATTTCCTATGATCAATCGAAGCTAGTCTGGTTGGTGCAGCAAAAGGAGCATACGCTCCAGGAGGCTGATGGATCATGGGAAACAACGATGCTCTTTCTTACCAGCACTTTGGAATTGGTGCAGTCCACCTGCAAGCAGCTGTTGAAGCTGCCGGTTTCTTTTTTGATCGGCGATAAGCCGGTAGCGTGGAACCGCTGCGCTGAAAATTTTCAACAGTTGAAATTGATGTTAACCTCCTACCTGGGGATGAAGCAGGAGCTTCTGATGACGGAGAAGAACGTAGCGGAGCATTTTCAGGAGGCGGGCCATGATCGCGATGCGGCCATCAGCGTCAGTATGAGCAAGATGGTTAAATTGGAAACGTATTTGGAAACGGGGCAAAAGAACGAGTTTTTTACACTTTTATCCGAAATGATCAAGCTTGCCGGGGGGACCTCCGGTCGGGCGGAAGGTGAAGGGCTGCGGCTGCAGCTTTATTATTCGATGATCGCCATTTATTTTTCTCATATGAACAGGTCCGGGAAAGTAGAGGCGATCCGGATGCAAATCGATATAAGTAAATTAACAAAAATGGAAAGCCATCCTGGATGGGAGGAAGCTTTGGAGTTCTTATGGCGGGCGGCAGAGGTTTTATTTGAGCTGAGGCATCAGGATGAAGAAGAACGGGATCGGGAGGTCATCCGGGCGATTAAGCGTTATGTGGAGAGCAATCTTGCCAGTGATCTTTCACTAACACGCATCGGAGAAATCACAGGTTTCAATCCGTCGTATCTGTCTCGGCTTTATAAACAGATTACAGGGCAGGTTTTATCCGAGTATATTATGGAGGCACGGTTGAACAAGGCGAAGGAACTGCTTAAGCAAAATCCGAGAAAAATTCATGAAATCGCTGAAGCACTCGGCTTTGAATCGGCCACCTACTTTGCCCGCTTTTTTAGAAAAATGACCAATGTCTCACCTTCCGAATACAGAGAGCAATAATGTCGTAAAGAAAAGACCCAAGAAGTAAAGATTGTTTCGTAGATATGAAGCCTCCCCTATTTTATAATTTGTTAGTAGGCAAACAAGACTATGAGTAACTGGGGGTTTTTCTTATTAACAGGGACAGATGGTATGACGTAGCGATATTTGGTGCTGTTGGCGACGGACTTGCAAAAGATACACAGATGATTCAGAAGGCGATTGACGAATGCGCTGCAAAGGGTGGAGGGACGGTCTATTTTCCGCCAGGCACCTATCTGACAGGCACTTTGGTATTGAGGGATTATGTAACCCTGCATATTGAAGCCGGAGCGGTTTTGTTAACCAGCACGGACAAGGAAGATTACCTTATTCCCGCTTTCTATGAAAAAGGTTTAAATCCGACAACCTTTCCGGTATTGATTTATGGGAAATATCTTTCCCATATTTCCATCACTGGCCGGGGAAACATTGTAGGTCAGGACAAGTTATTCTGGACGCCCAAAGAAACGATCGGTGAAGGCTGGAATTCAACACCGCCGAAATATTGGCCGAAGGAATGGCGCCCCATGATGATAACCCTCGACGGCTGCAGCAATGTGTTGATTGAGGGGATCACCATTGAACAATCCCCTTGTTATGCAGGCTGGCTGATCGATTGTGAAAGAGTACATATTCGCGGATTACATGTGCTTAATGATTTTTACGGTCCGAATACGGATGGTTTGCATATCAGCTCCTGCCGCAATGTACATATTTCCGACAGCCATTTTGTCAATGGAGATGATTCAATTGCTATTGATGGGGATGGATCCGGCCCGGCTGAGAACTTCACCATAACCAACTGCACGTTTGAGAGTTCATGCGATGCTTTTCGGATTTATACCGGCTTGGATCCGTGGATGCACAATGAAAGCTATGGGGTGGTGCGCAATATTTCCATTAGCAATTGTTCGGTTCATAATGCGGCCGGAGTGATCAACCTTGTTGCCAAGCACGGACTGATCGAAGGCATTACTGTTACAGGTATGACGATTCGGATGGCGCAAGAGGGTACCCCTATTTTTATTTTGGCGGAAAAAGGAACGGTACGGAACATTCAAATCAGCCAGATTACTGCAGAATCGGATGGAGCTTGTACGATTATCGGCAATCCGGGTGCTGAGATCGAAGGCATCAGGCTGACCAATATTCAATTTAATATTGCTGCCAAAAAGAAGATATTCGGGCTTGAGGTTCCGGATCCTCTTGAACACTATGCGGAGTACCATTTTGTACCGTACTTTATCTTTCTGCGCCATGTGCGTGAGGTGAGCCTCCAACATGTGAGTGTGAAGTGGCTGAAAAGTGAATTACCTGAAAGCTGGCCTGCATTGAAGGCGATTGATGTGGATTACCTGCAGCTGGAGGGCTTTAGCGGCAAGCAGAAGGGGGAGGAACCGGCTATGCCAGCCGTCTGGCTCGAGGATGTGAAGGAAGCCCACGTGATCGGCTGCCGGGCACTTCGTGGCACGGATAGCTTCCTGTATGTCACGGGCAGTCAAACGGAAAGCATTTTATTATCGAATAACGATTTCCGGCATGCCGGGTCAGCCTATACTTTGGACTCTAAGACAGGAGTGACCGGGAAGGTCATTCAAATGTCCGGAAAGTAAATTCTGAAAAGCTTTTTCACCTAATAAGGAGGCTACACCATGAACAAAAAACGGATGCAAACGTGGGGATTGATTTCCCTCTGTATCTTAATGTTGTTTGTAACTGCTTGCAGCGGCAAGGACAAGAGCGACAACAGCAGCAACAATACGAACACTAATACCACTCAAAATGAGGGGAAGACAGATAACACAAACACACAAGAGAGTACACCGAATGGAGCGATTGATCCGCTAGGAAAATATGATCCGCCAATTGAGATGACAGCTGTCCGCGCCGTATCGGCTGGTATTACCTTTAAGGATGGAGAGTCTATCGAGAATAATGTGTGGAGCAGGGATTATGAGGAGCGGCTCGGCATTAAAGTGAAATACTTATGGACGGCCGACGACAGTGACTATGATCAAAAGCTGAATATTGCGATTTCCTCTGGAGGGTTGGCCGACATTATGCTGGTCAATGCCACGCAGCTGAAGCAAATGGTTGATTCTGATCAGGCCGAGGATCTTACTGAAGTGTTCGAGAAATATGGGTCTACGTTAACGAAAGAGATCGTAAGGGCCGACAAGAACCAGATGAGCTCGGTAACCTTCGATGGAAAGATGATGGCCATTCCCAGAAGCGGGTCAGAGTCGGATCAGTCACATGTACTGTGGGTACGTGCCGATTGGTTGAAGAAGTTGAACTTACCTGAGCCCAAGACGATGCAAGACGTGCTCAAAATCTCTGAAGCATTTACTAAATCGGATCCGGATGGAAATAGCAAAGCGGATACTTACGGGCTTGCCATAACGAATACGCTGCATTTGAGCGGTTCGGGCTCGTTGAAGCCATTTTTTAACGGGTATCATGCTTATGTGAATCATTGGATTAAAGACGCTTCCGGAAAGCTGGTTTATGGAAGTGTTCAGCCTGAAGTGAAGCCTGCACTAGCCAAACTGCAAGAGATGTATCTTGCCGGGCAGCTGGATAAAGAATTTCCGGTCAAGGATGGCGGCAAAGTGCTCGAGCAGCTTATCTCCAGTAAAATTGGCATGATGTACGGTCCATGGTATGGAGCCAATTACCCGTTGCAAATGAACAAAACGGAGGATCCGTCCGCAGACTGGCGGGCCTATGGCATACCTTCCATTGATGCAACTCCGGCGAAAATTCAATTGGACTTCCCGGTCAGTCAGTATTTCGTTGTTCGTAAGGGAGCAAAGAACCCGGAAGCAGCTGTGAAAATGTTAAATTTGATGGTGGACAATGCCTTTTCTGAACGGGCAAACATTGAGAAATATTTTATCGATAAAGATGGGTTTCGTTATAATAACTATGCACTATTGTTTATTTCACCGGTTAATGCCAATCTCCAAATTCATCTGAATTTAAAGAAAGCACTGGAAAATAACGACCCTTCCAAGCTGACTATTGAGGAAAAAGGGTATTACGATGTGATTACTGCATACCGTGCCGGAGATAATTCTGCGTTTCGCGAAGAAGGAAAGTATGGGAATGTGAGTGCCTGGCCCTATGTTATCGAGAAACTGGATAATGGTCTGGTTCAATCACAGGAATTCTTTGGTGCTCCAACCGCAACCATGAGTGAGAAGGGCGCTATCCTGGAGAAGATGATGATGGAAACCTTCACGAAAATTATTATGGGAGAATCCAAGATTGATGAATTCGATACGTTCGTCAATAATTGGCACAAGCTCGGTGGTGACCAAATTACCCGGGAAGTGAATGACTGGGCAGCGCAGCGGAAGTAATTAAGGCATCGGTGGAAGGGGAGAATCGGCTCAGAAGCGCCAATCGAATCGAAGCTTCCCTTCCATCTTTGAATCTCTCAAATAGGTGTGAATGTGATGATTAAATTCAAGAGACAATTGCCGCTGCATGTTATGCTGATTCCCGGCATTTTGCTGGTGCTGGTGTTCAGTTATGTTCCAATGGCAGGCATTGTGATTGCTTTTCAGAAATTTCTTCCTATGAAGGGGGTACTCGGCTCACAGTGGATCGGCCTTTCTAATTTTCGCTTCTTGTTCGAATTGCCCGACTTCTATATCGTGCTACGCAACACGATTTTTATCGCGGGGATGAAGATCGTGGTTGGGCTTGTTTTTCCCATTGTCATTGCGCTGCTCCTTAACGAAGTCAGACTGCAGCTGATGAAGCGCTGGATTCAAACGATGGTTTATTTACCCCATTTTATGTCATGGGTTATTTTGAGCGGCATTATGATCGATATTTTGTCTCCGTCGGATGGGATCGTCAATCAATTGCTGAAGCTGTTCGGTGCAGAGCCCATTTTCTTCCTCGGCAAGAACAGCTGGTTTCCATACATTATTGTCATTACAGATGTGTGGAAGGAGTTCGGCTTCGGCACGATTGTCTATTTGGCTGCAATAACGAGCATTAATCCTTCGCTATATGAAGCGTCTGTGATCGATGGCGCTAATCGTTTGCGGCAAATGTGGCATATTACATTGCCCGGAATGCTTCCTATTATCGTATTGCTGGCTACGCTGAGCTTGGGACAAATATTAAACGCAGGCTTTGATCAAATCTACAACCTTTACAGCCCAGTCGTGTATGAGAGCGGAGATATTTTGGACACGATGGTGTTCAGAATGGGTTTGATCGATTTTCAATACGGGCTGGCTACTGCGGCAGGACTGTTCAAATCGGTCATTTCATTTATCTTCATTTCGTTGGCATATTTCCTTGCTTATAAGCTTGTGAGATATCGGATTTTTTAAGGAAAGGAGCCATCATCATGCAAACCCGCTTTCATTTGACATGGGGATCGAGGCTGTTCAATGTTGTTAACTATACGTTTCTAATTGCGCTTTCTTTGCTCTGCGTGCTGCCTATGGTTCATATTTTGGCCGTTTCCTTCAGCAGCAGCAGCGCTGCATCGGCAGGCCTGGTTACACTATGGCCCATTGATATAACAACAAAGTCCTATTCGTTCATATTATCGAACCAAAAATTTCTGAACGCAATGGTGATAACGCTCGAACGCGTGCTGCTGGGAACCACACTTAGTATGCTGCTGATCGTGATTACGGCTTACCCGCTGTCTAAGGAAAATGCAAGCCTGAAATTTCGAACTGTATATGCCTGGTTTTTCGTTTTGACGATTCTGTTCAGCGGTGGTCTTATTCCCTGGTACATGACCATTAAGTATGTTGGAATTATGGATACGATTTGGGCACTTATTTTGCCGGGGGCCGTACCGGTTTTTAGCGTGATTTTACTTTTGAATTTTTTTAGGAGTTTACCCAAGGAATTGGAAGAATCATCTTTCATGGATGGGGCAGGTTATTGGACGGTTTTGTGGCGTATTTATGCGCCCTTATCACTTCCGGCACTGGCAACTGTTGGACTTTTTACGATCGTGGGACATTGGAACTCCTGGTTTGATGGCATCATTTTGATGAACTCACCGGATAATTATCCTCTGGCCAGCTTTTTGCAAAAGGTCATTGTTGGGGTCAACATGGACCTGTTATCCTCACAGGATATCCAGACTTTATCTGTCATATCGGATCGAACAACCAGAGCTGCGCAGATTTTCGTTGGTGCCTTGCCCGTGCTTCTTGTTTATCCGTTTCTACAGAGGTTTTTCATGAAAGGGCTAATCTTGGGTAGTGTGAAGGAATAAGCAAACAAATCTGGTGTTCGAAAAGGAGATGATCTCATGCGGAAGTATATAGCTTTGAGTATGGCGCTTGTTCTCATGTTCTCGTTCATTCCATTTGCAGCCAGAGGGATGGCCGCAGAACCTAACGGATCCGAGGGCAGCATCTTATCTAAGGGTACTAATGGCACTAATGACACTAATGGCATGCTCTTAAATGAACCTGAGGAGCCTGAGGAAGGTTATCCTGTGAAGGTGGATGCCAACAAGTGGGCGATTGTACGGGCAGCATCGGCGCCCCCGATTGTGGATGGGAAGCTGGACGAGAGCTTTTGGCAGCAAGCTGCGGGGCTTGGGGATTTCCGGACGACCTACTACAATAAGCCGGTGACGGATAGCCCGGAATATCGTATTTCTTATGATGATACGAGCTTATATATTGGAGGGGAATTCCAGCAGCAAGAAGGAGAGACGCTGTCCAGCATCGAGATCATCCTCCGTAAACCAGCTTCACCGCAAGCTTATTATGTGGCTTCGATTCCTGTTGATCCCACAAGCAGGCTAGCTTGGCTGAATTGGAAAGCTGGAGAAACGGCTGGAGGACAAAGCTTGCAGGAAATCAAGCTTAGCCCATTTCCGTTTGTGCTGAAAGAGAATGAAACGAACAGCACTGTGGGGATTGAAGCAGCCATTCCGTTATCCAGTTTCAGCATATCCGAGGGGATAGCTCCTGGCGAAGAATGGGGTGTAAACATCGTGCATGTGCACAATCTTAATACGCAGCCGATGATAGCCTGGGCGCCAATTCGCACGTCCATGTATGATGATACAGCACTGGAGCCAGGTGGGCCTGTCAATTTGCAGACGAATGTTCCGGATCAAAGCCGGTTCGGCAGTATATTTTTTGAGAGTTTTCCTGAGGGTGAGCCGTGGTTACCCTCAGAATGGGAATTGGATGATATTGGATTTACGGAAAAACAGTTGACCTTCAAGCGTGAAGTCACCAGTCCGCCTGTGCAGCTTCAGTATCGTTTAAGCTGGATAGATCCTAAAGGACATGAGCAGGAACTACTCCAGTTCTCGCAGGTGAATGACGGAGATTACAGCACGATTACATTTGAGCATCCTGCAGCATTAATTGAAGGCCAGTATCAGCTGCGAGTGTTGACCTATGAGAATGTTCCCGGGGATGGTCAGCTTGCCATCTACTCCTTTGACCGGCACAGCCTGATTGAAGCCGGGAATGCCAAGTACGCAGCGGGTTCTTCCGGTTCCGGGACTGCTCTGACACCTGTGACACCAGCTCCACCATCTTTGGAGGTGCAGGAGATCATGGACTTGATTCCGGAGCAGTCCGGCTTTGCAGAGGTGGGACTGCCGGAGAAGCCGAGCTTGACGCCGACATTCAGTCTGTATGCTTTATCTGCAGACGGCCAAAGTCTGGTTGCTGCTGACACGGGCACCGTGTATCCCAACGCTTTGTATCCGGAGACCCAGCATCTCACGGTCACAAATCGTAAGGGAGAGGCAATGGATTATCCGTATTACGAAGATGCCCAGGGCAAGAAATATTTTCTGTCGGCCCGTCTCTGGTATGAGCAGCGCGAGCGGGCGGTCGCCAGAACGAATGCTGTCGCTTCAGCAGATCCGCTAGGCGCAGCAAGACTTTTATATCAGTTCGTGCAAGCATTCGATGGTTACGTACCTATAACCAATCGCGGGCAAAATAGTTACCCTGCCTCTCCATCCTCCGGTCCGCCCTACAATATGTTTTCGGGTAACTGGAACATCTGGAATATAAATGATTTGAGAAGCATGAAGCCGCTGTTGTTAGCCTATGAGAAAGTGAAGCAGACCGATGCGTTCGAAGTGCTCAGTCTGGAAACCGGCGTTGATGTAGAGAAAGAAATCGTGGAAGGGATGTTTATTCCTTCGATTGATTTTGTACTTAGTTTACCTGTATTTAATTACAATGTGGATCCCTATATTTGGGAAGGGCTGATCGCTGCGGGTAAAACCCTGGATCGACCGGATTATATTCATCTGGCCGTGGAATGGATGAACCATTTTGTACGTACGTCATTTTTGGCAGATGGCTTCTGGAAAGAAGTCTCGTTGAGCTACCATAATCAAGTAGCGTATTTTATTGGAGTTGTTATGAGTGAGCTTCAAGGATACAGTGATCCACCGGGGTACATTTCGCCCCGTACAGGAAAGCGTTTTGATAATCTAGACTTGCAAAGCGAGTTTGCCATTCTTGATCGTATGGACAAAATCAGCTCTATTTTGGCTTATCCTAATGGGAAAGCGCTGCCTATACAGGATACATGGGCAGAGCTGGCAGGCAATCCGCTTCCTGATGCGGGTTCAGTGCTGCTGCCCTCCACTGGTATCGGCCGGTTGACACTGGGAGAAGGCGCGGAGCAATCGCAGTTATATATGATGTTTACTCCGAAAAACGGGCACCATCATTACGATCCTTTGAACCTTACGCTGTTCGCTGAAGGGCAGGAGCTGATGCCTGATCTCGGGTATACCTACACGAATTATGCACAGTTTACGTTATCTACGATTGCCCATAACACGGTTGTTGTGGACGGCAAGAATATGCAGTTTGACAGTGCCACGAAGGATGGGGGACGTATTGAGCGGTTCGTACCGGACGCAGACATGTTCCAAGTGATGCGGGCGAGCGACCCGGAGGCTTACCCGGAGACGAGTGAGTATAGCAGAGAGCCGTGGTTTATTCCATTTGCGGATGGGGAAGCGGATGGTCCTGGAGATGGGGGCAAGGGATACGTGCTGGACTTGTTTCGAGTTTCTGGTGGCGATCGTCATGAATATACGCTGCAGGGAGATGCGAACCGGAATGCATTATTCCGCACCGATCTGTTACTTGATACCTACGGTCCATACCTGCTGCCGCCTGGAACGGAGGTACAGCAGCCGAAAAACTACTATGATTTCGGCAGCGCGGAAGGCCAGTATCCCGGTTACATTTATGTGCGGGATGTTCAGCAGGCTGAGCTAGAAGGGGATCAGTACAAGGTAACCCTGACAACACTGGATGACAGCGGGAAGGAGCAGGCGAAGCTGGGTATTACCGGCTTACTTGAGTCAGGGGATAACGAGCTGTACTTGGGCAGATCGCCTTCGCTTCGCTCCACTCGCTTATATGGCGCGGGAAGCGCATACGATAATAATGAAGAAGCAGAGAAATACGATATGCCCAAGCTGGTGCTCAGACGCAGCGGCACGGATCTCAAGAGTACTTTTGTTACCGCAATGGAACCTTATCGGGGCACAGAAGGCCCGCGCATTGAGGTTATGGAGCGGCTGACCCCGGACCAAGCGCCAGAAGGGGCAGTTGCTGTAAAAGTGACGTATGGCGCAACGACTGACATTATTCTCAGTAACCCGGGGCATCCCGGTCAGCCGGTAGTCATTGGGGATATAACCCTTCTTGGAGAGCTTGGTATGATTCGTCTCACTAACGGTGTTGTGGAGAAGATGGAGCTGATCGGTGGAACTCTGTTGAAAAAAGGCAGCCAGGAGCTAACAGGAGCGGACTTGCTGACAGGAACGGTACGTAAAACATTACGCCAGGACAACGGGCAAGCGGCCGATGCGCTTGTTACAGATACGCCGGTACCGGATACTGCGATCGGCCGGTACATCATTGTGACACATCCGGATGGAAGCACAAGCGGATTCAAAATTGGGGATGTGAGAGAGGAGCAAGGACAGACGATTCTTGAGCTGGCCGAGCAAGATCCCGGATTTGAAATTTACCAGGATGGAAGCTCGCAGCAAGTATACTACCCGGCGAAGCACTGGAACGGACTGCATACGTTCACCATCGCTGATATGGAGGCGCAGGCGGGTGTGGAGCAGGCTGCTTTGCCAACCGGATCAGTGACAGGGACGGTATACGGGCCGGATAGCTTGCCGCTTCCCGGCGCCACAGTCAACTTGGCTGGATACGCTTCAATAACAGTCACTACAGACAACGAAGGTCAATTTCAGTTGTCTCAGGTGCCCCAAGGCAGCCATCGGGTATTGGCAGCTAAGCCAGAGCTTTCCCGGAAGGAATCCGGGATAGTCCAAGTGACCGCAGGTGAGACTGGAATCGTCTCCATTGCGCTGACTGACAGAACAGCTCCGAAATGGACCGAAGTAGTATCAGAGACAACCATTGGCGATGCTGTAGCATTTGGAATAGGAGATCCTATACAAGCGACCATTTCGGAGGATGGAGTTGTGTATCTGGTTCCTGCAGGAACGATGCCTACTTTGCCGAAGCTGGAGGCGGCGGTCATTACTGTAGGTGGCGTCGTGCAAGGGGTTAAGGCGTCGGGGCTGGCAGGCGTACCTATTGTGCTTGATACCAGCGGAGTAGCCTCAGGCAGCTATGTTCTGTATGCCATTGATTCCTATGGGAATAATTCAGATGGGTTCCCCGTTGTCAGCATACCGGATGATTTGACGTTCATCGATAACACGAATACGTCTATTGAATATTCGGGCGCATGGACAACGCTTGGGAATGGATCTGAAGGTAGCGGCTCGGTTTATTACGGGGACTCACAGGCATTTACGAAGCAGCCGGGTGCTTATGCGGATATCACATTTTATGGAATAGAGGCTCAGATGATTTCCTCAAAAAATATATCCCGGGGCAAGGCCATTATCTATGTGGATGGCGAGTATAAGGAAACAATCGATTTGTACAGCCTGGAGCCTAAATTTCAGCAGGTTATATTTGAGACAGGTGTACTCCCCAAAGGGGTGCATAAAATTAGAATCGAAGCAGCAGCGGATATAAATCCTGCTTCACAGCAGAACTGGGCTTGGGTAGTGTTCGATGCCCTGCGGGTGTTGAGAGAAGAGCAGCCGCCTCTAGAGCTGTCGGGAGTCACGAGTGGTCCGCTGGTCTCGGGCGAGCCTGTCTCGGCTAGGAGTTCCAGACAAGGGATCTTGTATCTTGTCCCGGCTTCAACAGAGCTGACGAAGGAAGCTATACAGACGGCAGCAAGCAGCAGCGGGTCATCCGTCTCAGTAACAGCTCAAGTGTACGGACATCTATCTACGGCAGGTCTTACCACCGGCATATACAAAGTTTATGCCATTGATGGGTCCGGGAACATTTCCGCAGGCTCCATTGATCTTACAATTGTAAACTCGCAAGACATGATGATCGATAGTGCGAATCCAGTTGTCCGGTATTCAGGCGCATGGAATATCGTTCCGGATGGCGGGGAAGGTGCCGGAGCGATATATTACGGCGGCTCGCAGGCGCATACGAAAGCACAGGGAGCTTATGCATACATCCCCTTCTATGGAACGGCAGCGCAGGTGATAGCTTCTTCGAGTTATTCACGGGGGAAAGCAAAGGTCTATGTAGATGGTGAATATAAAGAGACCATCGATCTTTACAGCGCTGAAACGCAATTTCAGAAAGTCGTCTATGATACTGGAACTCTAGCTGAAGGCATGCATGTAGTGAGAATCGAAGCGGCAAGGGAGGTTAACGCGAATGCCGATCCAGACTGGCCTTGGGTTGTGTTCGATGCGCTGCAGATAACCCCAGCTTTGCCTCCTGTACTGTCAGACGTGACGAGCGGCCCGCTTGTTTCGGGTAATTCTGTTTCCGCTGTAAGCTCCAAGCAAGGGACGCTTTATCTTGTACCAAGTTCAACGGAACTGACAAAGGTGGCTATAGAGACGGCAGCCAGAATTAGCGGAACATCCGCCGCAGTTACAGCTAATGTGTACGGTCATATGTCTACAGCTGCTCTCACCACGGGCGTATACAAGGTGTATGCGATTGACAAGGCCGGTAATATTTCTATAGGTTCGATGGATATTGAAGTTTTTGCTCCGGCAGCGAAGATCGACAATACGAATGCGGTTGTGAAATATTCGGGCACATGGAATATCGTTCCCAATGGTGGCGAAGGTGCCGGATCGATTTATTACGGAGGCTCGCAGGCACATACAAAGCAGCAGGGAGCTTATGTAGACATTCCTTTCTATGGCGCAGCAGCACAGGTAATTGCTTCTATGAATTTCTCGCGCGGGAAGGCAAAGGTCTACGTAGATGGCGAGTACAAAGCGACCCTTGATCTTTACAGTGCTGAGCCAGAGTTACAGAAAGTGGTCTATGATACAGGTGTTTTATCCGAAGGCATGCATGTAGTGAGAATCGAAGCGGCTGGAGAGTTCAATGCTAATGCTGATCCAGACTGGCCTTGGGTGGTGTTCGATGCGCTGCAGGTACAAAGCGGAGAGCAAGTGCCTCCTGTTGTGGTTGGCAGCTCTCCAATCAACGGAGCGGTGGACGTATCCCTGAATCAAGTTATTTCGGTGCAATTCAATCATTCCATAGCGGAAGGCACTTCTTATGCTGGCATTAATCTGATAAAACATTCCATTTCAGAGGTTTCAGAGGAAGAACCAGCAGAGGCATCAGTAGAGGCATCATTGGAGGTACCCGTCGAGGTAGCAGTGGTGATTGAAGGCAGCGGATTAAAAATTACACCTGTTGATAGTCTGGATCCTGGAAGCACATATACACTGACGATTCCGGCTACTGCGATAAAGGATCAGCATGCACATGAACTGGGAGAGCCGTATTCACTATCTTTTACGACCATGGAAGTTCCTGTAGACACGACAAGCCCGACATGGGCTGAGGGGAGTGCACTAACTGCTTCGGATGCAGCGCAAACGAGCATCAAGCTGAATTGGCCGGCAGCCTTAGATAATGTGGGTATAGACGGGTATCGTGTTTACGTGGACGAATCTGTTGTGGCAACTGTTTATACCAATTACAACAATTACACTGTTACTGGACTTGCAGCCAATACATCCTACAGTTTTATGGTCAAGGCTTTTGATGAGGCGGGCAATGAAAGCTCTGGATTAAGCCGAACGGCTGCCACATTATCCTATCCTCCAAGCAACAATCAGGCTTATGCCGAAAGGTCAGGAAATGCCAATCTGGAGAAATTGCAAGTGCTGCTAAAGGGCACAGCTCTTACTCTGTCACCTGCATTTGCCTCAAACCAATTAGCTTATACGGTTAAGACAGAAGCTGAGCAAGTTGAAATTTCTGTACAAACAGCACATTCAGCTTCCAAAGTGATCATTAATGGGCAGCCAGTTGGCAGTGGATTTACAGTGGATCTACAGGAAGGTAAAAACGAATTCAAGTTGGTTGTTACAGCGGAAAATGGAACCAAACAAACGTACACGCTGGATATTCTTCGGACGGTCTCGGAGTCTAAGGCCGAAAAGCCAGAAGGTACTGGTAAATCCGATAATCCAAAGGTAAGCTTTACGGATATTGTGGGACATTGGGCAGAGTCGGCCATTCAGGAAGCCGTGAAGCGGGGACTGATACAAGGCTATGAGGATGGAACCTTCCATCCAGAGGGTGAAGTGACCAGGGCTGAATTTATCACCTTGCTGGTGCGCGCGTTGGCATTGCCGATCATGCCGGTAAGTGCAGATGATATTCCGTTCATTGATGTAGCTAGCACCAAATGGTATGCGGGGGAAGTGTTGGCTGCTTACAAGGCCAAAATTATTCAGGGCGTGGACGAGCGGAGATTTGCTCCAAACGAGAAGATTAGCCGTGAGCAAATGGCCGTTTTGCTGGCGAGAGCCTACGCTTTCGTGTCTGACCGTTCTGTCACCGAAGAAAACCAGCTCTCGAAGGGCTATCGAGATGGTTCAAGTATCTCTCCTTGGGCGCTTACTGAAGTTAACCAGGTGCTTCAGCTAGGATTGATGCAAGGGAAAGGGAATGGAATTTTTGAACCGCATTCGAATGCGAGTCGTGCCGAAGCTGTGCAGGTTATGCTTAATTTGCTGAAGATCGAACAATTATAAAGAGCAGCGCGAGAAGGTGTCGGGTGACCGGCATCCTTCTTGTTTTGTTCACTAGAGGGGGGAGCTTATGTTAGTGAGGCGTCTGATGACAGTAGATGGAAAAGTCGTTCTTGCTGAGGCTCCGGAGGCTGAATTGCCAGCAGGATTTGTGCGGGTGAGGACGCTGTTTTCAGCTGTGAGTCCGGGAACGGAGCTGGCAGCGATCCGAGAACGGGCAGAACAGCCTGCTGCGCTAGGTTACAGTGCTTCAGGCATCATTGTTGAGCTGGGTGAGGGTGTGAGAGGCTTTTACGTAGGGCAGAGAATTGCTTGTTATGGAGCTCCTTATGTGGCTCATGCCACACAATTAAATGTACCTGTTAATCTGGTCGCTGCTGTACCCGATCATGTCTTTATGGAAGAAGCAGCGTTTGCTGGATTGGGAGCTATAGCGATTCATGCCCTAAGAACCGCGGATCTGCGGTTTGGAGAGTCTATTCTTGTTATAGGGCTTGGCATGATCGGCCAACTCATTGCCCAAATTGCCCATGCAGCGGCTTATTCGATAGTGTCTTTTGAACGAGATGAGCAGCGCGCTGCACGCTTCCGGGAATATGGTATTGGCCAGGTCTACAGTGAGCGTAGTGCATTGGAGCAAGGGATTGCAACTGTCACAGGTGGGCATGGTGTTGATAGTGTCCTCTTGTCAATCGGAGGCTCATCGGATACAGATGAAAATACGGATACGGATAAACAAACATGGATCGACCATGCGCTTCATTGGATTCGCGACCGTGGCACGATTGTTGTGGTAGGAGGTTTGGACACCTCATTTTCGAGGGAACTGATGTTCAGTAAGGAAGCGAAGGTGTTAATTTCCCGGGCAGGCGGGCCAGGGCGATATGATGAGGCCTATGAGCGTTACAGCCGTGATTATCCGCTTGGTTATGTGAGATGGACGGAGGGGCGTAATATCGCCGAGTATATTCGACTGCTCTCCGATCAGCGTATTGCGGTCAAATCGTTAATTACACACAAAGTTCCTATGGAGCAAGCTGAGTGGGCTTATGGGAATTATCAATCTTCTGAACTTGTGATGGGGACGTTATTTACTTATTGAAAAAAGAGGTTATCAACATATGGTTTACATATAGCGTGAATTCCATTATGATTTACTTTGAATAAAACAATGGTTTTATTAGATGAAACTAATTAGTGATTGATAAAGGGAGGCAACATTCATGACTTTGTCCAGACTGGTTTATACTCCACTTAACTATATCGGATGGGGATCGTTAGAGAAGCTATGGCCGGAGGTGGCGAAATATTCACCATTGCGGATTTTGCTGATAACGGATTCAATCTTGGAGAAATTAGGTATGATTGAGCCTATTACGTCAAAGCTGAAGCAGCAGGGCTATGATGTAAGTGTATATACAGATGTGGTTCCCGATCCTCCACTCGAGCTTGGCGAGAAGCTGGTCGCCTATACAAGAGATGGCGGCTTTGATCTGGTCATTGGAATCGGAGGTGGCAGCGCTATGGATTTGGCAAAGCTGGCCGCCGTAATATCCGCGAATGAGGGCAAGGTTGCCGATTATTTGAATTTGTCAGGAAATAAGAAGCCGCAGCATAAAGGGCTGCCCAAAATTTTGATTCCGACTACTTCCGGCACAGGCTCTGAGGTGACCAATATCTCGGTGCTTTCGCTGGAAACAACTAAAGACGTGATCACGCATGATTATTTGATGGCGGATGTGGCCATCGTTGATCCACAGCTTACTGTTTCTGTTCCGCCTCGTGTTACCGCCGCAACGGGTGTGGATGCACTGACGCATGCTATTGAAGCCTATATTTCGGTCAATGCGAATCCTATCACAGATGGTCTGGCGCTGCAGGCAATACGCCTAATTAGCGGCTCGCTTAGGCAAGCGGTGGCCGACGGGCAGGATCGACAAGCGAGAATCGATTTGAGCTATGGAAGCCATATTGCCGGAATTGCCTTTTTCAATGCGGGCGTAGCTGGTGTTCATGCTCTTGCTTATCCGCTTGGCTGCCAGTTCCATGTCTCGCACGGGGAATCCAATGCGGTTCTGCTGCCTTATGTGATGGGCTATATCCGCAGCAGCTGCATAAAACGTATGGGGCATATTTTAGAAGCAATGGTTGGTCATACGAGTAACTTGTCGGAAGAAGAGGCCTCAAGGAAATGCGTGGAAGAGCTGGTAGGACTGGTCAGAGATGTTGGCATCCCGAACACGCTGCGTGGGTTTAATATTCCTGCAAGCGCATTGGAGAGTTTGACGGAAGACGGAGTCCAGCAGAAAAGGCTGCTTGCCCGCAGCCCTCTGCCGCTGCATAAAGAGGATATCCGTACCATTTACCAGTCGGCCTTTGATGGGGTCATCACTGAGCAGGTGAATGCTAGACCGATATCTGAATAGAAAGCATGTAGGAAACCCATTTTTGGTTTTTAACCAGGAATGGGTTTTTATGCTGGATTTTACGCTGGTTTTGTCATTACTTTTTTATGAAAAGTTTGAACGAAGCAGCAGTGGACATAAGGTACGATAATTCCCCGAAATAAGGCTCTTTCTAAAATTAACGGACATGACAGCGCTTATTTGCTCTGAATAGGGCTAAAACAGGAGCAAAAAAGACCAATAAGGTCTTCTGTGTCCGTTAGCATGATAAAATCAGGTGATTTTACCACAATAACGTCCGTGATGTCCGTAAGCATGTCGCCGAGCATAGCAAGTCGATCTTGTGAAAAGAAAATAGCCGGGTTATAATGGCGGATAAGAAGTGTATAATTTTTCATTTAAGTTATTATGAAGTATAAACTTCAAGGCGAGGAGAGCTAAATATGTTGGATAGGGCGGATATGGTAGATAAGGCAGATAAGGCAGGCAAGCTGGATATACTGGATATGGTGATTCGAAACGGGCAAGTGTATGACGGAACGGGGAATCCCTGGACGAAGCTGGATATCGGGATTAGCGGCGGCAGAATTGTCAGGATGGGCAATCTTTCGGAGGAACAGGCGAAGGTAGAGATTGATGCTGAAGGACTGGCTGTCGCTCCCGGATTTATTGATACACATGTACACTCCGACTTGCTTTGTACGAGGCCGGAGATTCATCATGTCAAGGTGCTGCAAGGTGTAACGACGGAGCTGCTGGGACAAGATGGCATATCTGTGGCGCCAGTGTCAGAGCAGACGAAGCCCTTATGGCAGCAGCAGTTAAAAGGGTTGAATGGTGACATAGGTGACTGGCCATGGAATACGGTTGAAGAATATTTAAGCTTTCTGGAGCAGTCCAGGCTTGCTGGAAATGTGATGTACCTGGTTCCTCATGGCGCTGTCCGATCGCTGGTTATGGGCTTTGCAAACCGCAAGGCTTCATCGGAAGAGATGCGGCAAATGCGTGAACTGGTGGAGATCGGCATGCAGCAGGGGGCGGCGGGAGTTTCCAGTGGTCTTGTTTATCCGCCCAATGTGTTTTCAGATACAGCTGAAATTATTGAGATCTGTAAAGGTGCGGCCAAATATGATGGTTGTTTTGTGGTGCATGTTCGTAATGAAAGCAGTCATTTTCTGGAGGCTGTGGAGGAAGTGATTGATGCAGCACGCCAGTCGGGGGTGCGTCTGCATATTTCACATTTTAAAGCGATTGGGCAAAAGAACAGGCAGAAATTCGCTTCAGCGCTGACTTTGATGGATAAGGCGAGGGAAGAAGGCATTGAAGTTACGTTTGACCAGTATCCCTATACGGCTGGCTCGACTGTGCTGCATGTAGTGCTTCCGCCATGGATGCATGATGCTGGCACTGAGACATGTATAAAGCGTCTAGCTGATCCCCAAATTCGTAAGCGTATAGAGTATGATTTGGAGCATAACGATGATTATGAGAACTGGGTCAAAAGCTGCGGCTGGGAGCATATCGTGATTTCGTCTGTCGCTTCTGAGCAAAATCGTGGGCTTGAAGGCAAAAGTGTTGCAGAAATTGCCCGGATCAAGGGGAAGAAGCCGACGGATACGGCGTTTGATTTATTGATGGAGGAGAACGGCAGCGTGGCGATGATTGTCCATTGGGGGCAGGAGGAGGATGTGATGCAGGCGATGGCTCATCCGCTGCAGATTGTTGGTTCTGACAGTATTTTTGGCGGCAAGCCACATCCCAGACTTTATGGAACTTATCCGCGAATACTTGGACGCTATGTAAGGGAGAAGCAGGTGCTTACGCTCTCACAGGCGATTCGGCAAATATCGGGTGCGCCAGCACAGCTTCTGCGGCTCAAGGAACGAGGACTGCTGCGCGAGGGATTCTGGGCTGATGTGGTCGTTTTCGATCCAGCGACGGTTGCAGATCGTTCTACTTATGAAGATCCGCTGCTGGAGCCAGTGGGGATCGAGTATGTAATTGTGAATGGGCAGATGGCTGTTGAACGAGGCAGCTATATGGGCATTACGGCAGGCAGGGTGATTCGCGGGGATTGAACTGAACTATGCCCAGTGAAAAGCCTTTAGAATAAGAAATAATAGTGCTATAATAATAGTACATTGGGCATACCTACTGAAATTCAGTGCAAGGAGTAAGAGCATGCAGAGAGAAACTGAGTTCCTCTACCGGGAGCTGGCAGATATTCTACGTAATCAAATCCATTCCGGTTTAATCAAACCTGGAAGTCTTTTAATGTCGGAAAGTGAGATGTGCACCAAATACAGGATTAGCCGGACCTCCGTCAGGAAGGCATTGGATGTTTTGCTGGAAGAGGAGCTAATTGTCAAAATACATGGAAAAGGCACGCTGGTTTCGCCAAATTTCAGACTGAATGGAGACGACAACCATACGCTGGTCATCGTCACTACGTACCCTTCGAATTATGCAAAAAAGGGGCTGCCCATTCTTATAAGAAAATTTCAGGAACGGTATCCGGATTATAAGGTGAAGGTGCTTCCGATTCCTTACGAGGAAGATGCTTATTTTCGGGATATGCATCAATTTGAAGCAAGTCCTGATCTTTTTTTAATCAGGGATAGTGATTTTCAGCAAATTCCCCATCAAACTTGCAGTCCACTTGATGAATTGATCAACGATGGTGTGCTCGATATTCCGCCAACGCTGGTTGAAGCATTCAAACGCAATGGCCGCTTATACGCGCTTCCCTGTACATATTCTCCGATCTATTTAGCGTATAATCCTGAATTGTTTGCTGCTAATGGGGTAAAGCCTCCTGATTCCTCCGGAACCATCGAGCAGTTCATCGATACAGCGAAGAAGCTGACGATGGAGACACATGAAGGTGCATCAAAGCGAGTGTACGGATTTGCAGTGAATGCCCGGATCGACCGTTGGCTGCAGTTTTTATTAAATAAATCGTCGCTTTCACAAAGTAAGCCACAAGTGGTGCCGCTGTTTTTGGATAATGGACAATTTGATTGGCAGTCGTTTAGAGAGGTGCTGCAGTTTTTGCAGGATGCCTTGTATCGCCATCAGTTTTCTCCCGTTTATTCGGTGAGTAATGAAGAATTAACGCATGAGCTGTTTGAAAAAGGACATATTGCCATGCTGCTAACCTCCACATTGGCGTTTGATATGAACCCGCTGCGGTTTGGAATGGCTTCGCTTCCTTTTGGCGCCCATCAACATCATCTGTTTATTTCTAATATCGCGCTGATTAACAAATTCAGTAAAAGGCAGGAGATGGCGAAGTTATTTCTCTCCCTGTCGTTAGAGCCTGAGGTGCAGCGTGAGATTTCATTGTCTACGGGTCTTCTTGCGGTGTCGATGGAAATAAACAAAGAGCTTCTGGAGGAACACCAGCTGCAAACGTATGGATTAACAGAAGGAGAGCTTGAGCATTGTAAGTTTCTTCATCAAGTGTTCCCGAATATGGATCTGCTGGACGCTTTGACGGATGAAATGAAGTATTTCTGGACAGGCTTAGAAAGCCCTGATGTACTCATAGAACGTTTACAAGAGCTTGATTTTTTGGGGAACAATACGTTGGACTATGATCTCAAGGAGCAGTTATAGATGCAAAGGGAAAATGATTTTTTATATCAGGGACTTGCGGATATGCTGCGTAGTCAAATTCACTCCAGTCTGGTCAAGCCGGGAAGTCTTCTATTGTCTGAAAATGAGATGTGCGCCAAGTATAATGTTAGCCGCACCTCCGTTAGAAAGGCACTGGCTATACTATTGGAAGAAAAGTTAATTATCAAGCAGCATGGAAAAGGAACGATGGTTTCTCCGACATTCAAGTCGGATGATACGGACAGCAATACGCTGGTGATCCTTGTTCCATATCCATCCAACTATGCCAGTAAAGGCTTTCCCATTCTAATTAGATTGTTTCAAGAGCGCTACCCGGAAACGAAGTTTAGAGTTATCCCGGTTTCATACGAAGATGATACGTTCCTCCAGGATTTACTCCAATTTGGCATTATTCCGGATCTGATTCTTGTTGGTGATAGTGATTTTCAGCAATTGTCTCACCATGGTTTCTGCCCATTAGATGAGATGGTCAAGGGTATCTCTGATATTCCGCCAAATCTTCTTGAGGTATACAAGCAAGAGGGGCGTTTATATGCGCTTCCTGTAACTTATTCTCCTGTATATCTGGCCTATAATAACGATTTGTTTTCAGCTAATAGCGTTGAAGCTCCTAGCCCCTCTTGGACATTCGAACAGTTGATTGATGCTGCGAAAAAATTGACGATTGATATTGATGGTGACGCTTTGAAGGAAATCTACGGATTTGCTATCAATAATCAGTTAAACCGGTGGGTCCCGTTTCTCATAAACCGCTTGTCGTTTTCACGAAGCTATCAAGCCGTAGATGCTGTGTCCGAGGAAGACAATTTTGATTGGCAGCTGTTTAAAGACGTCTTAGAATCCCTGCAGGAAGCGATTTATGTGCATCAGATTTCTCCGGTCTATTCGGTCGGTGATCCGCCATTAACCCAATGGCTTTTTGAACAAGGCCACATCGCCATGATTCTCACAACAACACTGGCGTTTAATTTGAACCCGTTGCAGTTTGGAATGGCTTCGCTGCCGTTTGGCACTGATCAAAGCCATGTCATCGTTTCTAATGCGATGCTGATTACTGAATTCAGCAAAAGGCAGGAGCTGGCCAAGCGCTTTCTCTCCCTGACTTTAGAGCCTGAGGTGCAGCGTGAAATCTCCTCATCTACGGGTCTGCTTGCAGTATCCTTGGGAATAAACCAGGAACTTCTGCAGGAAAATCAGTTGACGACGTTGGGCTTAACAGAAGGCGTACTGGATAATAGCAAATTCATTCACCAAGTGTTCCCCGATATCGATAATTGGGATAAATTAATTGAAGAGATGAAGTATTTCTGGGCAGGCCTGGAGAGCGCGCCAACACTTATTGAACGTCTGAAGACACTGAATTTGTTCAAGTGATGCAAGAGGTAAAATACGCAAATAAAATTGGATTGAAACAAAACCTGGTGGCTGAGTGGCATTAGGTTTTTTCTTCGTTTTTTTCTGTTGACATGATAAAGGCGGTAAAATATAATACGAGTTAGTTATGAGAAACAAGTTAGTTACAAGTCTTCAGTTACAAGTTTTCATTGGAGGTGGAAGGTATGAGCAATGCAGCGAATAGTCAGACATGGCAGGGGGAAATCATCCGGGCAGCAATACCCCCATGCAGAGATCCATTCATTAACACATTCCTGCTGCCGCTAGGTCCAGGGGAGGATGGGGAGGAGCGTTTCTGGATATCTTCGTGGAACGGCAAGTCTGGCTCCATGGGTGTGCTTGTTACAGAAAGTGGTAAGGAGCGAGTGTACCGGTTTTCTCCGCCCAATTATGGTTTTTACAGTGCGGCACAGGAGGATCAAGACACCCTTTGGCTGTGCGGCGATCTGTCGAAGGTAGTTCGGCTTACCTTAAGTACCGGTGCGATTGAGGAATATGACACAGGAGCTCCATCAGCTTTGGTATTCCAAGGCATGGCCATTGATCACAAGACAGGGAAGCTGTTTGCAGCAGCCTATCCAGAGTCAAGGACGGCCGGATTTTCCTTTGATTATCTCAATCGTCGACCCGTTAAAGTTTACCCTGATACTTGCAAAGAGCTCTATATGTGCTCAAGCTTTCCTGCTGGAGAGGGGACTCATTGTGTAGTCATTTATAATCCAGGGATATCTGTGCTTCATTGGGATCCACTAGCGGAAGAAATGGAAGCGGTTTCTCTGATGGAGCTGGCGGGCGATCAACAGGCGCCATTGTCGAAAAGCTACGGGATCAGCCGTTTGATCCGTAATGATGAAGGACAGTGCTATTTCCCGGATCGAGGATGGTACAACCCGATTACCCGCAGTTTGACAAGAGAAGGCCCCAGGCCTGAAGAGGAAATGACATGGTTTGCAGTTAGCGGCCATTTGGCTTGGGGCGCTTCTTATGATGCTAACCATATGAAGGTTGGATTATGGGATATGAATCAGGGGCAGGTTGCCATCATCTGTACGATTCCTGACTGTACAGCGGGGTCCGTTAATTTGACAGCTGACAGGAAAATCGTAGCGGTTAATTTGTATGGGGAGTTTTATCGTTATGATGGACTGACAGGTGTGCTGGAGCTGTTCCGAAGCTTGCCTACAGATTCAATAGCAGAAGTAGATTGTCTGCGGCGCATCGATAAGGACAGATTGCTGGGCACTCCCTTTATTACACAACGCTTCTGGGAAATCAATCTCCAAACAGGTGAAGGTAAGGATTTCGGCAGAGCTGCCCCTGGTGTTGGCGAAATTCTGCAAACCTGGAAGCTTGGAGAGAAGATTTATATGGCCGCGTATACAGAGAGTGAATTGGTGGAATATGATCCAGGGAAGCGGGCTTGTTTTCCGGAAAATCCACGTGTTGTTGCTAAGCCTCCTGGAGGAATGAGGCCCGTTGCAGCGGCAGATAGAGGCAGTATTCTCTTTTATGCGAGCAGTCATTACTATGGGAAATTAGGCTGTACTTTAACAAAATATGATACGGCAACAGGTGTGGCGTTGTACAATGATGATCCGCTTCCGGGTCAAACCATGCGCAGCTTGTGTCCTGATAACAGCACTGAGAGCTTGCTTGCAGGTACGACGATGTGTGCCGATGTGAATAGCTGCGTGCCGGTGTCGAGTCTGTGTTATTTTGCCCGCATTGATATCGATGATCTTTCTGTTATTGAAACCATTGCTGCTCCGCCAGGGACAAAGCTCGCCACAGTACACGGGCCCATTGGTGTTGGTGAGTATTTATGCTCAGTTACAGGTGATTTCCCGGAAAATGCGGGTTATTGGTTTATTCTATCTGTGGATAACTTTAGCGTGCCGGAGCTGGATCAGATGCAGCCCTTGCCACCCCATATGCAGAAGCTGATACCAACTGACATTCCCGGGTTATTTGTGTTCCATATTCACGATCAGATTGAATTGTGGGATATGCGCGGGCGGCCAAGTATGCAGGTATTGTATAAAGATCCGGATGTGTACCACTGTCACTCAGAGGGAGCCTCTGTGTACTTGGTCAAATCCAAGGAAATTCTGATTCTTGAAAACTGTCTGGTGAATTAGATTGACAGAACGAAAGGTGAAAAATATAATATAAGTTAGGTACAAGATACAAGTTAGAGTTAAGTTTGGAACGTGATGGGATCGAGGAGGATACGGAAATGAAAATGGCACAAGTTGGAATCTTCTTGGATCGTAAAGTGGCTGAAGACCGTTGGAAATACGGATTGAATGTATTTGAAGGGTATTATTCAGAAATTTTATCCCATGCAGGTATTCCTTTCCAAGTACTTGACCAGAAAGAGCAAATCGGAGATAGCAAGCTGGATCTATTGATCGTTGCTCTGGAAGCGGATGATGAGGAAACGGCAGCTGCAATCTGGAAGTTTGCTGAATTAGGCGGAGTGGTCATTTCATATGGCGGCTTAAACAAATTGGCCAAGAAATTAAATTGTACAATAAGATCATCTGGATGTGCAGGCTATGCGGACGTGTCTGAGCTAAGCGATATTCCGGAAGGATTAAGATATTTACAAGCCGTTCCGTGGACCATAGATCATGTGGGTGCAAATCGCTCCATTGGATTAGCAGGTTTGCTGCATCAAGGGGAACCTTCAGGCAAGGTACTTGGTCCCGCGAAGATAAGCTTTTCTGTGGGAAAAGGTGTCATCGAACGTTGGGCTGTTCAGCTCATGAGTACAATCGTGGGCTTTCAGCAGGGAACCATGCCGATACTTAAAGATGGTATTCCCGCACCTGATGGCACAGCAAATGTAGACGAAGGCATACTTAAAGCGGATGATGGCATCGAATTGGATTGGGAGCTGGACCGCGTCATAACGGAGACAGGGAATCCTTATTTCTCACTTCCATATGCTGATCTATGGAGGGAAGTATTAATCTCCCAGCTTCTTAAATCTGCAATCGCCAAGGGATTAACGCTGCCGTTTCTTGGAGCTTGGCCCAAGGGTATTTCCCATGTAGCAATGATTTCCCACGATAGTGACTTGAACGAAGACGTAACCGCAGTAACGACCCTGGATGTATTGAAGCAAGCGCAGATTCAATCGACCTGGTGTATGATCGAGCCGGGCTACAGTCCATTTATTTATGAGCGGGTCAAACAGGAAGGACATGAGCTTGCTTTTCATTATAATGCCGTATCTATGGATAACGGGCATTGGGGAGAGGAAGAATTTCAGCGCCAGCTGAATTGGTTTAAGGAAGCGACAGGAGAAACGGAAGCGGTATCGAACAAAAATCACTATACCCGCTTTGAAGGCTGGGGAGAGCTTTATGAGTGGTGTGAAACTCATGGTATTTCTTCCGATCAAACCAGAGGGCCTAGCAAGATGGGGAATGTTGGGTTTTTATTCGGCACTTGTCAGCCTTATTTTCCAATCGCCTGGTGGAATCAGCAAAACCGTCTCTATGATTTGCTTGAGATAGGCTTCCTTACACAAGATATGGATATCGGCTGCTGGGCAGATACTACAGTGATTGAGCCTTTCCTGCAGCAGGTTAAACGGGTGGAAGGTGTCGCTCACTTTCTATTTCATCAAGTTCATTTGCATCATACGAAAGAAGCGCACGCAGCCTTACTCACATTTGTTGCCAAAGCAAAGGATAGCGGTTTTACGTTCTGGACCGGCAAGCAGATTAATGACTGGGTTCGGGCGCGAAGAAAAGTGAACATCAAAGGATTTGACGCATCGGGAGAAATTGTCCTGCAAGGGTTAGATGAAGCTCCTGAAGTGATTGTATGGATTCCTGTCCTGAATAACGAAAGCATTCCTTCATCCGAGCATATAGAAGTGCGGTACGGAGTGAAATGTATCAAGCAGCAGGCAGCCTATCCAATTTCAAAATGAGGTGTTCATGAGATGGAGAAATTAGCAATTCACGGTGGAAAACCTGCACGCAGCAAGCCGCTGCCACCCAACTATCCCGGTGCGGTGCTGATGGGAGCGGAAGAAGCGGACGCGGCGGCACAAGTCATTCACGCACAATCTCCTTTTCGCTACTATGGTCCAGAACCTGTCTTTACCGTAAAAGCACTCGAGGATCAGATATCCAGGGATATGAATGTGCCTTATGTGCTAGGTGTAACATCATGTACAGCCGGTCTTATAATTGCATTAAAAGCGTTAGGTATTGGCTATGGAGATAAAGTGATTGTACCTGCGAACACCTTTATTGCAACGGCTGGGGCAGTCATTTGCAGCAATGCGGTTCCAGTATTTGTGGATGTGGATGATACATTAAACATGGATCCGGATGATTTGGAACGTGTCATGGATGACGAAGTGAAGGCTATTATTGCTGTGCCTATTCTGGGAAATCCTTGCGATATGCAGCGAATTATGAGCTTCGCCGAGAAGCACAATATTTATGTCATAGAAGATGTGGCCCAATCTTGCGGAATAAAGCATCATGGACGATACGCCGGTACGATCGGGCATGTGGGTGTGTTAAGCTTTCAGATGAATAAAATACTGACAGCGGGTGAGGGTGGCGCCATTATTACGCATTCTGCGCAAATTTTTGAGCGTGCGGCCCGCTATCATGATCAAGGCCTATTTAGGGATAAACAGCGCTATAACCTGGAATCTTCGGATGAAGAAAATGCTTTTGCCGGGCAGAATTATAGAATGAGTGAGATTACAGGAGCTGTAGCCTTAGCCCAATGGGGGAAGCTGAACGAAATTCTTACGAACATGAAAACCCATTATACGAACATACAGCAAGCCCTTTCCTTGGAAATCCCAACGCTTCAGTTTCGCAGGGTCATAGACACTGAAGGGGATATCGGATCCAATCTGGGTATGATTCTGCCAACGAAACAAATGGCTGAGCTGTTCACTGACGCTCTGAATGCGGAGAATATCAATACGGCTATATTGTATAATGGGAAACCAGTGTACATGAATCCCCAGATCTTTCATCAAAGAACGGCGGAGAAGCATAATTTCCCCTTTGATTTTAAATTTAAACATGCAGTGGAATATACAGAAGAGATGTGTCCCCGGGCAGCAGATTTGATTGCTAGAACGGTTTATTTGCCCATTAGTCCAATTTTAACTGAAGCAGATACAAGTGAAATTATTGCCGGTATTATAAAAGTATATGCCGCTGTCAGCTCGGCCTAACCTACTTGCTGCGATACAAACAAAACTTAGGACTAACGTTTGATGCTATACGATCAAGCGTTAGTTCGCATTCCAGCGGCTTTCTGAGCGAAGGAGGGATGGGAAGTACAATCAAATGAAAGCGGATACATATATTTTTTCTGTGAGGGCTGATGAAGCATAAATCTCTATTGACAGACCGGAAGTGAATCATTTAATATGAGTTAGTAACAAGATACATGTTAGATATGAGTTAAAAGAAAGCGCTTCAAAAAATGAAAGAAGAGAGGGTTGATCCAATTGAGTAAACGTAAATGGTTCTGGGCCGTGCCGATGATGTTGGTTGTATTACTACTTGTATTGGGAGGGTGTTCCAAGGAGAATGACGGCGGTGCTAATTCTCCTGCACCTTCAACTGATTCAGAAACGAACGCTGTATCAACGCCTAAAGCGGATGAGCCTCCGGCTAATCTTACCTTTTTCTACAGTAATTCAGGTGTGCCGCATCCTGAGGGTGTCGACCCCAATAACAATCCATTCTTAGACATCGTGAACAAGCTTGCTAATGTGAAATTGAAGGTTGAGGTGCCCAGCTATCAGGAATTTGAAACCAAATTCAACTTGCTGATGGCATCAGGTAAGCTGCCCGATCTTGTACATACCCCTTACTTAAGCGTAGCCGAAAAAAGTGGGGATGATGGTGCCTTTATCGATCTTAAGAAATACTATGACAATTCACCCATCATCCAGAAAGTGATCAGCAAAGAGATGATGGAATTGACCAAATCAAAAAGCGGACATTATTATCGCATTCCAATGGCTTGGGACAAAGCACCGCAAGGATCAGGTCTGGCTGTCAGGTTCGATCTTCTTGAGAAGTATAACGAAGGAAAGTTTCCGGCAACGGTTGAAGAATACGTAGATGTGATGTATAAAATCAAAAAAGCAAATCCAAAGGCCATCCCGATGACTAATCGTGTTGTAGGTGCATCCATGTTAACCTATGGCGGGGATACCCTCTATCAATTATTGGGCGCGGCCCCTTATGCAAACCGGATAAAAGGCGATCAAGTGATTCCGAACTTTGGAACCCCGGAGTTTATGAAAGCGACGAAGATCATGAGACAGTTGTACACCGATGGCATTCTGGACAAAGAATTTTCTACCAACAGTCTGGATAAATGGTCAAGGATTATTAGTGGAGATTTCGATACGCTCATGGAATGGAACACAGCGGATCAAATGCCATATAAGGGCGAAGGCGCGATAAAAAATACAAATCCGCTTACCAAAGAAGCCAGATATGTGGTAGCTCCTCCAATCCAGGTAGATCCTGTTGTTTCGAATCCGCTGTATGTGGAATCCTTTAAAGCTCTGCCGGTTATTGATCATGGCGTCTATATTTCCAGCACCTCGAAAAATCAGGACGCTGCCTGGAGAGTCATCGAGGCACTGGCCTCAGATGAACTGGATGAAGCGATCTGGTATGGCTTCGAAGGAGAGCATTATACCGTAGGAGCAGATGGAAAGAAAATCGTCGATTTCCAAAAGCTTGAGGCAGATAAAGCTGTTTCCTGGGCGTTCCACCTTCATTTGATACGCGGCTTTGTTAGCGGACAGGAAGCGATGAAGGAGAAATCAATGGCCATTATGGGCGAAGAATACGGCAAATTTGTATTTGATAGTATGATCCCCATGCAGCAGCAAGCAGATAAAAACGGTATTCACCCACTTACACTTGTAGAGCCTAAGCTTTCTGATGAGTCGGCTGCGAAAAGAACGGAAATGAATGAGTTTATTTCCAAAGCACTTGCCGAAGCCATCATGAGCCGGATTAGTATGGAAGAGCTGGATCAGAGAATTGCAGAGTTCAATACGAAATACGGAACTGTTTTTGCAGAGCTCACTCAAATCTATAAGGATATCAAACCGGAGCTGCCTGCTTTGGGAGTCAAGGTTGTTAACTGGTAGAGGGGGCGAGCATGTGTCAGATGGAACTGTAAATGTGATCTCAACAAAGCCGGGCCTGCCCAGACGCAAAAAAATTCAATTGGGCAGACAGCTTGCCTTGTACATCTTAATGGCCCCAACGATCCTGTCCTTGTTTATTTTTAATTACATTCCGATGTACGGTGTTATTATTGCCTTTCAGGATTATTCGGTTTTTAAAGGCGTGATGGGCAGCGATTGGGTAAGCCTGAAGCATTTCACCAAGTTCCTAACGGATGACAGGTTCTGGTCAGTTATGCAGAATACGTTGATTATCAACTTCTACGATTTATTATTTGGATTTACAGCTCCCATTCTGTTTGCCCTGCTGGCAAATGAAATTTACAACAAAAAGTTTAAACGGATCATGCAGACGGTCTCCTATTTGCCGCATTTTTTATCCTGGGTCGTTGTGGCCGGCTTATTCTATGCTATTCTTTCCCCATCCGCTTCGGGCTTAGTCAACAATGCCTTGGTCTGGCTGTTCGGGATTGAGCCGATATTTTTTATGACAGAGCCGGGCTTGTTCAGGGGGATCGTTGTTTTTGCGGACATTTGGAAAAGTGTAGGCTTTTCAGCCATCTTGTATTTCGCCGTTATTGCAGGCATCGACTCCAGCTTGTATGAAGCTGCCTGGATTGATGGGGCTAACCGTGTACAGCAGGCTATTTTCATTACCTTGCCTGGTATGGCGCCGATGATCGTACTGATGTTTCTGCTCAAAATTGCTTCCATATTCGGCATTGGCTTTGAACGGATCTTTCTCATGCAAAATCCGCTCGTCTACGATAAGTCTGATGTAATCGCTACGTATGTGTATCGGATAGGGCTGGAACAAGCCCAGTACAGCCTTACAACAGCTATTGGACTGACGCAAAGTCTGCTGGCATTTGTGTTATTGATTAGTGCGAACTGGGCTTCCAAACGGGCTGTTGGTATGGGACTATATTAAGGGGGGAGCTTCATTGCTGCACAGGTACAGATCGCCTTCCAGAAAAGTGTTTGAACTGGTCAATTACAGCTTGTTTATCGTTTTTTCCATCAGTATTCTTATCCCTTTTATCCATGTTATTTCTATCTCATTAAGTTCCTTTGCAGCCGTCGAAGGCAATCAAGTATCGCTATGGCCGGTTGAATTCACGCTGCAAGCGTATGAAAAGGTCGTAACGAATTCAACGTTTATCCGCTCTTTTGTCAATACCGTTTTCCTGACCGTTATCAATACTGTTCTGGTGATCCTTGTCTCTCTTTGCTGTGCTTATGCGCTGTCTAGCAAATATGTGATCGGACGGAAAATTATCTTTATGTATATTCTGATCCCGATGTTTATTAGCGGGGGGCTCATTCCGACGTATCTGGTTGTTAACGGTATTGGCTTGAATAATACGTTCTGGGCGCTTATTTTGCCGGGCATCAGCAGTGCTTTTTATATTATTATTTTTAAAAATGTGATCGACCAATTGCCGCAAGAGATCATTGAATCTGCAGAAATGGACGGCGCCGGGGACTATCGGGTCTTGTTCACTATCGTGCTCCCGCTTGTTCTTCCCATGACCATGGCATTTACTATTTTCAGTGCAGTTGCACATTGGAATGAATGGTTTGGCGTTCTCCTGTATATTCGCGATAACACGAAGTGGACACTGCAATTTCAGCTCAGAGACATACTGATCAATGCCTCGCTTACAGAAGCGATGGAAAAAAATATGATTAAGAATAAGGTCGCCGCTCCCATTTATTCAGAAAGCCTGAAGATGGCTGCGCTGATGGTAACGGTTATCCCGATCATCGTGGTCTACCCTTTCTTGCAAAAATATTTTATTCATGGGGTCTTGGTCGGAGCTGTTAAAGGATAAAAGGGTTGGTTACCCCTAATAGGTGGAGGGAAGCTAAAAAAATGAACAATCATGCTCTTGCCCAAGCAGACATATATGTCGCCCAAGGTCTGGATTTCTTCTGGAAATTGGTGCCGCCGCAAAGCCTGCCAAGAAGTATATTCGTCAATCAAACGATCGGCAGTCCGATCACAGGAAGAGAAATTGACCAGTTTGGCAATTATCCCTATACCTTCGACCCTATCCATGAGCCATGGAAAATAACCGATCCAAGCAGCGGGTACAAGTTTCCTGCAAATGATTTTCAAAGCTATTATGAAAGCGGACTAAATGAGCACGGCCTGTTCGATCAGAGCCTGGCCGATCCGGTTTATTTAGTCAATACTTTGTATCCTGAGAAAGGTCCGGATTGGTGTGTCGATGACGGACTTGGCTGGATCGATGGTAACGGCCATTATTTTACCTTCATCGCTTACTATGTGCACTGGGCCTTATGGGGATATGATGGGAAAAGCATCATACAGAAAGCATTGCGGTCATTGAAGGATGCCTATTTGTATACAGGTGATCTCAAGTATGCCCGTGCGGGAGTTGTATTGTTAGACCGTATAGCAGATGTGTATCCAAGCCAGGATATTTACGTGCACGGTATGACCCATTACTTTAACTCTCATGGTCTTACAGGCCATGGCAAAGCCGTGGGTAATATTTGGGAGCCATTCCTGCTTAAAGATTTTTTAAAGGCCTATGAAGCTTTTCGTCCTGTATTGGATGATCCGGAGCTGATTGCATTTCTGAGCGCCAAGTCCCTTGAATATCGGTTGGGGCCGCTTAAGCACTCGGCCGAGGGGATCCGCAGGAACATAGAAACAGGTGTTATCGAACAAATCTATCCAGGTGTCAAAAAAGCCCAAATAGCAAGCAATAATGGCATTCATCAAAGTGCGCTGGCGCTGGCCGCAGTCATATACGACAAGCTCCCTGAAACAAAGGAATGGCTGGATTTCAATTTCAAGACAGGTGATCTGGAAGGGCCTCCTTATTGCGTTACGGGTGGGAATATGGGCGTTACTTTCGTAAATGGAGTGGATCGTGACGGGGCCGGTGATGAATCGTCATTGCTGTATAACCAATTGTGGCTGGATAGTTATTTGGAAACGGCAGATATTATGAAAGGCTATAAGGGCTACCCTGGAGCGAGTCTGTATGAGCATGTCAAATTCCGCAAAATGTTTTCGGGGCTGTACCCGCTAATGCTGGCTGAACGTTATACCGCTAACATCGGGGATGCCGGGAGTACGGGAAACCCTTGGCCAGCTTTCAGTCTGACACAGATGACCAAGGCATTCCAGAATTATGGCGACCCCATATTTGCTCAGCTGGCCTACTTCAGGAATAATAACAGCACTGAAGGGATACAGGGAGACATGTTCTCGGGAAATCCGGAACAGCTTGCGAACGATATTCAAGAGGTCATTGATGAGCACGGGTTGCTGAAGCTGGAGAGCCACAATATGACTGGCTTCGGCTTTGCCGTCTTGCGGGACGGGGACAGTAAAGCGGATACGCTGGGGATTCGCTATCCGTTCGGGACTATGCTCATTGAATCGATGACTGCAAAGACGGATGCCCGGGTCAGAGACAATGTGCTGGAATATGAAGCTTCTGCTCAAGGGGACTCCATTTCATTCCTCTTCGAGGTGGCAGAAAATAAGGAGTATGAAATATTGCTGCAGCCTGCACGATCGATTGCTAATGAGGGATATGGCATTTATCTCGTCCTGCTTGATGGTCAGCCTGCTGCTGAAATTGATTTCTATGGAAGCCGCCGGGAACGTGAATCCCTGGCAATCAGGCAGCTGGTCCGAGGGAAGCATAGAATCGAATTTATGAATAAGGGCAAAAATTCGCTATCCGCCGGCTATAAATTGGGTCTGTTGGAACTGGCACTGCTTGATGGTCAAACACAAAGAATTCGCAATGACACAATAGGAACGAATTCCTTGCGGGACATGTGGCTTTATTATGGCCGCAACTATGGCCATGGTCATGCAGATTGCCTGAATCTGGGCCTGGTTGCTTTCGGGCTTGATGTAAGCCCTGATCTTGGTTATCCCGAGAGCACATTCCCGACAGACACCCATTGCACCGAATGGATCAGAAGTACAGTTGCCCATAATACGGTGACGGTAGACCGCTCGATGCAGACGGCGCAGTGGGTAGGCGATCCGAAACGGTTCGACGGCCGGCCTAGGTCTATGGTGAAGCTGGTTGAGGTGGAAGCTCCCAAAGTGTATCCGCAGACAGAGCTGTACAAACGGACATCGGCCATGATTCGTGCGGACAAAGCAAACTCATATGTGGTTGACTTCTTCCGTGTCAAAGGGGGTAGCGAGCATCATTTCAGCTTCCACGGAGCGGAAGGAGATGTAGAGGTGGAAGGGGTGAATATGACGGTACAGCCGACCGGCACCTATGCGGGACCGGAAGTGGAATATGGCCAGCGGCCAGCGCATGAGCTTGAAACCGGCTATCAATACAGAGGCGCAGGCTTTCATTATTTGAAAAATGTGGAGCGTGACACCGCACCGTCATCCTTATTCAGTGTCGACTGGACTGTCAAGGATACTTGGAACATGCTGCCGCCGCAGGAGAACCAGGGGAACCGGGAGAATGTACATCTTCGGTTGACGATGCTGGGCGATACCGATGAAGTCGCGCTTGCCGATGGCATTCCATCACGAACGGAAACGGGGAACCCTGAACGTCTGAGATATTTGCTTGTCAAACGGAGCGGAACTGATTTGGAGAGCACCTTTACATCCGTTATTGAGCCTTACAAGAACGAGAGATTTGTCAGTGGGATAGCTGCTCTGGAAGTGAAATCCGGAGGTGCTCCTGTATCTGATATGGATGTAAGAGCTGTAAAGGTCACGCTCGAAAACGGACGTGTGGATTACATTATCAGTGCACTTGATCCTGAGGTGGCTTACACGATTGACAATAAGCTGCAGTTTAAAGGCGGCTTTGGAGTTTATTCAGAAATAGCCGGCAAATTTGCATACGGATATGTGAATGACGGTACGGTCATCGGACAGCTCGATTCACCGGAGATCTATGCGAACCAGGGCTGTGTGGATGGAACCGTGGTTGATTTTACCAAACAGCTGCAAGTCTATAACGAAATTATTGTCGATATTCCTCACCAGGACTACGCTCTGAATGACCTGGTAAACAGAAGCGTCTATGTGCAAAATGACGGGGCGCGAAATGCGGTTTACCTGATAAAGGGAGTTTCAGATTTGGGCAAAGGTCGCTATGCGCTGGATATTGGGGATACGACACTTATACGCAGTTATAAAGATGATCATGATTTCAATCAAGGATTTATTTATGACATTGCCGAAGGTAGCGGATTTCGAATTCCATTGTCCTACGAAAAAGAAAATGGCGTCTGAAAAGGAGAGGTTTAAATGAAAAAACACAGTCGAAGTCATCGCAGCCATCAGAGTCATCAGAGTCACCAAAGCCAGAGTCATAGTCGTAGTCACTATACGACAAAGAGGCTTTTTAAATTTTTGAAATTATTTATGGTTCTTATGCTCTTGTTAGGGTCGATTCTGGTCGAGCCAACAGCTTCCAAAGCGGATGGGAACGATGTGACCTATTTATTTAATAAGAGCAGTCTGGAGCCTGGCACGGAAAGATGGAGCTTGGTTGGAGCTCCCTTGGGTGAGTTTACGCCGGGAATTGTCAACTTCGACAACTATACAGATATTCAGGCTTATGCAGATGGCCATGAACGTTCGTTTAAGTTTCAGGTGGATACGGCAGGCAACTATCAAGTTAAGCTTCAGGGCATGCTCAACCAATTGGGCGGCATAGGCGAGCTGTATATCGATAATCAGTCCATCGGCACCTTCGATTTCTATGACGATGCCTACTGGGAGAATCAGTTTGAAAGCGGAGTCCGCACGATCCGTCTTATGCATCTGGAGGCGGGCCAGCATACGCTGACCTTCAAAGCGATCGGGCATTCCCAAGGCTCGACGCGCCGCAATATGCATCCGACGAAGCTTATTCTCGAAGCTGCGGAAGGGCCGCTCCCTGTAAGTGAGGTGGCCATCAAGACGGAATTACCGAATATGTCGCTGGGCATGCGCACTCAATTAAGGATTGAGGCTATCCTGACGGACAATACAAGGGTCGCTCTGGAAGGGGTACAGGTGAGTTACACCAGCGCGGATCCAACGATAGCAGCGGTTAACCCTTTAACAGGCTGGCTGGAAGCTGCGGGTGTCGGCGATACGACGATAAGTGCTTCCGTGCTCTACTATGGAACGACGTATACCGCAAGTCTGTCCGTTCATGTGCAGAAGAGCGTGACTTACTTGTTCAACAAGAGCAGTCTGGAGCCCGGTTCGGAATGGTGGAAGCTGGTCGGAGCTCCGCTGGGCGAATTTACACCGGGAATCGTCAACTTCGATACCTATACGGATATCCAGGCTTATGCTGACGGACATGAACGCTCCTTTAAGTTTAAGGTGGGAGCTGCGGGCAACTACCAGATTAAGCTGCAAGGCATGCTGAACCAATTGGGCGGCATAGGCGAGCTGTATATCGATAATCAACCGATCGGGACCTTTGATTTCTACGACGATGCTTACTGGGAAAACCAGTTTGAAAGCGGAGTCCGCACGATTCGTCTGATGCATCTGGAGGCAGGCCAGCATACGCTAACCTTCAAGGCGATTGGACATGCCAAGGGCTCGACACGCCGCAATATGCATCCGACGAAGCTCATTCTGGATGCTCTGGAAGGGCAGCTTGATATTAGTCAGGTGGCCATCAAGCAGAAGACGGCTTCGCCGGATCTGTCCATAGGAGCGCGGGTACAATTGATGATCGAGGCTGAGCTGACAGACGGTACAAGGATTCCGCTTGACGGAGCGCAGGTAAGCTATACAAGCGCCAATCCTGCGATAGCGACAGTGGACTCATCAACTGGTTGGCTGGAAGCTATTGGTGTAGGAGATACGACAATAAGTGCATCCGTGGTCTATTACGGAACGACGTATACAGCGAGTCTTCCGGTTCATGTGCAGAAAAGTGCGACATACTTATTCAACAAAAGCAGTCTGGAGCCTGGGACGGACAGGTGGAAGCTGGTTGGCGCTCCGCTGGGCGAATTCACACCAGGAATTGTCAACTTCGACAATTATACCGATATCCAGGCCTATGCTGATGGGCATGAACGCACATTTATATTTAAAGTGGGTGCATCAGGCAACTATCTGGTTAAGCTTCAGGGAATGGTCAATCAATTGGGCGGCATAGGCGAGCTCGTTATTGACGGCAGAACGATTGGCACCTTCGATTTTTATGATGATGCTTACTGGGAAAACCAATTTGAAAGTGGAGTACGTACGATCCGTCTTATGCATCTGGAAACAGGCACCCATGAGCTGACGTTCAGGGCGATTGGTCATGCGAAAGGCTCTACGCGCCGTAATATGCATCCGACGAAATTCATCCTGGAAGCGGTGGAAGGGCCTGTCCAATTAAGCAGCATGACCATCAAGTGGGCTTTACCGGAAATGACGGCAGGCATGTTCAATCAAATAGCTGTTGATACGGAAGCTGTGTTAATAGACGGTACGAAGGCTTTCCTGGAGGGTGTTCAGCTCAGCTATCAGAGTGCCGATACGACGATTGCGGTAGTTGATGCGCAGAGCGGCAGACTGGAAGCCAAGGCAGCCGGTGAGACGACGATTACAGTGTCAGCGGCATACGGGGGAAATACCTACACGTCAAGCCTGCCGCTGAAAGTGAAGGTGTTGACGAATACGAAAACACGCACCACTCTGTATACGCAGGCTGACATTCAGGCGGCCCGCGACAATATAGATCAGTACGCCTGGGCACAGAGTATGAGGGACAATGCGGTTACACAAGCCAATCTATACGCGGATCAAGGCTTGGATTTTCTGTGGAGCCTGGTGCCGCCGCAAAGTCTGCCGAGGAGCATATTTGTTAATCAAGAATTAGGGAGTCCGATTACAGGAAAGGATATAGACCTGTACGGATACTATCCTTATACCTTTGATCCTATTAATGAACCGTGGAAAATTACAGATCCAAGCAGCGGAGCCAAATTCCCGACGAATGATTTCGGCGCTTTTTATGAGAGCGGGCTGGATGAACACGGTATATTTGATCCAACGAAAGCAGACCGCTCCTTATTGTACAACACCGATCACCCGGATCCGAATGATCCTCTTCATACCTGGGGTGTGGATGACGGCCGCGGCTGGGTGGATGAGAATGGCAATTATTTTACCTTTATTGCTTATTATGTGCATTGGGGACTTTGGGGATATAACGGCAAAAGCGCTATACAGAAAGCGATGCAATCACTGCGGGATGCTTACCTGTATACGGGGGATATCAAGTATGCCCGGGCCGGAACCGTATTGCTGGACCGGATTGCGGACGTGTATCCAAGCCTCGATATTTCCAAGTACGGCATGACGAACTATTTTAATTCTCATGGCGGTTCAGGATTAGGCAAGGCTGTAGGCAACATTTGGGAGCCCTTCCTGGTCAAGGATTTCATTAGCGCCTATGACGCCTTTTATCCTGCTATGGATGATCCGCAGCTCATTAGCTTTTTGTCAGCGAAATCCCAGACCTATGATCTTGGCCAGCTGAAGTACTCGGCAACGGGAATCCGCAAAAATATTGAGGCGGGCATTATCGAACGAATTTTCCCGGGCATAAAAAATGCGCAAATTGCCAGTAATAACGGCATCCACCAAAGCGCTCTGGCGATGGCGGCAGTCGTCTACGACAAGCTTCCCGAATCGCAGGCTTGGATGGATTTCAACTTTAAGTCCGGCGGTGAGGAAGGGTCACCTCTTCAGGTAACGGGCGGCAATATGGGAGTCACCTTTGTCAATGGGGTGGACCGCGACGGAGTCGGGCATGAATCGTCACCAGGCTATAATGAATTATGGTTGAACGCTTATCTGGAGACGGCTGACATCATGGCCAAGTTTCAAGCAGGCTCTGGAGTCAATCTGTATGACAATGTGAAATTCCGCAAAATGTTCTCAGGGCTTTACCCGCTTATGCTGGGCCAAAAGTATACGGCCAACATCGGGGATGCCAGCGGGACCGGGAATCCTTGGTTGGCATTCAGCCTGCAGCAAATGGTCAAGGCCTTCGAAACCTATGGCGACCCCATATTTGCCCAGCTTGCTTATTTCAGAAATAATAACAGTACAGCAGGCATACATGGGAATGTATTCTCAGCAAATGCACAGCAGATTGCCGCCGACATTCAGGCCGTGATCCAAACACACGGATTGTTGAAGCTCGATAGTGTCAATATGACCGGCTTCGGGTTTACGGCATTGCGGGATGGCGATATTCAGGAAGGTCAGAGTCCGGGGACAGACAAATTAAGAGATTTGTGGATGTATCACGGGCGCAATTATGGGCACGGGCATGGCGATACGCTCAACTTAGGTCTCATTTCCTTTGGCCTGGATGTAAGTCCCGATCTGGGCTATCCTGAGAGCACACAGCCGACTGACACCCATTTCACGGAATGGATCAGACAGACGATCTCCCATAATACAGTCCTTGTAGACCAGAAAATGCAGGCGGCGCATTGGGGCGGCGAGCCAAAACAATTCGACGATCAGGACATGGTCAAAGTGATGGATGTCGAGGCTCCTGACGTTTACCCGCAGACCGAGCTGTACAAACGGACCACGGCGATGATTCATGTGGATGATGCGAACTCGTATGTGGTGGACTTTTTCCGGGTAAAAGGAGGCAGTGAGCATCATTTCAGCTTCCATGGGGCGGAAGGCGACGTGACAGTTGAAGGACTGAATATGGTGACGCAGCAGGGCGGAAGCTATGCAGGAGCTAGTGTGCCATTCGGCCAGCGGCCTTCCGATGCGAATGGAGTCGGCTATCAATACACAGGATCGGGCTTTCATTATTTGAAAAATGTGGAGCGGGATACCGCACCATCCTCGCAGTATAGTGTGGATTGGGATATTAAGGATACCTGGCATGTGCTGGCTCAGCCAGAGGATATCCATCTGCGGTTAACGATGCTGGGAGATGTGAATGAAGTAGCTCTTGCAGACGGCATTCCATCACGGACACAAACGGGCAACCCGGAAAAGCTGAGATACATGGTAGCCAAACGCAGCGGTACGAACTTGAACAGCAACTTTACTTCTGTTATCGAGCCGTATAAGGATCAGCGGTTTATCACTTCGTCATCAGCTCTGGAAGTGAAAGCAGGAGGTACGATTGCAGCAGATATAGATGTCAGGGCTGTGAAGGTAACGCTGGAGAACGGCCGCGAAGATTATATTATCAGCGCGCTGAACCCGAATGTGACTTACACGATCGCCGGCAAGCTGCAGTTCAAAGGAAGCTTCGGCGTGTATTCAGAATTAAACGGCCAGCCTGTATACAGCTATGTTAATGATGGTACAGTTATAGGATTGATCGGTGGCACACCGGAAATCAGCGCGGAGCTGGGAAGTCTCGATGGAACCGTAGTTGATTTCACAAAGGCTCTACAGGTGGACAATAAGATTGTCGTTCAAATGAATCTGCTGGGGCACCCTGCCAGCGACCTGGTGAACCGGACCATTTATGTACAAAATGATGGGCTCCGCAACGCGGTCTACCTGATCAAAGGCATTACGGATTTGGGCAACGGTACGTATTCCCTGGATTTGGGTGATACAACACTGATCCGCAGCTATAAGAACGATAATGATTTCAGCCAGGGCTTTATTTATGATATTGCTGCAGGCGCCGGATTCCGGATTCCGCTATCTTATGTTTGGCAGGAAGAACCGGTACCTGTGGTCCCGGCTGCGCCGCAGAACGTGCAGGCGCAAGCAGGCAACGGGGCGGCAGCCTTATCATGGAGCGCATCAGCGGACACAGTCAGCTACAGCGTTTATTGGACACAGGGGGCTGCTTCTGCAGCTCCCGGGGATTTGAGCTTGTGGAATTCACAAGCGGGAATTACTGGCCTGACGCATACGGTCAGCGGCTTGACGAACGGACAAACGTATACGTTTGTGGTGAAGGCTGTGAATACGGCAGGCTCCAGTGCTGCCTCAGCAGCGGTTGAGGCGACGCCGTCAGCTCCTGCCGGGGAGAGGCCGGATGAAGGGACTGGAACACCAGTTCCTTCTTCATCCCCTGCCGCTACCGCCAAAGCCGATTCCGAAGGTGGCTTTCAGGAGGGGATCCAGCTTGCTATAAATGGCGAGTTGGAAAACGGCAAGGCTGGGAATGCTACAGTGGAAAGTAAGAACAACAAGAAAGTGACCACAGTAACCGTAGATGAAGAGAAGCTGAATGGCCTGCTGGCAGCAGCGGCGCCTGGCTACATTGTATCCATTGAGGCCAATAATGGGTCAGATATTGTAGCTGGAGAGCTGAATGCGCGCATGCTCCGCACTATGGCTGGAAAAGCGGCGATATTGGAGCTCAAAACTGAAAGCGCAGGCTACAAGCTGCCCGCTGAGCTGATAAATATTGCGGATCTTTTGGCACAGTTAGGAATAAGAGCAGAAGCAGATGCAGGAGCAGAAACAGGAACAGGAACAGAGTTAGAAGCAGGAGTAATATCTGAAGCAACCTTAGGGGACATTATTTTGCGCGTGGAAATTGCCAATCTTGGTAAAGACCTGAACCATGTTGTTCCGGGAGTGACAGGTGCATCGGGTGCTTCAGGAGTGGCGGGAGCATCGGGAGATTCAGGAGGTTCCGGAGGTTCCGGATTTTCCGCACCGCTGATCAGTTTTAAAGTTACAGCTACTTATAAGGGGAAGACTGTCGCGATCGGTACATTCAATGATTACGTTGAAAGAATGATTGTCATACCGGATGGCGTTGATGTAGGGATGGTCACAACTGGCGTGCTGATTATGGACGATGGAACAGCACACCATGTTCCTACCCGGGTAGTTTCACAAAATGGAAAGAATCAGGCACTCATGAAAAGTATGACCAACAGTACCTACACAGTGATTCACAAAGAAAAAACCTTCGATGACATTACAAAGCATTGGGGCCGGGCAGCCATCGAGGATTTGGCATCCCGCTTCGTCATTCAGGGTGTGGATGACAGTCATTTCATGCCGGATAAAGAAATCACTCGTGCTGAGTTTGTCACCATTGCAGTTAAGGCACTTGGCTTGAGAGAAGGGCGAGGATCGCAGCAGTTTAGTGATGTCACGCATACAGACTGGTACTATGATGCGGTTAACGATGCCGTTTCGTACGGGTTGCTCGAAGGGTATGCAGATGGCACCTTTAAACCGGCTCAGCGGATTACCCGCGAGGAAGCGATGGTGATTGCAGCGCGAGTTATGAAGCTAGTCCATATGGAGCTGAAGCTTGAGCCTGCCCTGGAAGAGCAGCTTCTGTCCCAATTTGCTGATAGTGCGAACTTCAGCTCTTGGGCTCGCCAGTCAGCCGCATTAAATATGAATCATGGCATCATTAATGGAGCTGACGGAAATGTGAGGCCTCAGGATTTTATCAGCCGCGCTGAGACGGCGACAGTTATGCAGCTTCTGCTTCAAAAGTCCGGACTGATTACGGTGCAAAATTGAGCGGGATAAGACGCTATGCAGCAGCCTGTGATTAATTAAACTATGCGACTAAAAGAAAGCAAAGAATCCTTGTTTGTAAAGGATCCTTTGCTTTTATTTTGGTGACGCTTGGAAGCGCAGTTTTCCATATCGCCACTATCCCTTTTCCTCAGAAAAGCAACCTCTGCTGGAAGTCCGTTTGTGCTTTGTGCTTGACTTAGCGATGTTTTTCATCGTTAAAGTAGGTGTTCCAGGTCAATCCGTCACGTTAATGATGATTTTCATCGTTAAAAGAGGTCGGATGGCCCCATCTGGTTGGATAACAGGGATTTAACGATGTTTTTCATCGTTAAAGTAAGGATATGGAGCGGACCTGGTGCTTTTAGCGATGAAAACATCGTTAAAGTAGCAGGTCCTTCTCAGCTGCTCGTGTTCTTCAGTCCCAGCGGCTTGGCCCGCGGGGAAATTTCCTTCAATCTAGAAAAAAAACCTTTGCTGGCAGTCCGTTTGAGCTTGGTGTTCGTGCCAGCGGCTGGAGCCCACAGCCATTCCCTCCGCAACGCACCCAAACCATGAACACGCCCATCAAAGGAAGCCACAACAAGATGTTTTTCTTGATTATTTCGGAAGACTATCTGTACAAAAAAAATGTGCGGGGGTATAATGGTTAGTAGAAGTTTTGGATTTAATTTTTAGTTTGAAATGAAGTGTTAACTTCTGTTTGAGCTTCCATTTTATTTGATTTCTTACTATATAGAATAGTTAAGTTCATTGAAGCGGTAAAGCGTTAGGGCTATAGCGTATTCTGAATATGTGAGCCTATGGCAGTCTTATGTTCACTATCCCTTTGCCTCAGAAAGCAGACTCCTGGTGGCTGTCCGTTTGAGCTTTGTATATTCGGCACTTTGTAGCAGTGAGTGGGTGTGGGAGGAAGAGCGATAGCGTCCGCCTTTAAAGATTTGTTCCAACCTCCAAATTGATTCCAAACCAAGGGAACAAATCTTTAACAGCGGCTGGAGCCTACATCTATTCCCTCCGCCATGCACCCAAGTCACGAACACGCATAATCAAAGGACGCCGCAAGCGTCTATCTCAGGAGGCAAGATCATGGAAACGATGAATGATTTGGTACGTAAAAAATATGATGAACTGACTGCCAGTATGAAGTTGGTAGCCAAATTTGTGCTGGAGCAGCCTGAGCAGGTTGCTTTGCATACGGCAAAAGAAATTGGCGGGCAATCCGGGACGAGTGAGACGACGGTGATCCGATTTAGTTTGGCACTGGGGTTTAGCGGTTACAGTATGCTTCAGGAGGAAATTCGCAAGACTCTACTTATGCCGAAGGAACGGGAAAATCCACTGCGGAAATTTAGCGATTTGCCGCAGCAATCAGCGGGCGATAGCCGTTTTCTATCCCGGTTTATTCTGGAGCAGGATATGGCGTATATGAATAAGACGATTGAGGAACTTGCCCCAGAGGTGTTGGAGAAGGCTGTAGACAGCATCATAGCTGCGCGGAAAATCATTATTGTTGGCTTGAGGGCATCTCATGCGGCAGCCTTTTGGCTTACGTCTACTTTGAACATCATGAGAGGGAATGCGGTTCTTTATCGTGGGGCCGTTGATGATGCCAATTATTTGATTACGGATTTGGATAAAGATTGCCTGGTTATTGCCCTTTCTTTTCCGCGGTATTCGCTGGAAACCTTGAACTTTGTGCTGGCGGCCAAGGCGCGTTCGGCGAATATTTTGGCTATTTCGGACGATGAATTATCGCCACTTGGCAGTAAGGCGGATGTGTTCATCAAGGTATCGACACCTCAGCCCGCTACATTAAAGGGGATGGCGGTTCTTTTTACATTGCTGAATGTTCTGATTGCCGAGGTTACTGCGAAGGATCATACGAACATTCAAAGGCGAATTGATGCATATAACACGACAACGGAGCAATTTTTTGCTTTTGTGGAAGATGGCAAGTGAGACGAAATGAAAATTGGAGTGATGACTGTTGTTGAATATCAATCAGGAGATTACATACCGGACGATTACGGAAATTCCAGAGCTTCATGAGGCTGTGCAGCTGCAATTAACTACATGGGGACAGGAGTCGGTTACTTCTATGGCACAGATGGCGGCAGCGATCCTTCATGGCGGAGTTGTCTTTGGGGCGTTCGAGGGAAGCCGGATGGTTGGTTTTTGCTACGGGTTTGCCGGTTTTAAGGGCGGGGACGTGCGTGAAGCCTATGTGGGTTCGCATATGATGGCCATTCATCCTGACTACCGGGACCGGGGAATTGGGATGAACCTGAAGCTGAAGCAGCGCGAGTGGGCGATGGAGTACGGATATGCGAAAATTGTCTGGACCTTTGATCCTTTTGAGACGCGGAATGCTTATTTGAATCTTTGCAAGCTTGGGGGAACCGTGAGTCAATACATCCCTTCATTTTATGGAAAGGATAAGCTGCAGCTGCCATCGGATCGTTTTGTCGTGGAGTGGGAGCTTGCTTCTGAGCGGGTGGTGAGTTCGATAGAGCAGTTGGAGAGTAGGGCTGGGGAAAAAAGTGCTAGTGCCAGCAGTTTTAGTGCTTATCCGAGTCTTCTCACCTGTGACAGGGATGGAGAGCGTTTTACAGAAGTGCGGCGCAGTGAAGTTAACTTTGAAAATGTGCTCAGAGCTCAAGCTAAGGATGGATATGAGGTAAAAGCTGGAGTGGATTCAGGCCTTGGAGGAGGCTATGGAGATTCAGGAATTTCTGGGTTCTCTGGGAAGGCTTCGGGCTTTCTAATACCGGTCCCAAGCTCGGCCCATCAACTGAAAAATGAGCAGACTGAGCTTTTTATCCATTGGCAAAGTGAGCTGAGACAGCTGTGTACGGAAGCTTTTGCATGTGGATACAGAGTTGTTTCTTTTATTCGTGATGAAGCTCCGGTTAACTATTATGTGCTGGAGAGCGGGGCGAAAAGATGAAGCAAGCCATCATGTCCTGGCTCGAAAGGAATAGCGGTGATTTGGAGCAAACGTACCATCATTTGCACGCAAATGCGGAAATTAGCTGGGAAGAGCAGGCGACGACTGCTTTTCTTCAGCAGGCTCTTGAACAAATGGGAGTGGCCAGCCGCACCTTTGACGAGCATACCGGTGTGGTAGCTGAATGGGCAGGGGAGACAGCGGCAGCAGGATCGGGTGGCGGTGGCGGCCCGGTGGCAGCCCTGCGTTCCGATATCGATGCTTTATGGCAAAACGTAGATGGCGTTTGGAAAGCCAATCATTCCTGCGGGCATGATGCCCATATGACGATGGTTTTATTTGCCTTGAAATGCTTGAAGGAAATTGGCTATCAGCCTCCAGGCAAGCTTGTCGTTATTTTTCAGCCTGCTGAGGAAACGGGGGAAGGTGCCCGGAGGATGGTGCAGCTCGGCATAGTGGACGATGTGGATTATTTGCTCGGTATTCATCTTCGCCCTGCTAAGGAAGTGAAGTTTGGCCAGGCGTCGAGCGCCATTTACCACGGAGCGGCTGCCTTTCTGGAAGGCAGTGTGAGCGGGCGTCAGGCGCATGCCTCCCGGCCTAACGATGGCATCAATGTCATTGATGCACTGGCAGCCATCGTAAACGCGGTCAACGCGGTGAAGGTGGACCCGATGGTTCCAGCCTCGTGCAAGGTTACCAAGCTGACTGTGGATAATAAAAGCGTCAATATCATTCCGGACATTGGCAGCTTTGCGATCGATGTACGTGCACAAACGAATCAAGCCATCGAAGACCTCCTGCAAAAAGTCGAAGCGGCTGTAACCCTGGCTGGCAGTATGAATGGCGCTCAGGTGGAGCTGCGTGTTGGAGCGAGAATGGCAGCGGCGGTTCCAAATAAGCATATGGAGAAGGTTGTAGGCGAGGCGATTGTGGATGTTATAGGCGATGCTGGTTTTGTAAACCCAACGGTTACACCGGGGGGAGAGGATTTCCATTATTACCCATTATTAAAGCCTAACGTGCAAGCTACTATGATTGGTCTGGGTTGTGATTTGCTTCCCGGTCTGCACCATCCGCAAATGAAATTTAATTTGGATGCACTGCGTCTCGGAACCGCGATGCTGGCTTTGTCTGTGGTGAAATTATTGGACTCGAAAGGAACTGAAAGCTGATGCGTATAAACCGAATTATTTTGAGACATTTGAAAATGAAATTAATCCATCCTTTTACTACTAGCTTCGGCACGATGCGGGATAAGGAGTTCATTCTGGTTGAGGCTATAGATCACGATGGCGTATCCGGCTGGGCAGAATCTGTTGCGTTCCCGGAGCCTTCCTATAATGAAGAAACGTTGAGAACAAATTGGCACATGCTGGAGAGCTTTTTAATTCCAATTGTTCAGGGAAGAGAGATAGAGCATCCGGGCGAGATTACCGGGCTTTTGCAGCATATTAGGGGTAATCATATGGCTAAATCGGCATTGGAAGGAGCTTACTGGGATCTCTATGCCAAAAAGCAGGGCATCCCTCTAGCCGCAGCCATCGGTGGGAAGAAACAGGAAATTGAGGTGGGGGTCAGTATTGGCATCAAGAACTCACCAGCCGAGCTGCTGGAAACCATTGCAAGCAATGTTGCAAAAGGTTATAAGCGCATTAAAATCAAAATCAAGCCAGGCTGGGATGTTGACATTGTGGCTGAAGTGCGTAAGCATTTCCCGCAAATAGCTCTGATGGTGGATGCCAATTCAGCCTATACGTTAGCGGATGTGGAGCATTTAAAGCAGCTGGATGCTTTTTCTCTGATGATGATTGAGCAGCCTTTTGCCTATAATGATCTGATTGATCATAGCGAGCTGCAGAAGCAGGTGCAGACCCCTATTTGCCTGGATGAATGTATTCATTCAAGTGAGGATGCCAGAAAGGCTATTCAAATAGGAAGCGGAAAAATCATCAACGTAAAAATCGGCAGGGTAGGCGGTATTCAGGAAGCGATCAAGCTGCATAACGTATGCCAGGAATCCGGCGTCGATGTTTGGTGCGGAGGCATGCTGGAGTCGGGAATCGGACGCGCGCATAATATCGCCATTTCCAGTCTCGCTGGCTTCACCTTGCCTGGGGATACTGCAGCCTCTGCTAATTATTGGGAGGAAGATATTATCGAACCAGAGGTCGTGGTTCATGATGGCCTGATTCGTATTCCTGAAAAGCCGGGTATTGGATATGCGCCTGTGGTCAAGCGGATTCAGGAGCGTACCGAGTATGAGCAGAGCTTTCTTTTTTAAATAAACGCCGGGCATTACTGAGCATACATTCCTGATGTTGACGGGGGAAAGTACAACTGCTACTATTGCTTTGTCTGAATGATGCAAGGTGAGGAGCGTGGCCAGTGAGGGATTTGACTGGAAGACCCGGACTGCTAAAAAAAATAAATGTAGCCAAAATTATGGATTTGATACGTAAACAGGGACCGATCTCGCGTGCTGATCTAGCCAGCGCTTTAGGAATAAGCAGGCCTACCGTATCGAAGCTGATTACCGATTTATTGCAGGCAGAAGCGATTGTAGAGATCGGGGAAGGTCAATCCAACGGCGGGAAAAAGCCGATTTTACTGCAAATAAATAGCAAAAATGCTTATGTAATCGGCATTCATGTAACGTATCCGACGATTCAAGTGGCGCTTGCTGACAATATAGGAACGATGTTAACGAGAAAAGAAATTTCAGCAGATGGGAGTACTGACATTATAGGATCGATGATCGAAACGATCTTGGCACTGTTGGAAGCTGCAGATCTGGAGGCAAGTAGTCTATCAGCAATTGGTGTAGCAATAGCGGGTATTGTTAATCCACAGTCAGGTGAGATTATTCAAGCACGTGTATTTCCCAATTTGCAGGGAACAGAATTTAAGGACGCTTTGGAGAGTAAATTCGGGGTTCCCGTTTGGATGGACAATGATGTGTATATGGGGTTATGGGGGCAGGCGGCTTCGTCTGAAATTCGGGAACGGAGTATTGCATTCGTGTCGATTGGTGAGCTCATCGGACTAGGGATGATGATAGAAGGAAAGCTGTACAGGGGGGCGAAGCTGGCAGCCGGAGAAATTGGCGATATGATTGTGGATTCCAGGCAGCAGCTTGCAGATGGATTTGAACCTGCCGGTGGTTATTTGGAGAAATATTTGAACTGGAAGGGAACCAACCGGCTTTTTTCGGCCATGGAGTCAATGGAGTCTATAGGTGAACTAACGGATGAGGCCGCAATGCGCTTGCTGTCCCAATATCAGACCCGTATTGCCTGCTGCTTGGCTAACGTTATTTGTGTTTTTGATCCGGAGCGTGTGGTTATCGGTGGAGAAATTTTACGTTTGCCAGGCTCCTTTCTGGAGGGAATCGATCAGCAGTTGAGAAATCTAAACAGCAGATCACCTAGATTGGAAGAAGCATATTACCGGGAGGATTCTGAGCTGGTTGGTAGTATTTATTATGCCCTTCAGAATGTGCACAAGGATCTGATAGATTACAGCGGTTAGTACGGGGAGCTGCCTGGGGGATTATGGGCAATTCCTTATGGAATTGCTTATTGACGCTCCTATAGGCGCATGTTAAAATTTAGCTATTCTTTGGTAGTAAAGCTAACAAAGTTTCGGAGTTGCAGAATTTCTGGCAGTGCGGTCAAACCCGGATAAGTGCGGATAAGTACGGATAAGTAAATGGATAAGTCCTGATAAGTACGGATAATACTATGAGTTTCACTAAGTTATATGATCGTTTTACCATTTGCAGTCAAAGGGGGAAGTTTGCTTGAATTCAGTATCCTTGTATGCCGGAACCTCGAGAGTCAATATTACGCCACCAGTGGGGGTCCGCTTGGATGGTTCTTATGAGCTTGAGTTTGCAGAGTACATTTTGGACGATTTGTTTGCTAATGTTGTGGTCATGGATAACGGTGGCGAGGAGATCGTAATGATTGCGGCTGATGTATGCAGCATTCCCCGTCCTGTGATTGACGATATCATTGAACGAATTGAACAGGCCTGCCAGATTTCAAAATACAATGTGATTATAACGCCGTCTCATACCCATGCCTCAACATCGATGGGCGCAAGCCCCATGGGAGAGATGACCGTCCATTGGGATTACGTTGAACAAGTGAAGCAAAAAATGGTCGAAGCTGTCAACGCTGCAAGAAGTGAAAAGCAGCTTGTTCGCTTAGGTGTAGGCAGATCAAGCAATCCGAATCACGTATTTAACCGCCGTTTGACTGCGCCTGATGGATCCATTCGGATGAATTTTGTGCTGGACGATTACGAGGGCTGTACATCAGAGGGAGCTGTTGATCCGGAAGTGGTTGTCATTAAATTAGTGAATGAGCATAATCAGGCTGTTGCTTTTATCGTTAATTATGCTTTACATAATAATGCCGCTGGCCGGCCGCACATCAGCGCCGATATTTCCGGTTATATGACCAAAGTGCTGCAAGCTGTATTTGGAGAGCAAGCTGTTGTGCTGTTTTTGCCAGGGGCGTGTGGGGATATTAATTGGATTGATTTCCAAAGTGACTGGACAAATCCGGATACCTATAAAAAGGTTGGAATGGGGCTGGCCGGAACCGTTATCGAAATGGACCCGATGCTTGAGTTTCCTGAACAATTAAATGTGAAGATGACGCATTCAAAGGTTTATATTCCAGAGCGCCCATACTCGGATCGGGATACAAAGGTAGATCACACATTCGGAACGACACAAGGCGATCATTTCTTCGAGTACTACAGGAAGGCGAGAGCACTTTACGAAAATGATGAATTGAAGGTTCATGAATTTCATATACACTGTCTGACAATTGGCAATGAAATTGCACTGCTGACCAATCCCGCTGAATTGTTTGTTGAAATCGGAATGGATATTAAAGCGTCATCCCCCTATCCCTATACACTGCTTGCTACACTGACGAATGGCCTGGCTGGATACGTACCGACAAAAGAAGCTTTTGAGCAGGGCGGATATGAGATCCGTAAATTCCCTATGTTCAGTCATCTGGCTATAGATGCGTGTGACCGGTTTACAGAAGCAAGCCTGGAACTACTTAACGAAAAATAGTAGCAGGGCAGGGTGCTTGGGTTGGGAAGAGCAATCCTGCAGCAGCTCGCCTACCTCGAAATGAGCGTGTGCTTTACTTAACGATGTTTTTCATCGTTAAAGTAGGTGTTTCTAGGTCACCCTGTTACGTTAATGATGATTTTCATCGTTAAAAGATGGCAGATGGCCTCAGCGGGTGATTAAAAGGGATTTTAACGATGTTTTTCATTGTTAAAGTAAGGTTGTGGAGACAGGGTGGTGCATTTAGCGATGAAAAACATCGTTAAAGTATCGTTAAAGTATCAGCTCCTCCTCAGCTGCGCGGGCTCTTCATCTCCAGTGTCTGCGCCAACTAGGAAAGGAATCTCCCCTAAACAAGAGAAAAAACTTTGCTGGTTGTTCGTTTGAGCTTGGTGATTCTGCGATTCGTGCGATTGTAACTGAAGATAGGGAAGGGATGTGGGCGGAAGAGCGTTAGCGCCAGCCTTTAAAGATTTGTTCCTACCTCCACATCCATTCCACTCAAGGGAACAAATCTTTAAAAGCGGCTGGAGCCTACATCCCTTCCCTCCGCAACGCACCCGCGTCACGAACATGCACCTCAACGGACGCCGCTAGGCGTCTTTTTTCTGTCAAAAATGAGGACGGCAAAATTAAGAATGAAGAAATGGCTGCCGTTGCGGACACAGGAGACCTTATTTGTGACAAAACACCCTTTTTCGGGATGCTTACGGACCTCAGATCCGTTATTTTCAGGAAAAGGAGCAAATTTACCCTCAAATAAGAGGAATAGCGGAACTCATGTCCGTAAACATCCCAATTGTCATGAAAATTCAAGAATAACGGATCCAGTTTCCGTAAGCTGCTTGATTTGCTCTGCCCTTCACACCAGCTTCACACCAGCTCACTTCAGCTCCACTTCAGCTCCACTTCAGCTCTACTCCAGGTTTACATCACTCGAGCGCCATTCCTCCTGCCCACCCCAACCTCCACTCCGCTACCCATTACTATTCTAATTCTTGAATCCCGGATAACTATTCATCTTTTTTGAGACAATGCTTATATTTTGACCTTGCTCTTTTTTAGAATTGGACAGTACTGGTCGTTTTAGGTGTTTTCATAGCTGGTGGATTCCTTTTATGATGAGATCACATTAGTGGGAGTGATGCGCTCAACCGTGCACTTAGCCATACAATCAACCATGCAGTCAACGATATAAGATCAGCATGGTTTCAATGTGACCATCAGAGGAGGAAATTATCGCACATGAAAGCCGACGCCGTACCAAATGCCATACCTAATGCCATACCTAATAGCGGGCTTAACAGGCCTAGCGGATCTGGCGAACCTAGTGTCATGTCCAGCAAAAAGCCAAACCCTAAGCCGAACAGATTTGTCCGGAGTGTACGCAAGAATGGAGCACTACTTTTACTCGCGCTGCCGGGGATTTTGATGCTGTTTGTTTTTTCGTATTTGCCGATGGGCGGGATGATTATTGCCTTTAAGGATTATACGTACAAGCATGGGATTTTCGGAAGCAAGTGGGTAGGTTTTAAAAATTTCGAGTTTTTGTTTGCTACGGATGATGCGTGGAGAATTACGTTTAATACTTTATTTTTAAATGGCTTATTTATTTCTATTGGTTTGATTGTGTCGGTCAGTCTGGCGCTTATTATGAATGAGGTGAAGAGCAAGTGGGTGAATAGTGTGGTGCAATCTGCATTGTTTTTCCCGTTCCTGCTGTCTTGGGTTATCGTTAGTTATTTTGCCTATGCGCTGCTCACATCGACGGGACTGGTAAATCAAGCGCTGCAGGGGTTAGGGATTGATCCCGTTCTTTTTTATAATAATCCGCAGTATTGGCCTCTGATTTTGACGCTTGTGTATATATGGAAAAATGCAGGGTACTTCAGCATCATTTATTTAGCCAGCATTCTCGGGATCAGCCCGGATTATTATGAAGCCGCCAAAATAGATGGCGCAAGCAAGCTTCAGCAAATCAGGTATATTACGCTGCCATTGCTTATTCCCGTTATCATCATTATGACGCTGCTGCAGCTGGGGCGCATTTTCTATGCTGACTTTGGATTATTTTATAATGTGACAAGAGATTCCGGGATGCTGTATGCCACTACAGATGTTATTGATACGTATGTGTTTCGGATGTTCCGTACAGTAGGGGATGTTGGTATGGCATCTGCGGCAGGTTTTTATCAAGCGATTGTAGGCTTTATCCTGGTGCTTGGCTCGAACCTTATTGTCCGCAAAATAGATAAAGAGAAGGCACTTTTTTAAAAAAAGCACAGCTGAAGGAGAGAGCACAATGAATGCCTCGGTTCTGATTAGACCCTTATTTCACATTTTTTTGTTATTGCTTTGTATCGTATGTATCGCACCGCTGGTGCTGGTCATTTCCACCTCGTTCACCTCTGAGCAGAGTCTGGTGCTGAATGGATATCGCTTATTTCCCCAGGAGTTTACGGTATATGCCTATAAGTATGTGCTCAAAGGAACGACGCTGATTTATACTTCCTACGGGGTTACTGTCCTTACGACGCTTGTTGGAACAGTACTCAGCCTTTCGATAACAGCGATGCTCGCTTATCCTTTGTCGCGTCAAGATTTTAAGCTGAAAAGCCCGCTTTCGTTTTATATTTTTTTCACGATGCTGTTTAATGGAGGGCTCATTCCTTTCTATATTTTGGTCACGCAATACCTTCATCTAAAGGATACGCTGTGGGCGCTTATTTTGCCTTATTTGGTCCAGCCGTTTTATGTGCTGCTGATGCGCACTTTTTTCTCGGAGATACCTGCATCGCTCATTGAAGCTGCGAAAATTGAAGGAGCGGGTGAATTTCGTACCTTTTTCCAGATTGTACTGCCTTTATCGACTCCGATTCTGGCAACTGTAGGGCTGTTTATGGCTCTGATTTATTGGAATGACTGGTACTTAAGCCTATTGTTTATTGATAATCACAAGCTGCTTACCCTGCAGTATTTGCTCGTGATGCTCACGTCGAATATCGATGCGATGCTTAATAACCCCAACTCCAGCATGGCTGTCATTCCGGCGGAAACCTCGCGTATGGCTATGGCCGTATTGGCTATCGGTCCTATTATTTTTGTATACCTCTTTTTCCAGCGGTTTTTCGTGAGGGGGTTGACAATCGGGGCTGTAAAAGGATAATTAGCTTAGCTGTAGTTCTTTAGCTGATGTTCTGGAGTGGAGGATGTTATGAAGCTTACTGTATTTACACATTCCATGTTTGCGAGGATGCTGTTTTCTGTCACATTGGTGCTAAGCCTGCTGATCGCCCTGGTATCCTACGCCTTATATTATAGCTTTCAACGGGTCACGATCGAATCGATATCGAGTACGAGCGCCAACTATTTGCTGCAAACGAGCTACGGAGCTGGCTATATGAACGATAATGCGCGTAATTTCGCCTTGTCTATTTTCGCGAATCCGAATACGAACGCCTTGATGTACAATGTGGAGGAGGAGGGCGTGACCGAGCTTATTATGGAGATGGACCGCATCCAGGCTCTGGTCAAAGCGAATTCCTTCGTGCATTCTGTCTACGTGTACAACAAGAAGCAGCATCGCTTTCTCTCCACAGTGAACTCGATTACGAATCGTGAAGATGATTTTTTTGATAAAGAGGCCGCTGCGATGATGCAGAGTCCTAATGCCGAGCTGCGGCTGAAGCCGATTCCACGTATCCTCTCCAATGATAACCATCCGAAAGAAACCCGTGTGCTGACCTATGTCATTTATGATAACTATTCCGTGAAGGGTGGGGTAGATGGAGCGGTTATTGTGAATATTTATAGTGATTATTTGCAAAACCTGATTACTTCCTACAACATGGGAAATCCGGAGATGAGTGGCGAGACATTTATTGTGGATGCGAACAGTCACTTGATCACGGATGCGAAGAACCTGAATGAAGCTGAAATTTCTACCTTAATGGGGACTATTAGCGCGCAGGAAGGAAAGCCGGAAGGCAAAGCAGGCTATACCACAACCGTATTAAAAGATGAAAAGGTGCTTGTCGCCTACACGAAATCAGAGGTGCCGAGCTGGTGGTTCGTCCGTGTCCATCCTTACAGCGTTATACTTAAAAGCACAGCGTACATCAAGACAACAACGCTGCTGATCAGCATCGTCTTGTTTATGCTCGGTCTGCTGCTCTCCTTTATTGTATCCCGCCGGCTGTATTCTCCCTTCGGAAAGCTCGTGGGAAGAGTGCGGGGACTTGTGGATTCGCCTGCGTCAAGAGCGGCGGAAACCTTCGATGAGGTGGAGCTGCTAAACAAAGTCGTTTCCGAAGCTTACGCATTGAAGCGGGACTCCCAGCAAATGCAGCGTAATGAGAGGCTGAAATCGTTGTTTACCCCACATGCACAGCCACTTTCCAGTTTGCAGGCACTGCTTGATAAATACAGGATTACTTTGCAGCTGGATGAAGGTTATGTGCTCATTAGCTACAGAATCGATTACTTTGCCCGGTTTATGTCCGATTTCAATGAAAGGGACAGGGATTTGCTGCGATATGCGATTGGCAATGCAGCAGGCGAAACGGTGGGGCGTAATCGCAGCCATCAAGTGATTGATATGGGCGATGACATCCTTATGCATATCGTCAATGTCGAAGAGATGGACGGTGAAGAGCTTCGCAGCGCTTTCGCGCAGGGGGTGAAGGAGCTGCAGGAGTGGTGCCTGCATCACTTGAAGCTTAACATTTCTGCGGCAGTGGGCGAAAAGCAGGAGGATTTCACGGAGCTGTACAGCGGCTATCAGAAGGTTGTAAGTCTTTCGCAGTATAGGCTTGTCTATGGGCATGGTTGTTTGCTGTTTGCGGACATGCTGAGCGGAAGAGCCATCGAAGCTTCCTATAAAATAGAGCCGGCAGAGGAGCAGCAGCTATACGAAGCGCTCGTGGGCGGCAGGCTGGATGAGGCGCGCAGCTTGTACGCGGGCATTATGAGCAAGGTTACGCAGCACTCCTACGATGCGATGATGTCTAATATTTTGTACCTGTTCTATTTCGTGCACAATACGATGCAGACGATGGAACGAAACAGTATTGATAAATATCAGCTTGATTTTCATGCCTATTTGCGCCAAATGTCTCAAGTCGAGACGATGGATGAAGTGCATGCCCTGTTTGATGACATCTTCACGGAAATTGCAAGTGCGATCACCTCCAGAAAAAATAACCGCAGCAGCATACTGATGGATTCGGTTCTCAAATACATTGAAACCAACTATACAGATCCGGGGCTTTGTCTGGATACTGTAGCGGCGGAGATGAAGCTGTCGAAGATGTATGTTGGCAAGCTGTTCCGTGAGGCATATGGGCAGTCCGTAGCTGATTATATTGTTGAAGTGAGGATGAGGCGGGCTATTGAGCTGCTGAACGAAGGTGGCAAAAATAAGACTTTGATCGATATTTTGGGCGAAATAGGCGTGGAAAACAAAAAGTATTTTTACATTCTGTTCAAGAAGAAAATGGGTGTTTCATTCAGTGATTACCGGCTCAAGCATTTGAATCTGGTAAGGATCGATGAAGATGATGAGTAAACGGGAGAAATCAGTGATTTTGAACGATATTTTTGTTTGAAAAAGAACCTTTGCTCATTTTTTATCCTTTTTTTAGCGGCAAATCTTTCGTAAGATCAGAGGCAGCTGCTCCAGGGATAAACCTCTGGCCAGTGCATGTACTATACTTTATTGGGAGGTTTTACCGCATGAAAAGAAGCAGGATCAGAAGCAGAATCATTTGGGCAATGGTACTCGTTGTCCTTATGATGACAGCAAGTGCTTGTGCCAGCAAAGAAGAAAAGGCTGCAGAGACCACAAAGCCAACAGCAGCAGCGACAACGCCGGGGGAAGAGCAGAAAGAGCCGGCATTAGAGCCGGTTGAATTAACCTGGTATTTCCCGAGTGGTTTGCAAAACATTAAGGATGTACAGGCGGTAGAGGATGAGATGAACAAAATCGTCCAGCCGCAAATCAATGCGACGATTCGTCTGAAGCCAGTGGATTGGGGCGCTTTTGAGCAAAAGGTCAATACGATGAATGCCGCCGGAGAAAGCTATGATATGGTGTTTACGGCGCCATGGTCCAACAATTATTTTCAAAATGTGGCCAAAGGGTCTTTGAAGCCGCTTGATGATTTATTAGATCAGTATGCGCCTAAGCTGAAGGCTTCGGTTCCTGCCAAGGTGTGGGATGCCACCCGGGTTGGCGGCAAAATTTATGGCTCCATCAATTATCAGGTGGTCGCGATGCCTTTTGGAGCTTCGATTGATCAAAGATTTATTGATAAATATAAGGTAGATGTAAGCGCTATAACCAAGTATGAAGATTTTGAGCCGTATTTGGCACAGTGGAAGGAAGCCTTTCCGCCTTTCTATGCGGTCAAAGGATCTTCGGACGGATTTACGAATCAGCCTCCTTACTTTGGCATGGACAGCATTGGTGATGATTCGTTAGTCGGGTGGGTAAAGCTGGATGACAGCGAGTTAAAAGTAATCAATCAGTATGCCTCGCCTGAATTCAAGAGCTTTATGGAGCTAAAGCGGAAGTGGAATAAAGCCGGATACTTTTCCAAGGATCTGATGGATGCGGCGCAAGTCGATGCCATTGCCAAAAATAACAAGGATGTGTACACGCCGTTCTCGATTGCAACCGCACTAAAGCCGGGCAACGCAGCCGAGGTGAAGGAAAAATACAAAGCAGATGTCGTTGATAAGCCGCTGAGCAAAGCGATTGTAACGACGGCACGTGCTATTGCGACTATGACAGGAATTAGTGAAACCTCCAAAAATCCGGAGCGCGCGATGATGTTCCTTGAACTGATTAATTCAGATAAGGCACTATACAATCTTATGAGTCATGGTATTGAAGGCAAGCATTACAAGATCACAGATGCCGATAAAGGTGTTATTGAATCGATCGTGGACAGCGGCTACCAGCCTTCATCGGACTGGATGTTTGGCAATCAATTTAATGGTTACTATGTATCCCCAAGCCAGGTTGGTGTATGGGAGGAAACGATCGAGCTGAACAATACGGCAGATGCTTCTCCGCTGATCGGATTCTCGTTTGACGGGGAAGCGGTGAAGACGGAAATTACCGCAACGGCTTCTGTATGGAAGCAGTATGCCGACATCTTTGCCAACGGTTTGGATGATACGGACAAGGTGCTGCCTGAGTTTCTGGAAAAGATGAACAAAGCAGGAGCAGAAAAAATTATTGCTGAAAAACAGCGGCAGATCGACGAGTGGAAAAAGACCCGGTAGACCGGAAACGTGGTAGGAAGACCAGCGCTTTAAAAATTGAATTTGCAAAAGCATCAGCTCAAGCAATTCTTTTTTAGAGCGCATTTTTTTCGAGGCTATAATTACCAGAAAAAGGATGGTGTGCATCTGATGGGCAAATTCCACTTTGTTTTGAGATTCATAAGTGTTTGTATGATTATGGTTATGCTGCTAACGAGTTTTACAATCGATTTCGGAATAAAAAGAGCTTCAGCCGACGATGCTCCAGCACATACTCTTTATGCTTCGCCAAATGGAAGCGGTATCTTGTGTTCACTGGCCGAGCCCTGCTCGCTGACGGGTGCCCGTGATAGGGTTCGTACCCTTAACAGCAGCATGTCCGGGGATATCGTCGTTTACCTGCGCGGAGGCACTTATACTCTGACATCCACCTTAGAGCTAAGCGCTGAGGATTCAGGAACGAACGGACATTATGTCGGCTATCAGGCTTATCCCGGAGAAACCCCTGTTTGGAGCGGCGGGCAAGCAGTTTCGGGTTGGGTACAGGAAGGCGAGCTGTGGAAAGCCTTTGTTGGAACGAATGTGCAGACAAGGCAGCTCTATGTCAATGGAGAACGTGCAGTCCGGGCCAAAGGTCCGCTGCCTGGAGCGACAAACTTGAATGCAGGTCATTCCACGACGAACATAGACATGCAGAATTGGGGAAACATTCAGGATATCGAGTTTGTCTATAACCGGAATTGGAGACAAGTCCGCTGCGGTGTTCAATCGATTGCCGGCACGACGATTACGATGGACCAGCCTTGCTTGCAAATGGCAAGATTCGAGAGAGGGCTGCCGATCGACAAGGTGACGTGGGTGGAGAACGCCTTCGAACTGCTGGATGAACCTGGAGAATGGTATCTCAATCAATCAACAGGATATTTGTACTATATGCCGCGAGAGGGTGATGACAGAGTCACAGCGGATGCGGTCATTCCAGTAGTAGAAACCCTGGTACGCGGGAACGGGACGCTCGATGAGCCGATTGCGAATATCCGTTTTAGCGGCATTACCTTTGCTTACGCCGGGTGGTTAGGGCCGAATAGTGACGATGGATTTGTTGAAGTGCAGGCTAACTTTACTTATCGTTCCGATGCCGGAGTCTGGACGCCCGATAGCGGCTGGAACCCTGATCATGATCGGAGCACTCCGGCGAATGTAACCTTTACTGCGGCAAAATCGGTGTATTTCGAGCAAAATACATTTAAGCATCTGGGTGCAGTAGGGCTGGGCTTTGGACTCGGCAGCCAGGAAAATGTGGTGTCAGGCAATGAGTTTTATGATATCTCCAGCACTGGTATTCAAATTGGTGGCGTGACCGCCGATGATCATCACCCGGAAGATCAGCGGATGAAAGTAATGAATAACTCAGTAACGAACAACTATATTCATCGTATAGGTGCAGAGTATAACGGAGCTGTGGGAATCTTGGCCGGCTATACAGAAAATACGCTCATCGCGCATAATGAGCTGACGGATCTGCCTTACAGCGGTATATCTGTAGGTTGGGGCTGGGGAGTGCGTGACTTTCCTGGAAACCCGACGACAAGTAAAAATAACAAAATACTAAATAATCGGGTTCACGATCATATGAAAATTTTGTTCGATGGCGGCGGGATTTATACGCTAGGAGCACAGCCGGGAGAGGTGATTGCCGGTAATGTGATTTATGACCAGAGAAATGACTTTGGTGCTGTCTATTTGGATCTTGGAAGCGCTTATGTAAATGTAGAAAATAACGTTATGTATAACAATACCAGGAATTTTCTCGGAACCGGACATGAGAATACGGTTACAAATAACTACTGGGATAAAGACGAGAACAATATGTATGAATTTACCGACGAGGAATCCGTTGTTGAAGACAACTCTATTGTAACTGGCGGTAACTTCCCTCTCGATATTATTAATCATGCCGGGCTTGAACCAGCGTTTCAATATTTATTAAACGATCAGTCAGTGAATGTTGCCGTGCAGGCAGCGGCAGCGGCGCTTCTTCCTGACGGAAGCTCTGTCACCATGGAAGCCGGTCACGGAGCTGAGCAGGCTGTGGACCAAAACCTGGACACTTATGCGCATCCTGCAGCAGGATCCGCATTATCTCCATGGGTGTTGCAAGTGGGTCTCGGGAAAACAGAAAGTATTTCTTCCGTTGTTGTCCATTTTGAGCAGGGTCTTGTACCGAATGAATATGTGTTGAAATCGACAGTTAACGGTACGAATTGGGAGACTATTGGCACCTATACGGGAGCTCAGGCAGGAAGCAATGTGATCTACGTACCGGGAACAGACATAAGGACGCTGAGAATTGAGTCCGTATCTGGGAAAATGGGCATTTCCGAGGTAGCCCTCTATAAAGCTGGGACGAGAGTGCCATTGCCATGGGGATACGTATCCAAGCTGAATGTAGACTCCAGCCTTGGAGCCGTGACTATATCCAGCAGTGATACTCAAGTAGTTACTATTGGAACAGGTACTGGCTCGGGCACTGGCTCGGGCGCCTCAGGAACCTCAGGCACTTCAGGCACCTCAGGGGACATGCTGCAAGCTCTCAGTGAGGGCCAGGCTGACATTACAGTAAAAAATGGAAGCGGCAATACTTTATTTACCGTACCAGTAAGTGTGGATGATTTTGCCGAGGTGCTGCTTGAGGTTAAGCCGTCATCGATTGCTGTTGGCCGCAGAGCGGCAGTAAGCATGGTGGGGATAACAACAGACCAGATGCATATTTCTATGGAGCCGGTTTTGACGAGTGGGAACACTTCTGTAATTTCCGTAGATCAAGAGCATACAGCGCTTGAAGTACTTCAGGGACTTCAGACACTTCAGACACTTCATGCATTGAGCGTTGGCAGCTCCAGTATTGAGGCGATTGCTCATTTGGATAGTCGTGATGTTTCCAAATCTATTGTAGTTGAGACTTATCAGGAGCAATTGGAAGAAGTCACCTTGAAAACGGATAAGGATCATTATCAGCAGAGTGAAGCTCCTCAGCTTGCATGGGAGGCTGTTTACGATTCCGGGTATCCGGTTCATCCTTCCGTGGCCACAGCCGTATACAGCAGTAATAATTTGTCAGTAGCCCAAGTGGACCCGGCTAGCGGCGCGATCCTCCTGCATGGACCGGGCAAAGCGGAGATTACACTTTCCTTGACAGCAGGCAGCGTTACAAAAACCGGCTCAGCGACGATTACTGTCTTTCCAGAAGCGTGGAACTTGCTTCCTGTGAATGGTGCGGTGAGCAGGGCGGTTTACGATAATGAAGAGCAATGGACGATGCGGACGAAGGGGGGCGATATTTGGTCGGATAAGGATAGCTTTGCCTATCTGTATCAAGATATCGATATGGCTGATTTTCCATCTGGAGTATCCATTATAGCGACTATCGAATCGATATCCGATAACGTGAATCCGAACTCCATGATCGGCCTCATGCTGCGGGAAAGTGTCGCTGCCGGATCGAAGCATGTCAATTATCGCATTCATGCAACCTCAGGCGAGCCGGGCAAGCGTGTTCCTTTTGTATGGCGTCCTAATACCGATTGGGGCACCAGCTATATCGAATCTCCGACTCTAACGCTGCCCGCCACCATCAGGCTGTCACGCTTCGGTGACGATATCTACGCGCATTATTTAAATGCAAATGAGGACTGGATTTTGGCTGAAAAGCTAAAAGATTTTGCGATGAACAATGCATTTACAGTGGGTATCGCCCATACTTCTAATACGAAGGAAACGGAGTCCGAGGTTGTTTTTGGCAATCTTCAGGTGATATCTGCCGATGATCTGCATTTTGATGCGATGGAGCCGATCAAGCTTAGCGGGGATGCTTCCATTTTGCAGGCTGGCGAAACGATGCAGCTTAGCACGACAGGCGCCGGAAGCGGAGAGCTTTTAGTGTATTCGAGCAGTGATGATTCGATTGCAACCGTTACACAGCAGGGGCTCGTTACTTCCAAAAAGCCAGGATCCGTAACGATCCAGGTTAAAGCGTTGCGGGACGGGCAGGAGCGGCCGGCGGCCGGAAGTGATGCCTTCACACTCATGATTTACAATCAGCTGGAGGATTTGGGTGTAAGCAATGTGGCGCTTGGCAAGCAAGCTTCTGCTTTTGATCCGGCTGGTACCAACATATTGACAACTCATCAGCCTCTCAGTAACGGCGTTGACGGCGATGTGGGCACAGTGGTGTCGGCATCAGGTTCTTATGCTTGGCAATATCGCGTTGATCTGGGGCAGTTGTTCACGACGAAAAGTGTTTCCGTACAATTCTTCACTTATGCTTACGCAACGGAATATGAAATTTTGAGCTCAACCGACGGTCAGAACTGGGAGCTGCTTCAGCACAGTACCTCCGGTGTGCCTGATGTGAAGCTGACCTTCGATTTACCTGAGCCCAAAGGGATGAGATACATTGCCGTTAAATCGATCAAACCGGACGATGCCGGCCAGCCTGGAGCACAGATGGCCATCGCTGAATTGGAAGTAAATGCTTATAAGCTGCCTTCACCCAGAGCTGTGCAGCTAACAGCGGGATCTACGATTTTACAGACGGATGCATCAATTGCAACACAGGTACATGGCTTATCTGCAGGCGAAACCGCTGTATATATAAGTCATGACAGGCAAATTGCCCAAGTGGATGCCAGCGGTGTGGTGACAGGAATCGGCCAAGGAAGTACAAAGATCGATGTACTCGTATACAAAAACAATCTGCTTCAGGGTATGGGCAGCTTGCTAATAACGGTATACGATGATATTGCAACGTTACCTCTTTATAACGCTGCCCTTAGTAAGCCAGCGGCGGCCTACGATCCGAGCGGTACGCAGCAGTTGACTCCCAATCATCCCATAGGAAACGGGAATGATGGTGATCCTACGACGGTCATTTCGGCGGCCGGTTCCTTCGCCTGGCAGTACAGAGTAGATATGGAGAAATTGGTTACTGCGCAGAGCGTATCGGTACAATTTCACTATGTGCAGTATGCAACGGAGTACGAATTTCTAAGCTCCATGGATGGGCAAACGTGGGAAGTGATTTATCACAGCGATGAAGGTGCGCCTGGAGTGATGCACACCTTCACCCTGCCAGCTCCGAAAGCGATGCGCTATATAGCGGTCAAAGCTATTAAGCCAGACGCCCTCAATCCAGATAACAGCTACCAGCCAGGCATTCAAATGGCAGTAGCTGAGCTGCAATTGAATGCTTACGTGCCATTCACCGAAAGTGCAGATGAGACGCCGCCACAAACGACGGATGATGCTCAAGCGGGTTGGCAGCGAACCGCGCAAACGGTAAATTTGAGTGCCAGTGATCTGCAGAGTGGTGTAGCAAGAACCATGTACAAGCTGAACAACGGTTCATTTCAAGAAGGGACTACGGTAATATTGGAAGCAGACGGTGTTCATACCCTTCAGTATTACAGCGTGGATGCAGTAGGCAATCAGGAGCAAATCAGAACAGCAATTGTAAAAATAGATGCGACTGCTCCGCAAATTACGCTGGCTGCTTCTTCTTTAGAGTCGGCAGGCAGTTTTGCCACGATCCAGGCAGCAGTGTTGGAGGAAGGAAGCGGAGTCTCCATCCTGAAATGGGCACCAGGTTCAAAGGATGCAGTCTATTTTGCGGCCAGCGGAAACCTGCTTAGCGGCGGAAGCTTTACAGTAGAAGAGAATGGCACCTATACGGTGTATGCCAAGGATGCTGCTGGTAACGAAGCGGTCGAAAGCATTACGATCAGCAGCATTGAACATTTGCAGCCATTTGGCTTGGCTGGATTAACGCTAAATGGAGCGGTATTTTCCACGGGCGCCAGCCGTAATCAGCTTACTGTAACTGGCATGGTTTACAGCAATCGTCCAGGCGAATCTTTAACTCTCGATGTTCTGGTAAAGAACAGTCTGGGGGACTCCGTGATAAATGCGAGTCAGGCTTTGATAGCAAGTGAAACGAGCCTGCCATTCAGCCAAAGCTTTCCGGTTACAGCGGTGCTCTTTCCTAGTGGGAGCTATACACTGCAAGTAACTGTAACGGACGCTGTGTATGGCTCCGCCGATAAGACACTTTCATTTGCTGCAGATACATCGCTGCCTGTTATTACCCTGCTTGGAGCACAGAGTATAGTGCTGACTGTGGGCGACAATTATACAGAGCAAGGAGCGAATGCCTCGGATGATGTTGGTATCGACGGTTCCGTTATCGTAACTGAATCCGTTAATACGCTTGAAGCAGGTACGTATACTCTGCGGTACAATGTGGTTGACCTTGCAGGCAATGCTGCCTTGGAGGTCGTGCGGACAGTGACGGTCAATCCGCTTAGTTCTCCACGACCGGTTTCATCACCGGAACCACAATCACCGACACCACAACCATCGGTACCACCTGCCAAGGAGCCAATTGGCGACAAGAAGCCAGCGCAAGGTTTGCAAATTGACGTGACTCAAGGCCAGGCTTCGGAAGGTTCTATCGAGGGACTGATAAAGCTAAAAATTCCAGCAGGAGCCGTGGGCTTAAACGGCAAGATCCAGATATCAGTTGTAGAAGCTGCACTTGTAGCGGGTCAAGGAGAAGGTCGAGAAACGGATCAAGGAACAGGTAAAGAAACAGGTAAAGAAACAGGTAAAGAAACAGGTAAAGAAACAGGTAAAGAAACAGGTAAAGAAACAAGTAAAGAAACAAGTCATATTCCCCCAAACGGGAGGCTTAAGCTATTAAGTCCTGTATTCGAATTTACCAGCACCACTGGCCGAACATTCAGCCATCCGCTAGAAATGACCTTTCACTATGACACTGCTCAAGTACCTGAGGGACACGTTGCTGCAGTCTATTATTTTGACGAGGCACAGCAGCGGTGGATTTATCTCGGGGGCAAGTTGAATGTGGATGTGGATGGGAAGGGGAAGGGTGCCGTTACAGTCAGTGTCAATCATTTTACTAAATTTGCTGTATTTGCCTATCAGCCACAAACATTCTCAGATTTAAAGCAGCAATGGGCTGGCTCCTATATCGAACGTTTGATTGGCATGGGCGTAATTGAAGGATATCGCGATCAAACCTTTCGCCCTGATCAAGTAGTAACTCGTGCGGAGTTTGTGAAGATGCTGGTTACCGCTTTAGGGTTGCGACTGGAGACGAATGCTTCCCAATTTACTTTTGTAGATCAAACAGAAATTCCCGCATGGTCACAATCTTATGTATACGCGGCCATTCAAGGGGGGCTGATCCAAGGGTATGAAGAGAATGGGAAATCATTGTTCAAGGCCAATCAAACCATTACTCGGGCGGAGATGTCAGTGTTGATCGCGAATGCCATGAATGCTATGAATGTAATAGATGAAAGAAATGACATGAGTTCTTTGAATGAAGCTGGAGGGTTATCAGGTAATCAATCCATGAGTGATGGGACGCTATCGAAGGAACAGGCATTTCAGGATGCTTCCGATATTCCGGTATGGGCCCGGTCTTTTGTTGGAGTGGCCGCAGCAGCTGGAATCCTGAACGGATATGAGGATGGAACTTTCCGTCCCGCCAATGCGGCTACCCGGGCAGAGGCTGCCACGATAATCTACAGACTGTTGGAAAAGCTGTATAGATAAGCCTTAAAAGCGTACGGAAACGTAACGGCACTTCCTTTCAGTTAAAGGGCGGTGTCGTTACGTTTTGTTATGTCGTAGCACAGCTTTATAGCGATAAAGTAGTAGAGGATTAGGGAATCAGAAAGAAAGCCCTAATTTCCTTATCCTCACTATCCCTTTGCATCAGGAACCAGACGTTTACTGGACATACTTCCCTCCCCCAAACACTCACGTAACGAATACGCTGCTCAAAGTAGGACCAAGAATAGTGTCTTTCTCAACATATAAGACCCCAAATTGAGGGGGCAGCTTCACTTAACGATGTTTTTCATCGTTAAAGCAAGTGCTTCCAGGTCCATCAGCCACTTTAATGATGTTTTTCATCGTTAAAAGAGAGCGGATGGCCTCTCTGGGTGGAAAAAAGGGATTTTAACGATGTTTTTCATCGTTAAAGTAAATATTTGGAGACGACCGGTGCTTTTAACGATGAAAAACATCGTTAAAGTAGCAGGCGGCGGCAGGTGGCTATACCTGGCACACATTTTCATCCCCAGCGCCTCTGCACGCTGGGAAATCTCCTCCAATCAAGAGAAAAACCCTTGTTGGCTGTCCGTTTGAGCTTGGTGTTCGTGCGATTTGTGCGAATGTTGCTGAGAAGAGGGAGTGGCTGTGGGTGGAAGAGCGATAGCGTCCGCCTTTAAAGATTTGTTCCTACCTCCTCATCCATTCCATTCAAGGGAACAAATCTTTAACAGCGGCTGGATCCCACAGCCATTCCCTCCCTCCATGCACCAACCTAACGAACACGCTCCTCAAAGGACGCCCAAGAAGGGTGTCTCTCTTAATTTCTTGTTATTTCTCACAAATTCGTTATATCATAGCTGTAAAGGGAGGTGAGCTTATGCAGCTAATGGAACGGACAAGAAGGCGGGCACAGCACTGGATTAAAGGGCTGGGCATTCGTACCAAAATGATTATTGGCTACATGATTGTTGTTGTAATTCCTGTGCTTGGTTCGGGGGCGATGCTTTATAATCAAATTTATGAAAGCGGTTTGAATAATTTTGCGCAGAATAATCAGTCGCTTGTGGAACAGGTTCAGGCTAATTTGCAAAATGATATGGATAAAATTGAATCCGTATACAATTTGCTGCAATTTAACTCTTATGTAACCGAATTTGTTTCAGGCTATTATGACACGCCGGCGGATCAGATTTATGTGTTTAACAAGTATATTAATCCGCTATTATCGTATATTTATTCGATCAATCCGCAGATTCAAGATTTGAAAATTTACAAATTTAATTCGTCGGTTTTGCAGTTGGGGGATACGATTTTGGACTTCGATGAGCAGGCTTTGGAGAGTTCTGAGCATTCGGAGCATTCGGAGCAATCGGAGCAGCAATCAGAGCAATCTGAGCCATTCTTGGATATCGATGACAAGCTGCTCATCCCAAACGAAGGGAATTGGGTAGTAAAGCTGGATAAGCTGGAAAAGAATGCCGACCAGCTGACACAACTGACACAGCTGACCTATTACAAAAAGCTGCTGAATCAGGAGTTCTCCAAAGCGCTTGGTGTGATGAAGATATCGGTTGATATGAACATGCTCTATACACTTTTTCAAATGAATGACACTTTGAAGCACAGTGAAGTGTATTTTGTGCAGGAGAAGACCGGAACTTATGCGCTGGTATCTGGCGGCACGGTTCAATATCAGAGTCTTGCACAGCTGCCGGATTCATTTTCCAGCAACCGGCAAGCCAAAGCAGCGCCTTATTCATATACAATCACTGCTGATCAGAAGGTGCTGGTCAACACATTGGAGCTGGACAAGCTGCAGTTGAAAGCTCTCATCGTCACACCAGTTACGAGTTTATTCGGTATTAGCTGGAAAACGAAAATGAATATGATCCTCCTGATTTTTGTTTTTCTGACGGTGTTGTCTTTTATCTACTACATGATTACCTCTTCGCTCGTGCAGCGAATTATCAGGCTGGCGGGTCATATGAGGAAGGTTAAGCAGGACAATTTGCTGCCCTATCAAGAGCAGTATAAGGAGGAGCTGTATAAAGATGAAATAAGTCTGCTGATATCTTCGTACAATTTTATGATTGAGCGTATCGATCGGCTTGTCAATACTGTGCATCGGGCGGAGCTGCGCCAGAAGGAGATGGCTTTTGTAGCGCTGCAGGCGCAGATTAATCCGCATTTTTTATATAATTCCCTGGAATCCATCCGTATGATGGCGGAAGCGAATGGGGATGCCGAGGCTGCAAATATGACCTATACGTTAGGGAAGGTTATGCGTTACAGTCTCTCGAATCATTCTACTGTCAGTCTTAAGGAAGAGCTTGAGCATGTTGAGAATTATTTAGGTATTCAGAAAATCAGGCTGGGGAGCCGGCTAACTTATCATTTGGATATCAGGGCTGCGCTCGACCATTTTGTTTGCCCCAAGTTTATTATTCAGCCTTTAGTAGAAAACAGTGTGATCCATGGCATTTCCAAATGGAAAAGAAAGGGTGAGATCACGATACAAATAACGGAGGATGCTTCCATGCTGAGGATTGTTATTCAGGATAATGGATGCGGCATGCCAAGCGGGCAATTAGCTGATCTGCAGCAGCATTTGCTTAACCCCGTCTTTGAACCTGCTGCAGATAGGACGGCTGGTGATAGGACCGCTGGTGATAGGGCAGCTGGCGATAGCGGGAAACGAATGGGTATCGGGCTAAGTAATGTACATGAAAGATTGAGAGCATTTTATGGCGACGGTTCAGGTATTGGGCTGCAGAGTACAGAGGGAGAGGGTACGACTTACGTGCTTACTTTGAGAAAAAGAGGTGATTTTCAATGAAGCTGATGATTGTTGACGATGAACCGATCATTCTTACAGGTTTGAACCATATGATCCGCAATTCCGGCTTGCAAATTTCAGAGGTCGTTACAGCTGCGGATGGTGAGGAGGCGATTGCCAAGCTGGATGCATGCGGATCGTTCAGGCCGGATTTGATCATTACAGATATCCATATGCCCGAAATGAATGGCCTGGAATTGATTGAATATATGCGGGAAAAGCAGCTTTGCCGCCACTTTGTGATTTTGACTGGCTATGATGAGTTCGAATATGCCAGGCGTGCTATCAAAAATCAAGTCATTGATTATTTGCTGAAGCCCATTAATAAGCAGGAGCTGTTCTCCATTCTGACCAGAGTTGCTGGTGAGATTAAGCAAGCAGCCGTTTTACCTGCCATTACTGTTAGTAAGGATGCTATGCATAAGTCGGCAGAGCCTTCAAGCTTATCCCAAAGCATCAAGAAAACGATCCAATATATCGAAACGAATTATCACCTGGATTTGACGCTGGATGACGCAGCGGGCTATGTCAACTTGCATCCGAATTATGTGAGTGCCTTGTTCAAAAAAGAGACTGGACTGTCCTATTTAACCTATTTAAATTCGTATCGGGTCCAGAAGGCTCAAGAGAGCATGATCAAGCATCCTGATAAAAGTTTAACTGAGATCGCAGAAAGCGTTGGGTTTATGAACCCGAGGCAATTTTATAAAGTGTTTAAAAAGTTTACGGGCTTCACCCCGGGACATTTTCGTTCGCAGTGGACAGACTCTGCACTTCAATAATCTTAAATTTGGACCATGGACCTTTGGAATGAACGCTAGAAAAGCGATTTCAAACATCCTAATATGTAAGGAGGGGGAGCAAGCTGCACATGGCTTCAGATCCATAATGATAGGAAAAGGGGACGATTGCAATCAGATGATGTCTAAAACAGGGTTTTGGAAGCGTTTATCCGGCCAAAAGATTTTACAATGCTTTGTGCTGCTTGGCATGCTGTATCTGGTGATTTTTTCTTTTATTCCGATGTTTGGGATTATTATTGCTTTTAAGGATTATAAGATTTCCAGTGGTGTAAGCGGTTTTATAACGAGTCCGTGGGTGGGATTGAAATGGTTCTCTGAATTCGTTCACGATTACAAATTTAAAGATTTGATTCGAAACACGCTAATGATCAGCTTTCTGAAAATCTTGTTTACCTTTCCAGCGCCGATTTTGTTTGCCATTCTGCTGAATGAGGTCAAGAATCAAGTGGTGAAGCGGATTATTCAAACGACGAGCTATTTGCCGCATTTTATTTCCTGGGTCGTGGTTTCTGGTATCTTGTTTACGTTTTTATCGACTTCCGGTGGGGTTATTAATAATCTATTACTTTCCTTGCAGGTTATTTCCAAGCCGCTGCCCTTTCTGTATGATCCTAATTATTTCTGGGGATTAGCGGTGATTAGCGATATGTGGAAGGATATGGGCTGGTGGGCGATTATTTTCCTGGCCGCAATTGCTGGAATCGATCCTTCCCTGTATGAAGCCGCACAAATCGACGGAGCGGGGAGAATTGCACGGATCATGCACGTTACTATCCCCGCTATTAAGGGAGCTATTATCATTGTGCTCATTTTAAGCGTTGGAGGCTTGCTCGGCGGGGGCATGTCGAACTCCAATTTTGAACAGTCCTATTTGCTTGGCAATGCATTAAACAGTGAAAGAGCGGAAATCGTGCAAACGTATATTTTAAAGGCAGGCTTGGCGGAGGGGCGATTTGCTTATGCAGCAGCCGTTGACTTGATCCAATCCGTCCTCTCGATTGTTCTTTTGTTCGGCAGCAATTATGCGGCTAAGCGGATTTCCGGCACCAGCTTATTTTGAAAGGAGGGACCGTATTGGTCGGCAAAAAAACGGCTGGGGACATCCTTTTGGATAGCGTAGTTTGTTTCGTGCTGGGTGTTCTTTTTATAGCGACCTTTTATCCGTTTTATTATGTATTGATTTTATCCTTTAATGAAGGGATCGACGCGGGAAACGGGGGGATTTATTTCTATCCGAGGGCGTTTACGCTGGACAATTACCGCAGTATATTTTTGGATAGCTCCTTGCTGAAGGCGTTTTTCGTATCTGTACTTCGTACGGTTGTTGGCACCGCTGCAGGTGTGCTGTTAACGAGCATGGTTGCCTATGGCCTTTCTTCGCGGAAATTAATGTTCAAAAAGCTGTATTTCAGCATGATGGTCGTCTCCATGTACGTTTCTGGAGGCATTATCCCCTTTTATATATGGCTTAAGCAGCTGCACCTGCTGAATACCTTTTGGGTGTATGTGCTTCCCGGTATGTTAAATACGTTCCTTGTGCTCATTATGATTTCCTTCTTTCGGGAAATTCCGCACGAGCTGCAGGAATCTGCTCATATGGACGGAGCTAATGATCTGACGATTTTTTATAAAATTATTCTTCCCCTATCGAAGCCAGTCATAGCAACCAGCTGTTTGTATATCGGAGTGGCCCAATGGAATTCCTGGCTGGATTCGGCGTATTTTGTGCAAAATCCGGATTTAAAAACACTATCGTTCAAAATGATGGAGATTATTAATAAAAGTATGGTCTCCACGGCGATGGGCGGCATTTCGGACCAGGCGATGCTCGGAGCTTCCATGTCGGCAACTACGGTTTCTCTGCAAATGAGCACGATGATGGTTGCTGTGACGCCAATTTTGTTCGTATATCCATTTCTGCAGAAATATTTTGTGAAAGGCTTCCTGATTGGCTCCGTCAAGGGCTAGGAACTTAAATCAGTCTCTGCTTACAAAGAAAGCTTTGCCAATTTACAACTCTAGGGAGGTTAAAAAATGGTTCGTGGATTTAGTAGGTCTAAGAGAGCGTTTAGTTTACTGTTGGTCGTTATTTTGATGGTGGTAATAGCCTTATCTGCATGCAGCAGTTCTAACTCAGGTACAGATGCAGGTTCAGGAAAAACTACAGATGCAGGGGGAAATACGAGCTCAGCTTCGGGTGAAAAGGGTAAGGAAGGCGATGGCAGCCCGGTTGAATTAACGATGTTTGTAGATTTTCCCTGGTTAGCTGTGGATCAATTCGAAGGGCCCATTCCAGAAGAAATTACGAAAAAAACGGGAGTGAAGCTGAAGATTATTAAAGCGAGTACGGCCGAGCAGTTGCAGGTGCTGATTGGCTCCGGTGACCTTCCTGATATTATTTACAGCGACAGGTTGCCTGACCGCTTGGCGACTCCGGAGGTTTCGTATGCCTGGGATGAATTGATTGCCCAATATGCGCCAGATTTTAAAATTGATGCGATTGAAATTGCTAATAATACGGTTGCAGACGGTCACTTCTATACGATCAGAAATAATTTTGCTACGGAAGAGCAGTGGAAAAACAATAAATATGCTATGCCCGGCGGGGGCATCCGTTCCATCAGTGTGCGGGAAGATATATTGGAGAAATTGGGCAATCCGCCAATCGATACGCTGGATGACTTTGAGCAGGTTCTTGGCATGGTAAAAAAACAATTTCCAGACATGATTCCGCATCTGCTGTCCGAAGGGGGGACCAGTCATCTGGCCTTAGCGCAGGAATTTGGACTCGATGCTGGTTCCAATATTTATGAACGGGACGGGAAAGTCGAATATTTTCTTTCTCATCCAGCGCTATTGGATACGTTGAAATATATGAACAAGCTGCTTAGATCTGGTTATATTGACCCTGAGAATTTCGCTTACAGCTCGAATAAGGTCATTGAGATGCAGAAAAATCCGAAGGTGTTTTCGTTTGGCAGGTCCACTCTCGATCCCTATATGATCAATGAGCAGATGAAAAAGTCCGGACAGGAAATGAAATACAAAACGCTGCACGCCTTATCCGACAAAGCGGTTGTGATGGATGGGGGCATTGGCTGGGCAGGCACCTATATTACAAAAAAGAATAAAAATCCGGAGAAATCGATCCAATTCCTGCAATTTATGAAAAGTGAGGAAGGACAGCGGTTATCGACGTGGGGAATTGAAGGAACGCACTGGACATTGGCTCCAGAAGGTTACCCGATTCTAAACAAAGAATACGCTGAGGAGCACAAGGATACCGAGAACTGGATGCGCAAGTATGGGATTGGCTGGTTTCTAGGCATGTCTGCGATTACCGACGGATTAATCAATTATGATCCAGGCAGACCCGAGCTTATGGAGCGTTTCCAGGAAATTAAAAAAATTACGAAATACAGACCTGATCTCTATTTAACCCTGCCCCCTGCAGATACAGAAGAAAGAACGATTTATAACAAGCTAAACGAGCTCTTCACCAATGAGAATCCGAAAATCATCCTGTCCAGCTCAGAGGAGGAATTCACGAAAGCATTCAATGATCTGTTAAGCAGAGCGGAAAGCATCGGCATGAGCAAGCTGAATCAATGGCTGACGGAAAACTATAAAGAGATTGCCAAGAAGTATAAGAAATAAAAAAGGCTATTTATAAGCTAATTATTAAGACAATGCTTATTTTTTAAGCCTGCATGTTTAGCAATATTAGGGACTTTACGAGCTTTTTATCGTTTAAAAAGTGAAGTGGAGTCCCTACAATGGGGACATGACCATTTGACATGAACATTTGAAAAGTGTGATAGGGAGAGATTCGAGCATGATTAGAGTAGCAACGATTGGCTACGGGTTCCGGATCAAGGGACTGCTGAAGCTGATGCAGGAGCAGGATCCTGAGTGCAGGCTTGTAGCCATTACAGATGTGAGGAATGATCAGATCAAGCAAGAGCTGCTGGCGGAAGGAACCGACATCACGGCGATTTCATTTTATGATAACGTCGATGAGATGCTGGCAGGTGGAACCTATGACGGGATTTTTGTCGGGACGCGCTGTTCCCTCCATACTCCCTTTGCGCTTAAGGTTTTGCCTACAGGCATACCGTTATTTTTGGAAAAGCCAGTTTCAACAACGATGGAGGATTTGAACCGCCTGCATGATGCCTATGTACAGTCCCAAGGGAAGGTTGTCGTCTCTTTTCCGTTAAGAGTTACGCTTCATACGAAGCTGGTCAAGGAGATTATAGATTCCGGAAAAATCGGAACGATCGAGCATGTTCAAGCGATTAATAATGTATCCTACGGCAGCGTATATTTCCATCATTGGTATCGCGACGAATCGGAAACGCATGGACTTTTTTTGCAAAAGGCAACGCATGATTTCGACTATATCAACCATATTGTGGGCGTCAAGCCAGTGCGGGTCTGTGCGATGACTTCGAAGCAGGTTTTCAAAGGCAACAAACCGGCTGGTCTCAAATGTAAAGACTGCGATGAGCAGGAGACATGCCCGGAAAGTCCGCAAAATCTGCGCCGGTACGCGGTGGAAGAGCCGCATGGCGAATACTGCAGCTTTGCTGTAGATACCGGAAATGAAGATTCCGGAAGTGCGATCGTGGAATACGAAACAGGTATGCATTTGAGCTATTCCCAGAACTTTTTTATCCGTAAAAAAGCATCCTCGCGAGGAGCCCGATTTATGGGCTATAAAGGAACCGTGGAATTTGATTGGGCAGTAGGCGATGTGAAGGTATTTATGCACCATACTCCGAGAGTGGAGACGTATCAGTTCGACCCGTCGGCAACGGCTTATGGACACGCAGGCGGCGACTCGACTTTGATCGAGAATTTCATAGACATTATGAAAGGAAAGGACGTTCCCTCGGTAGCCCCTATGGAGGCGGGTATTCTCAGTGTGCTGACTTGTCTGAAAGCTAGAGAATCAGCGAAGACAGGAACTTTTCAGCAGATAAGCTTGTAGAAATAAACACAGAGAGAGGCTGTTTGAAAAATCGAAAAGGGTGGTAAGCATGAAAATTCATTATTCTCTTGATTCGGCTGTTGCACTGGATCCGGCAAAGCAGCCGATTTTACAAGCTATGCAGTCTGCTGGAGTCGGACAAATTTGGCTGCATGGCTATTTTTTCGGGCATATGGCTTCTCCTGTTTCTGATATGGTGAAAGCGAGAGAGCTTCTGCAAACGTACGGCTTCGATGTGGGCGTCATCAATGTGCCTATCGGGCATCCTGGCAATTCGGCTAATCCCGATGATCCGGATATGGACTTTTCCCTGCCGTCCCATTGGAGATATAGGGTTGACCGGCACGGAAACTTTGTGTATTTCTGTGCGGATATGGAAAGCGGGATGCTTCGCGATTCGGTTCAAGCGATGGAAGAGCTGCGGGATGCTGGCTTTACACAGGTATTGATGGATGATGATCTCCGCCAGGGGAATTGGGGGCCTGAGATTGAGGGCTGCTACTGTGAGGCGTGTATACTTGAATTTAATGAAACCCGAAGCCGGGCTGAGAGCAGGGAAAGCCTGAAAGATCTGGTCGAGTCTGGTACAGTGACGGATGTTTTGAAGGAATGGGTGGCCTTCTACTGCAGCAAGGTAACGGAATATTTGGCTGCGATGGCGATTCCCGGCATCGAAGTAGGCACGATGATTATGCCGGATGGAGATGAGCGGCACGGGCTTGACGTTGCGGCGATCAGGGAGGCTGTGCCAGACTGTTTGTTCCGGGTAGGTGAATACCAATACAATGATGAAACCTTCGGTTCACCGCTAGGTAAGGCTCTGGAGTATATTAGCGCGCTAAAGCATTTGAATTGGATTGACCGGAAACGGGCATACAGTGAAACTACCGTGTTTCCGAACCGGGCATTAAGCGCGGACAATCTGGTACTTAAGGGCAAAATGGCGATTGCGCTTGGCATTCCCAACATAATGCTAATGAGCGGCACATGTGTCATTGAAGAGGATTACTGGAAGGTGTGGCAGGATTCCCTTGCGGATATGGAGGAAATTGACCGCCAGTGCTATCCTTACGAGCGTGCCTATCCCGTACATCTGTTGTATGGAACGCATGGTGTCTATCAGGAGCCTATGCATCCTTCGCCGCTTCCCGTGTTAGCGGGCTTGCCTGTTAAGCCAGTACGAGCTCACGAGGGGGACAGGACGGGGGAGGTGCTCTGTGTATTCGGCGATTATCTTCTGGGTGAGGAGTGGGAGCAGCTGCTTCCCAGCTACAAGCAAGTGATTTTTGATCAGGCTGCAGCCCGCAAGAATCCGGACAAAGTCGCTCATCCTAGTTATCCACAAGTACTGGTATGGGAACATGTAGCGGGAACAGCCTCGTCCGAGGATGAAGTGTCCATGCTGCGTCAAATCATCGCGCGAAGCGTTTGGGATTTCCCTTGGACAACAGACGGGGGGCAGGTTGGTTTGATTTGGTTAAAAGAGAATAAAAGTATAATATTAACAAATTTGGAAAATGAAGAGGTGGAATGTCGAATCACTTATAATGGAAGGGTACGTGACGTTGTGATGACGCCGCTTTCCTTTCAGGTTTTGCAGTGGTAGATGAGCTGTGGTGATATAATCCCCGCCACAGAGCGATCTGGTTAAGGGGAAGATGAAGATGGGAAGCTGGATCGTATTCATTTAAAAGGCAGCAGCGAGATTCAATCTCGCTGCTGCTTTTTCTGCTTTGTTCTACTTCAAACTTAGACCACGCAATCTTTTTAAACCAGACGGGGTTTGTAAGCAGATGATGTCACTTAACGATGTTTTTGATCGTTAAAGCAAGTGTTTCTTGGTCAATCGTCACTTTAATGATGATTTTCATCGCTAAAAGAGGGCGGATGGGCACTCGGGGTAGTAAAAAGTGATTTTAACGATATTTTTCATCGTTAAAGCAAGGATGTGGAGAGGACCTGATGATTTAACGATAAAAAACATCGTTAAATCATCAGGTCCTCCTCGGCTGCGCGCGCTCATCTTCCCCAGCTCCTTAGACTGCTAGGAAATTTCCTCCAATCCAGAGAAAAACCCTTGCTGGCAGTCCATTTGAGCTTGGTGTTCATGCGATTGTAGCTAAAGAGAGGGGATGGCTGTGGGAGGAAGAGCGTTAGCGTCCGCCTTTAAAGATTTGTTCCTACCTCCTCATGTATACCATTCAAGGGAACAAATCTTTAACAGCGGCTGGAGCCCACAGCCATTCCCTCCCTAGCACTAGCCGTCCCGAACATGCCCCTCAAAGGAAACGGCAAGGTGACTTTCTTAAATTGCTATCGCGCAGTTCCTCTTATTTTGTGAATTTGGTCCTCGAAGTTTCTTAGAATTTGGGCACCAAAATACTTGGTCATGATTTCTTCACGATATTGCGGCCAGTTGCGTCCTGATTTATCGGAAAACAGCATCTTTACCTGAAACTCATTCTGCTTATCGCGAAAAGCGCCCACATCGATTCCAAGGGGAGGTGTCAGGGCAGTGCCCAGCTTTTCCTTGACCGGAAGCTGTGCGAGAAATAGTTTGATTTCCTTATCGCGCTCCGTTAATTCTGGGTTAATGACCTGCAAACCAAGCACATTAGGTGCTTCCGGGGTAAAGAAATCCCATATTTTCAGAAAATCCAAGCTTGGCTGTTGAGCTGCTTTGTCGATAGGCTGCAGGGTGATTGTATTGCCGCTTCGGGTATAATGTGTGCCCTCAAGGCCATAATGTGTGAGCAGAAACCCTTCAGGTCCTGCAAGCCAATCGAGAATTTCAACGATTTTTGTTACCTTCTCGGGATTCAGATCTACCGTCATTCTTGAAAAGACAAACGGGTAGCCAGGGTCAATGCCAGCTCGCAAAGGCTCGCTGCCAAATGGATTGAATGGCACCCAATTGGCATTCGGATTTAGCGCCCGGCTGCGGGATTGGATGCTCCTGGGATTTGCGTCAAGCGCAAAATCCTGTGTATCTCCAAGTACGATACCGGCATTTCCCTGGACAGCTTTATCTATGTGTTCTGTTTCCTGATTGAGAAACCAGTCCGGATCAATTAATCCCTCGTTAACCACCTTGAGAATATCATCGACTACTTGTCCGATCTGCGGATCTGTCTCCATATCGATCAGCTTGTTATTTTTCATATAAGCTGGATAAATCAGCCCGTTCTTGACGTATTCCGGCCAGTCGGTAGACAGGCTGGAGCTGTTTCCTGATGTAGTAAATCCAAAGGTGTTATTCAGTCCATCATTGTCAGGATCATCGAAGGTAAAGGCGCGCAGAACCTTCACATATTCATCGTAAGTTCGGGGAATATTCAACTGCAGCTTCTCGAGCCAGTCTGCGCGGATATAATAGCTTCTGAACGAATTCTTGTCATAAGGAATTGGAGCGCGATAGAAACGGTTATGAATTTGAAAATCTTTTAACTCCTGCTCTGTCACCCAAAACTGAAAATAATTAGGCATGGAGACGGGAGAGACATAAGCCGTCATATCGGCTAACAATTCATCAAGTGCGTATTTGGAGCCGCCATCGGTATTCATCTCCAGCCACATATCCGGTGGATTGTTGGCATATAGCAAAGCGGCAAGCCGCGAATTATAGTCATTTCCCTGCAGCATGTACTCGATTTTAAGATTGACGTTGAACTTTTCTTCGATCATTTGGAGCACGAAGTCTTGTCCAGCAGGAGGCAAGTGGATGCCTTCAGGTGAGTTTATGAAAAAACGAAGCTCCATCCGGTCAGCAGCCTTAACGTTATGAGGTTTCGGATTTACTATATCTCCAAGCCATAATATCCATGTAGTGGATAGCGCTGCAATGATAAAGAGAGCTAGCACAATGCTGAAATGACTTCTTTTCATAGGTGACCTCCATAATGATGCGTAAAAAGTGCGTTGAACATACGTTGAACATAGTTTGAGTATTCGATGAGCATACGATGAAATTGCGTTGAAAGCGTGTGAAAAAATACGTAAAAAAAGCGCATGAAAAATGCGAAAAATAATCGGTTGAAAATCCGCACAATATCAGTTTGTCTTTATTATATGCTAATATGTTTATAGCCTAAAATCAACCAGGAGCATTTTTAACTATCAAAATGAGTGTTTAGCCCCCTTCGGGAGCTGACGGATCACATATTTACAAAATGATCGCTTCACTCGATAATAGAATTATATCATAACGTGGACTTTAGGTATGCGCAAGGAGGATATTATGCGAAAGACTTGGTTTTACAAGCTGCTTTTTTCATATTTACCGGTTTTTCTAATCATTAGCTTAAGTCTGCTGCTGATGACCTATTTAACCTTGATCGAAATCTCAAAAAAATCCGCGGCGCAAGCCCATCAGGCATTATCACAAAACGTTATGAAGCTGATCGACCAAAGGCTTGATAGTGTGAATTCATTGATGCATTACGAGATTACAAATAACGAGCTAATCAAGCGTTTTTTCGACGAGGGATTTGCCCAGGATCGTCAGTATGCGGATGTACAAGCCGCAGGTGCGCTAAAGAAGCTGCTGATGAACAATCCTTTTGTGGAATCGATTTATTTGTACCGCGCTCCTGACCGGACGATTCTCACTCCTTCCAGGATTACGCGGCTGGACTTATTTGCCGATAATCAGTTTATTGGTATGTCGCTGAACAGCCGGATTGCCTATAAATGGACGTTAAGAACCGTCTCACCCCAAGCACAGGGAGAAGGCGAGAAGGACGAGATTAAAGTAGTCAGCTTAGCGAAAAATGCGAATTTAAGCAATTACAGTATTATGATTGTCAATATCCAGATTGAGCGTTTACGTGAATTGATGGAGAGTATGACGGATAAAGAAACAACTTTTATTAATCTGACTGACCGCACAGGCAAGCTAATCGTTTCTACGGAAAGGAAAGCCGAAAGTGGTATAACTTCTCAGCCTGCGGGTAAAATAATTGCGTCTGCCAGTTCAGAGTACACGGACTGGATCATTAGCAGCGGCAGCCGCACAGGCGGAATTGTTGAGATCGTATCCTCACTTTTCTATGTATGGATGGTCTTAGCTTTTCTGATTATTTTAGCTGGCTTGGCCTGGATCATCTATGTGTCACGCCGGAATTACAAACCGATTCAGACGCTTATGAACCGAATTTCAGGTGCACGCCAGCCGTCGGAACCTGATGATAAGCCTAAAGTAAGAGTGGATGAATTTAAATTTATTGAAACGACGATTGAAGATTTGCTGGATGAATCGAGTATGCTGCAGGAGCAGTATAAAGAAACTTCACTTTTTCGTAAAAGACATATATTTCTTAACTTGATGGAAGTTGTGCAGGGCTCACAGAAAAAGAACTGGGAAGAGGAGCTTGGGCAGTTGGGAGTTAGCGGCCCTGTAAGCGGATCGCTCGTTGCTCTTATCGAGATTGATCATTATGCCGAATTTGCCGCTGAATACCGCAGTGATCAACACTTGCTGAAATATGTGCTTAGCAATGTTGCCAAGGAAGTGGCTGAGAACGAATCCTTTACAGTTTGGACGGAGTGGATTGACAGCTCGCAGATGGCTGTGCTTTATCTTTTTGACGATCAGCAGAGTGGGGTCATGGAAGTAAAGGATTGCTGTGAAACATTGAGAATTTGGGTGGAAAACAATCTGGATTTCACGATCACTATCGGAATTGGCCAACGTACAGAAGGGCTGGAGCAAGTCGCGGAATCATTTCGCGCCGCGGTTGCCACTGTAGGCTATAAGTCTTCTTTAGGAACTAACAGGACCATTATACCATCCAATGTCAGTTCTAAACCGAAGGGAGAACTGTTTAAGCAGCTGCAGTGTATACGTGCAGTCAGCCAAACGTTCCGTGCAGGGGATAGCGAATGGGAGACACATTACCAGGAAATGTATATGGATCTTCAAGACCAGCTCTATGCGTATGATGATTTATCGAATCTGATGCAGGTGCTGATCGGCCATTTACAGAAGGAAATAGCGGAGCTTCCCGAGGAGCTTAATGCAGTCTGGAATGAAGGTGTTCACGATGCTTTGCTTGAAGAGCTTGCAAACAACGAGACGTTAGACGAAGTATACAGCTCCTTCAAGAATATTTTACAGGATGCTTTCAATAGCATGAACGAGCTGCGCGAAAGCAAATCAACGCATCAGGTTTTGCATCAGGTAAAAAACTATATCAGCGAGAACTATCACAATCCTGAGCTTTCTTTGACTCATTTGAGCGAGGAGTTTGGATTCAATGCTAAATACTTAAGCCGTTTATTTCGTGAAGCCTTCGGAGTCAAATTTGTAGAATATGTGACCACCGTCCGAATGGAAAAGGCTGAGCAGCTGCTCATGGAAACAGAGGAAACGATTCAAGATATAGGTCAAGCTGTCGGTTATGAACAGTCCTTAACCTTCATTCGGGTATTCAAAAAGCACACAGGTGAAACCCCGGGTCAATACCGGAAGATGAAATCCTAGCAATACGATGACAAGAAGGAACAGTCTTTTTTGAAATGTCGATATGCGGGAAAACCGCGTAACTACGCCAAAAAAAAGACCTATTGTTCCTTTTTGTCTATTTGGCGGTAAATGATCTATATACGAAAAATCAGTTGAGATGTTATCTTTGGTAAGCCAAGCAGAAGCAAATGGCGACAAAAAACGACAGGAGGGGAAGCGGGTCAGATAGTGGACTTCCATAAGAGGATTTGGGATTAAATGGGAGTTTTATTGTCGGCACAATTTCAAGATGTACGTTTAGGATGTAGAGGTTTTTAAAAAAAAATTACTAAATATCAGGAGGGGTCTACATTGAAAGGTAAAGTAAAAATATGGGGATTAACACTGCTTGCTATCATGCTAGTGATTTCATTAGCAGCTTGTGGAAGTAAAGAAAAAACGCCAGAAACGAGCAGCACACCAGGTGCAACGACAGGTACGGGCGGTACTGAAACCGCTGTATATGAAGAAAATGGTCTTCCTAAAGATGAGAAAGTAACCTTGAAATTTGCTTATTGGGAAAATGGAAATGGTCGCGAATGGGTTGATTATGCCCTGAAAACTTTCCAAGAGAAATTTCCAAATGTAAAGATTGATACGACTTATTCACCTAAGATTGATACCATTATTGGTACGAAATTAGCGGCTAATAATGATGAAGATATGTTCGATGTTTTCTCCACTTATCTAGGCGCAAGCGCAGCTTTGGGTATTAGCTTGGCACAAGAAGGTAAAATAATTAGTCAAGAAGATCTGTGGGATCGTAAATTGTATGATGGTGACGGGAAAACACTAAGAGAGCTGACTACAGGACTCGATAAAGCAACCCCAACCCTAATTGGCAAACAATATGGACTTCCATACGGTCAAAGCGTTACAGGACTTTTCTATAACAAATCTTTATTTGAGAAAAATGGCTGGAACGAAAATCCGAAAACATGGGCAGAGTTTAATACGCTTGTAGACACAATCAAAGCAGCAAATGTTATTCCAATTACATTCCCTGGTAAATATCCAGGATACCTGCAATTCTCGATGGGTACGAACCAAATGTATGCAACAGCTGACATCAGTGGCAATCTGGAAAAGTTTAATGATGATTACAAACAATATAAAACTCCATTCTATATGTCTCCTGAAAGCATAAATGTTCATAACAAGATTTTTGAGCTTGGTAAGAAGAAAGCATTCCCTGATGGTGTAGCGGCACTTAGCCATACACAATCCCAAATGCAGTTGCTGCAAGGTCAAGCGGCTATGGCTTCTACAGGTGAATGGGTACAAAATGAAATGAAGGATTCCATTCCTGCAGACTTCAAATGGGGCTTTATGCTGATTCCAATTGGAGACAATCCGGATGATGTTAAATATTACAGCTCACATCCTGGAGCTGGACACTACATTTGGGCTGCGAAGCCAGAATTAAACAAAAAATGGGCGCAAGAGTTCCTTCTTTGGATGTATAACCTTGATGTACAGCAAAAATTTGCTGAGACAGCAGGATCCTTGCCAGTACGTGCTGACTTTATGAATGACGAAGCTATGGTAGCTAAGCTGCAAGAAGCTCCAAAAGCAGTACTTGAGTACATGAAGAACAATAAAGTAAAAGGTGCGAGTCCAGGTCTACGCGATGTTACGTTGACTGATCCAAATGCCGACAAAGCATTGAAGTTTATGGAAGAAGCATTGATTGATATTTCCGCAGGTAAGCAGGATCCACTTCCGAAGCTTGAAGAAGCTGAGAAGATGCTGCAAAAGGCAGTAGACGCGCAAAAATAAGTGTCAACAGCATGAATTAGTATGTTTTGAAAACAAATAGATGTCGCAGAGCGTAGAAAGGAAACCTCTTCTTTCCGCGCTCTCGCGTGTATCTACGCGAATTTCGCGTATCTATAAGGAAGGAGCGACGCCACTTGAAAGAAATGCCTGTTACCACCCCACATCAAGGCAGTAGTTGGCAGAAGAAGGCTAAATTTCAAAAGCTAATGTTTATCTTGATGGCTATCACTCCGGCTTTCGGGGGATATGTGCTCTTTACGCTGTATCCGAACATATTATCGATTTACTACTCGGTATTAGATTGGAACGGAATTGGTCAAAAAACGTATGTAGGCTTGCTAAACTTCAAAAACATGTTCCAGGATTATTATGTCTGGAGAGCGCTATGGCATAACATTTTGTTTATGATTACGATTCCTCCGTTGGTCATTTTCATTTCTTTGATTTTGGCTTACGTGCTAACGAACAAGAGCTACAAAGGAAGTTCTATTTTAAAAGTAGTCTTCTTTTTCCCTAACGTTCTATCTACAGTTGCTGTATCACTTCTGTGGGCCTTTATTTATGACGGTACATTCGGCTTATTAAATGCGGGACTACGCCTTATCGGTCTGGATGTTGGAAATTTCTACTGGCTCGGTGAGAAGAGCACGGCTTTATGGGCAACGATTCCCCCGTCCGTTTGGGGTTTGGTCGGTTTCTATTTTGTTATTTTCCTTAATGCAATGGCTACGATTCCGAAATCACTTTATGAAGCTGCAACCCTCGAGGGTGCCAATCATATGAATAAATTATTTAGCATTACGATTCCACTGATTACTCCAATTATTCGCGTTGCCGCTTTATTCCTCATGCTGGGCGTTTTCAAAGGATTCGAAAATATACTGATTTTAACGAACGGCGGGCCATCAGGCTCCACGGATGTAATCGGATTATATATGTTCAATATCGCCTTTGGAAGCGGTTCTCATAACTATGGCTACGCTTCGGCAATTGGTATGTTCCTGTTTGTAATTATGGTGGGAGCCAAGCTCGTGATTGACAAATTTACAGCAAATAAATCTTCAGAATACTAGGAGGGGAAACAGTGAGAGAGAAACGAACGGCTGTAGATATGTTATGGTATGTACTTCTTCTGATCTGGTCGGTGTCCATCCTGTTTCCATTGATCTGGGTATTCTATGAATCACTCAAGACGAATCAGGAATTTTTTCAAGACGTGTGGAAGCTGCCCGAGGTTATGAACTGGGTTAATTACAAGAACGCCTGGGAAAGATATGGTATTGGCCAGGCCATGCTGAATACGATCTATTATGTTGGAGTTAGTGCACTTATCGGTACCTTTTTGACAGCTATCAATGCCTACACATTGACTCGTCTGGAATTTAAAGGCCGTAAGCTGCTCTGGGCGATTATTATGTTATCGCTATTCCTGCCAGGGATTAACGCTTTGATCCCACAATATATATTAATGAGAGATTTGAATTTGACTAACAGTCTGACCGGACTCATTATTCTGGATAGCTTTAGTGAAAGTGCCTTCTTCCTGTTAATGCTCGGAGGGTTTATGCAATCACTCCCTAAAGAGCTGGAAGAGAGTGGATATATGGATGGAGCATCTATTTTCCAAGTCTTTTTCCGGATTATTTTGCCACTGTCTTCAGCGGGCATAGTAACTGTAGCGATTTTTAAAACACTTGGACTTTACAACAATTTTCTTGGGCCGTTCATTTATTTAAGCGATCCAAGTAAGTATACGATAGGTGTTGCGATGTATCAGGCCAGTTTAATTATGCAATATAAAGCGGACTGGGTTACCTTATTCGCTGGACTGATGATTACGCTGATCCCGCTTGTGATCATGTACGTAGTGCTGCAGCGTTCGATTATGGAAGGCGCAACACTAGGAGCAGTAAAAGGTTAAGCCGTGTGTGAAAAGAATAGGTAAGATCATCAGGATGGGATCTCCTAAATATTGGGATGTGGACAAGCTTCGCTTTGCTCTCCTAATGTTAGGAGTTCTCATTACTTTTTTTGTTGCTCATCCCATATAAACAAAAACCAGTCAAACACTTAAATTAAAGTGTTTTGACTGGTTTTTTAGTTTTATCCTCTTTTGTCTATTCGGCGCAAAATGCCCTATTTACGATAAATAAGCTATAGTGGTATCTTTATAGCATCTACCAACAGCATGTTTGTTCGCTAAGATCAATGAGGGAGGCTGCTATGCGGAATAATTGGTTTTACAAGCTGTTGCTTTCATATTTGCCAGTTTTTTTGATTATCAGCTCAAGCATTCTTCTAATGACATACTTAAGCTTGATTGAAATGTCGAAAAAATCGGCGACCCGGGCCCACCAGGCTTTAACGCAAAATGTGATGCTGCTGATCGATCAGACACTCGGCGGTGTAAATGCATTTATGCAAAATGAAATGCTGAACAATGAGCATATCAAGCACTTCTTTGATGAGCGGTTCTCTGAGGATCGTCAGTACACAGATATACAGGCTGCTGTTGCCCTAAAGAAGCAGCTCCTGAACAACTCATTGATTGAATCGATTTATTTGTATCGGGCTCCTGATCTTAAAATTCTTACCCCGTCCACGCTTACAAGGATCGATTTTTTTGCTGATAATAAATTTATTGGTTTAATGCTGAACAGCCACTCTGCCTATAATTGGACGTTAAGAACTTTGCCGTCGCAGGAAGCTGTACCGCAGAATGAAGTGAAAGTGGTCAGCCTGACCAAAAAGGCGAATCTGAGTAATTTCAGCATTATGGTTGTCAATGTCAGAATTGAGCGCTTGCGTGAATTGATGGAAAGCATGACGGATACAGGGATGGCTTTTATCAACCTGACAGATCCTGATGGCAACCTGATCGTTTCCACAGAAACGGATGCTGAGAGTGGTATTCCCGCCTCCAAGTCTGGTAAGATACTATCGTCGACGCATTCAGACTATACGAATTGGATCATCAGCAGCGGTAATCGCAGTGGAGGCATCGTGGAGCTTGTGTCGTCCCTTTTCTATGTATGGATGGCTATTGCCTTAATGAGCATTCTGGCAGGGCTTGCCTGGATCATTTACATATCAAGACGCAATTACAGGCCTATTGAGACTCTGATGAACCGGATTTCGGGCGTACGCCAAATGAGGAACCCTGACAGAATGAAGGACGGAATCGATGAATTTGAACTTATAGAAACGACGATTGAGGATTTGCTGGATGAATCGAGTATGCTGCAGGAACAGTATAAAGAAGCTTCGCTTTTTCGCAAAAAACATATGTTTACCAGCCTTATGGAGGGTATGCACAGCGATCAGAACAGAAATTGGGAGGATGAGCTTGAGCAGCTCGGAGTTAGCGGTCCTGTAAGCGGTTCACTTGTGGCGCTTGTGGAAATTGATCAATATGACGAATTTGCCGGTCAATATGGCAGCGATCAGCATCTGCTTAAATATGTGCTCAGCAATGTGGCCAAGGAAGTGACGGTGAACCATTCATTTACGGTGTGGACAGAATGGATGGATCACTCTCAAATGGCGATTCTCTATGTATGCTCCGATCACCGCGGAACGGAGCTGGATGTGAGGGCATGCTGTGAAACCTTGAGGAACTGGGTGGCAAATAATCTGGATTTCACCATCACGATCGGTATAGGAGAACGCACGGAAGGGCTGAGGCATGTCGCTGAATCGTTCCGGACAGCAGCAGCTAACATTGGATATAAGACCTCTTTGGGACAAAATCGCATCATTACCACAGATCAAGTGATGTCGCGGCCGAAGGGAGAGCTGTTCAAGCAGCTGCAGTGTATTCGTGCGGTCAGTCAATTGTTTCGAGCGGGGGACAACGGATGGGAAACGCAATTTCAAGAGATGTATGCGGATCTACAGGGGCAGTTGTACACCTATGATGATCTTTCCAATCTTATGCAGGTGCTGATCGGGCATTTGCAGAAGGATATGGCAGAGCTTCCCGAAGATCTGAACGCAGTCTGGCATGAGGGTGTTCATGAATCTCTGCTCACCGCACTTGAAAGCAAAAAAACGCTGGATGATATTCATGCTGCCTTCCATAGGATTCTGAAAGATGTCTTTATCAGGATGAACGAGCTTCGCGAAAGTAAATCCAACCATCAGCTTGTACACCATGTGAAAAATTATATTAGCGAAAATTATCACAATCCAGAACTATCCTTGACCCATCTGGGCGAGGCGTTCGGAATGAACACCAAGTCTGTGAGCCGGTCCTTTCGGGAGGTGTTTGGCGTGAAATTTATTGAGTATATTACTGAGGTCCGGATGGAGAAGGCGGAGCAGCTGCTGCTGGACACAGAGGAGACGATTCAGAAGATCGGCCAAGCGGTCGGATACGAGCAGTCCTTGACCTTTATTCGTGTTTTCAAGAAGCATACCGGTGAAACCCCGGGTCAATACAGGAAAAGGGCAAAAACAGCCCATACAGGAGGGGCGAACATTGAAGCATAGCGCAAAAATGGGGAGATTAACATTACTTTGGGTCATGCTAGCACTTGTCTTGGCAGCTTGTAGCAAGGAAAGTGAACCCTCTACTTTTAATGAAGGTAGTGAAGAGCCAGAAGTATATGCGGAAAATGGGCTGCCCAAACATGAGAAAGTGAAGCTGAAATTTGCCTATTGGGAAAATGGGAACGGCAGGGAATGGATTGATTATGCGATGGAGACATTCACGCAGAAATTTCCGAATGTTAGCTTCGAAACAACCTATTCGCCTAAAATCGGTATTGTTATTCAAACGAAAATTGCCGTGAATAACGATGAGGATATGTTCGATATTTTCTCGAATGTGATTTCCAACGAAGCCAATGCTGACGTATCGATTAACTTGGCGAAGGAAAAGAAGATCGAGCCATTAGATGATTTATGGGAGCATAAGCTATATGATAGGGATTCCAAAACACTTAGAGAGGTGCAGTCTGGAATTATTGATGGAACTCCGACCCTGTTAGGGAAGGTATACGAAATTCCGTATGGTCAGAGCATTTCAGGATTATTTTTTAACAAGTCGTTATTTGAGGAAAATGGCTGGAACCAGGAACCAAAGACTTGGACCGAATTTATTGCACTCATAGATCATATTAGAGCTGCGAATATGATCCCGATCACGTATCCCGGTAAATATCCTTTTTATCTTCAATTTGCTTTGGGTACGGCCCAGTTATTCGGAGCAGCTGAAATCAGAGGGAATCTGGAGAAATTTAACGAAGATTATAGAAGGAACAAGCTTCCGTTTTACATGTCTAAAGAAAGTATGGATATTTACAATCGTATTTACGAGCTTGGCAAGAAGAACGCATTTCCTGATGAGGTCGCAGCATTAAGTCATACCCAGTCACAAATGCAGTTGCTCCAAGGCCAGGCGGCAATGGCTGCGACAGGGGAATGGGTACAGAATGAAATGAAGGATTCAATCCCTGCCCGTTTTCGTTGGGGCTTTATGCTGGTTCCTCTAAGTGACAACCCGGAGAGCACCAAATACTATAATTTGCATACAAGCTCAGGCTATTATATTTGGGCAGCAAAGCCGGAATTAAACAAAAAATGGGCGAAAGAATTTATCGTGTGGCTGTGGAATCAGGATGTGCAGTGGGAAATTATGGAGAAGGCCGGAGCCTTGCCTATACGTAATGATATTATGAATGATGAGGCTTTACTTGGCAATCTGATGGATGCATCGAAAGCGATAGTGGCCTATATGAAAAAAAATCCGGTTAAGGGTATAGGTGAGAAACGGAGTGTCATCTTGACAGACCCGAACGCCGATAAAGCTACGAAGCTTATGGAGGATGCTCTAATTGATATTTCTGCAGGCAAGCAGGATCCTCTACCGGTGTTGCAGGAAGCTGAGAAGCTGCTGCAAAAAGCAATCGAGGCGCAAAAATAGTTAGGTAAGATGAATAAACATTTACATCATAAGGGCACCGGCGAGGTGTCCTTTACTTTACATATTACGCCAGGAAGTTTAAGTGTTACAGTGTTAAAGTTAATAGCAGCCTAGTAGCAGCCCGCCCCCCACTGAAATGAGCTTGTACTCCACTTAACGATGTTTCTCATCGTTAAAGTAAGTGTTCCAGGTCAATCCGTCGAGTTAATGATGATTTTCATCGTTAAAGTAGCAGATCCTTCTCGGCTGCGCGCGATCTTCTTTCCCAACGCCTTTGGACTGCTAGGAAATCTTCTCTAACCAAGAGAGAAAACCTTACTGGCTGTCCGTTTGAGCTTGGTGTTTCTGCGTTTCGTACGATTGTAGCTGAAAGAGGTAAGGGGTATGGGTGGAAGAGCGATTTCGTCCGCATACAAAGATTCGCACATTAAAGGATGCTGCTAGGGACTGTTGACAAATTACCTTTTTGACGAAATTGACGTTTGAGAACCCGCATAAACAACGGGTATCTAAAGTCATTTTTCGTAAAATTGGCTTTTGTCAACAGTCCCGCTAGGCGTTCATTTTATGAAATTTGGCCTGCTGCTTAAGCCATTTTTTGGGGATTGAACCTGATTTGAGCCTGAAATGACTTTTATGTCTATGCCGTCAAAATGAGCTATTTACTGAAATGAAGCCTATTGCTATCTTGAACATGTCAAATAACAATTTGCAGTTAAGTATTACTTACTACTGCGAGATTATTTCGAAAAGAAAAGAGGCTGATAAGCATGAGATTTTAAAAATATGGGATTAAAATGGGTCAGAGGCGAGCCGACTGCTTTAATTAATTGTGCAAAATATAATAAATTATAATAAGGGAGGCATTACATAATTTGGTTATTAAAAATAAACAGAATTTATTTGTGTTGTTTCTGATGATTTGCCTTATTTTTCCATCATTTGGTCCAACAGTTGCAAGGGTGTCTGGTGCTGAATCTGATGCCGTAGGTAAATCCTCAGCAGCTCCGGCCGCTTTCTCAGATCTGAACAACCATTGGGCAGAGAACATATTGATGGAATGGATGAAAGCAGGTCTTATTGAAGGTTATTCCGACGGTACCTTCAAGCCGGATCGTACGATCAATCGGGGCGAAGCGCTAGCGCTCGTCAATCGCGCTTTTGGTTTTAGTGAAAAGGCAGATATTGATTTTTCTGACCTTTCTATTTCAGATTGGGAATATGAGGAGGCTGCCAAAGCGGTACAAGCAGGCTATATCGATGGCTATGCGGATGGTACGATCCGCACCAAGCAATCGATCAGCAGACAAGAAGCGGCTGTCATCATCGCTCGTTTGCTGGAACTGGATGTGCAGGCAGGGGATGCTGCTGTGAGCAGCTTTACGGATGCTCAGCAAATTCCACAGTGGAGTAAAGGGGCCGTGGCAGCCGTAGCAGCCGCTCAAATCATGGAAGGATATGAGGACGGAAGTTTCAAGCCGTTAGCCTCCATAACACGCGCTGAGGTTGTTGTTACATTGGAACGGGCTCTGAGATCGAGTGAAGCTCTCGAATACAATCAAGCAGGTACATACGGATCAGCCGGTAACGATGTACAAACAATTAGTGGTAATGTCGTTGTCCATGTTTCAGGTGTGACGCTGCAAAACATGAAGATCACAGGGGATCTCCTGTTAGCTGAAGGCATTGCAGAAGGAGATGTTTTCCTTAAGAATGTAACCGTTCTCGGAACGACAACCGTTAAGGGCGGTGGAATGAATAGCATACACGTTGAAGATAGTGTTTTGGCTATCGTTGTAATTGATAAAGCGGCGAGTGTGGTACGTATCGTTGCGAAGGATAATACGGTTATTGCAGAAGTGATTGTGAAATCTCCGGTTATCCTGGAGCAGACGGAGTCGGATAGCTTGAAAAGCTGGATCGCCTTCCCTTTAGTGAAGCTTATGAGTGCGCTCTCTTCAGGTTCAGTCATCACTTTGAACGGACGCTTCGACCATGTCGAGGTTGAGGCTAAAACTATTGTTATCGAATTTACGCAGGGCGAGATCAATCAAATGTCAGTTACTGAGCAAGCGACTGGTACAAGTATACAAGTTGATAAGAATGCCAAGATCGTCTCGCTGATTGTGAATGCGATTGCAAAGCTATTGGGACAGGGAATGATTGAGAAAGCTACACTAAGTGAAAAAGCAAAAGGGACAACCTTTGAAAAGCAGCCCAGGCTGTTGGAAGGAGCAGGGGCTCCAAACTCCGGATGGTCGGGCTCAGCAGGCATTTATCATCCAGATCCTGAAGACCCTGCCAGTGTACCTATTGTGGAGAATGGTCAACCAAAGGCAGTAGTGATTGTTCCTGCAGAAGCAGCAGAGCCTATTCTTGATGCTGCAGAAACACTTTCTGCCTACGTGAAGAAGTCGACAGGGGCTGAATTGCCAGCAATTACAGAGCTGCAGCTGGCTGCGGATGAACAATTGTATAGCAGATTCACGAAAATTTACGTTGGAACCACCCGTGCTCAGGATTTGACGCTATATAAAGGTCTGCTAGAAGGCATGAACGAAGATGGATTTGTTCTGGATTCGAGAGAAGGGATTATCACCATATTAGGATCGAAATCCCATGGAACCCAATACGGAGTCTATGAATTTCTGGAGCGTTATGCCGGTGTCCGCTGGCTGATGCCTGGCGCAGATGGTGAAGATGTTCCACAGCGTACGGATTTATATGTACCAATCGCGGATGTACGCGATGAACCCGCATACTTGTCCAGAGTTATGTTTCCTCTGCAATATTACGATGTGGCAGGAAGCAATCCGACACAGTTCGAATGGGGTGCCCGCAATCGGTTGAGGCTGCAAAACAGTGGATGGGAGCATAACGTATGGCGCTTTTTCCCCACATCACCAGAATATTTGGCAGCGCATCCCGATTATTTTACACAAAAAAATGGAGTTCCTTCTATTCCCGGACCTAACTGGGGCTGGCAGCCATGCTACAGCAATCCGGATACGATACAGGTTGCAGTCGACTGGATTCTGAACTATTTCAACACTAATCCGAATGAGCCGTCTGCATCACTCGCAGTGAATGACAACGGCAGCTTCTGTGAGGAAAATCCGGTACATCCGCATTATACAAGCAAGAAAAACTCGCTTAGCCTGACAGATATGTCGGATATTTACTATAGTTGGGTAAATGAAGTTGTAACAAGAGTACTCGCCGCAGACAATGGCAAATTTGCGGATAAATGGTTTGGCTTACTTGCCTATCAGGAAGTTTACGATCCGCCGTCTTTCCCACTGCATGAACGTGTAGTTCCTTATCTCGCTAAGGATAGGATGGCTTGGAGCGACTCTGCTGTCAAGGCCAAGGATCAGTCAACCGTCGATAAATGGAAGCTGAAAGCCGAACATATCGGGTTTTACGATTACACCTACGGTTCGCCTTATGCGCTTCCTCGGGTCTATAATAACCTGATGGCGGATATGTTCAAATACGGGGCGGACAATAAGGCGAATGCTTACTTTGCGGAGTTGTTTCCGAACTGGGGTGAAGGTCCAAAGGCTTGGCTGATGGCGAAGCTGATGTGGAATCCGGAACAGAACGCCGACGATTTGCTGGCGGACTGGTACAATCGTGCTGTAGGTGCTGAAGCAGCGCCTTACCTTAAGGCTTATTATGACCACTGGAACGATTTCTGGGAAAATCGGATTAAACAGACGGGCTGGTTCGATGGCAGGAAAAATACAACCTATTTTAACTTCGATTCCCCTGCTTATTTATCCATTGTCACCGATGCTGAGATCGCACAGAGCCGCAGCTTGCTAGAGACAGTGGTAACGAAGGCAGTTACGAATCAGCAAAAAGCAAGAGCCAACAACCTGCTGCGCGCCTTTGAGTACTATGAAGCCTCAGCGCTGAGCTACCCCAAAGCGATAGATCAGCTTCAGAACACCAGCGAAGCGCTCGATTTGCTGGAGAAATCGGTGGATTTCGAGTCGAGTATGGCTTATGCTAAGAAAAGGCTTGCCTTGCTTGAGCAATTCAAGAGCGATCCTCTTCTTCAGCATCCTCTATATAATGCCAGTACCTTTAAACTGAAATGGTCTGGATTAAATGCGGATGCATTCTGGAAGCTTGTCGCTTATCTGAAAGCGGAAACCGCGGGAGGCGCGGTCCGGCAAAGGGCCGAAGAGCTCGCCGCTAGCGGAAGTTCTCCAACGATCCGCAACTATGCACATTTATTGCTTACAGCCGCGGACGGGGCTCCGGTTAACCTGAATGCTTCCTTTGAAGAGGCGTCGGATACCGATAATGGTAAAGTAACAGCCAAGCATTGGGATGCAAATATACTGAATTACGGCAAGTTTGAACAGAAAATAGGCCCTTCCACTTCGGGAACTGCCAGTGTTTATGTGAAGAACTTTTATTACGGCGATATGAATCAAACAGTCGCTGCCCAATCCGGCCTCGTTATTTCCAGGCTGAACTATTATGTGTCCGATGACATTGTTTCCATTGGCGATATTTGGCTGGAGTTGAACCTGCTGGATGAGCACGGGCAGAAGCTGGCGACCATCAAGAGCGACCAGCAGCCTTTCTACAATTCCATGGGCAGGTGGGAGACAATCCAAATCATGGATGTTATCCCAAGCAGAATCAATGGTATTCCGGTAAAAAGCATCAACATGTCAGCCACTGTAAACGGCTTCTTCGAGGGTGGTACCTTGTACCTGGACGATTTTGAGCTGTATCAGGCCCCAGAACCGGGAGAGGTGCCCGTTCTGGCTTCAGCTGAGGCAGACAATGGTACGGTACGCGTCATATTTAATGAAACACCTGAGCAAGCGCCAGTTCTAAGTGATTTCACGGTCAAAAGAATTGACACCAGTGACGCAGTAATGCCATCTGCGCTGCAGTGGAACTCCGAGACCTTAACAGCAGCGCTTACGGTTCCGGGTATTGCCTCTGTTCCCTGGGAACAGCAGGTTATGTATGAAGTTACTTATGACAATCAAGACTTAATACGTACAAATAGTCTTACCATTGTCAGACAAACCGGATATACATCCGTGATGACCAACTCCTCATTTGAGCAGTGGACCGGTGCAAATGTGGATGGCTGGTGGTTTTTAGGTGAAGGTTTCGTCCCTTCGGATACAATTAAGCGCAGCGGACAATATGCGCTGACCGTCAATGGCTTCTCCGTAGGGCAAAACCTGGCGGGAGGCGGAGGTCCTATTCAAGATATGGCAGCCTTACAGCCAGGCAAATATGTCGGGGTATTCCACTACCTGACCGAGGCGCAGACGGCCGGAACACTGAAATTCATTTTGATTGCTAAAGATGCCACTGGCGCCGAGATTGCCACTATTCCGGCAACTGTGACAGAGACGGCCGTGCCTGGAGCGGCATCGGGTGGCAAATGGCGGACAGCCTCCTTCACGTTCAACGTTGACGCTGAATATGGCGGCAAGCTAACGGCAGCAGGGCGGGTTATCCTGCTTATGGAAAATTTTAAGGATGGCGAAAGAGTCTATTTGGATGATGTCGAGCTGATTCGCAAGGATGATGCACCTTCGCCAGCGCTGGTCTCGGCTGAAGCCGAAAACGGCAAGCTTAGGGTCATCATGAATGCAGCTCCAGAGGAGCCGCCAGTGGTTACTGATTTTACGATAAAGCGGGGAGATAGCGGCGATGCAGTCACTCCAACAGAGGTGCAATGGCATGCTGAGACTTTAACTGCAACGCTTACGGTTCCGAATATTGCTCCACTTCCATGGGAGCAGCATGTTGTCTACGAAATTGCTTACGGCAGTGAGGACATCATTCCTACGAATGCCGTCCTCATATCGCGGCAGGCAGGATATACATCCGTGATGACTAATTCCTCCTTTGAGCAGTGGACCGGTGCAGATACGGACGGCTGGTGGTTTCTAGGTGAAGGTTTCGAGCCTTCGAGTACGGTTAAGCGCAGCGGACAAAAAGCACTGACCGTTAATGGCTTTTCCGAAGGGCAAAACCTGGCGGGAGGCGGAGGTCCTGTTCAAGATATGGCAGCCTTGCAGCCGGGTGAGTATGTCGGGGTATTCCACTACCTGACTGAGGCGCAGACAGAAGGAACACTGAAATTCATTTTGATTGCCAAAGATGCCACTGGCGCCCAGATTGCCACTATTCCGGCAACTGTGACAGAGACGGCCGTTCCTGGAGGGGCATCGGGTGGCAAATGGCGGACAGCCTCCTTCACGTTCAACGTAGCTGCACAATATGACGGCAAACTAACGGCGGCAGGGCGGGTTATCCTGCTTATGGAAAATTTCCAGATTGGCGAAAGAATCTATTTGGATGATGTCGAGCTGATTTTGCAAAATTAACATTTTTATAAACCTCATTGGCAGGACTTAATCATACTTTCATCGTCACCGTCTCCTATCTAAGAGAGATTGGAACGAAGAGGTATGGCAAATGTCCTGCCTTTTTAATTTGAAATTCAAACTCTTGGTTCTTATTCTTATTGGCAAAAAAATTACCTCTTAACACGGTCGCTCATCTTCAAATGGTCCTAATCGCAAATGCAATTGTCCTGATCGACCGCGAATTAAGGAGGACGTTGAACTATAATTTAATTAAATATGATGTTTACTATATTATATATAATATAGCGAATTAAAAGTTAATTTGTTAAATACACTGTAAAGGAGGGATTATTTTCAAATAATAAAATGATTAGGTATTTAGAAATAGTACTGGTAATTGGTTTTACAGCACTTTTTTAGGAATCAATCATATGAATTGAAAAATGAGGAGGAATACCATGGTTTCGAAGAAGCGAGTCAAAAGAATATTCAACCTTTTTTTAATGATTTGTCTTATTTATTCTTCATTCGGTTCAGTAATCACTACGGTTTGGAGTGCAGAGGCGGATCCGGTTGACAGTGCTGCTTTATCCCAAAATCAATTCAAAGATGTGGAAGGCCATTGGGCGGAGCAATCATTGAAAAAATGGACATCATCGGGTCTAATCCAGGGTTATTCAGACGGGACTTTTAGACCGGATCGTACGGTCAATCGAGGGGAGATTATCGCGCTCATCAATCGCTCCTTTGGATTTAGCGAACAATCACCTATCCTTTTCTCGGATCTCTCAGTCTCCGACTGGGAATATGAAGATGTGGGGAAGGCGGTAAAGGTAGGGTATGTCGAGGGATATGCCGATGGCACAATCGGTGCCAAGCAGCCCGTAAGCAGACAAGAAGCGGCTGTAATCATCACACGTTTACTGGGATTGGAGGTAACTGAAGAAGGTTCAGCTGCGAATGTTTTTACAGATACGAAGCAAATTCCGCAGTGGAGCAGAGGGGCTATTGCAGCTGTAGCGTTGGCTAAATTAATGGAAGGTTATGAGGATGGAAGCTTCAAACCAGTAAACGCCATTACGCGTGCTGAGGTTGTTGTTATTCTGGAGCGTGCTCTCCAATCAAAAACAGCGTTTGAGTACAAGAAGGCGGGTACTTATGGTCCGGATGAAGGTATTCAAACGATTCATAACAATGTCGTTGTAAGCGCTTCCGGAGTGACTTTGCAGAATATGAAAATCACGGGTAATTTGTTATTAGCTGAAGGCATTAAGGAGGGAGATGTGTTCCTGCAGAACGTAACGGTTGTAGGAACGACAAGCGTAAATGGCGGAGGCATGAATAGTATACATGTTGAAAATAGTGTTCTAGGCAAAGTAATTGTAAATAAACCAGTTGGAACAGTAAGAATTGTTTTGAAGGATGAGGGGACAATAGCCGAACTGATTGTGGAGACTCCTGTAAATTTGGAGCAGCTGAATGTGGCGGACACGGCCGGAATTAAGTTGTTGAAGCTGAGTAAGGAGCTTCCTAAAGGTTCAAAGATAACGCTGATTGGTGGCTATATCGATGATGTCCTTGTCGCTGCAAAAGGGATTGTTATCGAATTTTCCAAAGGTGTTATAAAGAACTTAACAGTTACTGAAGGTGCGACGGATACAAGCATAACTGTAGGTAAGGATGCTCATATTCTTTCGCTGATCCTGGATGCAATTATCAAGGTTTTGGGTCAAGGAAAAATTGACAAGGTAAACCTAAGCGAGAAAGCTAAGGGAACAACGTTTGAGAAGCAACCGCTTCTGCTGGAAGGACCTGGAGTTGTGTATCAAGGAGGCTGGGTTGGAACAGGCGGCGGTGGCGGTCAAGAAAATAGTGGAGATGACGACGATTACATTGTATTCGTATCAGCAGAGAATGGATCCATCAGCGTTACAATGAATACGTATGAAGCACCAACGAATGCTGATTTTGTGGTTGGGCAAATAATTAATAATAACGCGCCAATAGCTGTAGCAGCAACTCTTGCTGCCTGGGATTCAGCAACGAAGACAGCCACGCTAACGGTACCGATCGTTTCAGAGGGAGAAATCGACCAATCTGTTGTTTATCGAGTGAGTTATAAAAATGGAACAGCGATTGAATCAGAGGCATTTATTGTGCCAGGCGAGGAAATTGTTGAGGTAGTCGAGATTGTATCCGTATCAGCGGTTAATGGATCCATCAGCGTTACAATGAGTGCGCATGAAGCACCAACGAGTGCAGATTTTATGGTTGAGCAAATAATTAATAGTAATGCACCTACAGTTGTAGCAGCAACTCTTGCTGCCTGGGATTCAACAACGAAGACTGCCACGTTAACGGTTCCGATCGTTTCGGAGGGAGAAATCGACCAATCTGTTGTTTATCGAGTGAGTTATAAAAATGGAACAGCGATTGAATCCGAGGCATTTATTGTGCCAGACGAGGAAATTGTTGAGGTAATCGAGATTGTATCCGTATCAGCGGAGAATGGATCCATCAGCGTTTCAATGAGTACGTATGAAGCACCAACGAGTGCTGATTTTACGGTTGAGCAAATGATTAATGATAACGCACCAATAGCTTTAGCAGCAAATCTTACTGCCTGGGATTCAGCAACCAAGACTGCCACATTAACGGTGCCGACCGTTTCGGAGGGAGAAATCGAGCAATCTGTTGTTTATCGAGTGAGTTATAAACAAGCAGCAGCAGTAGAAGCGGCGGCGTTTATTGTACCAGCGGAGCCTGTAGTTGGCCCTAATAAGATCAAGGTAGTCGAAAATGGAGTGGCTCGTGCACAGATTATTGTTGCAGCAGATGCCAGCCAGCAAATACGTAAAGCGGCAGATACGTTAAAGGCGTATGTGAAGAAATCAACAGGAGCCGAGCTGGAGATCAAAACCATGGAACAATTGGTTGGAATCGAACCGTCGAATATGGAATATACGAACATTTTCATCGGTGTCAGCCAGGCGGAAGATGAGGCCAATCATCAGACATTATTGCAGGATATGTACAGTGATGGATTTATTATCGATGCGCAAGAGAACAATACGATCACAATTATTGGACCCACACCATGGGGAACGGAATTCGGTGTCTACGCGTTTCTTGAACGATACGTTGGAGTCATCTGGCTGATGCCCGGACTAGACGGCGAGGATGTGCCTCAGCAGCAAACGATTGCCATTTCACCTGAAACTGCAGTTGAGAAACCCGCAACAATTTCCCGTCATTTTTTTGGTACGGAGGCAGAGTTGGGTTTATTGAATAATGCAGAGTGGGCACGTCGCAATCGCATGCATGATAATCTCAAATTCCACCACAATATGAACACATTGTTCGATCCGAAAGTATTTACGGATCATCCGGAATATTATCCGGGAGGGGTCGTACCAACACATGCATACGAATGGCAGCCATGCTTTAATGACCAAACAGCAGAAGCGGCAATTCAGCGTATTATGGATTATTTTGAAGAGCATCCGGATGAAATGTCCTACTCCTTAGGCATTAATGATAGTAAAATATTTTGTGAAACGGATCCCAATCATCCTGATTACCCGGGAAAAATGAATTCAGTAGGCGCTGTCGATATGTCAGATATCTACTATCCCTGGGTCAATAAAGTAGTTGAGGGTGTATTGGAGAATGAAAAATACAAGGACAAATATTTTGGGCTGCTGGCCTATTGGAATGTATTTGATCCCCCAACAACGGTGAAACTTAATTCCCATGTCGTTCCTTATATTACGGATGACCGCATGTCCTGGAGTGATCCATCAATGGAAGAGGCCGGAAAACAGCATGCAGAAAACTGGAATGAGGCAGCTACAAATCTAGGATTTTACGAATATTTCTTCGGATCGCTATATAATTTACCACGCGTCTATATGCATAAGATGGATGAAGTCTACAAATATGCCCAGGAGCTAGGCGTAATCGGTCATGTTGCGGAATTGTTTCCGAACTTTGGTGAAGGTCCGAAGCCGTGGGTTTCAGCTAAGCTCCAGTGGAATCCAAATCTAGATACCGATGAGCTTTTGAATGAATGGTACGAACGGGCCGTTGGTACGGAAGCCGCGCCATTTTTAGCACAATATTATAGTCAATGGGAGGAGTTCTGGACCACACGTATACTGGATACCAAATGGTTCAAAACCTGGGCGAACAGCGCTCCCCGTTCTAATTTTATGATTTTTTACGATTATAGTTACTTTGAAGCTGTTACCGCAGAAGATATGGCTGCCAGCCGGCTGCTTTTGGAAGAGGTAGTTGCTAAAGCGCAAACTGTTGAACAAAAGAAACGTGCCGCGCTGCTCCTGCGCACATTCGAATATTATGAAGCTTCAGCCCTTTCCTACCCGCGTGTCGAAGATACAGCCATTCCTTCCAATGAACAGGAAGCGTTGAAGATGCTTGATTTCATCAAGGAAAGTAGGGTAATGGCCAAGAAACGGGTCGAATTAAGGAATCAATTTAAGGGTGATCCGATTCTGGAAATATCAGACTATCTAGGTTATGGAGTTTGGGACGGCGTACAGGTTAAATATATTTCTATTTTGAAAAAGTATGTGGAGACCGAGCCGGCGAACGGGATGGTTGGGATCCTTCTGAACGAGCTTATAGCAGAAATTGGTCTCGTAGATTTTTCTGCAACTGCTGTTAAAACGACTGCCAGCAAAACTGAAATATTAAATTCTCTCGATTTCAGCATGGGGCCTTGGGTGGAAGCGGCGCCGTTCTCCGATTTCCTGGTGATAAATTCGAAAAAAGAACCACCGACAGAAACGAAGGTATACTTATTGTGGGATGACGATAACCTCTATGTCGGCTATGAAAACTTTGACAGTGACATGTCTAAGATGGTTGTGAGTGAGGATACGACGAATGGATGGTGGAGAAGCGGAGGGGATGATGCGAATGAAACGTTTGTAACCGGAGATCCAAAAGGAGCTTTTACCGGCTTCATGACAAATCCGAATGCAATCAATTTAATCTATCAGAAACAACCACTTGCGGGTCCGGTAAACGATCCAAACACAGTATGGGAGTCCAGCACTCGAATCGAAAACGACCGTTGGAATTTGATTCAAGTCATTCCATTCTCGGACATTGGCGTTGATCCGAATGTGACTAAGACCTTAATGGGGCTTTTCTTCAGGAATTATCACGGTCACCAAGTGTACTTGGGCTGGGGCGGTGGAGCACCCTGGAGAGCAGAGCATTTTAACCCCATATATCTCGTCGATGCGAAAAATCTGGTGCAGAATCCGTCATTTGAATCCGGAAATGAAACGCAGTTCTCGTCTTGGATGCAGTGGGTTGTAGACCCGAGCATTCAAACCATCGAACGGACATCGACCGTTGCGCGCACAGGAGACCACAGCATTGTGCACACTGGAGTGGATGCAGGCGGAGGGCCATTTCAGGATATAACACTTACACCTGGGAGGTACAAAGAAGTTTTGTATTATTATGTACCGTTGGAGTCCAGTGCCGAAGGGAAAATCGAAATTATCAACTATGTCATGGATCCGGACTGGGGGACAAATATCGGGGGTTCGATCTCTCCACCTGCCGAGTTTGGTTTAATCAAAGGCCGCTGGGAGAAGTTCGAGCATATTTTCGAAATCAAACCCGAGTACAACGGAATCATAAGCCGAAATCTGCGAATGGCCATCAGCATTTCAGGACTTAAGCCTGGCGAACAGCTTTATATTGATGACGTCGCTTTGTATAAACTTGAGAATTTAAATAGTTACGTCTCTAACGAAGCTGAGCTCAAGGCTGCGGTAGCCGACAGTACAATTCCGCTAATTGTAATTACAGAAGACATCACGCTAACCGAGACGCTGCAAATCAACAGAGATGTCAACGTGGAAGGCAATAACAAAACGATCAAGGGCCATACTTCCAGTGGAACCGGGGGAAGCACAAATGGGATAGAGATTGTGAATGCAGCAGTGAATATTAGCAACTTGAAAATACAAGGTTCATTGGGATATGCGATCCAGTACAGAACGGCATCCGGCACGCTGAAAAATGTATCGGTGGAAGGGGCAAATAAAGGCGGATTGCTTATCAATGGGTCGGAAGTAACCGCTGATGCCATCACGACGATAAATAATGCTTGGGGTGGAATCGAAGTATCACGAGGCTCAGGCGTAACAAACAAGTCGGAGCTTACCGTGAAGGGACGCAGTACACATAGCGAGAACGTCGCCATTTGGACCAGTGGAACGGAGACTGCAGTTATTGATATGGAAAACCAGTATGAGGCAACTGCGGATCCCAATCATCCAGGAGATGCAAGTTACAGACTTGTAGAAAATCTGGTAAAGAATTCGTCATTTGAATCCGGAAATGAGGTGCAGTTCTCGTCTTGGTTACAGTGGGTTGTAGACCCCAGCATTCAAACCATTGAACGGACCTCAGCAATTGCGCGCACAGGGGGCTATAGCATTTTGAATACCGGAGTTGATAATGGCGGAGGACCCTTTCAGGATATAACACTTACACCTGGGATGTATAAAGAAGTCTTTTATTATTACGTACCTTTGGAGTCCAGTGCTGAAGGAAAGATTGAGATTATCAATTATGTCATGGACGCAGACTGGGGGGTCAATATTGGAGGTTCTATAGCTCCCCCTGCTGAGATTACATCTAATAAAGGTCGATGGGAAAAGTTCGAGCATACTTTTGAGATTCCAGCTTATAACGGAGCCATGAGCCAAAATTTAAGATTGGCCTTCACGATTTGGGGTTTTAAGCCTGGCGAACAAATATATATCGATGATGTTGCTTTGTATAAGCTATCGAATTAAGTGACGTAATAGTCCTTGCCTCAACCTATTTAAATACAGTCGAAAAGGATGATTTTCAATTCCTAATTGGAATTGGAAGTCGTTTTTTTTTTCTACTACAGCATAATTAACTAACATATCAAAAATTCCCACCTTTGTTCCAAAGCACTTAGGTACGCATCGGGATCGCGGTTAAATTGTTTTCGTTGGATGACGCTGGATAGCCGATGATCCCATTGCTCTTTCCGTGCTTTGTAGGCGTCAAAGGAAACTGAACGTAGACGTGAGATCACATGCTCTTGGCGAAGCGCATCGTCCACTAATACGATCATCTCTCCATTGCGGATGATATAGGTGTTCCAGTTGCGCAGGCCCGTAATCCGACGATGACAAGCTTATATCTGTCGGAAAAATTGCTCTAAGTCGTTATTGGTTCGTGGTATGTAGTAATGATCGTAGCAGGTGAATAGTCCCCTCCAAAACCCTTTGGAGTAGCGGGACAAATTGTCGACCATGAGCTCGTCGCTTTCTTCTGTGTAGGTCTGTTTCACCCACGTCAATAACGCCGTCATTTCCCATTCGACGGTTTCGTTACTCTTATCCACATCCGGTGCCAGTAGTGCAGCAATATGATCGATCGGCTTCATCAGTCGCGCTACGGATTCATAAACGGGCTGCATCTCGTCAACTTTACTGAATATTCTGAAAACGTTATGAAGTAGGCTGGGCTCTTTTTTTATCCAAGCATCGTTGTAACGATGCTTGAATCGCTCGCGCACGTTCATAGATGAGCATCCCAGGCAGTTCGAGTGGCGGATCTCCATCTTCTAAAAGCAAAGCGCGGACCGCTGCCACATACCCCTTGGCAATTTGTGCTTCGGTGACCTCCAGTGATTCTTCTCCCGTTGTTTCTGGATTTGGTTGCTCCGATTTCGTATGCTCGGTTTCGGCTGCTTGTGTCTGCGCCTGTTCGATTTTCCTTTCGATGTCTCGGATGCCGCGTATACTTTTTTTAAGTTCCATCTTCAGTTTGCGGTCCGCATCCACGACCGGTTTGGCGATGTCTTTTAAATAGTGATATTGACAGTATTGGTAAGGCACATCCGGCAACAAGGTTTCAAACGCTAGACGAATCGACTGCTGACCATCGCTGACAATACCGACGATCGGGTAGCCAAGTTCTATGATGGGGTCAATAAGCGTTTTCAGTTCCGTTGCCGTCCCGCTCTTCATATTTTGAGCGGCAAGAGTGTTTGTTTCATGAACGAAGCCAATAACTCCGTTCTCACCTAGTTGCCCCCTTTTCGATACTCCGGGATGCTGTGGTTCTAATTTGCGTGAACTTCCATGCCAGCAGGTTAAGTGTCCGATTTATCCGCTGGGTTATTTGGAGTAAAGCAAGGAAAACAAGAGAGGAGAGGAGAGCTGACAACGATGTTGGAGCGAAGGAAAGTAACATCAGGAGCACCATGGGAATCGCTTTTTGGATATTGTAGAGCGATACGGGTCGGAAATATAGTAGAAGTGTCTGGGACGACAGCGATGAAAGATGGGGAAGTCGTAGGGGAAGGGGATATTTATCAACAAACCTTATGTATCCTACAAATTATTGAAAAGGCGATAGAGCAAGTCGGCGGCAATATCAAGGATGTCATTCGCACGAGAATATATGTCACGGACATAACGAAGTGGGAAGAAGTAGCGAAAGCCCATAGTCTATATTTTAGTGAAATTATTCCGGTTACCTCCATGGTGGAGGTCTCGGCGCTCATGGATTTTCGCCTATTAATTGAGATTGAGGCGCAAGCCATCATTGAAGGATAAGAGGAGAAGCGACATATGAGTAAAACAAATTTGCGGGTAGGTGCGGCGGTTCTTCCGATTAATCCACCTTTGGGAATCGATATGTTGGGATTCGTCAATCGAATGATAGCAGGCAAGTGCTATGGGGAACCTATGGAAGTTGGCGCCATTGTTGTAGATAGCGAGAATCAGCGCGTTGTTATCGTTTCGATTGATATGGTGGTCTGTCCTCTTGAGAAAGCGGAAGAAATCAGAATGAAGATTTCGAATATTACTTCCTGTCCAAAGCAGGCAGTATTGATTAATTTCATCACAGTCATGGTTTGCCTGGTTTTCCCGCTGACGTTAAGCTGGGTGGACAACACTCCGGCTATACGAAGGAGGAGCATTTGTTTGCTGACTATGTAGTATTGATGGTGGCTTCAGCGGTGGAACTGACCGTATCCAATTTGGAAGCGGCTGAAATGGGATTAGGCATTTCTGAAGTGGAAGGAATTTCTGTAAATCGCAGGGAGCGGACGATCGATGGCAGTACCATTCTCGGCTGGAATCCAGAGGATGCTTGCGATCGCAGCGTCCAAACAGTTTGCTTTAGACGAAAGGATCAATCGGTCATTGCGACACTTGTGAATTTTGCATGCCATCCTGTTGTATTGGGCAAAGAAATATCCGAATATTCCTCCGATTTTGTTGGACCGCTTAGAAAAATGGTAAAAAAGGTACTGGGCGGAGAGTGTTTGTTCCTGCAAGGGGCTGCCGGCAATATTCTGCCATTGGAAGGGTTTAGCGAAACAAAGGGTTTGGAAGTGGAATTTGGAACAAAATTAGCGATAAAGGCAATAGAGTCCATAATTAACCCGATCGAGCCAGAAATAGTGATTGAAAAACACGATTTCGCATCGACAACGCCTATTTCAGTATATCGCAGAAAACCAATGGAAACTACTTTCTCACAATCGCAGCCCATGATTTCCGCAAAAGAAGAATGGGTCCGCTTTCCATTTCGATCTCTGCCCACCCGTAATGAATTGGAAGCAGAAGTTGAACGACGCGAGCAGGAAATGACTTTGTTGAAAGAAAACCCGTATGCTCGTAATTCCACAAATACAATCAAGTACCACATCGATTGGGCGAAGGCCATATTGAAAAGAATGGACGAAGGTTCCTTAAAACCATACGTGGATGCGCCTTTGCAATCCATAAGAATCGGAAATCTCGGGATTTGTGCCGCTCCTGGAGGAATCTTCAACGAGATAGGATTAGCAGTAAAAGCACATTCAAAAGCGAAACTGACATTATATTGTGGTTATTCTAACGGTATACTCGGGTACTTCCCTACTGCCCAAGAATATCCTCACGGTGGATATGAACCAAACGTTTCACATCGAGGATATGCTATGCCAGCCGCCTTTGATCCACAATGTGAATCGATATTAATCGAAAAAGGTTCTATTTTATTGAATGGGCTATTTGATGAGGACGAGTCTGGGTTGATGCCTACGTAATCAGATAGCGAATGGGAGAAAAGATGACTTGGACAAAATTACAATTAACTTCTCGGGGAGATTTACTGATCTGCCAGCAGATGTTAATCCTTCCCTGTCCCTGCCAGTCCCGATCGAGCAATTAGAGCTAAATGTAAGTTACCATGGACAACTTTCTAGTATTGGTTACGAAGAGACTACAAGTGTATCGAATAAATCGTTTGCAGATTTGAACGAATTGGAAGGCGAGTATGTGAATATTCATGAAGACTTAATCACCCCCCCCATACGTTTGTTCATTATGCAGGACCAAGCTGCATCTACCTGGTCCATGAAATCGTATCCAGAGGATAGGGAAAATGTTGAGCTGTTTATTGGAACCGAGGGACTCTACAAAATTTGGATCACTGGTAAATTAGCGCTGGAAGGAAGAAGCTCCGCGATATGGTTGCCTAAAACGATGAAACTTTTATTAAGCTTAAGTCTGGTATCAATACGATCGTAATGAAGCTGCTGCTGATCGGAAAAACATCTGATTTCAGCTATGTTTGTAAAGATGAGGCCTCCAAGTTGTATTTGTTTGAGAATTAACAAGTGTGATTAAATCTCCGGTTGAGATGATCAATAGTATTGTGAGGGCTCGGCCTAGGCTGGGTCCTTTGTCGCTGTCCTTTCAGCATATTCAAAGGACGATGTACCTTTATGATGTTTTAATTGGAATGGAATGCTACAGCTTGACAAATGATAAGGAGTCACTGGAGAAAGTATTCGAAGAACACGATCCGTCAAATGGATAAAAAGAAGTAGCTCGCGAATGAACACTGCTAGCTGCTGTGAAGATTGGTCTTTTTCCGTTACTGATACGGGAGTGGCCAGTCTTTTGCTTTTGCAGCAAAGTTCTAAGAAGTGAGTTTGAATAATACCATTTTTATTTCCGGCCAAACCGAATAGAGTGTGGGAAAGATTGCTAAAAAATACTTTGACAACTAAATGAAAATTATATAAAATATAAAAGTAATTAAAACGTAAATAAAACGAATGTTTAGTGAAAGAGAAATTCAATTTTCTATGATAATAGGAAATGGAATTTCCAAAACGATAGTGTTTAATTACTAGAGGGGGAAGTAAAAGTGAATGTTAAGAAAATGATGCCCTTTCCGTTTTTCTGGGACGATGCGGCAATAGATCTGACATCTGTGTTTCGGGACGAAAAACCAGCTGGGTGGGATGGAACCTTTGTATACGGCGGTTTCGCGGCTAGTGAAACTGTTGAAGCAAATCGCTACCATCCTTACCCCCGGTGAAGACAAAAGTAGTGAGACAGTTGAATGGGAAATGTCAATACTACTGGGTTGGGTGAAACAAACCTACACGCTTCAAAGTGACGAGCTCTTGGTTAACAATTTACTTAACTTTTCCAGAGGATTTTGGAAGGGTCTATTCACGTGTTATGACCATTATTACATTCCAAGAACGAACAACGACTTAGAGCGATTTTTTCGAAAGACGAAGGCTAGTCACCGTCGTATTACAGGACTTCGTAGCTGGAACAGCTACATCATACGCAATGGTGAAATGATCGTATTAGTGAATGATGCACTTCGCCAAGAACATGTCATTTCACGCCTGTGCTCCGTTTCATTTAGTCGCTATAAATCCCGTAAGGCACTGTGGGACCAGCGATTAACCGGCGTCATATTACGAAAGAAATTTAATTGAAATACGGAAGACTACCTCAACGACTTAGAGCAGAAATGGAACTCATTAGTTAGTTAGTTAGTTATTTAGTTAATTAATTATGCAGTCGTAGAAAAAAAAGAAAAAAGCGCCTTGGTGAATATTTCGGTGCGGCAGAGCCGCTGGGTTAATGAGTGAGAGCCACGTTGTTAATGAAATAGAGCCACCCTCTCGGAGGTGAGAGCCACCGCGAATAGATGGCCCTCATTGGTAATGCTTGGGTTTAAATCAACTGTGCTTTTCGTTTTCTCATCGAATCTTCGCCGTCGATGAGCATGTGATAGGAATTATGAACGATACGGTCTAAGATAGCGTCTGCCATGGTGTGTTCTCCGATTTTATCGTGCCATCCTTCGGGAGCAAATTGAGAGATGAAAATCGTTGAAGCATTCTGATGCCGAGCCTCAATGATTTCCAGCAGATCTCGTGACTCCGTTAGGGTCAGAGGAACCAGAAGCCATTCATCAATGATGAGAAGACTCACTTTCTTGTAGTTGGCGATAACTTTTTTGTAATTCCCTTCTCCTCGGGCTATGGCCAGGTCGGTTAATAGCTCCGGTAAGCGAATGTACTTGGTTGCATAGAGATGGCGGCAGGCGCCGTTTCCAAGCGCACAGCCGATAAAAGTTTTACCCGCGCCTGATGCCCCCATGAGAATGACATTTAACTTTTCATGAATGTAATTACCCGTAGCGAGCCTTAGGATTTGGGATTGCTCTAAACGTCGGTCAGTATGATACTCAATGTCCTCTACGCAAGCGTTTGGAAAACGAAGTGTTGCTTTCTTAATAAGTCTACTTAATTGATTCGACTTACGCCTTGCCCACTCCGCATCTACTACCAGACCGAAGCGCTCCTCAAACGACAAACTGGAGTACGAGGGATTTTGCATCTGTTCACGCAAGGAATCTGCCATGGTAGTGTTGGTTAGCATTTATGATTTCCTCCCATAGTAGGTTGAGCCGCGAGTGAAGCCGTGCGGACTAACGGATGGAGGACCTGGTTGTTCGATTGTTGCGGCTTCCTCAAGTGTGTCTTGGCCTGATTTGAGTATGGTACTGATTTGTTTGTAGCTTGGACTCGGCGTATAGCTAAGAGCCCATGCACAAGCGGATTCGAGCCGAACCAGTGAGTACCGGTCTGCTAATTTTAGTACGCCCATGCATGCTTTAAATCCTTGTTGCTCCACACGATGGCCTGCAAGAATAGCCTGAATTGCGGCGCTTGCATGGGGGCCTACTTGCTTAGCCCACGATACAAAGCGTTCTGCATTCCATTCTACAAATTGTTTGTGCTTTTCCGGCATGTGATCGGACACAGTGTGATACTGCCCAGGCTGCCCATAGAGCCGGGGGTGCGAGCAAATGCGATGATGGTTGTAGAATACTTCGATGACGCCTCTCGTAATTCGGACATCTACCTTGTGTTTGATATATTCATAGGGAACGCTGTAATGCATATTGTCTACAGCTATGTGATAATTAAACTGTACAGTGGCAACTTTCTTTCAGGTGGCGCATTCGTACGCAGTAAGGGGCAGCGGCTGCAGGGTGTGCTTTTCCTCGTTAAGAAACGCACTATGCCTGCTGCCCGGCTTTTTCTGAAAGGGTTTGCGATTGAAGGTGTCCAGTTTATTGGTTATGCACGAACTTGAATACTACTCAATGGTGTACGAGATATCCCTCCTAGAAATAAGAATTTGTTGTTTTACGGTACCCTTAAGTGAACATTATTACGGGTGAAATTAACCGTTTATGAGTGCCTACAAAAGAATTAAATGCTGTGGAATAGCCAGTTACCGAGGTTTTAGTGGTGACTGGCTTTAATTGTTATAGGGTCCGAAATCACTTTCAAAATGAATGGGAAGTTACAAGGACTTACTTGCTGATGATTGGAGGGAAGTGATTTTCAAACTGACTTGGCCGCAATGAGTAAGGATTAGTTACGGGTTAATCGCAAGATTTTGTCAGTTGTACTGCTGTCTCCAGAAAGTGTTGGATGAGAGGAGAGTTGTTATCGGTCCGCCAGGCAAGGCTCATAGTTATTTGCGGTGCGCTCCCCCTGATGTTCATGAACGTAACATCACGAGCATGTAAATTGGATGTGGAGCTTGGCACGATACTTATCCCGAGTCCCGCGGCGACCAAGCCAACTACGGTTTGTATTTCTTTTACGTTTTGACGTATGTTTGGGCTAAAACCGGCTTCACGACATTTTGAAACAATGTCGTCATACCAACTTGGCCAAACTTCTCTCTCTACCAAAATAAATGGCTCCCCACTCAGATCTTCCATGGACAGGGAACGGTGTTGCGCCAACTGGTGACGATTTGGAACTACTGCGACACATGTCTCTTGATGAACAGGCAGAAGGGTGAGGAGCCGATCGTCGACAGGTGTTCTTACAAAGCCAATGTCAATGTGTTTTCTATGAAATGCCTCGATTTGCATGGGGGTGGGCATTTCGTGCAGAATCAAATCTACGGATGGATACTGATCCTGAAATGCTCGAACAATGTTTGGAAGGATATCGAATGTGGCTGATCCTACAAAGCCCAAGGCCAGCCGACCAAGCATTCCCTTCTGAGCCCTTTGCGCTACCGTCTTTGCCCGTTCCAATTGGATGAGAATTTGTCTGGATTCCTGCAAGAAGACCTTCCCCGCATTTGTTAACTCCACATGCCGTCTCGTGCGCTCAAATAACGTCACGCCAAGATCGTTTTCAAGTTGCAGAATCTGTTGGCTTAGTGGGGGTTGTGTCATTTGCAGTCGCTTTGCTGCACGACCAAAGTGCAGTTCCTCCGCGACGGCAATAAAATATTCAATCTGGCGCAGCTCCAATCCTAAAACCTCCTCTGATTGATATGATTTGCGACTTAATAAGTTGTTATTTATATATTAGACAGTATTTTGGTTTCGTTGTAAAGTGTCGTTAACAAGGACATGTTTAGTGAAGCATGCAATCACTAGGGAGAAGGTTGTTTGGCATGAAAGCTTTGATGACGATATTATGTTTAGTGTGGGGATTTAATTTTATAATTATGAAATTAGGAAATGGTGTGGTCCCGCCGGTCATGTTCGCAGCATTACGTTTTTTAACAGGAGCTGTTGTTCTTCTTGGAGTGTGTGCTGCATTGAAAATTCCAATGCCAAATAAATCAGAATGGAAGTGGTATGTCCTCTGTGGTTTGCTGCAAACCACTTATTTCAACATTGCAATTCAAATTTCACTTAATTACATCAGTGCCGGACTTACTTCCATGCTGACATACAGCATGCCGCTATTTCTATCTATCATGGCTCATAAATGGATTCCTGGAGAGCAACTAACGCTTAAAAAAATGCTTGGCATTGGACTGGGTCTATTGGGGCTATGCATGTCTATGAATATTGGGCTGGAAGGTTCCTCATGGGCGATACTACTGGCATTAAGTTCTGCGATTTCTTGGGCGGCCGCAAACGTGCTTTTTAAAGTGAAGCTAAAGAACAGCGATACCCTGAGCTATACGACCTGGCAGATGGTTATTGGAGCTGTAGGATTATTGATGGTGTCTTTTTTCTTTGAAAGCGGGGAAATGCAGTGGGGAGTTATGCCAGTTGTTTATATCTTGTTTGCAGGGGTTGTTGCCTCTGCTTTCGCATTTATGCTATGGAATCATGTTTTAAGTCATGTAGAAGCAAGTAAAGCGTCGATTTCATTACTTATGGTTCCTATTGTGGGTGTTATTTCAGGTTGTCTATTTTTAAATGAAGCTTTGGAATGGATGACGTTGGTAGGAATGCTATTCGTACTCGCGGGAATATGGCTGGTAAATAGGAAAGGAACTCGTGAATCGCCAGTGACGCGAATGTAATTTCGGAGGCAGACCTTTGGTGATTTCAGAGCGTGTTTCTTATCGCGGCAAAACCAAGAATTCCCATTGCCCTCCCCGTTTTTCAAGTGGATAGAAGCTTATGATAATGTTCATAATAAGAAGCAATAGCGGCATCCCCGGCGCTACATACGCCGGGAATGATCGTCTGCCTTTTCTCAACGGGTATGCTCACGAACCACGCATTATAAGTGTAGTTGAAACGAATTGCTTCTTCAGAGAGCAGGCGACGTATGCCTTCTCTTTGAGCGTTCATAAGATTCGTTTCATATTCTCAACAGGGCTAAACTTCTTGTGCTGCTGCTTAATGTCGCTGCTAAATATTTCCACATAATAATCCACCATTTTAAGCGATGCGTGCCCTAAGATACGTCTAAGAGTAAATGGGTCATCGCCGTTTAGAATATAGAACTTGGCCATTGTATGCCGGAACGTGTGCGGGGAGACTCTGACACCGGTAATGTCCGCCGCACAACCGTAGACCTGCATTTTGTCTTGCAAGGCTCGTGTACTGATTTTATCGCTATCAATGTTGACAAACATGGCATCAGTCTCCAGGTCACCTCGTATGTCCAAGTATTTGCGAATGATTTTCCCGCAGGTTTGTTGAAACGGTACTCTACGTGCCCGTCCGCCTTTTCCATTTGTAATTCGAATCTCCGACTCTTTGAAGAAGATGTCACCTGTCTTCAAATTGCATAGCTCACTGATTCGCATCCCCCTTTCAAGTAGCACCATCATCATTGTAAAATCCCGGTATCCAGTAAATGTCTCTTTATCCGGTTGCTCGAAGATGGAGACCACTTGTTCTTTCGTAAACGTTTGAATCATCAGCTTCTTGGCCTTGACCACAAATGGAGATCATTTACGATGTTCTCTGTCAGCCAGCCTTCTTCAAATAAGTACTTGAAGAACTGCTTTATGGCTTTGATTCGTCCGTTAACCGTATTGTCCGACCTGCGTTGGTCAAATAGATAGGCAATAAAATGATTCTTGATTTCGCGGATCGATACCGTATAGATATCAAACGTCACTTGCTGCGCCAGAAAGGCTTCTTTCATCTGCTTGGCGCTATCCTGATAGAAACGAAGTGTTAGCGGTGAAAGGTTTTTGGCCTTGCAATCGAGAATAAAAGAATGTAGCAGATCTTCAAAACTGAGTTGCTGTTTGGCCTTGCTTGGATTCTCTGCGTGTTCCAGTTTGTTCTGTCGGCGACGAACATTCATTTGCCATTCACCTCACTTTCTGTCAGCAGGTGAAGAGCTTCGGCTAAATGTTCGATAGGATTGAACTTCTCATGCTGGGCTTGCAAGTCGCTGGCAAATAATTCGACATACATTTCAGTCGTCTCGATTTGCGCGTGCCCCATTATGCTCTTGAGCGTGAAGACGTCGCCGCCATTTAACAAGTATTTCTTTGGCAAACGTATGTCGAAACGTATGGCAGGAGCATTGAATGCCTTTAATTTTGGCAGATTGGCAATAGCGGGCAATCATCGTGCGAATGCCGCCAGGCAAAAAGGGCTTATTATCCAAATTGGCCCAAAGGGCATTATGCTCCAGATTGCCGCGTTCCAGCAAATAATGCTCCATTTCTCCCGCGGCAATACGTTCAATCGGAACCAAACGTGACTTCCTTCCTTTCCCATGGTTAATCCGCAGGGAACCCTCATCCAGTAAAACATCTGTGACTTGAAGATTGGCCAATTCTTTCAATCGTATACCGGTATCGAGAAGGGTTAGCATCATCACGTAGTTGCGTAATCCGGTAAACGTTGTACGGTCAGGCAGTGCAAACAACTGGTATAGATGCTCGTCGGTAAACGTGTGGGCAGAAGGCGGCTGTAGTTTAAATGGCTTAATATTTGCACCAAAGGGCTCGGCAATTCATCCTTCTTCACATAAAAGCTGAGCAAAGGACTTATAGATGTGCAGGTTACAATTAAGAGTGCGTAAAGCGAGACCCTCGTCAAGCAGGCTGGGTAGCACCTGCTTTTTGAAGAGGGCAGGTGAGAGTTCCCGTAGTTGCAGTTCCAAACTATTGAGATGCTGTTGGAGTTTTTCCAAGCCTTTGTGATAACGGCGAATGCTCTCCCTACTGAAGTTCCTGACTTTGCAATCTTGAAGAAATAACTGTACAGCATCGTTCCAATCCGAGTTTAATTTAAAGCTTTCCTTGTTTGGCACTTCGCATTTCCTCCCTATGGAGTTATGCGAACCAAAGCGGATATGCGAAGGAGGGGAGAGGGATTCGTATAACAATCAGTTATACACTTTCGTATAACTTGTACGAAAAACCGGGTTATTTGAAGGATATTCGTGTTCCTCAGAAATCGCCGGAATCCCTTGATATATAAGGGTTTTTGGGCATTTTTAAGGTCAGAGGTTTTCGCGGAATGGCTCGTATAACACCATATTCACGCTGCGCCGCTATCACAAGTCTTCTCCTAGCCCGCGGCTTAAAAAAATGTTGGGAAATTGGTCTTGAATTTATAATTTTATTAATATTTTTCAGGGTTAGGATATTTTATTATTTGGGAAATCCGGAGGGTTTCAATGATTAAGAAGATTTCAACAATTAACAATCTTGCCGTTTTTAAGGACTTTGAATGGGATAAGACTGTTTTGAATACAGATGGTCGACCTATACTTTTTGAAAAAGTGAATGTTTTGTATGGAAGAAATTACTCTTTTAAAACAACGCTATCTCGTATTTTACGAGTACTGGAAGTGGGTAAGATTTCAGAGAAATATGAAAATCCAATTTTTTCGGTTATTTTTGATGATGGTACAAGCATCAATCAGAACCAATTATCCGAATGCAATAAAAAAATAAGAGTTTTTAATGAGGATTTTGTAAAAGACAATTTAAGTTTTATTAGCAATTCGGATCAAACAATAAAGCCATTTGCTATTCTTGGTGATGAAAACAATACCCTAGAAAAGGAAATTGCTGTACTTGAAAGTCAAGTTGGTTCAAAAGAAGAAGGCAAAGAAACTGGGCTGTATGCACATTTGAAAACTTATACGAAGGTGTATGAGGAAGTGAAAGCTGCTTATGAGCAAGTAGCTAGCACTTTGGATAGACAACTTGCTGAAAAGGCAACGGGTAGGGAAAACGGTATTAAATACAAGTTGGATAGGTTTGGAGAACCAAACTATAACAGAACAAGATTGTTGAATGATATTCAGAATGTTCAATCCAATACATATACTCCTCTAATTGATGATAAGAAATCTGAGTACGAGCAGTTGCTTGCCGAACGAATCAAACCAACAATTCCACCTTCCATTGGTTTATCGCTTATGTGGGAACAGTTCTGTATCGAATCCGAAAAATTGCTTTCTAAAAAAATCGGTGAATCCGATAAAATCGCAGAACTGCTTCGTAATGTCACCTTAAATGAATGGGTGAAATTGGGATGTGATTTACAAGCTGATCAAGCGGGTAACGCGCTCCAATTTCCCGGTGATGGTAGATGGGATATTGGAATTATATCCAGTGTGGTGGGAGCATGGTCAAGAGGCCGTTCTCGGGCTGTGCTATTTCGGCATGGAAGAGTTTTCCGAGGTGAGCCTTTGGCTTCCGGGTAAACGCCAGATCGTTTCCCTTGAGCAGTTAGGGCATGACGGAAACTGGCAGGCAGCCGATTACATGACATCCGATCATCCGGATGGGGGGATTCGCTTAATCCTTAAAGGAGACAGCGTACCCCAGCATTTGTCATTCGAGACGTTTCGTCTGTGTGCTGCAGACTGAAACTCTGACGATATTCCAAATATGGGCAGGACTTAATCATACATTCATCGTCACCATCTCCCAATTAAGAGAGAGTGAAACGAAAAGGTATGGCAAATGTCCTGCCTATTTATGTTTCCTATACTTAAATTGTTCTTTTTGAGCAAGAAAAGTGTGTTTCCTTTTTGTCTATCAAGTATCAAATGCTCTATATACCGCCTAGGAGTTATCATGTTACTCTACAGGTGTCCAGCAATATTTACTTTTTTTTAGTTGAGAGGAGGAGCGGAATCGCCATTTAAATAGTTCCAGATTTCATGAATACAACTTCTTATGGGGAATTATTACTGACTGTAACAGAAAAAAGAAAGCGTTTTCTAGTGGTGAAGTAGGCCTTACGAATTAAAGCAAAACTACAAGAAATGAGGTTGAAAAATGAAGGTTAGTAAAACGTCTTCGAAAGTTCTTGCGCTGTTATTAAGCTTTTGTTTGATTTTTTCTTCATTAGGAATGGCAGCTGGAAGCGCGGCAGCCGATCCTAACGTTCAGACAGCAGCGGATGCGGACGTCAAGGCTGATTCCGATATTGGGGGCCATTGGGCTGAGGTCCAGTTAAAGAAGTGGCTGGAAGCCGGATTGCTGCAAGGATATGGAAATGGCCAAGTGGCTCCAGACCGTCAAATTGCCAGAGGGGAACTGGTTGCATTGATCAACCGCTCCTTCGGATTTAAGGAGAAGGCGGAGATTCAGTTTACGGATTTATCTACTAGTGACTGGCAGTATGATGAGGTGTCCATTGCAGTGAAGGAAGGATACCTCAGCGGTTATGAGGATGGAACTGTTCGCGTACATAACGAGATTAGCAGGCAGGAAGCTGCCGTTATGCTAGAGCGGATTCTAGCGCCAGTTCTTGCAGGTTATGCAGATCTGAAAGCGGAAGCTGCCCCAGTCTTTACCGATGCAGCATCGATCGCGGCATGGAGCAAAGCAGCGGTACAGCAGCTTGCTGACCACAAGATCCTGGGTGGCTATGAGGATGGGAGCTTTAAACCGCTGGGCTCGATGACACGCGCTGAAGCGGTGACTATCCTTGACAGAGCGCTGGCATTGACAGGTGGTAACAAGTTAAGTGATCGAAGCTTCGATCAAGCTGGTGAATACGGCTCTGCTGATCAAGCGCAAACCATTACGGGTAATGCAGCTATTACAGCCAAGGGAGTCACTTTGCGCAATATGACCATCACAGGTGATTTATTGCTGGCTGAAGGCATTGGCGAAGGCGATGTAGTGCTTGATCAGGTAACTGTAAAGGGAGCAACGACGCTAAACGGCGGCGGAGCAAACAGCGTTCATATTCGCGATTCCGTGTTGGCAGCAGTGATCATTAAGAAAAATACGGGCACAGTAAGGATCGTACTGGAAGGAAGTACAACGACTGGGATTATTACAGTTCACTCTTCTGTTATTTTAGAGGAAACAACGTCGTCTTCTACAAGTGGCGTTACGAACGTTCGGATTACATCGGAACTGCCGTCCGGCAGCAAAGTGACTCTCAAGGGACATTTTAAACAAGTAGATGTAGAAGCATCTAACATAATTATCGAGCAGATGCAAGGCAGCATAGATAAGCTGATCATCCTGGCGGCGGCCAAAGGAATAGAGCTGAAAACGGAAAAGGATGCGAAGATCCTTCTTCTTGTTCTTGAGGCTATAGTTAAGGTTCTTGGACAAGGATCTATCGAGAAAGCAACTGTTAGCGAACAAGCGAAAGGAACAACGTTCGAAAAGCAGCCGAAGCTGCTGGAAGGAGCAGGTGCTCCTGGATCAGGATCGTCGTCAGGCTCACCTTCTACGAATACACCTAATCCTCCAGCTACAGCGGAAATTGCCTCTTATTCGGCAGTGAACGGTGCAATCACCGTTTTGTTCCGGACGATTCCATATGAAAGTCCTGTAATCAGTGATTTTGTAGTGAAACAGAAAATAAATGATGCGCCCGAGACACTGGTGACAGCAAGCCTGATATCGTGGTCTGCAGCAGACAAAAAGGCTGTCTTAACCATTCCGGCTATTGCAGCAGCCTTAGAGGAGCAGCATGTAAGCTACCGTATTTCATATAAAGGGAGTACTGCCGTAAATTCTTCTTCTTTTGTAGTATCGGGAAGCATTAAGATTGTAGGAGACAGACAGGCACAAGCCGTTGTCGTTGTCTCAGCGGGAGCATCAGCGCAAATTCTAGATGCAGCCGACATGCTAACTGAATATGTAAAGAAGTCGACTGGAGCGGATCTGCCTAGAATTACGGATCAGCAGCTTGCTGCTAATGAACAACTGTATAGCTCTGCCATCAAGATTTACCTGGGTATAAGCCGATCCGAGGATAAGGCGCTGTATACCGGGATGCTGAAGGACATGGATGACGATGGCTTTGTAATCGATTCCAAAGAAGAGAACATCACCATTATGGGTCCGACTTCTTATGGAACGCAATATGGTATCTATGAATTCCTTGAGCGATACGTAGGTGTACGCTGGCTGCTTCCGGGTCCTGACGGGGAGGATGTACCGCAAACAGACAATCTGTATATTCCACGGGGAATCGTTCAGGAAGAGCCTGCTATCATTTCCAGACAAATGTTTGGTCTGCATACACCGGATTTTAAATTCACAACAGCGGACAATACACTCAATTATGAGTGGGGTATCCGCAATCGTATGCATGATAGAATATCTGGTTATCAGCATAATATGTCGTATTTATTTTTTCCGCTGAAAGGCTATCCCGCAGAGAATTACCCAACTGAGCATCCAGAGGTATACCCGATGCGAAACGGAGAGCGCTTCATCCCGACGACGGAGATTTTGTGGCAGCCGTGCTTCTCGGAGCCGATTGCGGTGGAGCTGGCTATAGGTACAGTGAATGCCTATTTCGATGCCCATCCGGAGCAAACGTCGTTTTCACTCGCGGTTAATGACGGGCTGGGTTACTGTGAGGCTGAACCGGATCATCCGAAAAATCCTCATAAAATGAATTCAATCGGTTACCCTTACATGTCGGATATTTATTATGATTGGGTGAACAAGGTAGTTGAAGGTGTTCTGGAAAAGCATCCAGACAAATGGTTTGGTGTACTAGCCTATCTGGAAGTGAACGATCCGCCTTCATTCCAGCTGAACCCGCGTGTCATTCCTTATTTTACAAAAGACCGCATGGCCTGGATTGACGAAGGTATTCGTACCAAGGACCAAGCAACGATAGAATCGTGGAATAAAGTATCGACCCATTTAGCTTTCTACGATTATGTGTATGGCACTCCGTATATGGTGCCGAGAGTGTACCCGCATCAAATGGCTGAGTATTTGCGTTACGGCAAGGAGCATGGCGTTATCGCCTTTTTCGCTGAGCTGCTGCAGAATTGGGGAGAAGGGCCCAAAGCTTGGTTGATGGCCAAATTGCTCTGGAATCCGGATCAGGATGTGGATGTGCTGCTGAATGACTGGTATGTCCGGGCAGTTGGTGAAGAGGCTGCGGCTGATTTAAAAGCTTATTTCGATCATTGGGAGCAATTCTGGACCGAGCGGGTTAAAGCTACGGATTGGTTTGAGGACCGCAAGGATATTACCTATTTGTCCTACTATTGGGGAACTTATATGGAAGCGATCACGGATGAAGAGATTGCGGCCAGCAGGCTGCTGTTAGAGTCGGTTATGGCCAAAGCAAAGACACCACAGCAGCAAGCAAGAGCTGAAATCCTGCTTCGTCAATTTGAATACTACGAGGCTTCTGCTCTTAGTTATCCTAAGAATGTTCAGGCGCCTACAGACCTTCAATCCGCGCTGCAATTATTGGAAGAAGGAGCTAAAAGCCAGATAAAGGCCGATTATGCACAAAAAAGACTGGACCTTATTGAACAATTCAAGGGTGATCCGTTAATGGAGCATTCCATAAATCCGGTTAATGAAGGGCTGCTGTGGTCAGGCTGGAGCCCGTCTGTAGTGTGGAGTCTTATTGAATATATCGAACAAAATGAACAGCAGGCGGCTCCTGTACTTGCACGTATTGCTGAAATGGAAAGCAGCCAGGATGAAGCAGAACGTAATTATGCCAAGCTGCTAAGAAGAATCATTAACGCAGAAACACTAAACCTTAACTCATCCTTTGAAGCTGGTACGACTACTGCGGATAATTGGGATACTTGGGTACTCAACTATGGTGATTTCAAGCGCGTGGAACAACCAGAGAACTGTTACACAGGTAGTGCATGCATTTATTTAAATCATTTTTATTACGGTGATCTGAGTCAAACCTTACCCGTAAAGCCGGGACTCATTATTGCCAAAATGAAATACTACGTCACGAAACAAACCCAAACCGTAGGTGATACGTGGCTGCAGATGGATCTGTTAGATGAAAATGGGTCCGTATTGTCCACTTTCAAGAGCGGTCAGCAGGCTTACTCTTCCTCACGGGGAAATTGGAATGAAGTTTCTGTTATGGGTTATGTGCCTGAAACCGTAAATGGTGTAGCCGTCAAGCAGGTTAAGGTTACGAATACGGTTAACGGCTTCCATGAACAGGGTGCGCAAATGTATATGGATGATTTTGAAGTATACCAATCTGCGGAACAAGATCCTCCGCTGCCGGTAGTTGTGTCTGGAGTTGAAACGGCGGATGGGGCGCTAGCTGTATTTTTCCATGAAAATCCGGATGAAACACCTGTTGTTGAAGATTTTACTATCGTCCAGCAAATTAATGGTAAAGCTACCGGAGCAGTCCCAACGGCTATATCCTGGATTTCTGAGGAAAATAAAGCTGTCTTAACCTTCCCTTATGTGGGCGGCAAAGTTTGGGAGCAAAATGTTGCTTATAGCGTGACTTATAAAGCCACAGCTCCTGTTAAATCAGCTACACTGGTACTGCCTGCTGTGACAGAGGGGCTTGAACAAATTGTGCAAAACGCTTCCTTCGAACAGTGGAATTCAGAGAGCGATGCAGTGAATTGGACCTTCTGGGGTGAAGGATTCACGCGTTCTTCGGCCACAAAGCGCAGCGGCGGCTACAGCTTGGTTGCTGACGGATTGCAGGGTGGGCAGAATGAAGCGGGAGGCGGAGGCCCTTTTCAAACCGTGCCAATTACGAAGGCTGGTGATTACGCAGGGGTTGTCCGCTTCAACACGATGGCAGCAACTTCAGGCGTATTGTCGTGGTCGATTATTATGAAGGACAGCGATGGGGGCGTTGTCAAAAGAGTGACATCAGCCCAACGACCGGTTGCCTTATCCAAGGGGAGCTGGACCCCGTTAGAATTCGAATTTAAGGTTGACGAAGGAGTAACCTCGCTGCAGTTCTTTGTATTAATGAACGATTTCAAAAAGGGTGACACCATTTATTTTGACGATGTGGAGATCTACCGCATTGCTGTTCCTGAGCCTAAGAACCCGATTTCAAGCGTGGCAGCTGAGAACGGAAATTTGGCCGTAACATTTCAAACGGTGCCTGGGCAGGAACCGCTAGCCGGCGATTTTACGATTGAGCGGGTCATAAATGGAGCCACTGCTGAGCCCGTTACACCTATAGGCATAACCTGGGATGTGAATCATCAAACGGCAGCATTGACTATTCCAGCGTTAACCCAGCAGGTGTGGGAGCAGCACGCAGTATATAGCGTGAGATACAAAGATGCAGCAGCTGTTAAAGCAGCTCCAATCCTGCTGTCTGGCGACACGGAAGGTCTTGAACAAATCATGCTAAATGCATCCTTCGAGCAATGGAATACGGTCAGCGAGGCGGCAAATTGGGGATTCTGGGGGGAGGGATTTACCCGCTCAGACACAATCAAGCGCAGCGGCAGCCACAGCCTGGTAGCTGACGGGCTGCAGCCAGGACAGAATGACGCTGGAGGCGGAGGCGCTATACAAGAGGTATCCGTCCAGGCACCCGGTCATTATGTAGGCGTTGTTCGCTTCAACACAACAGTCAACACCGCAGGAGTTGTATCCTGGTGTGTACATTCGAAGGACAGCAGTGGCGAAGTCGTCAAAAATGTTTGCTCGGATAAAAGAGCGGCGTCAGCTTCAGAAGGAAATTGGATACCTTTCGAATTCAATTTTGACGTTGAAGAAGGGGTAAGCTCCCTTCGGGTCTTCGTTCTGATGAATAATTTCAATAAAGGGGATACCATTTACTTTGACGATGTAGAGCTGTTCAAAGTGCAGCAGTAGAACCATTTTATTCAAGCAAGACAGAGCAAGACAAAACAAGATTTCGGTTTGAAGGGTGCGCGACGAAAAAGATTGCAGGGAGGTCACAGACCTCCCTCTTTGGGTATCCAAATGTTGGGGATATTGGGTAGTTGTAGGAGTAGCAGGAGTAGAAGAGAAGGGTGGAAGTAAAGTAGAAGTAGTTTGTAATAGAAGTAGAAGTAGAAGTAGCAGTAGCACTAGCAGTAAAAGAAGTAGCCAGTCAGTCAAAAAGGGGAGTCAATATGTACTTAGCGATGAAAAACATCGCTATATAGCCTGAAATATTGCAATTGCCTCTTTTAACGATGAAAAACATCACTAAAAGGCATTAAAAGCCCAAAACCAGCCGCAAGGGCAGCTCGTGTGGATAAGCCACTATCACGGCAGTGTTTGTTTACGTACTGGTCCATTTTCAGGTTTTATGTGGATCGCGGCGGTACTCTCCTGGTGTCACTCCGGTTAGTCTTCGAAACATGCGTGTGAAGGAGTTGGCATTCTGGTATCCGACTTGAGCGGCTATTTCTTGGATTTTGCAATCGTCAGCTTCGAGCAGCTCCTTTGCTTTGTTGATGCGTATTTCATCTAGAAGGCTGCCGAACGTCTTGCCGGTTTTTTGTTTAATGTATTTGCACATGTAGCTGGTTGTAATGTTTAATCGGTCAGCGACCATTTCCAGGTAAATTTCTTCACTGTAATGCTGCTGGAAATAATTAAGGATGAATGTAACAATGGGGTCTTGATTCGTTATCCGCGCATTAGCCAAAGCAGCAGCCCGCCCGATCAGTTGTCTAAAGAAGTCTATGTATTGTTCTAGCGTGACAATTTCTTTTATTTGTTCATAAGGAAAAAATTCGCTTTGCAGTTCGCTGATATCAATCTGCTGCGCGGATAATCCCACCAATATTTTGGAAACGGCTTCGTTGGCAAACTGCTTGAAGAAATGGGCTGGCGCATGATGCTTATGCAAATGATCCGTCATCCGCTCAATTAATTCGAGCATATCCGCTTCTTTACCAGCCTGCAAATGGGCTGCGAATTGGCTCTCTTCGGTAGGGGAGAAGCAATAACTGATTGGTGGAATATCGGTTCCGGTAATAATTTGTGTCTGATTGTTCAGCTGACGCAGGCGGATGATTTGCTCCGCTTCTTCATACGCTGTTGTAAATTGTGCCGGGCTTCGCAGTTCAGGATGCACAGCGATCGATAAGAAATAATAATCAACATCTTTTTCAAACACCTGCTTCATAAAATGCAGCGTCTCCAAAAGAGGCTCCGTGGAACTCCCCTCATCGGCAAAGACGATGGAGAAAATAAGCTCCTTTTCACTTTGCAGGGTAACCGATTCCGGAAATCGCTGCTGCATATTGAGATTGATAAATTCAAAAAAGTAAGATGTTTTTTTCTGCTCTTCGTAAACAAGCTCGTGAAACTGGCGGGTAAGATGAAGGCGGTACATAACAAAATAAAACGGCTTAGAGGTATCGATCAGACTGTGCACATCTTTGTTGCTGTAATTGATGCTTTTTACTTTATCGAGGTAGCCATACTTTTGCAGCAGTGTGGTTTTGTGCTGTAAGTCTTGGCGAATATTCTGGTTTGTAAGCATCATGGTCTTCAAATTGCTTCCGATCAAGTTGAATTCATTGATTTTGCTATGCAGTTGGAAGTTCGGATTCATCCTTTGCAGAGACTCCACAATACGTTGAATCGGATGCTTGAATTTGTAGCTGAGTAAGATCGATATAAACAGACTGATCAAGACGGAAAAAGCAAGCAAAACAATGAGAGCAATGTTCATACGGGACACCTGTGAAGCGATATTTTCAGTCGGTATCACGTTGACATAAGTGATTCCGGTCGCAGCTCCTTTTTCGAAAAAATAGTAATCACTGCCTTCAATAAAAAAGCGTTGACTTAAATCGAAGCTATGAATAATGTCTTTCTCGTCCCGTTGCTCAGTGCTGTAAAAAAGTGTCCCTGCATCGTCTATCATATAGAAATTATCATTGACGGAATGGTGGGTATTCTCAAAGACAGCAGCGGCATCAATAAGTGCAATCATGTAAAATTGTTTATGGAGTGTGCTTTTTACAATCACCGGAAAAAAAGATCCGAGCGGCTCCAGCTTATTGAGCATATTTTTACGTTCAAACCAAGCTGCGGGGAAAATTTTCATATGATAATCTGCACTGGCTTGTTCTCTCCAGAAGCTGACATCGTATTGCGAGTTTACATAATCTTTGGCAAACAAATCTTCGGTATAACTCAGCCCATTTTTATCAACAATGAGAGAAAATCCGTTATGATATAAAATAATATTATGCAAATAAAGATTGTTATAGCCGGATACTAATGCAGAAAATTCCTCCGCCAGCAGGTTCATAGCCGGTACATCGGTGGGGTCACGATCAATTGCGGCAACATTCGGGTTATAGAAAAAATTGGTTGTCACATCCTCAAGCAGCCGGAATTGTTTTTCATAATTGGAAACGGTTCCACTCATATTGGAGTGATTGTATCTTATAATTTCGTTACGGATGTTTTTGGTATAAAAGTTAAAGGACAGAGCGTTGAACAGAAATGAGATCAAGATAATAATCGTGAAACCGAGCATCAACTTCAAGAACAGTGAGTTTCGTTTCAAGTTATAGTTGCCTGGGTTCATCGGTAATCTCCCTCTTACAAATACGTTTGCGAATTCGCTTCCTACATCTATAATAGCTTATATACAGTGAACAGGGAATCTTCATTTTTGCTGTCTTCTTTACGACCGATCCGTACAATCCGTTTGCTTTATAGAAGGGTGGTTTTCTTATGTTGAAAATAGGACAGGCAGTAATCATACCGTTTTTTATACTCGTACTGTTGCTTTCAGGCTGCCGCAGCGGAGAAGAGGATACCAGAGAAATAACATCTCCTAAGACAAGCGAGAAGGTGGGTGTGGATAAACAGACTGGTGAGATAACTGGGACGCAAGCGGGAAGCAAGAACGAGAAATTCGATCCGGCGATTACCTTGTCGACCGTTACATCCCAAAATACAGCTGTTAAGTTCGCTCCTGGAGATTCAATAGACAACAACCCGTGGACAAGGGCCTATGAACATGAATACGGTATCAAAATCAAATCTTTGTGGGCAGTCGAAGAGGGGAAATATACGCAAAAATTGAATTTGGCGATCAGTTCCAACGATATTCCTGACTTCTTCATGGTAAATGGTATTCAGTTCAAACAACTGGCCGACGCCGGGATGATCGAGGATTTGACGGAATTGTACGCCAAGTATGCCTCTGATATGACGAAACAAACCTTAGCCGCTGGTGGTGATATGCCGCTCAAATCAGCGACACTCAATAGTAGGCTCATGGCAATCCCGTTCACATGGACAGCCCGTGAATCGGCCAAAATGCTGTATGTCCGCACGGACTGGCTGAATAAGCTTGGTTTGTCTGAGCCCCAAACGATGGAGGATCTGTTCAAAATCAGCGAAGCTTTCACAAAGCTTGATCCAGACGGGAACAACAAGAACGATACGTATGGGCTAGCGCTTGATAAGGAATTTAGCTTTGCCGAGTCTTTTTTCAACGGATTCCATGCCTATAACGACCTTTGGATGAAAGATAGCGGCGGCACTTTGGTGAACAGTACGATCCAACCGGAAATGAGAAACGCACTGAAGAAACTGAGAGAACTGTTTCAAGACGGGCAAATCGATCCTGATTTTGGGGCAAAAATAACAGATAAAGAAAATGAGCTTATCATAAGCAGCCGAATCGGCATGTTTTTTGGCTTACCGTATGATGCGACTTCTCAGATTTCGCAAAATAAGGAGCTTGATCCGAAAGCGGAATGGAAGTCATTTCCCCTTCCCTCCATCGATGGACAGCCAGCCAAACCGCAGGTCGCGCTTGGTGTTAATGGGTATTGGGTGGTTAGGAAAGGTGCCGAGAACGCGGAGGCGATTTTCAAGCTGCTCGATTTCTGGCTTAATATTGCTTATGACAGTAAGTCTGAAGACGTTTATTATGAGTACCACACCAGGAAGGACGGAATTCCCTATTTTCCACTGTCGGCGATTAAAGTGTATAAAGATTACGCTAACCTGGAAACGTATTACCGCTTCAATGAAGCATTTGAGACGAACGATATGTCCCAGTTGACAGCTAACGACAAAGGTGTGGTAGACAAAATCAGCAAATACAAAAAAGGCGACTTGAACAATTACGGCTGGCATGTGATGTACACGAAAAACGGGGGCTCGATGCACACAACGGATTATTACAAAAAAAATAACTTGTATATGTTTAGCGAATTCGTCACTTTACCACTGCCTACCATGGTGAAGAAAGCGGCGATGCTGGAAAAAATGCAAAGAGAAGCGTTTACCAAAATTATTATGGGGAAATCCCCTATCGAAGAGTTTGACAATTTCGTAGCCCAGTGGCAAAAGCTTGGCGGTGACGAGATGACGAAGGAAGTTAATGAGTGGTATAGAAATAACAGGTAGGCTGCAGCTTGAAAATGTCGACTATGTGGGAACAGCTCATAGCGCTTTTAGCGGGCATAGTGCTCATAGCAGACATAGAGTGCTCATAGTGGACATAGTGTTCGTAAGCTACTTTGACTTGCTGTTGATCAATCATATATAGCTTGACTTTTTCAAGCTGAGAACCTAACATGTTCATATAATGAACGTGTTAGGTTTTTTTTGGTTGTATTTGAAAGTACAGCGGCTGGGCTTACAGCGTGGGGCCGTAGCGGCCGAATGTAGGCGAAAAACCGATCACAATGTGCTTGCTCGGGACCGAAGCGACCACATGTAGGCGGAAAATCGACCACATTTTGGCTGTCTTATCCTGACAACATTGGCCCACAGCCATTCCCTCCGCAACGCACCCAAGCCATGAACACGCATCTCAAAGGATGTCACAAGGAGTTTTTCTTTACAAGATAAGAAAGTTTAAGTGCTTTACAGTGATAAAGCGTAAAAGAGGGAAGAGCATAGCCCGAAGCAGCCCACCCTCCGCTGAAAAGAGCGTATGCTTCATTTAACGATGTTTTTCATCTTTAAAGTAAGGTTGTGGTGCGGATCTGATGCTTTAACGATGAAAAAGAGGCTGTCGACATAATGGGTACAACTCAAACTCCCACTGAAATCGATCAAAACTCGCCTCTTAGTAGCCTTGGAGGCCAAAGTCTTGGACTCTACCCATAGTAAATGCTGCAAAAGTGCAGGATTTTTCACCTGAAATCGGGTATTGGCCGAGAATTGCTGCAAAAGTGCAGGAAAATAGTCACTTGGAGCGCTCAAACGGACAAGAGACGCCTAAAATCCTGCAGATTTGCAGTAATTTCCTTTTAGGGGTGCATTCAGGTCCAAAAATGATGTACTTTTGCATCTTTTTGTCCCCTATGGTTGGTTCTTATTGGCATGTATGCTTTAGGTAGGGAAAGAGAGTAGTGGAACCATGTATGTTAATCAACAGGGCTTGGCACATCTATTTTTTTGTCCACAGTTAATCGACAGCCTCAAAATCATCGTAAAAGTAGCAGATCCTCTCGGTCATGCTCGCTGGCGGGGCCGTTCTTCAGTCCCAGCGGCTTGCCCGCGGGCCAAGCCGCTGGGAAATCCCCTCCAATCCAGAGAAAAACCCTTGCTGGCAGTCCGTTTGAGCTTGGTGTTCGTGTGTTTAGTGCGATTGTAGCTGAGAGAGGGAAGGGTTGTGGGTGGAAGAGTGGTAGCGCCCGCCTTTAAAGATTTGCTCCTACCTCCTCATCCATTCCATGCAAGGGAACAAATCTTTAACAGCGGCTGGAGCCCACAGCCATTCCCTCCCGTCACGGCACCCAAGTCACGAACAGCACCTCAAAGGACGGCATGAGGCGTTTTTCATAACAATTTTTCCAAGGAGTGATCAGATAGTGTCTCAGAAAACCCAAGTACAGTCCGTTTCCCGGGCTTGCTTAATTTTACAATTGCTAAGTGTCAACAAGAATGGTCTTACAACGATTGAGGTGAGCCGATATTTGAATTTAAATCGCAGCACGACGCATCATTTGATGTCAACGCTGCAATCACACGAATTTATTAGCATGAATTTAAACGGCAAGTATCAGCTTGGTCCTGCTATTGGTGAGATGGCTCAAGGCACCTCGGATGCTACCTTACGCAATATTGTTCATGGCATGCTGCTTGATTTGGTCAATGTGACAGGAGAAACCTGTTATCTGGCTGTGTTTAATCAAGGAGTGACGCTGATTGATACAGTGCTGGGTATAGGGGCGCTCCGTGTTGTTCAGGTTTTTCTGCACCAGGATGAGCCTGCCTATTTGCATGCACGTGCTTCCGGGAAATTATTTTTGTCCACCTTATCTCCTGAAGAGCTGCAGGCTTATATCCGCGAGAATCCGTTAGTTGCTCTTACTGACAAAACCATTTCATCTGAGCAGGCGCTGCACAGTGAACTTGAGTTAGTCAGAAAAAACGGATACGCATCCGATTTGGAAGAGTTTATGATAGGCATTGATTGCTATGGTTTTCCCATTATTGTGGAGGGCAAGCTTATTGGTTGTGTAACGACTTCTTTTCCTTCTGCGCTAAAAGATAAGCATGCCATGATTATGAAGGCGCTTGAACAGATCATACAGCGTTTTAATCATTTATTTCAGGAGAACTCCTATGCTGTGCTTTTGAACAAATAAAATGAAAAGAGAGTGATCAGGATGCAGGAAACCATTCGCAGTATTACAGCCCGAACCCTGGTTGTTCCATTGGAACAACCCGTGTGGATTGGGGGCTATGCAGTATTAAAAAGAGAATATTGTCTGGTTGAGATTACAACGACTATGGAAAGGAAGGGCTATTCCTTAGGGTTTACCAGAGGTGGAGATTTAAGCTCAGCTATTACCCGGGAAATTGCTCCTCATATAATGAAGTGTAATATCGATGATACAGAAAAAATATGGGAAATCATGTATAACAGTCAAAAATTAAATGGCAGACAAGGTTTTTTGATGCGTGCATTAAGCTTGGTGGATATCGCATTGTGGGACTTGAAAGCCAAAAAGGCGGGCCTTCCCCTTCATACACTGCTTGGGGGATATCGTGAATCTATTCAACTCCTTATGGCAGGTGGTTATTATGCGGAGAATAAGGGACTGGATCAGCTGTGCGAGGAATTTACAGGTTATGTGGAGCAGGGCTTCAAGCATTTGAAGCTAATGGTGGGTGGCGTTTCTATGGAGGAAGATTTGGAGCGTTTTATAGCTTTAAGAAAATGTCTTCCTGATTCCATCTCATTAGGCATTGATGCAAATGGAGCTTGGCAAGATGTCAAAGCAGTGAAACGCTGGATTGAAAAAGCTGAAAGTGCAACAAGCGGTATTTCTTTTGTTGAAGAGCCTTTGCCCCCAGAACAAATGGAGGCGATTTCATGGCTGCGGAACAATCTCTCAGTTCCTATTGCTGTGGGGGAATTTCTTGCCGGCAGATGGACCTTCAAACAGTACATAAGCAGCGGCTGCATGGATATTGTTCGTGCGGATGCAACCCTCTGTGGGGGAATTACGGAATGGAGAAGAATTGCTGCTTTGGCGGATTCCTATAACCTTTCGTCATTTCCTCACTATTTTTCGTCGATTCATTTTCATTTGGGTATGGCGTTTCCAGGGTGTAAAATGATCGAAGTTGTATCAAAGGAAAATAGAAACAGCAGCTTTCATCTGATTGCAGGAGCTAGCTATGAGCTGCGGGATGGAGTGGCTTACCCTAATCATCTGCCTGGATTAGGCTTGACGATAGACTCATTATTTGTGGAGGCACATACGGCTAAGCTAGTATCTACAGATTCATGTTGACATTTAATTTTGCAAAAGATAGAATGTTCATATTATGAACATTCTCATTATTTGAACATCACATTATTTGAACGTCGCATTTTTTTAACATTTATGAATGATTAGAGTAACTGAATTGTTGTATATCTTGAGGAGGCTATGTATGGGGAATTTAAGCGGGAAGGTTTGTTTAATTACTGGCGCCGGGGGAGGAATTGGAAGGAGTATCAGTCATTTGCTAGCTTCCCGGGGAGCGAGTCTGGTTCTGACGGATATCGATGAGAAGAATTTGGAGAGCACGGTTCAGGAATGTAACGCATTTGGGGATTCGGTAGTCGGATATGCCAAGAATTTGACTGACTCCAGCGCTTTGGAGGAAATTGTCCAGCAGACCATAGAGCATTTTAACCAAATTGATGTTTTGGCCAATGTAGCCGGAGTTATGCATACGAGCCCGTTTCTGGACATCACGATGGATGATTGGGACAGGGTTTTTAACATTAATGTAAAAACGAGCCTCCAGCTGATGCAGCTGGCAAGCAAAGAGATGATTCGTCAGGGCAGCGGAGGCAGCATTATCAATTTCTCTTCTACGGCTGGCCGGTTTCTTCGCCCGATAGCAGCTCATTATGCGGCCTCGAAAGCGGCAATTATTAGTCTGACCCGCTCAGCCTCTGTGGCTCTCGGACCTCACAACATCCGGGTAAATGCGCTTTGCCCAGGCTTGATAGATACCCAGATGATGCATCGAGTGCGGGAAACACGTTCCGAATTATTGGATATTTCTCAAGAGGAAATTCAGAAGCGCTGGGAACAAATCATTCCGCTAGGCAGAATGGCGACGCCGGAAGAGGTTGCCTTTGTGGTTGCATTCCTGGCAAGTGATGATGCCCGTTATATGACAGGTGAAGCAATTGGTGTAACCGGTGGGACGGATGCCTCATAAGCGAGTTGAAAATGCTTCAGACTCGATTCATAAGCGCCTCATAAAGGAGGAAAAGTTATGCCTTATATTACGATAAAGCTGATGGAAGGCAGAAGCCGGGGCCGGAAGGAACGCTTGGCCGAGCAAATGACGAAAACGGTGTGTGAAGTGCTGGAGGTAGATCCTTCCCAGGTGCGCATTGAGTTTGTGGAATTGAAGGAAGGCAGCTTTGCTGTTGCGGGTCAACTTACACCCAGAATAAAAGACGAGTGGGAAGGAAGCGACGATGACCGATAACATGTACCATTACAAGATTCAGGAAGATGCGTGGCATTGGGAGAAGGAGTTGGCGGAACGGGCCTGGCGGATCATGAATAAGATTCGTTCCTTCGAGGAAAAAAGTGTGGATGTTTACAAAGAAGGGCTAATGGGAGGATCGCTGCATGCCTATATCGGGCAGGAAGCAGTAGCAACTGGCATTGGACTCGTTCTGGATAATCAGGATATGATGACGATGACTTACCGGGGAAGAGGGCAGGCTCTGGCCAAGGGGGCAGATCCGTTCCGGCTGTTTGCGGAGATGATGGGCCGGGTCGACGGCTACTGCAAAGGAAAAGGGGGCCCGATGCATATCGCCTCAGCAGAAATAGGTATTCTGGGTGCTAACGGCATTGTCGGAGCAGGCATTCCGATTGCTGTCGGAGCAGCACTTACCTCCAAGCTGAAACGGCAGCAGCGGGTTGCAGTCACATTTTTTGGAGACGGTGCGACCAATCAGGGCGCTTTTCACGAAGGCTTGAATTTGGCTGCTGTGTTTAAGCTCCCGGTTGTTTTTGTGTGTGAGAATAATTTATATGCGGAAATGACGCCGATCAAGGATTCAATTCTGAACGAGCATTTAGCAGAAAGAGGGGCGGCGTACCGGATACCTTCGATTATTGTCGATGGCAATGATGTGCGCGCTGTTTATGAAGCCGGTAAAGAAGCGGTTGCCAGAGCAAAAGCTGGTGAAGGCCCTACATTCATCGAGGCCAAAACGTACCGCTTGGTTGGACATATGTTCGGCGATTCGGAAACCTACCGTGAGCGTTCCGAGGTAGAGGAGTGGCGTACCAGAGATCCACTGCTTCGCTTCAAGCAAATATGTAAGGAACATAAGCTGCTGAGCGAAGAGCGTCTCACAGCAATCGCAGCAGAAGTCCGGGAGCAAATCGCGGAAGCTTGTGAGCAGGCCAAACGCTCTGCCGAGCCGGAAATGGAGGAGATATTCACGGATGTCTACTGAGCAAATGATGACCTATGCGGAAGCAGTTAACAGTGCTTTACGCGAAGAAATGAGCCGGGACGCGGATGTTATATTGCTAGGGGAAGACATTGGTTCCTACGGGGGCGTCTTCAAAGTAACGAAAGGCCTTTACGATGAATTCGGACCTGAAAGAGTCCTTGATATGCCGATTTCCGAAACCGGCTTTATCGGAGCCGGAGTTGGAGCAGCGATGACCGGAATGAAGCCGATCGTAGAAATCATGTGGATCGACTTCACACTGGTTGCCATGGATCAAATTATTAACCAGGCAGCCAAGATGACGTACATGTCGGGTGGACAGACGAAGGTTCCTCTCGTCATACGCACGCAAGGCGGTGGCGGAAGAGGCAACGGCGCCCAGCATTCTCAAAGCCTGGAAACGATGTTCGCCCACATTCCTGGTTTGAAAGTTATAGTGCCAAGTACACCTTATGATGCCAAGGGGCTGCTGAAATCAGCAGTACGGGAAGGCAGTCCTGTTATTTTTATCGAGCACAAAATGCTGTATAACAAAAAAGGCAGCGTACCCGATGAAGAGTATCTGATTCCTTTAGGTGTGGCGGATGTGAAACGTGAGGGAAAAGATGTAACCGTCGTTTGTTTGTCCAGAATGGTTTCATTTTCGCTGGAAGCGGCAGAGCTGCTGAGTGAGGAAGGTATTGAAGCGGAAATTATCGATTTGCGGACGATTGTGCCCTTGGATGTGGAAACGGTCATTCAGTCCGTGAAAAAGACCCATCGATTGATCATCGTCCATGAAGCGACAAGAACATATGGCTGGGGGGCAGAGGTACTGGCCCGTGTTCAGGAGGAAGCTTTCGATGAACTCGATTCACCGATTGTTCGCGTAGCAGCAGAGAATACGCCAATCCCTTACAATCTAAACCTGGAAAAAGAAATGCTGCCGCAGGTATCCGATATCGTCTCGGCGATTCGCAGAATAGTCGTAGAGGGTTAGGGGGAAACAGCGATGCTGGATGCACAAAATGCCAAGCTTTACGATATCGTAATCATTGGCGGAGGCACTGGAGGCTATGTCGCTGCAATCCGGGCCGCACAGCATGGTAAAAAAGTGGCGATCGTGGAAAGCAAGCTTTTGGGCGGTACTTGTCTGCATCAAGGCTGCATTCCGACGAAAGCACTCCTGGAAAGCTCCAAGCTGTACGAACGAATTCTCCATGCGGACGCGTTTGGTATTGAGCTTCAAGGGGACTCTGTACATTTTAATGTGGAAAAAGCATTTCTAAGAAAAAAATCAATTGTGGATCAGCTTCACCAAGGCATTCAATATTTAATGAAAAAAAATAAAGTTGAGGTTTTTAAGGGAAAAGGGCAGCTTGCAGGCCAGCAAGGTCCACAAGGTCAAATTACTCAGCAGGCTCATCCAGTAGAGCAAGTTGATCCTGCTCATTTATCGGAGTTTCTTATTCGAATAGAAGCCGAAGGGGACACTAAGGAAGCACAGACGATCCGCGCGTCTCATGTGATTTTGGCTACCGGATCCAAGCCTAGTGTGCCCCCTGGCATTCATGTGGATGGGTCTCGCGTGTTTACCAGTGACGAAATTTTATCCAAACCTATTAAGCCCAGCCATATTACGATTGTTGGTTCTGGTGCGATCGGTGTGGAATTTGCCTGCTATTTCCGGGGAATGGGCTGTGCGGTCCGTCTTGTTGAAAGAGAGCATCGTCTGCTTCCGCTTGAGGACGAGGAAATATCCAAAGAAATCAGGCGCTCATTTGAAAACAAAGGGATTGAAACGATAACCGGCTGTCATTTGCTATTTGAAGATATCAAGCAAGTGGAACCGGATAAGCTTGAATATACGCTTCGGACTGCTTCAGGCGAAGAAACTAAGCATAGCACGGAGGCATTGCTGCTCGCTATGGGCAGGAGGAACAATACTTCTGGACTGGGCTTGCAAAGTGTGGGCCTTAATGATGGGGAGCGCTATATTAAGACCAACGAATACATGCAGACTGAAGTATCAGGTTTGTACGCAGTTGGCGATATCGCAGGCAGCTTTCAGTTGGCACATGTGGCCAGCCAGCAAGCGATTATAGCTGTTGATACGATTTGCGGTCAGGACATCGAGCCCTATCAATCGCATAGAGTGCCCCGCTGTACATATGCCCATCCGGAAATTGCGAGTATCGGAATGACAGAGGAGCAGGCCAAACAGGCAGGATACTCGATTAAAATCGGAAAATTTCCAATGAAGGCCAACGGACGGGCGCTTATTCATGGTGAAGCGGAAGGCTTTATCAAGCTGGTCGTGGATGAAGCAAATGATATGCTGCTTGGAGCACATATGATCGGAGACGGCGCTACGGAGTTAATTTCGCTATCCAGCCTGGCTATTTTCCTCGAGGGTACGGCCTGGGAACTGGGAATGAACGTATATCCCCATCCTACCGTTGCGGAAATTTTCGGCGAAGCTGCCCATGCTGTGTCAGGGCATGCCATTCATACTTAAATGATTGCGTAAAGAGAGGTGAAAGATTTGAAAACCGAAATCAAGTTACCGAAATTGGGCTTAACGATGGAAGAAGCGACAATTGCCACTTGGGAGAAGCAGATCGGTGATAACGTCCAAGCGGGTGAGGTCATCATGACCGTGGAGACCGATAAGGCAACCATGGAAGTCGAAGCAGCCGCAAACGGGTATTTGACAGAACAGAGTGTGAAGCCTGGCGATGTAATTGCTGTTGGGGGCATTCTGGGCTACCTTTCTGATGCTGCACATCAGGAAACGGCCCAGGAATCAGTTCAGGAATTGGTCAAAGAAACGATCCAAGAAACAGGGCAGGAGAGAATCCGCATTTCACCGGCGGCAAGAAAGCTGGCGAGAAGCAAGGGATTGGATCTTCACCACATTTCGGGTACCGGTCCCCAAGGCAGAATTTTGCTGCGGGATATTATGGCTAGCCCCGATCAAGCTGAGCAGACGGCAGTTCAGCCGTCCAAACCAGCGAGCGAGTCTATCAAAACCGGCGCCATTATTCAACCTACTCAGACTAGTCAAGCGAACCAAGCTGGCCAAGCCAGTCAAGCTAATCAACCAAGCCGTCAGGAAAATCAAGCTTCCCAGAAGCCACTGAGTACGATGAGAAAAGTCATTTCAGAAAGATTAACTTACAGCTTTCGTGAAATTCCCCAATTCCAAGTGAAAAACAGTGCGGACATGACGAACGTCCTAAAAATTCGCGAAACGTTAGTTAACAGCGTCGAGCAAACGGCTGGTATTCGCTTGTCCGTCCTGGATTTCATTATTCAGGCTGCTGCCAAAGCGCTAAAGCAGGTCCCTAAGGTAAATGTATCCTTCCGGACGGATGCCGGTGATCCTTATATTTTGGAACATACTGAAATTAATATCGGCTTGGCGGTTTCCCTGCCCGATGGGCTTGTCGTGCCTGTCATTCATAACGCGGATAAGTTGTCTTTGTTAGAAATTGCAAAGCGCCGTCATGAGCTTGTGTCGGATGCAAGATCTGGTAAGCTGAAAGCGGAAGATACCAAGGGAGGCACCTTTACTATTTCAAGCTTGGCTTCATTTGATGTTGACGAGTTTGTAGCTCTAATCAATCCTCCTGAGGCAGGTATTCTGGCTATCGGCAGAGCCAAGAAAATACCTGTTGCAGTAGGCGATTCGATTGAGCTTGTAACCATGATGAAAATGAACGGATCGTTTGATCATCGACCACTCGATGGGGCAGACGGAGCACAATTTATGCAGTTCCTTGCTGAACAATTAGAGAGCGACCGCTGGAGAATCGTGTAAAACAAGCTCTTGTAGGAGCAAGGATGTGGAGAGGACCTGGTGCTTTTAGCGATGAAATCATCGTTAAAAGCACCAGGTCCTTCACAGTTACATGCTCGCACGCAGCTGCGGGGGCGCTCCTCATCCCCAGCGCCTTTGCCCGCCAGGAAAGCTCTCCAACCAAGTGAAGAACCCTTGCTGGCAGTCCGTTTGAGCTTGGTATTCGTGTGATTCGTGCGATTGTAGCAGAGAAGAGGGGATGGCTGTGGGCGGAAGAGAGGTAGCGTCCGCCTTTAAAGATTTGTTCCAACCTTCTCATCCATTCCATTCAAGGGAACAAATCTTTAACAGCGGCTGGAGCCCACAGCCATTTCCTCCGCAACGCACCAACGTCACGAATACACTCCTCAAAGGACGCCGCTAGGCGTTTCACTTACTTCAACCATCCAGCCAAACGGATCAGCAAGGCTTCCTTTTTGAATGCCGGTTAAGGTATCGTAGAGTTTTTTGGAAAGCTCACCTGTTTGACCGTCCTGGATGACAAGCTTTTCTCCCTTCCAGCTTAGTTCGCCAATCGGCGAAATTACGGCTGCTGTTCCTGTGCCGAAAGCTTCTTCTAAAGTGCCGTTTCTACCAGCTTCGTATAATTCCTCAATAGAAATCATTCTCTCTTCGATGGGAATATCCAAATGCTTTAACAGCTGGATCATGGAGCTGCGGGTGATGCCGTCCAGAATACTTCCATTCAGCGCTGGTGTCAGGACGGTGCCATTAATTTTAAAAAACACATTCATGCTGCCCACTTCCTCAATATAAGTCCGATGAACGCCATCCAGCCATAAGACTTGGGAATAACCCAGCTCTTTGGCTGCTTCTTGTGCTTTTAGACCTGCTGCATAATTGCCCGCTGTTTTGGCCTCGCCAACTCCCCCAATAACGGCACGAACGTACTCGGCCTCTACAAAGATTTTAACCGGATTTATCCCTTCAGGATAATAGGCGCCAACCGGCGACATGATGATGATAAATTGATAATGCTCAGAAGGAGATACGCCTAACGCAGGTTGAGTAGCGATCACAAAAGGGCGGATATACAACGAAGTCCCGGCCCCCGATGGGATCCAGTCCTGATCGGCCGCAATCAATTGCTGCAAGGCTGAAAGAAAGAGAGCTTCATCCAGCTGTGGCACACTTAATCGTTCATTGGAGCGGTTCATTCGCTCGATATTTTTTTGAGGCCTGAATAGCAGTGTTCTCCCATCCCCGGTTCTATAGGCCTTGAGCCCTTCGAAAATGGTTTGTCCATAATGAAACACTTTGGCTGCAGGGTCGAGCACAATCGGCTGATAAGGAACAATACGGGGATGATACCAGCCTTTCTCCTGAGCGTAATCCATCACAAACATATGATCGGTAAAATGAACCCCGAAACCAAGCTGATCCTGAGGTGGCTTTGTTTTCTTATGTTTATTTCTCTCTACTTTTATTTCCAAAGGGTTCACCATTCTGACTATCACTCCTAATTAATCATCTTAAATAACGACCTTGATTCTATAATAATTGAATACTATCATTCATTTCTATATATATAAAATATCTATTTTATTTATATATCATACCTGGAAGGTATGATATATCCTGAAATTCAGGAGATCAGCTTTGATTTAGCCAGAGTCAGGGCTCCGTATATACCTTCCAAATCACCGAAAGTGTTCATTTCTATTTCGAGAATAACATTCGCAAATCGATTGGCACGCCTGCGGACCGTTCTTTTGAGTTCATCTAGTACAAGAGGCAGGCTATCGAACAAATGGCCACCCAAATAAATGCATTGCGGGTTGAATAGATTTACGACGTTGCTCAAAGCTATACCAATGGAGTTGCCAGCTTCGATGCAAACGTCCAGGGCGATTTTATTGTTTTGTTCGTAGGCTTCTACAAGAGAAGTATAGGTGCTGTCCAGTTCCAGATATTTTTCTTCAATAATTTGAAAGGGCCCATACATTTCCAGACAGCCGTAGTTGCCACACATACATCGAGGGCCTTTCTCGTCTACGGTTATATGACCCAGAAGGCCTCCAACATTGCTGGCACCCCTAATTAAATGCCCGTTTATCATCATTCCGGCGACGATGCCTTTACCAAAGTGAACGACCATAAAATTGTCTACATCTTTGGCCTGTCCTACAAGTCTTTCAGCAAGCGCCATCGTCCGTCCGCCTTCTTCCAGAAAAACGGGGCAGCCGTAAGCTTGCTGCAGTGTGGAAACAATAGGTAAATCATCCCAGAAAGCAACATTCGGAATATCCAGAATTCGCGTTTGCTCCGTATTTACAATTCCTGTGACACCAACTCCAATAGCATCGAGGGAATGGGGGGAAACACCATTTTGCTGCAGGAAATCGTTAATCCGACTGACTAGAGCTTCCAGTTTATTAGGTTCATGCAGATAGTCGGCCATGGGGGCATCTAATTGATACAGAAGGTTTAAATTGTTATCGGATATGGCGAAACGAACCCGGTAGCCGCCGATATCAATACCCAAGTAACGGAATCGGTCCGGATTGGAATGCAAAAAAACTTCCTTTCGCCCGGGTCCGCTGCTGATCCTTTCTCTTCCTTCTACAATATACTTCTGTTCGATTAGTTCTTTTGTAATATTTGTAACTGCTGCTTGAGATAGTCCCGAACGAAAAGAGAGCTCCTTCCGCGAAATCTCGCGATGCAAGTTAATCAATTTGAGTATAGAAAGCTGCGTTTCGGTAAGATTCATATCTGTATCCTTTCAAGAATTGATTTGTTGAATTAATTATACAGCTTTATGTTGAAGAAAACCATTTCACTAATGAAAATTTGATCGATAAAAGGGGTTTACATTTATATTTTTTGATAATATAATTGATTAATCAAGTGAATCAATTATATAGATATTATTTAAATGATTATTTATTTTGTTTCGTAGAGGAAGTGATTTCATTATTTTATACATGTTATAGGGGTTAAATAAATACATTACTGAGTGAATCATTTTTTTGGAAATTGTAAAGCGAGAATGCTTCATCCGAGTTGGTTAACCAGAACATTGGGTACTGAAAGCCAATGATCACGAGATACCAATTGCAAGCGCTACCATTAAAACAGCAAGAGAAGGGAACTAATATGAAACGAAATCAAGTTGAATTAAGGGAATGGCAATATCAAGTTGATCAGGACAATCTGGGAGAGACAAGAGGTTGGTTCCAGCCCGAATGGGATAAATCCGGATGGCTTAAAGTGGAAGCTCCACAACCAAGGGACTATTACGAGAAAGCTTTCTGGAGCTACGAAGGGATAGGTTGGTACGCGGCTGAAGTTACAACAGACCTGGTAGATCTGAATTCCTTGCAGAAAATCGTATTTAACAGCGTTAGTGGCCATGCCCGGGTTTGGATCAACGGTACTTATTTAGGCGAGCATTACGGCACCTATTTACCATTTGAATTTTGGATAACCCCTTATTTAGAGCAGAATGGGAAGAATGAAATCGTTATGCGTGTGGATAACCGGCATCGGGAAGAGTGGCTTCCAGGCGGACCGGTCGTGGAATGGGTTCAGTATGGGGGCATCTTGCAAAAAGTTACGATAGATTCTATCGGTTTTCAACATGTTTCCTCGCTCCAAATACGTACAGCTATGGGGGAAGCTGATAAAGCGGTCGTCATTTGCGAAATGGAGATTGCGAACCGCACTGATACTTCGCTGGAAGGAATTGTACAGCTAGAGCTTCCAGAAGAAAAGCAGACGATAATATCCGAACATGCCGTACAATGCGGACCGAATGAGAGTACTATTGTTCAGTTTGAAATAGAGGTCTCTAATGCCGAGCTTTGGAGTTTAGAGAGCCCTTATCTATATACGTTGGGGGTCAAGCTTACTAGTGGACAAATGATTCTCGATGAGGTTAGTCAACGGTTCGGAATTCGAACAATCGAAAGTGTGGGCAACCAGATTTTGTTGAATGGAAAGCCTATCATGATAAAAGGATTTAACCGCTATGATGAATATGCTGAGTATGGCCCTAACGTGCCGGAAAGCGTAATCCGGGAAGATCTTCTGAAAATTAAGAGCACGGGTGCAAACCTGGTCCGGGTTCATTACCCGCAGGCTCCGGTTCATCTGGATATTATGGATGAAATCGGACTGCTGTTTATGGAGGAAGTTCCTTTGAACTGGTGGCTTAGTGAAGGAGCGGACAGAACGTTTATTCCTGAAGTCGTTGACTTGGCAGAAAAGGCGCTTGAAGAGATGATCCGCCGTGATTGGAATCACCCATGCGTCATTGCCTGGAGTATGTGCAACGAGTCTGGAACGAACTCGGAAGACGGGGATGCATCTGTACGCAGACTGATGAGAAGAGCCAAGGAACTCGATCCTTCACGACTGGTAACTTTTGTGACGATAGGTTCAAAGGGACATGATGCGTTCGAGGAAGCCGATCTTGTCTGTATCAATCTTTATTATGGTTTGTTCCATCAGAAGTTAGCCTTGGAAATCTCGGAACTTGAGGAGCTCGTAAGGAAGCCGACCGAAAAGCATCTCAAAGAGACAGCGGAGGAATACCCTGGGAAGCCTGTTGTCTTAACGGAGTTTGGAACGCACGGCATTTTGGGGTTGAAGGGAAATACCCGGTTTTCAGAAACTTACCAAGCGGCCTATTTGGAACAGGTGTGGACTGCAGTAATTCATTCCGGTGTGCAGGGAGGAGTAGTTTGGTGTTGGGCAGACTATTATCATCGCAGGAGTTTCATTGGCGATGGAGAGGTTATGTGGAACTCGCCGTATGGGCCGTATGGGGTGGTAACGATTGATCGTCAGGAGAAGGAAGGATTCGATACAGTATCACGACTTTTTAAACTGGAAAATCATAAGGAGGTTCTTCAGAAGTGAAGATTTACGATGCGAACTGCATGATCGGCACTTATGTAAGAGAACACGTTCCCATTCACGGGGTAGAAGAATTTGTTCAATTGGCATCGGAGATTGGTATCGAAAAAACGCTAGCATACCATGCTGACGCCCGTTCCCTGAATCCTGTATTTGGAAATGTAAAGCTATTGGACATTTGCCGAAACCACTCTTTTATCGAACCGTGCTTTGTGATCTCTCCGCATTATAAGTACGATAAAGGCTGGATATTCATGGAGCAATTATTGATGGAAAACGATGTCCGCTTCGTTAGGTTATTCCCTAAAGAACATGGATATACGCTTACTTCCGTTCATGTAACAGAAATGCTGGATATAGCCCGCAAGCTGAATCTTAACGTTATGTTGAGTTACAATATGATCTATCAAGAAAGCGGGGAAGAAAATCCTTACTTCGAAGAGCTTTGCCGCAGGTATAGAGATGTACGGTTTATTTTGACTGAAGCTCCCCACTTGCGGAATATGATGTGGTACAGCTATCTGGAACAGCATCCCAATGTGTATGTGGAAATGTCAACTAACGACAATTGGTTGACTTATGAGCAAACCGTTAGGTTATTTGGTTCCGAGAGGCTGCTTTTGGGAAGCAACATGCCATTCAATCATCCTGGTCCTTCCATCACAATGTTGGCTTATGCCGATATTTCAGAAACCGATAAAGCTAACATCTCCTATAAAAATCTGCAGCGTCTGATGGGGAGGGAATGAAATGAACATTAGAGATTTAGCGAGAAACGGGCTCCCGCTTCAAGAAATCATGCTGATTGACATGCATTGTCATATCGGAGCTTATAACAATTTGTATATTCCCTATCTGGACGAGGATGAGCAGATCATTCAATACAACAAGACGATGGAGAGTGTGGGCGTCAATTATTCGGCGATTTCTATGCTAAGAGGGTTGGCAAGCGGGATATTGGGGTCTAACCTGGATCTCTACAACTATATGCAAAACGATGAAAAGCTTCTGGGGTGGGTGACGTATATTCCATCCCTGGTTAACGAGAGCCTTGATGTGGCAGAACGCTGTTTCGCTTTGTCCAAACAATACATCGGCATCAAAGTACACCCGGAGATTAACCGTTATCCGATCACGGACCAGAACTACATACCCATGTGGGAATATGCCAATGACAAAGGTCTGATCGTACTGGCACATGCCTGGGGGGCCCATTCGGAACCATCCATGTTTCGGGAAATTGCTGCCACCTATACAAATACGAAGATTTTACTCGGCCATTGCGGCGGCAGGGAGCCCGAAATCTCTGTTGCCATTCAATTGGCTAACCAGTTTGACAACATATATCTAGATTTGAATGGGGCCTTCATTTATTCGAGAATTTGGCTGGAGAACATCGTACAGAGAGCGGATACTGCCAAAATTCTTTTTTCCAGCGACACGATGTTCAACAATATTTGTTGGGAAATCGGCCATGTTGCGTTTGCCAAAATTCCCGATTCCGTGAAGCTCGATATTCTGGGATTAAACGCCAAGCGTCTGCTGGCCGGAAACATCTGCAAAAAATCCAAATCATGATGGGGGAAGGAAGTAGGTTATGAAAACTAAAAAGGGGTTTCTGGTTGTTGTTTGTATCTTAGTTATGATGCTATTTACCGCTTGCAGTAATAGTGACAAAGAAAAAGAGGGAGAACCATCCGCAGAGAAGGTGACGCTCACCTTCTGGAAAGCGCCTCATTTTGCTAACGAGAAGGATGTATGGGCCACGATTATCCAAAAGTTCGAAACGGAGAATCCGAACATTCATATTGAGTTTCTAGAAACGCCGTGGGATGGTTGGGATCAAAAGTATACCGCCGCTTTTGCCGGACAAAACCCGCCTGATCTTTCGTATATGCCTGAATACTTTGTGAAATTCGCCAAAAATGGGCAATTAGCTGATCTGAGCACCTATTTTTCTGAAGAAGAACAGGCTAAATATTCGCAGAGCATCATTGATTATATGAGGATAAATGGAAAAATCTATACAATGCCGTATATCGCAGCCAGCTCTGTCGTGCTGTATAACAAAGATTTGTTCAAAGAGGCGAATGTTCAACCTCCACAAACGTGGGAGGAGATGGTCGAAGTGTCACAGAAGCTGGCCACAGACGGACGCTATGCTGTCGCCGGAATATCTGAGCAGAACGTGATTGCCTGGATGGGGCAGGCTGGAGCATTTTTGTACGGCGATGGGAACAAGGATGTGAGCAAGTTGGGCTTCCATACACCGGAGGGCATCAAGGGGCTGCAGTATTTGGCGGATTTGGTGCTGAAATACGAAGTCGCGCCAAAGCCGACTGTGTTTACGAACGACGATCAAATGGGACAGGCGTTTTATAAAGAAAATAAAATAGCTATGATCATGGCTCAAGCTGGTTACATATCTACAGTTAGAACCAATGCCCCTGACTTTCCGCTTGGTGCGTTCTTGAATCCAGCGGGTCCGGCCGGCGATCCGAATAAACAGAGGGAAGCTTACGGCGGTCTTGGTATGCTGGCGATTGCAGAAAAATCGAAGCATAAGGACGAAGCTTGGACATTTATCCAATTCTTGACCTCCAAAGAAAATGCAGGCCTGTATTTGGAGAAAGCGAATTTCCTTTCACCGCTGCCTGAAATCAACGAAGACATGTATGAGGGAGACGAAATCATGGATGTTGTCAAAGAATCGATCAAAAATCTGCAGTTATATCCGCCTAACGACCGATTCAGCACAGTCTTTGACATCATACGCAATATGAAGGACGCCGTCCTGTTAGGAAGCAAAACGCCGGAGCAGGCTATTAAGGATGCTATAAAAGAATATGAAAATTAAACGATAGCATACATGAAAACTCGACAAGCGGGGAAGCAGGATTTATCTTCGCTTGTCACGCATTTAAGGAGGGCTGATATGTCAACGATGAAAGTGAAATGGAAGCAGACGCTGGTGTCCTATTCCTTCGTGCTGCCGTATTTATCGCTGGCTGCGCTGTTTTCCATTCTCCCCATGATCCTTATCGTCTGCCTGAGCTTTACTCAGGGCAGTTTGCTGAATCTCAAGGCGATGGAGTGGATCGGATTCGATAATTTCCTCAAAGTCTTTTCCAATGCCAATATATACTTGAGGGGATTTCTGAACACGTTGCTCTACATTGCCATCATCATTCCCTTAGGCCAATTCGTGTCTCTTCTGCTGGCTTTCTTGATTCGCAGAAAAAGCAGGACGAATGCGGTCTTTGAGACGGTCTTCTTCATGCCCTTAATTATTTCGATGGTTGCAGGCGGGGTGATATTCGCCTATGTTCTTTCCCAGAACGGCCCATTAAATTATTTGCTGATGACAATTGGCTTGCCGGCAGTGGATTGGTTTGGTAACCCATTCATGGCAAAACTGGCTGTGTGTATCCTGGAAATCTGGAAGGGTGCAACCTTTTTTACGTTTATTTATGTAGCTGCACTGCGTGGTATTCCATCCGAATATTCGGATGCGGCCAAGATCGATGGCTGCTCTTGGTGGCAGGAAATTTGGCGGATTACGCTGCCGATGATTAAAAACGCCATTCTGCTGAACGTTGTTATGACTACCATTTTCATAGGGCAAATTTTTGATTCGATTTTTATTCTAACTAACGGAGGGCCAGTGCGGGGAAGCGAGAGTGTCGTATTTTTCATTTATCGTGTGACATTATTGGATGACAGGATTGGTATTGGAGCTGCGATGTCATTAATTTTTATGGCTTTTATACTTCTGATCTCTCTAATTCAAATGAGGACATTAAGATCGGATACGGAATATTGAATGATTTGTAAGGAAGGAGGAACTCGGATGGTGAGTGATCGCCTGGTGCGTGAAATAGCTAGGTTTGCATTTCTAATCGTAAGTGCCTTAGGCATTTTATTACCTGTATGGCTGTTGTTGGTATCTTCATTCCGGCAGACGACAAATTTATTGAGCTACCCGCCCAAATTGTGGCCGGATGACGGAGACTTTTCTAACTATATCAATCTTTTTACGGGGAATACCTACCACTTTGGCAGGTGGTTTTTGAACAGCGCGGTTGTATGCGGCGTGGGCGCGGTGTTCATGCTTCTCTTTTGCTCCATGGCCGGCTACGCTTTCGCCAAAAAGCAATTTGCAGGAAAACAATTATTAATTGCTTTGATCTTGGCGACGACGATGATTCCGGGCATTGTGACGCTGATTCCAAGCTTTCTGATTGTGGATAAGCTGGGATGGACGAATTCGTACCTAGGTTTGATTTTGCCGACTATACCGAATGCTTTTGGCGTTTTTATGATGATGCAATTTATTCGGGTATTACCAGGGGAGCTTCTAGAGTCAGCCAAACTGGACGGATGCGGTGAGTATGGGATGTTCTTCCGGATCGTGCTGCCGATCATTCAGCCTTCGCTTGGGGTACTGGCCATTTTTCATTTCATTTTGAATTGGGGCAGCTTACTGTGGCCGTTGATTATAACGACTGAAGAAAAGATGAAGACACTTCCTGTCGCTATAGCGGGAATGCGATCATTTGGACAGGTCACATCAGGGGAAATGATGGCAGCAACGTTTCTTTCATTTATTCCGCTCTTCGTTGTGTTCTTGTTTGCGAGAGAAAAATTTATCGAAGGTGTTACGGCTGGTGCGGTAAAGGGCTGATTCATTGTGTAAACGCAGGTGTTAAAAAGGTGTTAATCGGCAGTGATGACAAGATGTTCATATCGTTCAAATTTAATTGCTAGGAGAGCCCAAGTGGCTCTTTTTTTGATTTGCGCGCCTAGCAAAGCTAGGTACAACTAATTGATGAAAGATCAATCGAGGTAAGAGCCAAGTCGTCTCGTAGCTGACAGGCAACTGGTGGAGAGATTCTAAGGTTGAAGCCAAGGAAAATCCGAAGCGACTGGTATATTCGAAAAGGACTGATGCTGTTTTGGAACAAGAAACGCAATCGTCGTAAAAAGCATAGTAACTCCAGATTAGCAGGCATCGTTGCACAGTATTCAGGATTAAAGAAACTTGTAGGCTAGGAAAGTACCGTAACGCGGAAGAAAGAAGAACATCGGAAAGCCGTATGAGGGAAAACCTCACGTACGGTTTGATGCAGGGGGAGCTGGAAAAGTAAAAAGATGGTTTCGACCTCCAATGAATTCCAGTTCTCTACTCTACTGGAAGCACAGGTTTCCCTATCGCCATTATCCCCTTCCCTCAGAAAGCAAACCTCTATTGGCAGTCCTTTTGAGCGTTAGCAGCAGCCCGCCCTCCGCCGAAATGAGCGTGTTCTCCGCTTAGCGATGTTTTTCATCTTTAAAGCAAGTGTTCCAGGTCAATCGGTCACGTTAATGATGATTTTCATCGTTAAAAGAGGCCGGATGGCCTCTCAGGGTGGTTAAAAAGGGATTTTAACGATGATTTTCATCGTTAAAGTAAGGATTGGAGCGGAACGTATGCTTTTAACGATGAAAAACATCGTTAAATTAGCAGAGCCTGCTCAGCTGTGCGCTCTTCATTCCCAGCGCTGCGCCCGCTAGGAAGTCTCCTCTAATCAAGAGAGAAACTCTTGATGGCTGTCCGTTTGAGCTTGGTGTTCGTGCGATTGTAGCTAAAGAGAGGGAATGGCTGTGGGTGGAAGAGCGGTAGCGTCCGCCTTTAAAGATTTGTTCCTACCTCCTCATCCATCCCATTCAGGGAACAAATCTTTAACAGCGGCTGGAGCCCACAGCCATTCCCTCCGCAACGCACTCAAGCGACGAACACGCTCCTCAAAGGACGCCACAAGAGGTCTTTCGAAAAAATGTTGACTTTTTTGAAATTTATAATATTATAATGTTATAACAGGTTGAAGGGTGGAAGGATTGATAAGATGATTGATAAAAATAACCCATTATCATTGTATCATCAATTGAAACAAATTCTTTTAAATAAAATAGAGGCTGGAGAATGGAAGGTAAGAGACAAGCTTCCTTCAGAAGCGGAGCTGTGTGAGCAATATGAGGTGAGCCGCATTACTGCCAGAAGGGCGTTAGCGGAGCTGGAGCACGAAGGCGTTATTGAGCGTAAATCAGGAAAAGGTACGTTTGTTAAGTTTTCTGGCATCAATCAGGAGCTGTTTCGTTTCTATAGCTTTACCGATGAGGTGAAGCGAAGAGGTTTTACACCTTCTTCAGCCGTGCTGGCTATGGAAACGATTACTCCCGAAGAAGAAGTGCGCCTGGCGCTAAAGCTGAACGAAGAAGATAAGGTGTATTTGATTAAAAGATTGCGAATGGCTAACAATGAGAAAATAGTAGTAGATCGCTCCTACTTGCCCTGCAAGCTGTTTGCTGGCCTGGATCAGTTTGATTTTGGCCAAGTTTCTCTTTATGAAACCTTGAAGGGGCACTACCATATCGCACCTAATATCGCGGAAGAAGTGATTGACGCCATACTGATTCATAAAGAGGAAGCCGATCTTCTGGAAATCAAGAAAAATTCGCCGGGTTTATTAATTAAGCGTATCACTTATTTCAATGAACTTCCCATTGAGTTTAATTACCGGGTAGTCAATCGTGACAAATATAAATACAAAGTTATTTTAAAATGAGCTAATTTTCTAAATGAATGGATGAGGCGGTAACCATACAGTTTCAAAGGCCGCTACCGCCTTGTTTCATTCTCACTCCATGCTATTTTCAAAGTGCATTAAATGAAGGGGGTGATTAACCTGCGTTAAATACGATAGAAGCGAAGCAGCAAGGGAAAAGTAAGGTCACATTTTAGTTGTTATTATTTGAAAATTCAGATTATTAATCGGACTATTACATTGGAGGTTCATATGGTAAACATGAGAAATATTAGAAAAAGCGTATTTTCGCTACTTATTATCGTAATGGCACTGGCGCTAGCAGCTTGTTCAAGTGGAAACGGCGGAAATTCAACCAGTACTCCGGGAAATACACCTAATGGTACTAAAACGGAAACACCGAATGCTGAGAAAAAATTGAAAATTGGATTTACCGTAGCTAATTTGGCCAATACTTATTTTGTAGACTTGTCAGAGGGTGTGAAAACCAGGGCGCAAGAACTCGGATACACCGTAACCGTTCATGATGGAAAAGGCGATGCGGCCAATCAAGTAAGCGCTGTAGAAAACTTTATTACGCAGAAAATGGATGTAATCGTCATTAGTCCGGTGGATGAGAAAGCGCTTGAACCAGCTGTGAAAGAAGCGAAAAAAGCGAATATCGTGGTGATTAGCTCGAATCAGAATATTGTCGGCTCCGATGCCTTTCTGACTGTTCCTGAACATGGCTATGGCTCGGCTATTGGCGAAGTCGCGGGTAAATGGATTGCTGAGAAGCTGAATGGTGAGGCGGAAGTCGCTATTATTGATTTTCCTGAGCTGAAATCGATTATTGAACGTGCTGACGGCATTCGCGAGGCTATTATCAAGCATGCGCCCAATGCGAAAATCGTTGCCAATCAATCTGCAAACACAGTGGAAAAAGGTATGAAAGCTATGGAAACGATTCTCCAGGCTCATCCAAACGTTAAGGTCGTAGCCGCCGTGAATGACGCGGGCGCGCTGGGTGTGTATGAAGTCGTGAAAGCGGCAAAAAAGGACACTCCTGATTTTTTCATTGGCGGATTGGATGCCACGCAGGAAGCCTTGCAAAAAATTAAGGAAGATACGATTTATCGCGCCACGATAGACATTGATCCCAATGGAATGGGTAAGCAAATTGTCGATACAGCCGTTAAAGTGATGCAAGACGGACCCATCGCTGAACCTATCGCAGTCAATATGAAAACGGTAACGATCGATAATGCCGCGGATTTCATCAAAGAATAATGACAGAGGAATTCCGCTTTCAGGGAGGTCAGGCTGTTGGATGAGTCCATTTTAACACTGAAAAACATTAGTAAAAGCTATCCGGGTGTCCAGGCACTGGATCAGGTGTCGATTGAATTTAAACGTGGGGAAGTGCACTCGATTGTCGGCGAGAATGGCGCAGGCAAATCCACTTTAATCAAGACGATAACAGGGGCGATTGAACCTACATCGGGAACTATTGTATACCAGGGTAAGGAAATGCAAAGCGTAAACCCTATTTTTGCCCTAAAAGAAGGGATTAGCGCGATTTACCAGGAGTTCAATTTAATCCCCAGTCTTACGGTTGCTGAAAATATTTTCTATGGACGAGAAATAAGCGGCCGCTTTTTCTTGAACAGACGGGAAATGAATCAGCAAGCGGAGCGTATACTTAGCCAGCTTGGTGTGCATATTCCTCCACAAAGCATTGTGAAGGAGCTGAGCGTTGGATTCCAGCAAATCGTTGAAATTGCCAAATCGATTTCGGCCCATGCGAAGGTGCTGATCATGGATGAGCCCACAGCTCCCTTAACGGCCAGCGAGGTTGCGAAGCTGTATGAGATTGTAGGCCGGCTGAAGCAGAGCGGGATGACCGTTATCTACATTTCTCACAAATTCGATGAAATTTTTCACTTGTCTGATCGGATCACTGTCATGCGGGACGGCAAGTATATTACAACCTTACAGTGCAAAGACACGAATAAAGAACAGTTGGTCAGCCTTATGGTTGGACGATCACTGGGGCAGGATTATCCTGCAAAGTCTGCTGGCTCAGGAGCTGTGATTCTAGAAGTTAAAGGAATCTCCAATGAAAAGATCCACAATATTTCTTTTGATTTAAGAGAAAAAGAAATTCTGGGGATAGCTGGTTTGGTGGGAGCGGGGAGAACGGAGCTGGCCAGGGCAATTTTTGGCGCTGACGCCATTGCCAAAGGCGGGATCTATATCCGCGGTCAAATCGTGAAGTTTAAACAGCCTCGAGATGCTATTAAGCATAAGCTTGGCTTGATTCCGGAAGATCGTAAACAGCATGGGGCACTGCTCAATATGGATATTAAATTTAATATTTCTTACCCCTCTCTAGGTAAATTTACAAAAGCGGGCATGCTTCAGCCTTCACAAGAGAAACAGCTCGCTGCCGATTATATTAAAATGCTGGCTATTAGAACACCAAACGAGCAGCAGCTGGTTAAAAATTTGAGCGGGGGCAATCAGCAAAAGGTGGTTTTGGCGAAATGGCTGGCCATGCATTGTGATATTCTAATCTTCGACGAGCCAACCCGAGGAATTGATGTCGGGGCTAAACAGGAAATTTACACGCTCATGCGCGATCTGGTCAACCAAGGGAAGTCGATCATTATGATTTCATCCGAAATGCCTGAGCTGATCGGAATGTCTGACCGTATTTTGGTCATGAAAGATGGAAGGTTAACGGGAGAGATCAAGGGAAGCGATATGACCCAAGAGCATATTTTGACCATGGCTACGAGCGATCTTCCAAGCGATCTTCGTTGATTTTCCTTGATTTTCCTTGATTTTCCTTGATCTTCCTTGGCAGTGCATGGGGGCATTTGAATTATTTTAGACAGGAGGCATTTTGCCGGTGGCGATAAGATCAGCCTTGATCAAATATGGGATTTATTTTGTGCTTCTATTCCTTATTCTTTTCTTTTCGGTTGCTTCGGATGCATTTTTGTCCGTTAACAATCTCTTGAATATTTTAAGACAAGTATCCATTATCGGCATAGTGGCAGTTGGGATGACGTATGTCATTTTGACCGCTGGCATCGATTTATCGATTGGTTCGATCATTGGAGTTTCGGCCGTGCTGGCGGCAAAGCTGATGCTGTTCGGAATGAATCCATTCCTGGCTTGCATCATTACTTTAATAGTCGGAATCATTATAGGTCTTATGAATACGTACTTCATTCATGAAATTCAGATTCCCCCTCTGATTGTTACACTAGCTACCTTAACTGCTTTACGCGGCATAGCGTATATCATTACTGGCGGTTTGCCAGTCTATGGGCTGCCTGAGGGATACTCGATCGTTGGGCAAGGATATTTCCTTGGTATTCCGGTACCAGTTATTGTGATGATTGTTTGCTTTGTAGCAGGCTATATTGTTTTGGAAAAAACCCGCTTTGGCCGATATGTATACGGAGTTGGAAGTAATGAAGAAGCTTCCCGCTTGTCGGGTGTCAACGTACGCAAAGTCAAATACATTGCTTATTGCCTGAGCGGCTTTCTGAGCGCCTTAGCTGGACTGGTTCTTCTGTCCCGGGTAAATAGCGGTCAACCCACGGCAGGCACGGGGTATGAGCTGGATGTAATCATTGGCGTAGTTTTGGGCGGAGTGAGCATGAATGGCGGAGAAGGCCGGATCAGCGGGGTTATTACCGGGATTCTGATCATGGGTGTATTAACGAATGGCATGATTTTACTGAATATAAGCGAATATTATCAATTGGTCGTTAAGGGTGGCGTGCTGTTATTAGCAGTCAGCCTGGATTACATGACTAAAAAGCGGAGGGTTAAAGTTGCAACTACATGAATTTAAACGAGGACTGATTGTTTCTTGCCAAGCACAGGAGGATGAGCCGTTTTTTGGCTCCGGCTATATGGCCAGAATGGCTGTTGCCGCTGAAATGGGTGGAGCTATTGGGGTGCGGGTGAATACACTGCCTGATATTAGGGCGGTTAAAGCAGCCGTAAGCATCCCCGTGATCGGGATTATCAAGCAGCCCTATCCGGACTGCTATCCATATATTACTCCCACAATGAAAGAAGTCAGAGCTGTCGCGGAAACCGGAGCAGAAATTGTAGCTGTGGATGCGACTAAATTACTCAAACCAGATGGTAAAACCACAGAGCAATTTATTCATGCTATCAAAACAGAGCTGGACATTCTGGTCATGGCGGACGTATCAACGGTAGAAGAAGGGCTTGTCGCCTGGAAAGCAGGAGCAGATATCATCGCGTCCACGTTGAATGGCTATACTTCATACACACAGCAGCCTTCGGATTTGCCTATAGAATTGCAAGAGCCCAACTTCGATATCATACAGGCGCTCGCCGATAAAATCTCAGCTCCGATTGTAGCTGAAGGCCGATTCTGGGATCACCACAATGCTGTCAAAGCAATGAAATTAGGAGCCCATGCTGTAGTCATTGGTGCGGGAATTACAAGACCGCAGGTCATTACACTGAAAAATGTTACCGCGATCAATCGTTATTTGCAGGAGTGTGGGAGTTAGTTAGAGTGCAGAAGTTAGCTGCAGTGCGAAAAAAATGAAGTAAGGAAGCTGGATGGTTTAAGGAAGCTAGAATGAAAAAGGTGGATGATCAAGCGTGCTGGCGATAGGAATTGATATTGGCGGAACGAAAATTTCAGGCGGCATTGTAAATGAAACCGGAGAAATTATATTTAGCAAAGAGCGTTCCACTGATGCCTCAAGGGGCAGGGATTACGTGCTTGCAGGTTTAGACGGGTTAATTTCGGAGCTTGTAGCCTGGCAGGTAAAAGTGGATGTAATTGGCATAGGCAGTGCTGGGCGCATAAACGTACAAGAAGGCTCGGTCTATTTCGCTACTCCTAACCTGCCAAATTGGACAGGGCTGCAATTAAAGCAATATATAGAAGCCAAGCATCAGATTCCGGCTGTTATTGATAATGATGTGAATACTGCAGGCATTGGTGAAAAATGGTTAGGAGCCGGCAAGGAATATGCTTCCGTGGTTTGTTTGACTCTGGGCACAGGCGTGGCAGCAGCGGTATTTGTCGATGGAAAGCTGATCCACGGACACCATTGGAGCACTGGAGAAATCGGCCATTTCATTTTGTATCCGCATGGGAAGCCATGCAATTGCGGACAAAGGGGCTGCCTGGAGCAGTACTGCTCGGGGACGGCATTATTTCGGAGCTATAACGAGCTTCGGGGGGAGGCGGCCATTTCATCGGGCAAGGAGTTTTTCCAGCTTCTTCAAGCCGGAGATAGCGTAGCTGAACAAGTATTGGATACATTCATTGACGATCTCGCCGTAGCTATGGTAAGCCTGGCTAATATTTATGATCCCGAGGCATTTATTGTCGGAGGCGGATTAATTGAAACAAAGAGCCTTTGGTGGGACGAAGTATTAAAGCGGTTTGAACGCTATGCCAACCCTGCTGTTTCTCGGACAATCATCATTCCGGCAGCATACAAGAATCAAGCCGGCCTGCTGGGTGCGGCGAAGCTTGGCTTTGATTATTTGCAATTAGGAACGGTTTAAATAAGTTTGACTAGGTTTGATTTGGGAGGAGCCGTTGTGGCTTCTCTTTTTTTTGAACATTGCAGCTGATAGATCGAAGGGCTGGCGTAGAGCAATCCCGCAGCAGCCCGGCTCCCCCGAATTGAGCGTGTGCTTCACTTAACGATGTTTTTCATCGTTAAAGTAAGTATGGGGAGAGGGCCTGGTGCTTTTAACGATGAAAAACATCGTTAAAAGCACCGGGTCCTCTCATTCTTCAATCCCAGCGCCATTGCCAGCTAGGAAATCTCACCAACCAAGAGAAAAACCCTTGCTGGCTGTCCGTTTGAGCTTGGTGTTTGTGTGAATCGTTCGATTGTAACTGAGTGAGGGAATGGATGTGGGAGGAAGAGCGATAGCGTCCGCCTTTAAAGATTTGTTCCGCCACTACATCCATTCCATTCAGGGAACAAATCTTTAACAGCGGCTGGAGCCCACATCCATTCCCTCCCCCAAGCCCCCATGTGATTAACACGCCCCTCAAAGGACGCTCAAGAATGGTGTGTTTTTCAGTGAAAAGTCAAGTCCCTGCATAAAATCATAAGATAATACATAATTGCAAGTGCTTCCTGATTTATGGTGAAGAGGAATGGAAACGAGTGTCTAATATTGTAACATTGTTTATTTATCCTTCTGGTGTAAGGCGTTATAATTTTGGTTATCCAATCTAGAAAGGAGAAACCTATGCACTTACAACAAGCAGTCACTGTAAAGTTAAAACCCAAAACGAAAATTTCGTGGCGTAGGTTATCGTTGTTTATCTTGGTTTTGCCGTTCCTTGCCATGGTATTTATTTTTAGTTATGTACCGTTATTCGGTTGGGTTTATGCCTTTTTTGATTATAAGCCCGGCATTGCCTTATCTGAGACACCTTTTGCTGGATTTAAGTATTTCAGATTGTTACTTAACGGCGAAATAGGAAATGTTTTATTGAACACGCTTGCGATCAGCTTCTTGAATATACTGACCTCCCCATTGCCGATTATTTTCGCTATACTGCTTATGGAAATACGGGGAAGAAGATTCAAAAAAATCGTTCAAACATTGACAACACTTCCTCATTTTATTAGCTGGATTATTATCTTTTCTTTAGTTTTTTCCATTTTTTCGTTTGAAGGTATATTCAATACCATGCTAATGAAATTCGGTTTGATTCAAGACCCGGTCAATATTCTGGGCGATCCAGCCATAGCTTGGTACGTACAGACGGCAATTGTGATTTGGAAGCACACCGGTTGGTATGCCATCATCTATTTAGCTGCGATCACGAGTATTGACACACAGCTTTATGATGCCGCCAAAATTGATGGAGCAGGTCGGTTTCGCTGTATTTGGCATGTGACTTTGCCTGGGTTAATGCCCACTTACGTTGTACTTCTGTTGTTGAGTGTTAGCAGTATGCTGAGTAATGGTTTTGACCAGTTCTTCGTATTTTACAATCCAATGGTCGCAGATAAGTTAGAAGTCCTTGATTACTATATTTATCGCATCGCATTCCACGGAAATGATTATCCGCTTGCTACAGCTGCAGGTATGGGGAAAACATTGATCAGCATCATTCTTTTGTTTTCCGTAAATTTTTTGGCCAAAAGACTCCGTGGTCAATCGATCATATAAAAAATTGCTTGATGAGGTGGCCGCATGTCCAATAAGCGTGTGAATGTATCGGAAACAATCTTCTATTGTTGCAATTATGCACTGTTTGTTTTTTTAACTATTGCCTGTATTTATCCTTTTTATTACATTCTGATTTATTCCATTAGTGACCCGACGAAAGCGGCAGGTGGACTTTTCTTATTACCGAAAGGAATCAATTTCGTTAATTATGAAAATCTGTTGAATATGAAAATAATCTACTCGACCTTTCTCATTTCATTACTCCGCACCATAATTGGGACATTGATAACGGTGGCTTGCTGCACTTTTTTTTCCTACATCGTCACAAAGCAAGAGCTGTATTTCCGTAAATTAATATACCGCTTTGTCGTGATAACACTGTATTTCAACGCAGGCTTGATTCCATGGTATCTAACTATGAAATTACTGCATCTCGATAACAATTTTTTATTATATGTTTTGCCCATGGCCATTAACGGCTTTTATATCGTATTAATTAAAACCTTTATCGAGCAGTTACCTGCTGCTTTGGAAGAATCGGCAATGATGGATGGTGCAGGTTATTTAAAGATCTTCAGAAACATAATAGTGCCTTTGTCAATGCCAATCATTGCAACTATCGCTGTATTTGCTGCAGTAGATCAGTGGAACGCCTGGCAGGATAATTATTTTCTCGTCACAAAAGAGAGTTTGCAGACTTTGCAGGTAATGCTGTACAACTACTTAAACTCTGCGGTATCAACGAACCCAATGGACGTTCTTGACGGTGCGGAAAATAAAGTAACACCAGAATCGATCAAAATGACAATGACCATGATTGTGACATTACCTATATTATTAGTTTATCCTTTCATGCAGCGTTTTTTTGTTAAAGGGATTATGCTTGGGGCTGTGAAAGGATAAGTAAATGGACATCTTTCTATATTTGGAGAAGGATGTCTTTTTCTATGGAGCTGCTGGGTCCCACATCGCTTCAGCCCACCTCCCCAATGAGCGTGTGCTGGACTTAACGATGTTTTTCATCGTTAAAGTAAGATTGTGGAGACGACCAACTACTTTAACGATGAAAAACATCGCTAAAGTAGCAACCCTTCATTCCCAGCGCCTGCCCCACTAGGAAATCTCCTCCAGCCAAGAGAGAAAGCCTTGCTGGCAGTCCGTTTGAGCTTGGTATTCGTATGATTCGTGCGATTGTAGCTAAAGAGAGGGAAGGGCTGTGGGAGGAAGAGCGATAGCGTCCGCCTTTAAAGATTTGTTCCAACATCCTCATCCATTCCGTTCAAGGGAACAAATCTTTAACAGCGGCTGGAGCCCACAGCCATTCCCTCCCTCCACGCACCATCATAATGAACACGCCCATCAAAGTACTCCAACAAGGTGTTTTTCTTATTGATAGTTTTCAGTTTCATCCTGTATACTTTGCCGTAGCAGGAAAATTATTTATAGGAGGGGATTGCGTTGTACCGAGTGCTTATTGCCGAAGATGAAATGCTGGTAAGATTGGCTTTAAAGCATTCCATCAACTGGAATGAATTCGATATGACCGTGATTGCGGATGTGACGAACGGTCAGGAAGCTTTGGACATTTTTCGTAGAGAAATGCCTGAAGTACTTATTACCGATATCAAAATGCCAGTCATGGATGGTATGGAATTGATTGCAAAAATACGAGAGCTTGATGCGAATACAGAGATTGCGATTTTGTCTTGCGTGGAGGATTTTGACGTTGTGCGAAAGGCATTAGCTTTCAATGTCCATGACTATATATTGAAATTGGAAATGACAACGGAAGATATGGGAAAGATTCTGACGAACATTCGTACAAGGCTGGATCGTTTGCATAAGCCAGTACTCTCGCTCTCGCCAAAAGATATTGATATGCATATCCTTAAGGACAATTTGGTCAAGGATTTTCTTTTTGGTTCGCGCTACAATGAGGTCGAATTTGCTGCTAAAGCTGCAAATCTGGAGATGCGTCTAAATCCGCAGCAAGTAGCTGTTATTCTCATGGAAATTGACCAGTTCGATCACTTATGTGAACGCTTTAAAGATAAGAAAGGACAGCTGGTCCGGATGTCCCTATTGAATATATTGAACGAAGTCATAGCTAATTACGGCTATGGGGAGGCGTACGCCGATGCGGACAGCCGCTACATACTTCTTTTCGGGTTTGAAGATACATTCGGCGAACAAAAGATGGTTGAGACCTTGTACAAAATTGTTGAACATATACGTAGTGTGCTTTACATGTATTTTAATAATACCGTTACATTTGTTATGCATGATGCGCAGCAAGGTTACCATTCAATGAAAGAGCAGTATCGCGAATGCATGAAGGCATTGGAGGCCAAGTTTTTTCTTGGATACAACTGCAACATCAAGGCAGGGGAGCAGACTGACCATGTCCTGCCGGATGCAACGAAGGAACATATACTCAGACTTGTACTTGAATGGAATCATGCTAATGAATATGAGAAAAAAATGCTTGAGAAAAAGGTCCGTATGTTCATCGCCCATAATGGTGCAGTAAGTGCGGGTATGATCAAACAAACGATTATGCATTGGTTGCATTTATCGGCGCTCTCCATGAGTCATTCTCATGTGAATATGCCGGAAATCGTATCCGCTTACAGTGAACGTGTTTCCGTAGCAGGCACTTTGCAGGAATTGGTGGATATTTTCAGAGAATATCTGGATGAAATGATTCACTATATGCCCAAAAGAACGATGATGAGCAAGGAGATTTCCGAGGTTATCCGATATATTGATGAGCATTATGCTGAGGAACTGACTCTACACGAACTGGCGGATGCTGTGCAAGTAAGTCCCAATTATCTTAGCAGCTTGTTCAAGAAAGAAACCGGAATCAACTTCGCAGATTATTTGCTGCAGCACCGGATTGAAAAGGCCAAGGAATTGCTGCTCGGGACGTTCTGTAAAACCTATGAAGTAGCCGAACAAACAGGGTTTGCCAACCAAAGCTATTTTAGCCGTGCGTTTAAAAAAATAACAGGTGTCGGTCCCAAAGAATTTCGTAGAAAAGGTATGGTGAACTGGGGGAATGTGGAGGTGCCACACGATGAAACCCTTTAGCATCTCTCGCTTCCGCAACTTTTGGCGTAGTATTCGCGTGCAGCTTGTTTTATCTTTTATGGTCATGAGCATCATTATGCTCATTTTAAGCTCTGTGCTGATTTACAATGGTGTGTTGGACATATTAAAAACGCGCAGCGAAGACTCTACATTGCAGCTATTCCAACAAACAGAAAACCGTATCCAGGCTTTTCGTAATGAAATTGACAAAGTGACTAAATTATTGCTGCTTAACCCGGAAATAGAAAGCTATATGAACAAGGAAAAGGGGACTACTGCTTATGACGCCGAGCATGTTATTGAGGTCAATGAACTATTAAATCAGCTGTCGCTGCTTGTGCAAAATTATGATTTTATTTCTTCTATCTATTTACTGACCTCTGATGGTTATATTATTGGCCTGGATGATAAGGCACCTATTTATATGTACGAACCGGATCAAGTGCATTGGAACAAAGTGACGCTTGCCTTTCAAACAGCAGGCCATTCATTGGGTGACATTATCTGGTTAGGCCCTAATGAGTCGGAGCAGTTGCAGAGCGGTATGAGCAATATGGACAATGGAGAGGGCGTGCCTATTCTTTCGGTCATCCGCAGCTTCAGCACAATCTACAGCAAAAAATGGAATGGATTTATGCTGAGTGTGAAGGAAAACTTGGTTGAAGATATGTATGGCAGCTTGTCTAAATTCGAGGAAGATGGAACTTATATTTTTGATGATAATGGAAGGGTGGTGTCCAGCTCTAACAAATCGTCAATCGGCACAAGGGTAGATGCCAGGCTGCTTCAACTTGGTGGTAGCGAATATGGCAGTTTCACCGAGAAGAAAAGGCAAGTGATTTACTACCGTCTTGGTGAAACAGGTTGGACTTTAGTCAAGTATGTACAAATAAGTGATTTAGTCAGGGATATCTGGACCTTGCGGAGCAAAATGATGTGGATTGTTATAGGCAGTGTGTTCTTTGCATTGATTATATCTTTTTATTATATCCGACAAATCACGAAGCCGCTTCAACGTTTAACCGAGGCTATGGTAGAACTGGAAATAGGCCGGATTGGTACCCAATTAAATAATTCCAATAATGAGATCGGCAAGCTAATTCGCGGGTTTAACCGAATGTCGCAAAGTATATATGATCTGATAGAACGAAACAAAGTAACGGAAAAAGAAAAACGTGAAATTGAGATCAGCTTGCTGCAGTCCCAGCTTCAGCCGCATTTTTTATACAATACCTTGAACACGATCAAATGGATGGCGATTGCCGTCCAGGCCAAGAATATCGCTGACAGTATTACCTTTTTATCGGGCTTACTCAAACCCATTTATAGCAATCCTTCACTGACCTGGACACTGCGTGAGGAAATCGGCTATTTGGAAAATTACATAAAGATAATGAACATTCGTTATGGTGAACATATCATTATTCAAAACCAACTGGCTGAACCCCTGTTAAACAGCAGTGTTTTGCGCTTTACTTTACAGCCTCTTCTTGAAAATACGATTGTACACGGTATGGAAGCCAATAAGATGGTTGGCGAAATATCTTTGGAAGGAGAAGTGGAACAAGGGAATCTTGTCATTGTAATCTCTGATCAAGGCAGGGGCATACCTGCAGCTGAGCTCAAGGTGATTCATGCGTGGCTTGCGGGCGAAGAAGAAAACATAGGCTGGACCCAACAGTTCGGGACGGGGCTGTTAAATGTTCATAAACGCATACAGCTTCATTTTGGAGACGGTTATGGACTGTCGATTCAGAGCATTGGAGGGGAAGGAACCCGGGTGACGCTTGTGCTCCCGCATAAATTCATAGAATAATACATAATTGAAATCTTGTAGTTGGTTGTATTGGAAATGGACAGGAAGCAAGTGTCTATAATTGTAACATTGTTTATTTAACTTGTTGTGGGGAATGTCTATAATTTAAATCATCCAGAAGTGGTTGGATGTACATATTATTTATAAGGGGGATTGAAGGATGGATAAAAGGAAAGTGATACTGCTGCTGTTATCTGTTGCGATGATTATCTTTATAGTTGGGTGCAGCGGAAAAAGCGGTCAAAGTAATGTAAGCACTTCATCGCCAAAGGCAGATCATGAAGGCAGTGAGGAAGTACAATCGACACCAGATAGTAATGCAAATAATGAACCGGTGAAGCTTACTTTTTATTACAGCAATGTTCCTTTGCCATCTGATGGCGTTCAAAAGGATGAGGTCATCAAAGAGCTTGAGAATCGGTTAGGTGTTCAGATTGAATTCATTAACCAGAATGAAGATAGGCTTAAGCTGATGATGGCAAGCAGGGAACTGCCGGATATCATGAACGTATTTGAAAAGGATTACAAGCAAATGATCGAGGGGGATCTCATCCTTCCGTTAGACGATCTCGTTAAGAATAAAGGAAAGGATATTTCAAAGTATCCTGATGCGCTTGATTATTATCGTGAGTATGTAAGTGCTGGTAAAAATAAGTTGTTTTTGCTTCCTATGCAGGTCGGTGCTACGACGAAAATGGTTGAGAATCAGCCCTTTGCCGATTATGGTGCAGGTTACCTGATACGATGGGATTACTACAAAGAATTAAACTATCCTGAAATCAAAAATCCAGATGATCTTCTCAACGTGCTGAAAGCGATGCAAGAGAAGCATCCCACTACGGCAGACGGTAAAAAAGTATACGGGGTATCCTCCTTTGTCGATAAAGCGGGTTGGGGGCTGTGGCCGTTCTATATCCAAATGTCCCTCACACAAGGTTATCTGGAGGGTGCAGGCAATTATGTACTGGATGCGAACAATGAAATATACAACCTTTTGGAAAATGAAGATGGCGCCTTCTGGGATAGTATGAAGTATTTCTTCAAGGCGAATCAAATGGGGCTGCTGGATCCGGAATCGTTCATTCAGAAGCTGGATCAGTATCAGAATAAGCAGACCAACCTGCAAATATTGTCCGGTATAGGGGCTTGGTGGCAGGCAGGGGCAAACGAGGCTCTGAAGGATGTTGAAAATGCCGGATTCATTACGATTCCTATGGAGAATCACTACATCTATAAGACCAATGTATCCTCTCTTGGAAAAGCGGGCAGAGCCTTCGCCATTTCGAAAAATACTAAAAATCCGGAAAAAGCAATGGAAGTATTGAACTATCTGTACAGTGATGAAGGAATGGCCTTGTTAACTAGAGGCATTGAAGGAAAGCATTGGGACTATGTGAATAAATTACCTACTTTTAAGGACAGTGTACTTAAGCAGCGTGAACAGAATTATCAAGAATACGAGAAGACGACAGGTATCGGAAAATACAACTTAATATATGGGCTGAGCCCTTATGTAGTGAATTCCAAAGATCAAACCTCGTTCAATTTGTTCACAGATCTGGAAATCAAAAATACAAAGTGGAAAGGATTCCAGCTGGATTTTGCCAAGCATTATGGCGGTGCTTATCCGGCAGATGCGATCGAGAAATTGGCGGCACAGGGTAAATTAAAAATTTCGTTGTTTGATACATCAGGCGGAATAGCTATAGGTACGGCACCCGATGAGATTACACGGATCGATGATGCGATTAAAGATTACATGTGGAAGACTATGCCGAAAATAGTTCTTGCCAAGTCAGAGACCGAATATGAAGCAGAGAAAAAGAATGCGTTAAACGAACTGAAAAAGCTGGGACTAGACAAGTCAAAGGCATATTGGGACAAAGCATGGCAGGATTCCATAGATCGTGTTAAAAAATAAGCTTGGCAGACAACGATAATAGCTCAGGGGATAAGATAAGGGTTAACTAACTTAGTCTTATCCTTAATTTTTGCCTGCGTTTTTGAGACAGTGGAATAAGCAGGGGGGTGAAAATATGAAGGAGATCATGCGTAAGTCAAGATGAAAAGGAAACGCTTTACTATTTAACATAAGCCTTTAAAGGCAGTCAGTCAGTCAGTCAGTCAGGAGAGGGATGTTCAAATAAAGGGAGGTATAGAACGATGAGATTTAAGAAATCGCACAGGAAATGTATGATGCTATTCATGACTTTGTGTCTTTTGTTTTCTGGCTTCAGTACGTCTTATGGAACTGCAGCTACCCCAGGGCCTCATGCTGCAAGTATTTCTTCCACACCCTCTTCCGGTACCAAAGAGCCCTCGGACATAAGCGGACATTGGGCAGAAAAACAACTGCTGGATTGGTTTAGCAGAGGACTTGTTCAAGGAAATCCGGATGGTACATTTAAACCGGACAGTCCGATCACAAGGGGAGAGCTGATGGCGCTAATCAACCGTTCTTTCGGGTTCATAGACCAGACTCCAGTCAGCTTCACAGATTTAAAAGCGTCCGACTGGGTTTACGCTGAAGTAGCGAGAGCGATACATGCCGGGTATGTGGACGGTTATGCCGACGGTACGATCGGTACGAAACGGCAAGTCAGCCGGCAGGAAGCAGCGGTAATGATCGCCCGTCTATTGAAGCTTGATGATAAGAGCGGAATCGATACGGCTAATGCTTTCGGTGATGCTAAACAAATCGCGCAGTGGGCCAAAGCCGCAGTAGGTGCAATCTCGGCCAAAAAGATTATGAACGGATACGAGGATAGCAGCTTTCGTCCGAAGGCACCAATGACTCGCGCTGAGGCAGTCATTACGCTGGATCGTACCCATTCCTTGCTTGGGGTCTCAGGTAGCGAAGGCAGTGGAACGGGAAGCGGTACAGGAACAGAAACCGGAACTGGAACCGGAACTGGAACTGGGGAAACACCAAAGGGTACGTCCCCCACACCTGGACCAACCTCAACATCAAGCCCAACATCTGAACCAAGCCCAAGCCCGAGCTCGAGTCCTAGCCCGACACCAAGTCAAAGCCCGAGCCCAAGCCCGACAGTAGATCCAAGCCCAACACCAGGTCCTTCATCGGAACCAAGCCCGACACCAAGTCCGACGCCAAATCCAGGTATTGCCTTGGGCACCATAACCGGTGAGGTAGCAGATACGGCAAATGTAAAGCTTGAGGGAGCAACCGTTACGGTAACAGGCACTACTTATTCTGCCGTAACAGACAACGCAGGCATGTTTGAGATTTCCCAGGTTCCTGTTGGCAATTACACAGTTACAGTAACGAAGGCGAATTATATCGACAACATATCAAATGCCTTTGACGTGACGGACGGGGAGACTGCGGTCATTAGCATCATCCTTGAGCCTGTACCTGGTCTAAGCATCGTGGAGAATGGTCAAGAAAAAGCGGTAATTGTTGTTGAACCGAATGTTGACCCCAAAGTAAGTGCTGCCGCCAATACACTTGCTGAGTATATTAAGAAGTCAACAGGCGCAGATTTACCGGTTTTGACTACGGCGCAGCTGGCAGCATCGGGTACTTCATATAGCGATGATGCACACCTTTATGTCGGAGTCAAAGCTCCGGGAGCAGAAAGCCTTATCACAGGAGAACTACAAGATTTGGCTGAGGATGGATTTGTCATTTTGCCATATGAGAATACGCTTTCAATTATAGGTCCGACAAGCTGGGGAACAGAATTCGGCGTCTACGAGTTCCTTGAACGATACGTTGGAGTCCGTTGGCTGATGCCAGGACCGGATGGTGAAGATGTGCCGCAGCTGCAACAAATAATCGTATCCGCTAATACAGTAAGAGATGAGCCGGCCGCGATATCCCGCCACTTCTTTGGTACGGAAGCATGGTTCACTTTGCAAACAACGGCTGATTGGGCTGAACGTAATCGCATGCATGATCTTGTGAAATTTCACCATTACTTAAATATTTTATTCGATCCGCAAGTATTTGCTAATCATCCTGAATACTATCCAGGTGGGGTTGTCCCCACGCATCCATACTCATGGCAGCCTTGCTTCAATGACGAGACTGCGGATGCTGCTATATGGAGGATTGTTGATTATTTTAACAACTTTCCCGATGCATTGTCATTCTCTTTGGGGATAAATGATAGCAATAATTATTGTGCTGCCGACATGGCACGGGCAAATGGTAAGTTAAATTCAATTGGTGTTTTGGATATGTCCGATGTGTATTATTCCTGGGTAAACAAAGTTGTTGAAGGTGTCCTGGCTGAGCATCCTAATAAATACTTCGGGCTTTTGGCTTACTGGAATGTGTATGATCCACCTGCAACAGTAGAGCTGAATCCGCATGTTATTCCTTATATTACTGACGATCGTATGTCCTGGATTGATCAGGAAGTGGGGGAAGTCGGGGAAGGGGTTACTAGGAGTTGGGAAACCAAGGCTGAAAATGTGGGCTGGTATGAATATTTATATGGATCTCCGTATAATCTGCCGCGTATGTACTTGGACAAGATGGCGGAAAACTATAGGTTTGCTAAAAATCACGGTGTAATTGCCCATGTGGCGGAAATCTATCCGAATTTCGGCGAAGGACCGAAGCCATGGCTTTCGGCCAAGCTGCAATGGAATCCTGATCTGGATGTCGATCTGCTGGCGAACGAATGGTATGAGCGGGCAGTTGGTAATATTGGGGCTCCCTATTTGAAGCAGTACTATGATTATTGGGAAAATTTTTGGACAGATCGCGTATTCGACACGAGCTGGTATCTGGATTGGAAGAACTCTGACAATAGAACCAACTATCTCAATCTGCTGGATCACAGCTATTTAACAGCGGTAACGAAGGCAGACTTGACTGAAAGCCGTCGTCTCCTGGAGCTGGCTGTTGCTCATGCAGGAACAGGCAAGCAGAAGAAACGCGCCGAGCTGCTCTTGCGTGCATTTGAATTTTATGAAGCTTCGGCACTCAGCTATCCGCGAGGTGCTGTCGATGCTCCAACGAATGAACAGGCTGCTTGGGATATGCTGAATGACCTCAAGCAAAGCTTTGAAATGGGGAAGAAGCGCAAAGCATTAATCGATCAGTTTACCGGAGATCCAGTACTGAATATGACGCTGACGATCTATGGCGGGAAATGGGATGGTGTGCAGGAAGGACTTATTACTGCGCTCGAAAGCTATGTAGCTTCGGTCACGGATCCGAACAACGCAGTGCCTGAGCATTTCCGGCAAGCCTTGGCAAATATCCGGAGTATTAACCAGTTCTCGGCAACGGCTGTCAGAACGACCGCCAGCAAAGCGGATATTCTGCAATCACTCGATTTCAGTCAGGGTCCATGGCAGGCTGCGGTACCGATCACTGAATTTATCAGCATGAAATCTGCAGATGCTTCACCGGCTGAGACGAGATTGTACTTACTGTGGGATGATGAAAATATATATGCCGGTTATGAAAGCTTTGACAGCAACATGTCGGGAATGATTGTGAATGATGATGCGCCGAATGGCTGGTGGAGAGTGGCAGACGATTCGGTTGAAACCTATTTGACAAGCGATGTAGAAGGAAGCTATACCGGATTCTTCACGAACCCGAAAGCAGTCAAATTCATCTACAATAAAGGCCCGAATGGTCCTGAACCGGGTATAGATAATCAGTGGGAGGCAAGCGGTCAGATTGGAACTGACCGATGGAATGTCATTCAAGTGATTCCATTCTCGAGCATCGGCATCGATCCGGCTGAAACAAAGACATTAATGGGATATTTCTTACGGAACTATCACGGTCAAGCTATGTTTTTGGGTTGGGGGGGAGGAGCGCCTTGGAAGGATGAAGACTTTAGACCCGTCCATCTTGTTGAAGGAAATAATCTCCTGCAGAACCCTTCATTTGAAACTGGAGTGGCGAATCAACCTTGGTTTTTCACCGATTGGAATGTTTGGTTCCTGGATGACGGTTCAACCACTTTACGTTCAAACGCGTTTGTGCGTACGGGTGGCTATAGTATGGAGGCAAGCTTGGTTACAAATGGCGGCGGCCCGAATCAGGGAGTCCCGATAGTTCCCGGTAAATACAAAGCAGTGCTTCATTATTACTTGCCGCTGGATGCAGATACACCAGGAAGAATTCAATGGTGGACCCAGGTTAAGAACGGGGAAGGGACTCTGGAAGAATCAACATCTGCCGAGAGGCCTGTTTCATGGACGAAAGGCCGATGGGTGCAATTTGAGCATATTTTTGAGGTTAAACCGGATTATGATGGAAAATTGCCGGATCACTTGCAAATAGGAATCTATCATTGGGGCTTCAATGCCGGTGAAAAGGTGTATATCGATGATGTTTCCTTGTATAAGTTGCCGGAGTAAGCACATTTCAAAATGATTGAATTAAGTCCCTCCCCCCGCTTTGCCGGGGGGAGGGGCGGGGAGGTACTTTTATGAGACTAATTAAACGGGCTGTGCACCTGGATTTTCATACGCTGCCCAATATTCCGGACTTTGGCGCCAACTTTGATGCCAAGCAATTTGCCCGCACGCTGAA
>NZ_JAGGLB010000022.1 GCF_017874215.1 Paenibacillus eucommiae
CATTAACTACTTTTAAAAGCACAAGGCCTTTTTTTGCCTTCTAACATCATTTTAGCCAAGGAGTTCAGTTTTATTTTCGTATAAACATCGTTAAATCAAGCCTGCGCTCAATTGTGGGCAATACGGGACAATTCGGGGCAATTCTAGACAATTCGAGGTGAATTGGCTCCTACCTCGATTGCCTAGGCGCGCAAACCATTAAAAAACCTCTCCAGTTGGAGAGGTTTGGTAAACCTTTTTTAACGATGACGAGCTTCATCATTGTTTCTGTTATTTCCACGCAAACCAGCTAAGCCAAGAAGTCCAACAAGTCCCAGCCATCCCCAGTTCATACCCCTGTTAGTGTTAGTAGCAGCGTATGACCTGTAGGAAGATGTGTCATAATTACCTGTTGATTTAATTCCTGTTCCAGTTGTATTCATTCGATCCATCATGTTGTTGCCATAACCACGAGTGGTATTCCTAACTCCATCAGTAGTTGTTCCAGTAGTGGTTCCCGTAGTGGCATCATAGTTGCTGCCCGTATAGGTTCCTGGAGTGAGGGTCGCAGCAGCTCCCAATCCTGTTGCAGCTCCTGTTGTTGTTGGAGTGCCTGTTGCCGCACCACCTGCCATATTGGCATGGGCTGCTGCACCACCTAAAGTGATTGCAGAGGTAAGGGCTACTGTAAGAGTGAGGTATTTAAGCTTTTTCATGGTTGAACCCCTTTCGAGAAAGTATCGTACAAAAGATAGGATTCACCAACGCCTCTCCTTTTATCGGGGAACTTGCTGGAAAGTAAGAATGTTCGCTTTCACAGCTGATTTTCGTTACAATAAGGGTAATTGATAAGAAAAACTGAAGGAGCTTTTTCCTATGACCTCAATAACTGAAGCTTCTCCTTTGATTTGGGGAGATAAACGTTTCCATACATGGAATTATGAAATGCGTGAGCATTTTGGCGGCAAAATATTCAAAGTGATGCTCGATGCCGGATTTACCTGCCCCAATCGGGATGGATCGATCGCCAAAGGCGGCTGCACATTTTGCAGCGCCAGGGGCTCCGGTGATTTTGCCGGAAGCCGCCGCGATGACCTGGTTACACAATTCAACAAAATTCGCGATTTGCAGCATCAGAAGTGGCCGGAAGCGAAATATATCGGTTATTTTCAAGCCTACACGAATACTTACGCCCCAGTGTCTGAGCTTCGCGAATATTTCGAACTCATTTTGGAGCAGCCTGGTGTGGTTGGTCTGTCGATTGCCACCAGACCAGACTGCTTGCCTGACGATGTCGTTGAGTATTTAGCTGAGCTGAATGAGCGTACTTATCTATGGGTGGAAATGGGACTGCAAACCGTCCATGAGGAAACCTCCGTTCTAATTAACAGAGCCCATGACACGCAGTGCTATCTGGACGCTGTCGCCAAATTAAGGAAGCATAATATAAGAACCTGTGCTCATATTATTTATGGACTTCCGGGAGAAACTCATGAAATGATGCTGGATACAGGCCGCGCTGTCGCTCAAATGGATGTGCAGGGAATTAAAATTCATTTGCTGCATCTCATGCGCAAAACACCTATGGTGAAGCAATACGAAGCCGGGCTGCTGCAGTTTCTGGAAAAAACGGAATATGTTCAGTTAGTCGTCGATACACTTGAACTGCTGCCTCCCGAAATGATTGTACACCGTCTAACTGGGGACGCGCCGCGTGATCTGCTGATCGGACCGATGTGGAGCCTGAACAAATGGGAGGTGCTGAACGCCTTTGATGCAGAACTGACAGCAAGAAATACATGGCAAGGAAAGAAATGGGTAAAGGCCTGAGGACTCAACTGACCGGCCTAACTTTTCTCAAATAGCGAGGATATAACAATGAATTTACTTTCGGTACTAAGCTTCTCGCATCATTTACTGATGCAGTGCATTCATCCAGGCGATACCGTTATCGACGCTACTCTTGGTAAAGGCGCCGATACCTTATTATTAGCGAAGCTTGTGGGAGAAAAGGGCTGTGTGTATGGTTTCGATGTCCAGCAGCAAGCGCTTGATCTGACCATGCTGCGCCTAGAGCAGGAATTTCCGGATGCGGCTTCTTTTGTCCGGCTTTCCTTATGCAATCATGCTCTTATGGCCAGAGCCATTCCCATAGATCACATCGGTACTGTGGCTGCCGTCACGTTCAATCTGGGCTATTTACCTGGGGGGGAGCGGGATGTTACAACAACGGAGGCTTCCACTCTCCCTGCCTTACATACAGCTCTGCAGTTTCTTCGTCCTGGCGGGCTTGTAACCATAGTTCTATATACAGGACATCATGGCGGGGCCCAGGAAGCACAAGCAGTAGAGACATGGGCACAGCAGCTGCCCCAAAATGAATATGAGGTACTGCGGTATCAATTCGCAAATCAACAAAATCATCCGCCTTATTTGCTTGCCATAGAGAAGAAAGCTGGAAACACAAGCAAGAGGAAAGCAGGAATTATATGAAACCATACCCATTACAATTTGATCCGGAAATGAAAGAACGTGTCTGGGGAGGCAGAGCTCTGGAGCAATTCGGCTTTACCCTGCCAGCAGGCGTAATTGGAGAAGGCTGGATGATCGGCGACCATCCCCATGGCACGACCAAGGTGCGCAACGGAGAGCTGGCAGGGCTTGGACTCGATGAGATCAGGCGGGACTACGGCTCTCTGTTTTTCGGTACGAAGGGCTTTTCAGAGAAAAACGGCCGATTTCCACTGCTCATCAAGCTGCTGGATTGTGCCGAAGATCTATCCATCCAGGTTCACCCGGATGACAATTATGCCAAGCTTGCTCCAGGGGAACTGGGCAAAACGGAGATGTGGTACGTAATAGATGCCAAGCGGGGATCTACAATTATTTATGGGTTAAACGAAGGCGTCACCAGAGAAAGCTTGGCAAAAGCCATTGCTGAAGATCGGATTATGGATTGTCTTCAGGAGGTGCCCGTACAAGCAGGCGACTCCTTCTATATTCCGGCCGGAACCGTTCATGCACTGAGAGGCGGAGTGCTGGTGGCTGAAATTCAACAAAACTCGGACACTACCTACCGGCTCCATGATTATAATCGCTTGGGGCTTGATGGCAAGCTTCGGGAACTTCATATTGAGGATTCTTTGAACGTAATCGCTTATGAAGGCTCAGGCTCAACTCGAATGACAACGAGTATCACCGAAGCTGGCACGTGGCTTACTTTGGCTGAATCTCCTTTTTTCATTGTAGAAAAAGGACTTGTCGGATCCAAATGGCAGCTCCACACCTCACCCGCCAGCTTCGTTATCCTTATGATTATAGACGGCACGGGCAGCCTAGGATGGGATGAAGGCGAACTGGCAGCCAAGCCAGGAGACTGCTTCCTGCTCCCTGCCAATCTGGGAGCCTACACGTTAGAAGGCAGTATGACTGTAATCCGCAGCTATTTGCCATAAGGTTGAATCAGACACTTTACCGGTATTACCATTCTTTCTCCAAAGGCAATCAGAAAGGAACTACGGTTTCACTTAACGATGTTTTTCATCATTAAAGCAAGTGTTTTCCAGGTGACTCCCCCACTTTAATGATGATTTTCATCGTTAAAAGAGGTCCGATGGCCACTCTGGGCGGTTAGAAGTGATTTTAACGATGCTTTTCATCGTTAAAGCAAGAATGTCGAAGGATCTGCTGCATTTAACGATGAAAAACATCGCTAAAGTAGCAGATCCTTTTTAGTTGTAAGCTCTAGCAGGGGCGTTCTTCATCCACAGCGCCTTCACCCGCCAGGAAATCCCTTCAAGTCAAAAGCAAACCCTCACTGGCTGTCCGTTTGTGCTTGAGCTTGGTGTTCGTGTGGTCTTTAACAACGGCTGGAGCCCACATCCATCCCCTCCCCCTAGCACAAACGTCATAAACACCCACCTCAATGGACGCCTCACGATGTTTTTCTTATGGGATCGGTGTGAGAGCCGGCGGTTTCGGCCGGATACTCAGCACATGAGTTACGTGCAGCATCGCGACATAAGTGAGCAGCGATACAAGCACTGCACCTAAAACTTCAATCGTTTGACCTAGGCCATACCGCGTCAGGATCGAATAAGTGGCCATACCGCAAATCGTCATGACGATTACGCCTGCGCCCGCCTTAAGCACGATGCGGAAATCAAAATAAAACCCGATCGAGCTGGATACGGACAAAAAGTTAAGCAGGGTCAGCATACAAATCCCGAAGCCGAATCCCCAGGCTACTCCTTCGATGCCGAATCTGGAGCCCAACGCAAAAATGGCGATCACTTCAAAAATATTCGTCAGGACATGGTTCCACATAACGGTCGACGCTTTCCCCAAGCCTAGCAGGATCGCTTGCAGCGGCGCTTCAAAATAATACAGAAGAAACATCGGCGCAATAAGCTTCAACAAAATGCCCGCTTCCGGAGCATGATAGATGACTGTAACCAATGGCTCAGCCCATAGAAATAAAATTATGGTGCATGGCAGACCAACAATGAGCGCCATACGCATGGCGACATCCATTCGGCTGTGTATAAGCCGGAGGTTGCTGTCAACCGAAGCCTCGCTGATAGCGGGAATTAAAGCCGTGGACAGAGACTGCGTAAAAAAGCCAGGCAGCAGCAGCAGCGGGATGACATAGCCTGCGAGCAGTCCAAATTGCTTCGTCGCCATTTCTGTGCTAACACCGTACAGGACGAGGCTTTTGGTGATGAGCATAGGCAGAAACGCACGGTAAATGGAATGGATAAAGCCGCTGCCCGTCATCGGTAATCCGATTCGGAGCAGATCAAACAGCGTTCGGTCTCCCTGCTTTGAAAGCGGCTGGGCTGCATCGGCAATAACGTTTTGCTGTCTGCCCCTGCCCGACCATTTGAACATGGCGAATAAATAGAACAGGCCGAAGCCTTCCCCGATTACGACGGCGGCCATTGCACCTGCTGCAGCATAAGCAATTCCGTACGGCAGCAGCCAGTTAACAACGCCGATGATAACAACGATTTGCACCACATTTTCTATAATGTCGGAAAGTGCCAGCGGATTCATGTTTTGCTTGCCACGGAAGTAACCTTTTAGCACAGCAGACATGGCGATGATCGGAATAATCGGTGTGATGGCGACCATAGCATAATAAGCCCGCTGATCCGCCAAAAACACGGAAGCAATCCACTTAGACGCAAACAATGCAAATAACGTCAGAACGATGCTCAGCGTTCCTGTAACTGTCAGGGATACGACCAATATACGCCTTACTCGCGCAGTGTTTTTCTGAGCCTCTGCTTCGGAAACAAGCTTCGATATCGCAACCGGCAGCCCCAATTCAGTTAATGTGATGAAAAGCGGAAGCAGCGGATGTGCAATCATCAGCAGCCCAACGCCTTCCGCCCCCAAAAAGCGAGCCAACAAAATTCCGTTCACAAATCCAAGCACCCGTGTAAAAAACGAGGATACGGTCAAAATGAACGTGCCTCGAGTAAAGGTTTGCTTGTGCAGCACCATGCCCTATCTCCACTCCTCATTTATCTAATATCTAAAGATATTCGAAAAATGGAAATACATGCTGACAAGCAGCCAATAAATCAACCAAGGCCATGATGCTCTACCTTAGTAGAAAATCATGGCCTTGGCCTCTGTAAATGTTATGTTGCTGCAGGCTGCCTGATAGGCATTGTATAAAACTCAGCGCTGCCGCCAGCATCCAGCCGATAGAAAATAATCAACAGCTCTTGCTCCTCCGCATCCACGATGCCGCTTTGAAGATAATGCTCAAGCTGGAAAGGAAGCCGCTCAATCATTACATGCTTCTGCAGATCCTTCTTAGCAATGTTGATGCTGCTGAAATCTCCCGTTACCCGCTCAGGGTGATCGGCAATCAGCTTCATATAATCGGACTGCTCTTCCCTGCTAAGAGAGAATTCCCACCAAATTTTACGCGGCCGGTACTTGTGCCCGAGGAAATAATCGAGCTTCATAAGCCCCTCTATCACATCCATTTGCAGGGTACCCCGGTCCAGCAGGAAAGCTCTAAGCCTTGTAAACAAATCCTCCAGCTGATGGCCGATTTTCTGCCAGCCGCGCTCCTCCCAATAGTCACCGAACTCCTGAAAGAAATCAAAGGCAGAAGCAAATTCACGCTTAATCAAATAGTTCATCGTATGGTCCATGCGGTGCGCATTCCAGTATTTCTCCAGCACATCTTCAACCCGTTTGATGCGTATTAAATCCGTGAAAGGCAGAATGTCATTGCCTAGAATCTCATATGGCGCATGATCCATATATACATAGCCGTACTTCTCTGCATCCTGGCGCATTCCAGTGCCGCGGAGCATTTTCAGAAATCCGAGCTGCAGCTCTTCAGGTCCCAGCGCAAACACATCATTGAAGGTTTTACGGAAAGAAGCGTAATCCTCCTCAGGAAGCCCGGCAATCAAGTCCAGATGCTGGTCGATTTTGCCGCTTGCTTTGACCTTGCTGACAGTGCGCGCTAGCTTCGTGAAATTTTGTCTGCGCTGCACCAGCTCATTGGTAAGATCATTCGTGGACTGCACACCGATCTCAAAGCGGAAAATCCCTGGAGGGGCATTCTCGGCAAGAAAGTCCAGCACTTCAGGACGCATAATATCCGCAGTAATCTCAAATTGGAAGACGGTACCACGATGATTGCGAATTAAGAAATCAAACATTTCCAGTGCGTAGTCCCGCTTAATATTAAAGGTACGATCGACAAATTTAATCAGCTTTGCCCCCGAATCGATCAGAAAAAGCAGGTCGCTCTTCGTGCGGTCCATGTCAAAGTAACGAACCCCCACTTCGATGCTCGATAAACAAAATTGGCAGGAAAAAGGACAGCCCCGGCTCGTCTCAAAATAGACGACACGGTTCCCCAGGCTGGGAAGATCCTCGGCAAACCGGTGCGGAGTAGGAATATCGCTGAGCTTCAACTTGGGCCTGCCGGGATTGAGCACGATCTCTGCCCCTTTACGGTAAGCGGCTCCATATACAAAGTGATATTTACGTGTCATAGTAATTTCCTGCAGCAGATGATGAAAGGTCTCTTCCCCTTCACCCATGACGATAAAGTCGACCTCAGGTATGCGCTGCATCCAATATTCAGTGTCATAGGAAACCTCGGGACCACCAAGAACAATCAGCAGCTCAGGCCTGACCTTCTTGATCATCCGGATAATCTGAATCGTTTCTTCGATATTCCAGATATAACAGGAAAAACCCAGCACATCAGGAGCCTTCTGATACAAATCAGAGACGATGTTCATAGCCGGGTCTTTAATCGTATATTCGGTAATTTCCACATCGAAATCATTGCCGCAAAATGCCTTTAAATAGCGCAAAGCAAGCGAAGTGTGAATATATTTGGCATTTAATGTAGATAGAATAATTTTCATATGGGATACCCTCGTTTTTGTCCACGTTTATAGTCCTTTAATTCTACACGGAAAAACAAGGAATTACAAAAGGAAAGCTTATCCGGACTAAAAGCTTATTTCTTCATCCAGATAAGGCGCTTCATAAGGCTGCTCAAAGGCAATGGGCTGTTCGATCGAGTTTTTCCAGTATTCCGCTTGGGTATGAAGCTCGGCTTCCAATTGCTGAATCTTCGCCTGCAAAAGATCAGACCCCTCATCTCCGCTTCTTAAAGCTTGCTGCAGGGCTGAACGCTCCTCCATTTGCTGGGTAAGCTTGTACAATAGCATGGCTGTCACCTTTTCTTGAAGTATTGAAGTATTTAGCACTCAATATGCCCCCTGCTTCAAAAAACATACATGCAGACCACTCGTTACCCTTCGGTGCAGGCATGATTACAATTCCTCATACTTTCTTACATTCCCTTACACTCACAGCATGACTTGCTTTGCGCTCCAAATCCATAGCTTTTCTGCCAGCTGCTGATCGCTTGCTTTTTTGGACACAGGTGCAATTTTTTCTTTGTAAAAGTATTCTCCGTTCACATCTGCCACTTGATCACTAGTCGCCAGATAGATCGCGGTTCGTGAGCCTTCGAGCGCTGAAAGAAAGAACGGGCGGACCAATTTCCAAATCGTCTTTCCAAAACCACTTTCCCGATTAACGCCAATATGCGTACCAACAGCACCCGGGTGAAGAGAATTCACAGTGATGGCAGTCCCTTTTAATCGTCTGGCCAGCTCCTTGGTAAAAAGTACATTGGCAAGCTTAGAGCGGGCATATCCCGTCCACACATTAAATCCTTTTGGGAAAAGCGTATCATCGAAATTGATATCTCCTGATTTGTGCGCAGCAGATGATACATTCACGATTCTGCCCTGTGGCGAACGCTTCAGCTCTTCAAGCAGTAAATTCGTCAGCAGGAAGTGCCCCAAGTGATTCACACCAAGCTGAATTTCAAAGCCATCCTTGGTTTTCGCCCGCTTTATTGAAACTACCCCTGCGTTATTGATCAGCACGTCCAGCACATCATATTTGGCTTTAAACGCCTCCGCAAACGCTCTTATATCGGCAAGCGATGCCAAATCGCAAAGCATCAGCTCGATCTGCTCGGAACCGCTTTGCTTGACTGCCTCTAGAAGCGCTGCTTCGCCCCGCTCCCTGCTTCTGCAGACCATAATGACTCTGGCCCCCAGCTTCGCAAGTTCAATCGTTGTAGCTAATCCCATGCCCGAATTCGCACCGGTAATCATCACGATTTTATTGTGCATCTGACTGCCTCCCGTCCCTGAATTACGCTTATTATAGCATAGTAGCCTGGCCAAACTGGAATTACTTCCCTGTAATTTGGATCTTAGGGGGCTGAGCTGCGGAGCACTTGGGTCATCATTTGTCGACATTAAAGTTTCTTTTGCCCCCTATGGCGTGATATATTGGAAGGAAATATAGTATGGGGAGCCTAACAACTGGTATGAATAAGCATAAAACAAGCAAATCGAGCCCTGCTCAGGAAAAAATAACGATACTAAAGGTTCAAGAGCCTGCTGAACTGATGAGCTTCTTAATCGAGGCGATGCCAAGCCGGGGCCGTAATGCACTCAAATCGATTCTCGCCCGTGGTCAAGTGTTCGTCGACAGCAAGCCTGTCACGAAATATAATCATCCCCTGCAGCCAGGACAGCAGGTTAGCATTCATTGGGCTAAGGTCATGGAGCAAGTTAAGCTGGTTGGGGTTCATATCCTGCATGAGGACGAGGATCTGATTGTCATTCAGAAGGAGGCAGGGCTGCTGTCTGTCTCAGCGACCAAAGATGTGGAGGAAGTAACTGCATACCGTCAGCTTATGGAGTACGTACGCAGGAGCAATCCCAAAAATCGGATCTTTGTCGTACATCGACTGGACCGCGATACATCTGGTGTGATGATGTTCGCCAAAAATGAGAAGACCCAGCAGGCGCTGCAGAACGCCTGGCAGGATGCCGTGCTGGAGCGCAGTTACATCGCGTTAGTCGAAGGTGAGGTTAAGAAGCCTGAGGGTACGATCACTTCCTGGCTCAAAGAAAGCAAGACACTACTTATGTATTCCAGTCACAAAGAGGATGACGGACAAAAAGCCATTACGCATTATACGGTTATGCAAACAACCCGCGAATTTTCGTTACTTCAGGTCGAACTGGAGACGGGCAGAAAAAACCAGATTCGCGTGCATATGAAAGACATTGGACATCCCGTTGTTGGCGACAAGAAGTATGGATCGAAAACGAACATCATTGGCCGTCTTGGGCTTCATGCCCGCATTCTTGCTTTTGAGCATCCAACAACTGGCAAAGCGCTGAAATTCGAGAGCCGCATTCCGGAGAAATTTATGCGGCCCTTTCAAAAATAAAATACCAGAGCAGCGCTTACGGAGCTTTCAGCAGCTTTATAAGCGCAAGGGCTCCTTCATGCTCAGGCTCAAGGCTTAACGACTGCAGAGCAAAAGCTTCAGCCTGTTCATCAGAGCCCAGTTGATAGTGGCAAATCGCCGTATTGTAGTAAACAGCAACATGGGCATCATAAGCGCTTAGGGAATGCTCAAAAAAAACAAGAGCCTCCTCCAGCATGTCCATTTCATACAACAGCAGTCCACAGTCGAAGGCTAAATCATGCTTTTCCTCAATAGGGTAGTAGCCTTCCCACATAAAATCAATGGCTCTGGCTATATCCTGCATTTCGGCTTCAGTGCTTGTGGGAAGCATAGCCAGGATTCGATTGAAGCTTTGAATAAACAATTGGGCATCATACCCGCTTAACCGCCAAACGGCAAGCAGCTGTACCAGCTCCATACTGTCCATGTGCAGGTCAAGCATATTTTTCAAGCTAAAAAAATCATCGGGTCCAAAATTTTCCACAAATCGGCGGTAGGCAAGCCTGGTGTCCTTGTAACCTTCAGGATCGTCAAGCATAAGTATGCAGCCTATATTCAAATGATTGTAATGATGCAAGGTGAACAAGGTCTTGGCTCCCTTGCGCTCATATATGTACTGCAGAGCATGATAATTAGCAGTCAGTGAGAAGCTGCCGTGACGAATTAACTTGGGAGCTTCCCGATCCTCCCAGTATTCCAATCTATGATCGCCTTTGTCAGCAGAAATCAGCATCAAGCCCTGGCTGGAAAGCCGGCCAAGCCTTTCGAGGCAGCTTAGTCCAACCGCGGGAAATAAAAAGTGAGAATCATCAAGGTGAAGCCTGTATAACTCTATGAGATCTTTATAAACATACGAATTGGCTTCGTATTCCTCTGCTCTGCGGTAATGATATTCCGGATTCAAGCTTTCCAGCAGCTCACCCGTACTCAGATCAGCAGCCTCTTCAGGATACTGCAAAGATATTCCACATTCATAGATCTGATTTTCATTTACGTAAAGCAGCTCTTGAGGAATGCTGTCAAAAAAGTAATTGGCCACAATGAGCAGCGGCTGCTGCAAATCACCAGGATGGATGCTCAGACCCGATTCGGTAAGCTGCAGAGCAGAAGCATGCTCAGCATCAAACTGCGCAAAGTCAAGAAGACCCGCCTGAACGAAAGGCTGCAAATAGCGGTGCTGCTGCCAATAGGCGACGTTCTTAGCAGGAAGATCGCTCATAATGTAGCAAAAGCGGGCAGCTTTAATCCCTGAATCATCCAGAAGCCTGCACAATGCTTTCATTAAATGATAAGCGAAGCGGCCGGACCCGGCGCCAAGCTCAAGTATATATACCGGATCAGCGGTAAGTCCCATTACGGCCCTGTCGCGTAAAAAACCAAAAATGATCTCGGCATAAGCTTGGGCCATCGTTGGATTGCTGGTAATATATTGAGGGACCTCCCCAGACTGCCAAGCCTGGATTCCCTGCTCTTCGAAATATTTTCGCTGCAGCTCCCAGATGGGTGCTTGTGAGAATCGGTAAATCCGTTGCTGCTGTCCTGTCTTCATAATCACCTGTCATTTCGTAATAATAATTTAGTGTAGCGATAATTCTAATTAATGAATTACTAATTAATGAACAAAAGCATAACACACACGGAAAGCGATTTGAAGGCCGGAGCAATAGCAACCCTGCTGCTATTAAGCTATAATAGTTCCAAGCAAGCTCAAGCACACTTTAGGATGGAGTCGAATTTTGTGTCTAAACCCGTTTTAACTATAGTAGTCCCTTGTTACAATGAAGAAGAAGTGCTTCCTGAAACCATCACACAGCTAAATAAAATATTAAAAGATATGATTCAAGAAGGTCTTATCACAGACAACAGCACTTTGCTGTTCGTTGATGATGGAAGTAGAGACCGGACCTGGTCATTAATCGAACAGTTCCATCTCGCCAATCCTTGTGTTACGGGCCTGAAGCTGGCCAAAAATGCCGGTCATCAGAACGCGCTGTTAGCAGGGCTTATGAAAGCGAAAGCCTACTCGGATTGTGTAGTATCTATAGACGCGGATCTTCAGGATGATGTTCAAGCGATTCGCGAATTTGTTATCAAGTTCCATGAAGGCTATGATATCGTCTACGGTGTCAGGCAAAGCCGTACAACCGATACCTTTTTCAAAAGAGCAACTGCGGAAGGCTTCTACAAGCTAATGATCAAAATGGGCGTAAATATTCATAACAACCACGCTGACTTCCGGTTAATGAGCAAACGAACCCTGGAGGAGCTTGAGCGGTTTAAAGAAGTGAATCTTTTCTTGCGCGGCATCGTACCTTTACTCGGCTTTCCCAGCACCAAGGTTCATTACGACCGCAAAGAACGCTTTGCCGGTGAATCCAAATATCCATTAAAAAAGATGCTGGGGTTCGCTTTTGACGGAATTACCTCATTTAGTATAACTCCGATCCGGTTTGTTACGTTGATGGGCTTTCTACTGTTCGTTGTCAGCATTGGAGCGGCTATTTATGCAATTGTGGGCAAGCTGACAGGTGCTAACGTGACCGGTTGGACCTCTCTGGTTCTATCTGTCTGGTTTATCGGCGGAGTCCAACTGCTTGCTTTAGGCTTGATTGGTGAATATATCGGCAAAATTTATAAAGAAGTGAAGCAGCGCCCCCTGTTTATTATCGAAAAAGAGGTGCTTGCAGCTGCAAACACCAATAAAGCCCCCCTGCCGGTTCAGCAAATGGAAACCACGACTATAGGGAGATTACAATGACAGCGGCGGGTTCCTCTTGGTACAAAAGCAGCTTTGCCCGCTTTTTATTAGTTGGCATCCTCAACACGCTTGTTGGGCTAGGACTAAGCTTTGTGCTGTACAATGTGCTTCATCTCGGATATTGGCCTTCAACATTTTTAGGAAATACGATTGGTGCTGCATTCAGCTTTGTGTTGAATCGGAGCTTCACCTTTCGTTCTAAGGTCAGCGTTCAAAACAGCTGGTGGAAGTTCGCTCTTGTTATTTTGTGCTGCTACGGCTTCTCCTACGGCACCAGCTTGCTGCTCGGAAACCTGTGGTCCTCCCTGTTTCCGTCCACTAACCAAACATGGGTTCATAACGCAGCCATTCTTTTCGGTAACGGTATGTACACGATTAGCAATTACTTAGGTCATAAATATTTCACATTCCGCACTCCTGCGCTGCCCGCCAAGGAATTGAGCGTGTCAAGTTTAGAGCGCGGGCGAGGTTCGGATCGTTAACTCTTAGTTAATTCTTCGTTATCGCTTCGTTAACGCTGATAGAATTGTATTCGCTGGGATATCCTAACCTCAAAGAGGTGAGATTACAATGGCCAGAAGAAGAAATCATCGGGCTCTTGTCCCCGGAGCTGAGTCCAGTCTTGACCAGCTTAAAATGAAAGTGATGAAAGATAAGGGCTACAACGTGAATCCAAGCCGCCCTGACGCCGTGAAATATGAAGTAGCCCGCTCCTTGGGCATACCCCTGCAGCCCGGTTACAACGGGGATCTGAGGTCTGAGGATGCCGGCAAAATCGGCGGTCCGATTGGCGGCGCTATGGTACGGGAAATGGTGCGAATGGCTCAGCAAAAGCTGGCAGATGAGCGATCACTGCATCGTTGATTGAGAAGACGCCTTGCGACGTCCTTTGATAAGCGTGTTCGTGACGTGGGAGCGTTGTGGAGGGAAGGGGTGTGGGCTCCAGCCGCTGTTAAAGATTTGTTCCCTTTAATGGAATGGATGAGGGGGTTGGAACAAATCTTTAAAGGCGGACGCTTCCGCTCTTCCGCCCACACCCCTTCCCTCTCTCTAGCTACAATCGCACGAACACCAAGCTCAAACGGACAGCCAGCAAGGGTTTTTCTCTTGATTAGAGGAGATTTCCTAGCGCGCAGGCGCTGGGAATGAAAAGCGCGCGCAGCTGAGAAGGAACTGGTGCTTTAACGATGTTTTTCATAGCTAAAAGCACCAGTTCCCCTCCACAACCTTACTTTAACAATGAAAAACATCGTTAAAATCCTTTTAGCCACCCAGAGAGGCCATCCTTCCTCTTTTAACGATGAAAATCATCATTAACATGACGGTTGACCGGGAAACACTCCCTTTAATGATCAAAAACATCGTTATGTGAAGCGCACACTTCATTTTTTCGGGGGGAGGCGGACCGCTACTATCGCTCTTCCTCCCATATCCTTTCCCTCTAACAAGAGCAAAGACCCCTTTTCACCTGAAAGGAGTCTCTGCTCTTGTTTTATTTGAAGCTTACCAAAATCCTGGATATCCGCCAAAGCCGCCTCCGAAGCCGCCACCAAACCCATTGACTGGATAGCCACCTCCGAAACCGCCATAACCGCCGCCAAATCCACCACCATAACCACCGTAAGCATAAGGTGCAGTACCTATGGCAAGAAGATCAAACAATACGAGCGGAATAATAGCCTTTGTTTGAACCCCTTTTGCTTTTTTGGGCGCAAGGATTAGCGTACTTCCTTTGATTCGGACGAGCTTGCCAGTATGCACCGATCCATCCTTTTTCAAAGCGTAAACTTGTTTGCCGATCAGCTTCTTTATTTCTTCCTTGCGGATTTTAGATTCCACGAACGTCCACCTCCTTCGCTATCAGGGATAGCATTGCTCTATAGGATATGACATCTATACAGAAGTGGAGTGGTTAGTTGTCCGGTAGTAACTAAAAATACGCAGGAGCATACTTTTCTCGCAGGCTTTATTGAAACGCTGGTCTAAACTTTTCTAAGCTTACCAAGCTCAGAAGTAATCGCATCAATCTCACTGATACTAAAATTGCTTTTGCTCATCACAATATCGTATAAGTCCTTTAAATCCTCAAAAGCCTCTTCTTTCAGCAGCCCCGCTTTAATGGAACCCCCTGTTGCCATTCTCAGCTTTCTCGTAATGCTCTCATACATAAACTGTACGCTTTCTTCAGACTGCTGCGTTAAATCCATAGATCGTTCATCCTCTCTATTTCTGTTACCCTGTTTGCCTACCATTGTAGCACGTTTGTCTGCCTGGTGTTAGCTTATTAGACTTTAACCTGGTAACTCCGTATGTATTTTATACTCATTCTCACCGAAATGGACCATACTCTGGCCCTGTGTAACATCCGTTATCCAGTTCATACATGCTTCTGCTTCGGCATCCAGCGGATAGCAGGTCACTTCCACTTTGTCCGTAAACCGGACATCTCCAAGCAGCAGTCCCCTGTTTCTAAACTCGTTCTCCAGCTTGCCGTACCAGGTATAGTCGACCTCGATCCTGACTTCGCGGTGATTAACCATATATATCGGCTGCGCAGCTTCAATGCCTGCTACAGTACCATCCGTGTACGCACGAATTAAACCACCAGCCCCCAGCATGATGCCGCCAAAATAGCGGGTAACCACTACTGCGGCATTCTTCATTCCCTGCTGCTTCAACACCTCAAGTATCGGCTTCCCGGCTGTACCGCTCGGCTCCCCGTCATCGGACTGCTTCTGGATCTGGTCTTTTTCACCGATGATGTACGCCGAGCAGTTATGGCTTGCGGACCAGTGCTCCTTCTTAATTCCCTCAATAAAAGCAAGTGCTTCCTCTTCCGATTGAACCGGCCTGGCATGTCCGATGAAGCGCGATTTCTTAATGATAATTTCAGAGGTACCGTACTGCCGAAGTGTTTTGTAATGTGCGATCATGGCCGCCCTTTCCGAATACTGATATTGACCTGCATGTTCATATTATATCAAAAAAGCATGGATGTTAAAGAAAAATCCACCCCTAAGGATGGATGCTTCATACGGTATTATTTCTGCAGGCGGCTTTCAAGAGCCGCTTTCTCTTCTTCAAAGCCCGGCTTGCCAAGCAAGGCGAACATATTCTTCTTGTAAGCCTCAACACCAGGCTGATCGAATGGATTGACTCCGAGCAGGTAGCCGCTGACCGCGCAGGCTTTCTCGAAGAAATAAACCAAGTAACCAAAGGTGTATGGCGAAATGTCCGGAATCGTCACAATCAGGTTCGGCACGCCTCCATCGGAATGCGCAAGCATAGTACCTTCGAACGCTTTTTTGTTAACAAAATCCATCGTCTTGCCGCTCAGGAAGTTAAGTCCATCCAGATCATCCGCATCCGTTCCGATTGTAATCTGCTCTGTAGCTTGATCCACCAGAATTACAGTCTCGAACAAGATCCGATTGCCTTCTTGGACGAATTGCCCCATGGAATGGAGATCTGTTGAGAAGTCCACGGCTGCCGGATAAATCCCCTTATTGTCTTTTCCTTCGCTTTCGCCAAACAACTGCTTCCACCATTCGGAGAAGAAGTGCAGTGAAGGCTCGTAATTAACGAGTATTTCAATCGTCTTGCCTTTGCGGTAAAGCGCATTACGCACGGCTGCATATTGGTAGCTGAGGTTTTCATGCAAATGAGGATTTGCAAATTCAGCACGCGCATCCGCCGCGCCTTTCATCATCGACTCTATATCAATGCCTGCGGCTGCGATTGGCAAAAGCCCCACAGCAGTAAGTACAGAATAACGCCCGCCAACATCATCCGGAATGATGAAAGATTCATAGCCTTCTTCTACAGCTAGCTTCTTAAGCGCCCCTTTGGCTTTATCCGTTGTAGCATAAATACGCCCCCGGGCCTCTTCCTTCCCATATTTCTTCTCCAACAGCTCGCGGAAAATACGGAAAGCTATCGCCGGCTCAGTAGTTGTTCCTGATTTGGAAATGACATTGACAGAGAAGTCTTTCCCTTCCAATAGCTGTATCAAATGTGTTACATAGGTGGAGCTGATATTGTTACCGACAAAGTAAATCTCCGGTGTTTTCCGCTTGTCTTTAGGCAGTAAGTTATAAAAAGAATGCGAAAGCATCTCGATAGCAGCCCTGGCCCCAAGATAGGATCCACCGATCCCAATCACGACAAGAGCCTCAGAATCCCCTTGAATCTTCTTAGCAGAAGCTTGAATGCGGGCAAATTCCGCTTGATCGTAATCAACAGGCAAATCGATCCAGCCCAGGAAGTCGGAGCCTGCTCCGCTTCCATTATGTAGTTGGTCGTGAGCCAGGCGAACCTGATCCGTCAAATAATCTACCTCATGCTGCCCTAAAAAAGATAAAGCTTTGCTATAATCAAACTGTAATTTTGTCACTCCAGGTTCCCTCCTACTACATTATGTACTCTTTTATTAGCATACTTATTTGCAAGCGCGAATGCAAGTCAACTCGTTATTCACAGCAACCTCACGGCATGATATATTAAGCTTGAGGTGATTGTTATGAAACGTATCGGTTTTATTGGTATTGGCACTATGGGCAAACCTATGGCGGCAAACCTGCTAAGCAATGGTTATTCCGTAATCGTATATAATCGGACCGTAGAGAGAGCGGAAGAGCTCGCACAGCTCGGCGCAGAAGTCGTATTAACACCGGCTGACGCGGCCAGGAACTCAGATGTATTGTTCACCATGGTAAGTAATGATGATGCCCTTCTTGATATTTTCTACAAGGAGCAAGGCGTTCTTGAAGGCGTTCATCCTGGACTGACCGTTATTGATTGCAGTACCGTCTCACCTAAGACGAGCAAACGCCTGTTTGAGGAGCTGGCCAGCCACCTTGTGGACTTTCTGGATGCGCCTGTTACTGGAAGCACGCCTGCCGCAGAGGCCGGCACATTGACATTCATGATTGGCGGCCGCAAGGAAGCCTTCGAAGAGCAGATCGACCTGTTCCATGTGCTGGGCAGCAAAGCGCTCTTTCTGGGAGCTTCAGGCTCTGGCTCCTATGCCAAAATTGCCCACAATACCATGGTCGGTATCAATGCCGTTGGTTTGGCCGAGGGACTTTCCCTTGCCACCAAAGCAGGCATAGATCCGGCAAGCTTCCTAGAAATCGTCAAAGCTGGAGGCGCCAACAGCAAGCAAGCTGAGCTCAAAGGAGATAAAATCATTGATCGTGACTTCAGCAATCAATTCTCGCTAAAGCTGATGCTCAAGGATATGCTGCTTGCTTCTGATTTAAGCGGACAAATGGGCGTTCCTGCCCCTCTTCTGCATGCTGCTACCGGTATGTTCCAGATAGGCATGAGCAAAGGCCTTGGCGAAGAAGATTTATGCGCTGTAATCGTATGCTACGAGAGTTGGATGCAGCAGCAGGCCATTCGACGGCCGGATGCTTCTACCGCTTCCTCCATGTACTTGTCAGACAAGCCGGACGGTCCGGCCGCTGCCCGGAACCGCCGCCGCGACACGAGAGTACAGCTGAATATTAAGCTGCAGCTGTCCATCTACCAATGGGAGCAGGAAGGCTCCTTCTCCGGGCAGAATATTGACGGCACACTTATTGATTTATCAGAAAGCGGGCTGCAAATTACATCGGAATTTCCACTGGCGCCTGATATGTTCATTGTTATTCATTTTCCACAGGATGCCAAGCTTCCACCCATCACATCTAAAGTAATTCGAATCAAATCCAGCGGCGGCCTGTTCCACTACGGCTGTTTGTTATCCGGCATTCCTCCTTATGTGCAGATTAAGCTTGAGCAGTACATAGATGATCATATTGATCATTCTAACCAGCATTCCCTGCAAGGATAGTCACAGAGGAGCCACGGGAGTTCTGGGAATTATGGGAATTATGGGAATTATGGGAGTTATGGGATCTATGCGAGTTATAGGAGTCACAGGATTACAGGAGTCATGAGAGTCATGAGAGTCACAGGAAGCCTAACTAGTTAGTGCAGCGTTGCGATCTATTGGAGCTGAGCTGAGAGGGAGAAAGAGGAAGAGGAAGAGTGAAAAAAAGACTCTCTGCACTTTAACGATGTTTTTCATCGCTAAGTCAGACCTTTGCCATAAATCTGGCTCTTTAACGATGTTTTTCATCGTTAAATCAGCCTTGGACTCCACTTTTGGCTGACTTCTGGACTTTTAACGATGTTTTTCATCGCTAAGTCAGGCTTTTGCCGTAAATCTGTCTCTTTAACGATGTTTTTCATCGTTAAAGAAGTGTTTGGCTTCTTGAAGATGATTAAATGCCGCCCTCCCCCCTGCCTCTGTGCACTTAAAGCAAATGCGCCTCTCCTGGAAAAAGGAGAGGCGCATTTTGACGTTGCTATTATTAAGGCTTCTATGCCTAATTGTAAGAGCAGATGTAGTCACTTACTGTGAGTACTTCGAGCTTGAATTTGGTGTTGGCAGGAACCGTGAAGACGCCAACTTCCTTGATGTTGATCCATTCAGTTTCCCCAGGAAGCAGTACCTTAAGCTCGCCTGATTGAATTTCCATCACTTCTTCAGTATCAGTACCGAATTCATATTCGCCTGGCAACAGGATTCCCAAAGTTTTTTTGGTACCATCGGCGAATACTACCGTGCGGCTCGTGACTTTACCATCAAAATATACGTTGGCTTTCTTTACGACTTGTACGTTGTCAAAGCTTGACATGCCGCTCTTCCTCCTCTATAAATCTTAATTCAACAAAGCCTTTACTTTAGCCGCCACGTTCTCGGGGTAGAATCCATATTCTTTCAGCACTGTATCTCCAGGCGCCGAAGCTCCGAAGGTTGTGATGCCAAGAATAGCTCCTTGATCTCCAACATAACGTTCCCAGCCAAGAGGTTGTGCCATTTCCACAGCAAGCCGTTTCTTCACATCAGGCAAAATAACGGAATCTTTGTAAGCCTGCGACTGCTTCTCGAACAGCTCCCAGCTTGGCATGCTGATCACGCGAACTTGGATGCCTTCTTCGGCCAGCAGCTTTTGAGCCGCTACAGCCAGTTGCACTTCGGAGCCGGTAGCCAGAATTTGGGCAGCAGGCTGACCATTTTCCGCATCGGAAATGACATATGCTCCTTTGCTTAAATGCGCCTTGGCAAGCTCTGCAGAACCTTCGAGAATCGGCAGATTCTGTCTGGTTAGCAGCAGGGCAGTAGGCCCATCCGCTTGTGCCAGCGCATAACGCCATGCTTCGGAGGTTTCGTTCGCATCAGCCGGACGCAGGACCGTAATACCTGGAATGACACGAAGTGCGGGAAGCTGCTCAATCGGCTCATGAGTAGGTCCGTCCTCGCCCACAGCAATGCTGTCATGTGTAAACACATAAACGACAGGCTGATTCATTAGGGCAGCAAGCCGGATAGCAGGACGCAGGTAGTCAGAGAATACGAAGAATGTAGCTCCGTAGATCTTGAGTCCGCCATGCAGGCTTATCCCGTTCATAGCCGCGCCCATGCCAAATTCACGAACCCCAAACCAGACATTGCGACCAGAGTAATTTGCCGCCGTGTAATCCTGGTCTGCTTTAATCATCGTATTGTTCGAGCTGGCCAAATCTGCAGAGCCTCCGAATAATTGCGGCAAATGCTTGGCAATGGCATTGATGGCATTTCCGGATGCTGCGCGTGTCGCGATAGGCTTGTCTGTAGTCGTGTAAACAGGCAGCTCAGCATCCCAGCCCTCAGGCAGCTCGCCGCTGACAGCCAGATTGAATTGCTTGCCCAGCTCCGGGTAAGCTTCTATATATTCTGCAAGCATCTTGTTCCATGATGCTTCAGATTGAATGCCTTTCTCTTTAACGAGCGCGTAATGGGCCTTCACTTCTTCAGGCACATAGAAATCCGGCTCTTCAGGCCAGCCGTAGAACTGCTTAGTCAGCTTGGTCTCATCAGCACCAAGCGGTGAACCATGGGGGCCAACGTGACCGCCTTTGCCGCCTTTGTTCGGGCTGCCGTAACCAATCGTCGTCTTGACCTCGATCAATGTCGGACGGGTTGTATCTGCCTTGGCTTCGCTTAATGCACTAGCGATTGCTTCCAGATCATTCTGCCCTTCAACGCGAAGCACCTGCCAGCCATAAGATTCAAAGCGCTTCTGCACGTCTTCAGAGAAAGACATATTCAGCTCTCCATCTAGGGAGATATCGTTAGAATCATACAGCATGATCAGCTTGTCCAGCTTTAGATGTCCAGCTAAAGAAACGGCTTCGGAAGAAATGCCCTCCATCATATCGCCATCCCCGCAAACTGCGAAGGTGTAGTGATCAATAACAGGGAAATTTTCTTTGTTATAAGTTGCACGCAGATGAGCCTCAGCCATAGCCATGCCAACTGCCATACCGATACCTTGACCAAGTGGACCCGTTGTAGCATCTACGCCTGCAGTGTGGCCAAATTCCGGGTGCCCCGGTGTTTTGCTGCCCCATTGGCGGAAATTCTTGATTTCTTCAATAGGTAAGTCATAGCCGCACAGATGCAGCAGACTATAAAGCAGCATAGAGCCATGACCTGCAGATAAAACGAAGCGGTCGCGGTTGATCCACTCAGGATTAGCCGGGTTATGCTTCATTTGCTCAGTCCAAAGTACATAAGCCATTGGCGCGGCGCCCATTACGATTCCAGGGTGACCCGATTTGGCCTTTTCTATCGCGTCGATACCTAGTGTGCGGATCGTATTGACCGCGAGTTCTTCAATAGATTTGTTCGTTACTGTCATAAACTTTGCCTCCTACATATAGCTAGCACTTGCATTATTGTACCATTTGCTTCAGAGCTTTACCACATTCAATCTTTTTTCATATAAAGAGCAGGAAATGTTTTTCCTTTCCCGAATACAATCCATGATCAGGATGTGACAAACTATCAGAAACTTTGAAAACTTATGGAATGATATAAAATATATTAGCTAAAAAGGAAGTCTGCCTCTATGCCAATGATTAAAATCGTTTTTCGGGGATCCGTTTATGGCTTAATAACCGGCTTCATTCTCGGGTTCTTCTTCAAACTCATTGAAGCAAACGGGCTTGCAGACGTATACACGCTGCTTCTTAATGTTGATTTTCTCCCTTTTTTCCCAGAACCGCTGCCGGAGTGGCAGGAATTTTCTTTTCATTTAATCGTTGCAATCGTTATTGGCATTGTTTTTACTCTGCTGATACAATATCGCCCAAATCCCTGGCTGTGGGGAGCACTGCTTGGTCTTGTTCCAGTTCCTTTATTTATTCCGTTAACGCTATTGTCCCACCGGACACCCTCTATTTATGATGTATCTGCGCTGTGCTGGTGGATTGCCGGTCATGTGCTTTATAGTATTTCGCTTTCTGTGTTCGGTATTGTATGGCAAAAAAATAGCAGCAGAAATCGAAGCTAAGCCAAGGCTCGCAAAAGGAGAGCCTTGGCTTAGCGAAAATAGCTATAGAAGAGCAATTTTATCCCAAACGATAGAAACGAATCGCATTTTGCGCATAAACGGCTTCAATCTCAGCTTCAGTCCAATCAGCGCCGATAAACGAGGCAAACAACTCCATGACCTGTTCATAAGTCGCCGAGAACAAACATACTGGCCAATCGCTGCCAAACATCACCCGATTTTTGCCAAATATGCGGATTACATGCTCAGCAAAGGGGGAAATGGTTGCTTGCGACCAGGGAGCGTCCTCGCTTTCGGGCACCATACCGGAAAGCTTGCACATAATGTTAGGATAAGCGGCAATTTCAGCCATTTGCGCTCCCCACGGCTGCAGAGCGCCTCCAAGCCTGTCAGGCTTGGCCAAATGATCAATAACAGCGTGAAGCTCCGGAATGTACCGTAGAACCTCTACAATAACTGGCAGATGCCGCGTATTAGCCTGCAAATCAATGGGAAAACCAGTTTCTGCGAGCAGCTTTAAATGTCCAAGCACCCGATCCTGAAGCAGCCATTCTGTAGGCAGATCCTGAATCATTGGTCTTATTCCGACAAACTTAGGATGCTTCCGGTAATGATTCAACTGCTGCCCGAAACTCTCGGCTTCCATATCCAGCCAGCCGACGACACCCGCAATCGTCTCCTCATTATCAGCCAACTGCAGCATAAACTCTGTCTCTTCAGTACTTGGAGCCGCCTGTACGACTACCGTTTGATGTACGCCATACTGCTGCAGCAGAGGCGTCAGATGCTCCGGCAAATAATCCCGGTAAATCCGTCCCACCTCCGGCTTTAACCAGCCGTAATCGGTTCGTGAGATTTTCCAGTAATGCTGATGAGAATCAATGATCATAGGTCCGTCATCCTTTGAATGCGTTTATTAACAATTATATGATATTCATCATCCAACTGCCATAGGAGCAACATTTACATTGGTACGGTTTGCTCTTCCTTCAGCTCATGCGAGCGGTAAATCGATTGTATAACCGCTACGATACTGCGCGAGTATTCCATGGAGCATTCCGGCTCCGCACCTGTCTCTATACAGTTCAATAAATCGTTAAACTGCAGGACAAAGGGTGCCTCCTGGGGCTCCACAGGGACCTGAACGTAAGTGCCGCCTTCGCTGATCCAGAGACTTTGTCCCGTATGCAGCTTAATCATGCCTTTGGTGAAAATCAGCTCCGTTTCATCCTTCGGTGCACCGCCATAGCCTGATTGGGAAACCGTAGCCGGCACTCCATTATTATTTTCCAGGAAGACAAGGCCGCTTCCCTCTACATTCCCCTCCGCCGCTTCATAGCTAACCGCTGCTCTGACTCTGGCAATAGGAGCTCCGCCAAGCCATTGAATTTTATCCACAGAGTGGGATCCAAGATTCGTCAAAATCCCGCCGCCAGCCAGCTCCTTTTGCAGAAACCATCGAGGACGCTGCGCCTGGAAATAATTCGTGTGTCTGGCATCGATGATCATAACCAGCTCTCCTAGCCAGTTTTGCTCCATAATCCGCTTGGCTTCACGATTTTCCGCAATATAATGCTGCGTGTGACCAACAAGCAAGGTTACTTTGCTGCGGCGGACAGCTGCTATGATCTCATCGCACTCCTCTGTATTCAATGCCATCGGCTTCTCCAACAGCACATGACAGCCTTGCTCCGCGCAGAAAACGGCCGCTTCCTTGTGCAGAAAGTGCGGCAGTGTAATTACGGCAATATCAGGCTTCTCACGCTCAATCATTTCTTTATATTGTACATACGGACGAATCCCATAAGTTGACGCCAGCTTCTGCGCCCTCTCCTCCTGTACATCCGCAACCGCTACACACTCAATTCTGTCCATTCCTGCTAACGCTTCAAGGTGCCCTACGGCAATGCCCCCTCCGCCTACAATCGCTGCCCGGTATTTCATCCATTCATCCTCCTCGGGTGAGTTCTGGTATAAAGCTTGCCTCGTAAGTATTCATTGATTTAAAAAGTGATTTGGCAAGCAGACTTTTATAAGACTGCCAGACTTTCAACTCTATTGTAGGAGAATTCATGGTATAAAGACAAATCTTTAATCTGTCTTTTATTCATATTCCAGCTTGATTGCATCTTCTGCTTGATTCAACCTGCCAAACAGGCTGGTGACCTCATTTTTTTCCTCTGGGCTTAAAGTGAAATCAAGCTTTCCTTTGGAAACTTTCCCGGCTTTCAAGCGGATTTCTTCCAGCTTCGAAGTAAAATCGACCTCCAGAACAAAATGGTAGGAACCTTCCTTCTTAAAAGCCGAAACCGAATGGCCTAGAGCATAAAAAACAGGTGTTTCACCGACAAATGCTATATCTTGAGCTTCAAAGGGATGATTCCCCACGATAAAATCAGCGCCTCCCTGAACCAGCGTCTCAGCCATCTGCTTTTGCGCTGAATTGGGCGTATTCTCCCAGGTTTTCCCCCAATCAATCAAAACGAATAAATAGTCAACCTTGGACTTGGCATCCTTTACAATCTGCAGAACATCATTTTTGATGTAAGCTTTAGGAAGTCCGACCCTAGAGCGTTCTGCTACTTCATTCGGCTTATGAATAAGCCCGGCTAAAGAGAGAAATCCTACTTTTTTTGCATCCACTTGCCAAATCAAAGGCTCGTATACCTCTGGAGCAGTTCCCAAGCCAAGCAAGTTATATTTCTCTTTCTTTAATTGTTGGTAGGCTTCAATAGTTGATGGGGTCCAGATGTCAGAAGTACCTGCATTTAAAATGAAATGTTCCACATTGCGTTCTTTTAACCATGCAGGTTGAAGGCTGTCCAATTGTTCGATTGGAACAATATCAATGGTTTTATCATTGTCCTGGTCCTGGTCCTGGTCCTGGTCTTGGACTTCTGGCAAGCTGACGGAATTATAAAGCGAGTTTCCCCAAAATCGGAATGTCACTTTATCTTGTGCCTTCTCCTCCTCCAATTCCTTTTCCAGCTTCTGCCCATCCGTAGCGTCTGTTTCCTGAGAGGCCACTTGCTGCTTGTTTGGTTCATCGACCTCATCTGCCTTATTTTCAGTTGGAGAAGACTCTACAACTGCTGTCGTGACACCATTATTTGTAGCAGAATTGCTGTCTGGCTGCATCTGGGATCTATAAATAATGGCTGTGCTTAAAACAATTAGTAATGCTGCTATAAGCGACAATCTCATGGTTTTAGAGAAACTTTTATAGGATAATATTTCATTATATGTTAAACTGTAGAAATTAAGTAATTTTTCCAGTTCATCCACAGTCAGGTTCTGGTCTCCTTCTTCAAAATCCACAATCCTTGAAGCAGGTATTCCACTAAAGCGGGTAATTTGCTCAATTGAAATACCTCTGTCCTGCCTGATTTTCTTGCAATTAGCTACAAATTTCTTCATGATGGTTAGCTCCATTTCCCGCTTTCAGCTTTACTTTTTTTGTGTAAATATGCATCGCTCCTTTAATCTTATCGTCATTTCCCCGGCAAAAATTCAGTTGTTTATTTCCTGGTATTAACAATATCTTTACATGCATTTAAGCTTAATTTAAGTTTCGAACTTCATAATCATGAAGAAAACTTATGTCTGCCTGTCTGTCGTCGCGCCATCCCATTCTCATTAGAAAGGAATGATTCGCCTGAGCCATCCACAACTCGCAGCGAAAGAGCATCTCCATATGATTTATTTAGTTCGTGCTTTCGCTATTTTGGGCGTCATTTTTGTTCATGTCAGTTCGATTCCCATCGGAGCCATTGTCGACAAAACCTCGTTCATGTTTCTATACTTTAACTTTCTTAATATTTTCAATAGATTCGGTACGCCAACCTTTATCTTTTTAAGCGCTTTCGTTTTATTTTACAATTATTATGACCGGCCTATGAACAAAAAATTGATGCTTACCTTTTTCCAGAGGAGATTCCTGTATATTTTACTGCCTTACCTTTTCTGCTCGATCTATTATTATGTCATTCAAATCTATTATTCTTATGGTGAGACTTGGCAGCAGTTTGCACAGCAGGCATCATTAGCTGATTTTCTTCACATGCTCTTGTGGGGCAAAGCGTTCTATCATCTTTATTTTGTTTTTATCAGTATACAGTTCTACGTGCTTTTCCCAATTTTACTGTGGATTTTTCAACGTAAGCCCTCGATTACCAAACATTTAATTTGGATCGGTTTCGTCCTGCAGCTAGGCTTTGCCCTGTACAATCATTTTAGCTTAAAGTACGCGGATACCGGGCAGCTCGCCATCAGTTATATCGCCAATTATTTTCTGGGTGCCTACTGTGGTATTTACTATAATTCCATAAAAGAATGGATCATCATTACGAAAAAAGCATTGTTCACGAGCAAAGCATTCGTCTGGATAGCTCTCTGGATCATTTGGATCACTGCAAGCCTAGGCGATGTATATCTGTGGTATTGGACAAGGGTAACTGACTCCACCACCAATTCTTTATACTATCAAGGCCTAACCTTCGTACACGCCTATACAACGTCGCTTGTGCTTATGCAGCTATCCAGTCTGCTGTACCGCAAGCTGCATCCCAGGGTGACCAATGTCCTGATTCACTTAGGTGTTGCTTCTTTTGGAATCTATATTGTCCATGCAGGAGTATTGTTCTTCTATTTCAAAATATCTGCGGTTTATAAACCAGTCATTTATTATCTCTATGTAGGAGGCGGCTATTTAGCAAGCCTGCTGATATCTTGGGCTCTGGTAGGTCTGGCTCACAAATACTTCCGCAACTCCTGGCTGCTGTTCGGTTCTCAGCCCAAATATAGCCCTTATCTCGAAACAAGAAGGCCCGCATATTTCAGGCAAAATGAAAAGAGCCTGTCAAATTAGCTGCTCACACAACAAACCCTCACGCAAAAACGTGAGGGTTAACATTTAATGTCCTATTTCTGTTTTATACGCTCTTTTCGATTACTCCAGATATAGAGTACCACCAGCGCTATATTCATAAATAACAAGACTAATATCATGCCAAGCAGCAATTTCATTTATTCATCCTCCTGAACGTTACCGGATGGAGCGGGCTGAACTTGCAAGTGTGTCTTTCTTAGTTCTATTTTAACTGATAATGATTCTCAAGGTCAAATGTTTTTTAAAAAGAAAGATGCCTTGTGGCTTCCTTTGAGGAGCGTGTTCCTGGCGCCAGTGCTGGGAGAGGAAATGAACGATGGATTCCACCGCTGTTAAAGATGGGTTCCCTGAATATATACTATAAGTAGCGGAAGGAACCCATCTTTAAATGCGGACGCTACCGCTCTCCACCCCATCGTCCATCTCCTCTTTCAGCCTACTGAGCAGGAACACGGTACTTCAAACGGAAAACCAGCAAGGGATCTCTAGAGCTTAGGATCATCCCCCGATATGTTTATCCTCATCGGGGCAAAGAATGCAGCCTCCACATCCGTAGCTGACAAGGGCCGGCTGAAATAATAGCCTTGAATTTCTTCACACTTGTTAGCTGTTAAAATATCCAGCTGGTCCTTCGTCTCAATTCCTTCTGCAATAACATCCATCTTAAGATGATGAGCCATTGCAATAATTGTGGATACAATCGCTTTGTCACTCTCATTCATTGTAATATCGGTAATAAACGAGCGGTCAATTTTCAGCTTGTCTATCGGCAGTAGCTTTAAATAACCAAGTGAGCTGTAGCCTGTTCCAAAATCATCCAGACTGATTCGAATTCCAAATTGGCTCAGCTCATTAAGAATTTCAGCCGAAACCGCGGCATCCATCATCATGCTTTCCGTTATTTCGAGTTCCAAATATTGCGGGTCCAGACCTGTATCCTCCAAAATATTGCGGATATAGCCAACCAGGTTAGGCTGGTGAAATTGTTGGGCTGACAAGTTGACGGAAACCGGGATTAACGGCCCCCCTCCGCGATGCCACTCGCGCATTTGACGGCATGCCTCTCTCAACACCCATGTTCCGATATCGTAAATCATGCCGGTCTCTTCAGCAATAGGAATGAACACGCCTGGAGCCAAAAGACCTTTGGCCGGATGATTCCAGCGCACCAAAGCTTCGACCCCAACCATAAGACTGTCACCCGTGCGAATTTGGGGCTGATAGTGCAGCAGCAGCTCGCTGCGTTCAATCGCTTTGCGCAATTCGCCTTCCAATTCAATCTTCTCATGCAATTGGGCATTCAGCTCAGGAGTAAAAAACTGAAAGCCATTCTTCCCATTTTTTTTCACTTCGTACATAGCTGTATCTGCATTCTTGAGAAGCTGCACGGCATCTGTCCCATGCTCGGGATAGAAAGCAATTCCAATGCTGGCCGAAACAAAATAGTCATTATCCTTCAAACGATAAGGTAGTTGAATCTCTCTCACGATTCGCTCCGCTAAGAGGGAAGCCTCCGCTTCATTATCACAATTATTGCAAATAACAGTAAATTCATCTCCGCCCATACGTGCCAGGGTCACATCAAATTGCTCTGCAGCTTTACTAATCCGTGAACTCACCATTTGCAAGAAAAGATCTCCATAGGTGTGTCCAAGGGAGTCGTTAATCATCTTGAAGCGGTCAATATCCAGAACCATCACAGCAAATTTGAATGGCCGATCATGACGTGTATCGATCGATTGGGCAAGCATTTGATTAAACATCCTCCGATTCGGAAGGCCTGTCAATTCATCATGAAAAGCTTGATATTGAATGCGTTCCCGCGAATGCTTCTCTTTGGTTATATCTTTTATAATAATATGATTGCCAACGACCTTTTCCTCAATCTCGACAGGTACATTTATAATATATAGTTCGACAAGACTGCCATCCTTGCGAATAAGTGTGGTTTCGTGAGGGCTTTGATTTTGATCGGCATCCATCTTGTATACTTGTTTTTCTTCTTGTATATCCTCAGACATATACATATCGAAGCTGGAAATGTGTTTGTTCTGAAACTGATCTTCTTTAAATCCGGTTATCCTAAAAACCGCAGGGTTAAAACCAATAATCTTTCCTTCGATATCCACTGAAATAATGCCATCCGAGTTGTTGTTGTAGAGAGACGTATACCATCTTTCATGCTCCTGAATAGCTGAGTCCTTCTGAGTTAGACGCTTGTTAATGAATACACCAAACAGAGTCATCCCAAGCATAATAAAAGTTCCGGCAATAATCAAATAGGCCAAAACCTCAGGTTCAATCCGCATGCCGGAAGAAAGCATCGACTGCTTTGCCTGATGAAAATGGGCCGCAGCCATTCCAGTGTAATGCATCCCGGAAATAGCTGCCCCCATAACAAGACCGCTGCCTAATTTATAAAAAACTGTGAATCTGGACTGATCTTTTCGAAAATAAAACAAAAGCCACAAAGCTGCTATGGAGGCAACAACTGCAATCACAATTGAAAGAACAACCCAACCAAAGCTATATGTAATATCTACGTTCATAGCCGCCATACCAATATAATGCATGGCTGATATACCCGTAGCCATTAATGCGCCACCAATTAACATTTGCTTCGGGCCAAGCTCATTTCGGCTCACTATGTACAGGGAAATACAGGACACGGAGATAGCTGATACCACAGATAAAAAAACCAAATTCATATCATAGTAAATATCCATCGGCAAAGATAAGGCCAGCATACCGACAAAATGCATCGACCATATCCCAAGTCCCATGGAAACAGCACCGCAAATCAGCCAGAGACTGCGAACCTTGCCCTTTGTCGTACTGATCCTCCCAGCCAAATCAAGTGCTGAATAAGAGGCCACTACTGCAATGATGCAGGAAATAATAATTAATGCTTCATTATAAGTGCTGTGCTGATGTTCCATCGTATCCTCACTTTCAATAATCATGCAGCCATTTTTTATTATTATACCTCACCAGACATTACCTTTACAGCGTTTTGTAATACTGCGCTTCACAACGATTTTATTACGCTTTTTGCATGCACGAAAAGACCCTCATTTTTGATTTTGAGAGCCTTACATGTTCATTTAGTTAATATTTCCTGGGGAATGATGGTCATTGTCCTTTACTCACCCAGAATGTGACTCTCCCACCAGTAGGAATCTCCGTCTTTGGCTCTGGATCTTGTCTGAATACAACACCACGCCCCTGTTTGTTTTCTTCCATTTTGAATTCATAGCGCAGCCCTACAGCCAGAGCTTGTTCCTCGGCTTCTTCACGCTGAAGGCCAACTAAATTGGGAGTTTGGATATAACCCTCCTCAGGGATAGAAGACGACTCTGGGGCTGGGGCTGGATCTGGCTCCGCATCTGTCACCAAGACAGTTTCTTGTGGTTTTAACGTTTCTTGTGCAGGCGATTGCTTGACAATGGTTGTGTCTGTTATTTTCCCTGCTGGCTCTGGATCTGAGTCGCGGTTCAAAATTCCGATAATAATAAATGTAGCTAACACAAATCCTGCTGATGCAGTACCTATCATTAATACTCGCTTTCGCCGTTTCGGTGACGTTCCGCTCCCCTGCAATTCCTCATGCTCTGTAAGCTCATCCTCGGAATCCTCTTCCTTCAGAGCAGAAATCGCCGTTCTAGTCATTTCATGAGAAAAACCGCCTCTAATTCGCTCCATCTGACTCCGCTGAAGCATCGCAGTAGAAGATATTCGTTCCCCGGTTTGCTGGTCATTAAAAGCCAATAATTGCTCAAGGTGCACGGTAAAGGAAGCTAATGTGCAATCCTCCTGCATGACACGCTGCATAATCCACATTAAAGAATCCTTTTGCTCATGTTGAACCGGATTTCCACGAAGCGAATTTCGCAGATTGGTTTCCATCGTTCCCCATTCATCCGGAACCGAAGAAGTTCCAGTTACCAATTGATACAGCAGGCCGTTAAGCCCTGTCACGCCTCTTTCCCGGCTGGATCCCTGTTCCCAATAATTCATAACGACCAGATGCTTCTCATCATCCAGCCATAGATTGTCCGCTCCGACCGAAAATTCAACAATACCTTCCTTTAACGCAGTTTGCGTCGCCAAAGACAATTCATAAATTATTTTGACCCGTTCGCGAAATGTCAAGGCCTGCAGTTCAATTTCCCGACGCAAAAAGCTCCCTTTACTATATTTAAGCACAACCATTAGCCGGTTAGACTTCTCATCAAGATCAATATCAAGGATATGCATAAACGTTTCCCCAGAAAAACGCGAAGCTTCTCTAAGCTGACGGAGATAATTAGTCAAATAAGCTTGATCCGCGCTATCAATGGTATAAAGAAAAACTTTCCTTTTCAATGAAAGGTCAACACCCGTATAAATCATGCCGTTCGGCAGCGGCAGCATTGCTTTTTCTGGCAAATACCTTTTGCCAATACTGCTTTCCATAGCGGCTCCCCCTCCATTCCTATTTTCCATTTCCATCGTATTCCCAAATTTCCCCCGTTATTCCATTGTTCACTTCAACCATTTTCTTAAATAGTTCGTTGCCTATTCACATTTTATGATGGTAAGAGCTGATTAAGAGCTAAGAAAGCTTATAGCCAGCTGAGTATGTCCCCCATTAGTGCAATAGGCCGCCTCTTGGCAGCCGTTCTTCTTATCTATAAAATAAATTCATCTGCATGAATATCGCGCATTGTAAATCGTTATCGTAAATCGTTTATGTTTTCCCATATCATCAAGTCAGGTTCTTTTCTAATCTAAAATTGCTGCTACACCTACTATAATAGAACAAAAGCAGAAGCCCTTCAACTCTTGCTGAAAATCGGGACTTATTTGTACCCACGTTGTTTCAAAAGGCGTTTCAAAATATGCTATCAAACTCTACCAAATCATACATTTATGCTATAATAGCTTCAGTTTAGTTAAACAGGAGAGTAGCAAAGTCATGTACATAATTGTTCAACGTTTCCTATCGCGAATATGGATCTTAGTATTGCCTCTCATTTTGATGATGTTTACCGAATTTCTCAACCGTGGCACGATAGGTGAAACCTTTGGGTGGGCTGCCGAGAACCCTCCTGCTTTCTTTCTGGCATATCTTATAGTTCTCGCGCTTTATCTGCTATTGATTGGCGCGACAGGCTACAGCAGAATTTCATTCTGGGTGCTTGGCTGCTTGCTGTTTACTTTCGCCGCCTTCAGCGGGAGCAAGCTTAAAGCCATCGGGGCTCCCTTGTATCCTTGGGATATTTTTTTCAACAATCAGGATGTCCGGTATGGGGCTTTTTTCAGCCAATATTTCAGCTTTCGTATCTTTGTGTATATCGTGATTGTTGCGGCAATCTGTTATATACTGCTTCATTTCTCGGCGCGGCGCCGACAGTCTGAGCTCTTCAAGCTTGTCAGCCTCGAACGCGGGATATACGCTGTTATCGCTATCTTTCTCCTATTCAGCCTTGTCACGGACAAGCCGATCCCTTTCAAGAACGCCAACAGCATTTACACCGTTCCCTGGGATCCAACATTAACCTATGATATCAATGGCTTAGTGCTTTCGACGATGATGATGAGCGATTTCCTGAAAACGGAGAAGCCAGAGAATTACAGCAAAAAAGAGATTCTCAGCATTCTGGACAATATTCCAGTGAATAAACAGATCGAACAGAATACACCGAACAAGCAGACAGAACCAGTAAAACCAAACATCATCTTCGTGCTGAGCGAGTCGTTCTGGGATCCAACACAGATGACCAATGTCAGCTTTAGCAAAGATCCTATTCCTTACTTCCGTTCCCTTCAGAAAACCTATACAAGCGGAACGCTGCTAACCCCTCAATTCGGCGGGAGTTCAGCCAATGTTGAATTTGAGGTGTTGACCGGCAACTCGATGCGTCTGCTCCCTTTTGATCCGGATAAGGTTCTGCCTTACATTCAATATATCAATCATGGCATAGATTCGATGGCTAGCATCCTGTCCAGACAAGGCTACGCAAGCATGGCAACGAATTCGTTTTTTAGCTGGTTTTTTGAGCAGCGGAAGGTCAATAAGCATCTGGGCTTTGAACGCTTTATTAGCAGCGAATATTTTCCCAATGATTTCTCAGGACCTAATTACGCTGACCGTACAATTGTACAAAAAGTGATCGAGGAAACCGAGAAAAGCCCTGGTCCCGATTTCATCTTTGCAAGTACGATGGAAAATCACGGCCCCTTTCCTCCAGGAAAGTTCAGGGATACGGATATCGAGGTAAGCGGCCCCATAACCGACTTATCCAAGGGTATGCTTGAATCTTTAGCACGGGGCATTTCCGCCTCAGATGATAGCTTAAAAGCTTTGACCGATTACTTTACAGAAAAAGGCGAGCCTACGATTTTGTTATTTTTCGGTGATCATATGCCCGCTCTCGGGGATGATTACATGGTTTATCGCGATAGCGGGTATTTGCTGGAGGATGATCCGGACTTTTATAACAAAACCCATATGACGCCTTTCGTGATCTGGAACAATTATCTGCCTGCCGCTAAAGAAGAGCTCCATATAAGCCCGGCCTACCTAGGCCCCTACATCCTCAATATGGCCGGCCTGGAAGGAAGCTATTACACTGATTTTTTACAGGAATTTTACAAAAAGTTCCCGGTTGTACCGCGGCCTGAAGACTGGGCGCAAGCAGGAATTAGTGAAAGCGACATAGCCGCCTACCGCAAGCTGCAGTACGATATTCTCTTCGGTAAACGTTATGCTTATGAAGCAGCTGGCTTTAAAGAAAGTATCATTGATCCCGATTATATGCTGGGGTATGGAAATCCGGTTATCGTCAAGGCCACTGCTGCGGACACGGATCATGCACTCACTGTCGAAGGCAGATTATTCTTCCCCCAGTCGAAGGTATACCTCGATGGCAAAGAACTGGCAACGAGTTATCAGAGCGGAACCCGCTTAACCGCAGAGCTTCCCGAAGACGTGACACTCAGCACAGGTAAAGTCCACAGGCTTGAAGTCAAGCTGATCGATAGCAAAAAAGCTTTGATTGGGCAGTCGAATGTTTGGCTGCTGCCGTGAAGGAGTTGTCCTAAAGGTCTGAAGAGACCCAATGGATAGTACCGGTCTTCACCATCTTCTATCATGATCACTGCTTCTCTCTTCCATGTTTTAAAAGAAGCTGTCCCTTAGTCATGTTACGACTTTGGGGACAGCTCCTTATACACTTATTTAATCCTAATCGATACTGTTTAACATCCTTTCCATGAACACAGCCACTTCTGCCCTGGTTGCCTTCGCTTGGGGATGAAGGGAATTGCCCGCTCCTTCAATCAACCCTGCATGAATTAACCCCGCTATGCTGTTGGCAGCATAATCGGCAACACTTCCATAGTCAATGAAGCCAGACAATGATTCCCTGTTGCCGCTTATTTGTAATTTTTCGAGCTTTGTTAATGCACGGGCAGCGATGGTAAACATTTCTTGACGGGAAATTTCACCTTTGGGATTAAAGCTATTGTTGCCTGTTCCTTCAATGATGCTCAACAGCTTAGCCATACTTACAGCCTCGAAATAATAATCACTGCCAAATACATCATTGAAATTTTCATGATCTTGTCCACTACCGTTTCCATTTAAGAATGCTTTTACATCCAAAGCTCTGACCAGCATCGTGACAAAATCTGCCCGTGTGATATTCTTTGCTGGCCCGAATGTGTCGATATCCATCCCTAGAATGACTTCTCGTGCCGCCAATCCTTCGATCGCTGCCTTTGCCCATGTGTGTTTATCAAGATCCGCGAAGGTTTTATGAACAAACATAACCCCATAAGAACCGAAATGGCTTACTTTAATGCGAATGCTTTTTGTCGTTGGATCGTATTTACCGTTCAAAACTACAGCTGCTTCTCCTGCCTCGTTAATCGACGCTACAATCAGTTGATTCGGCGTTTCAGCTTCCATTGCTGACAACACATATGGTATTTTTATTTCTATCTGTGAATTCAGCTGGCTCCCAGCGTAGTCCTTGTCATCTATTTTCATGGAGAGACGAATTGCCGGATGGCTGCCAATTTGATCTATCAGTTGCTGAGACCATTTTGTTTTTTCTGGCTCTTCCATAACTATAGTAACGATCTTGGCATTCTTTGCTGCATTTTCTTGGATAAAATTGGAATATAATGTAATTTGTGCGCGCTGTGTGACGAGTTCAATGTTCTGCTCAGCGCTCATTTCGGTAATAGCCTCAGCAGGAATCGAAATTTCCGTTCTCTTTTTACCCTGTTCTCCCTTGACTTCAATCCGAATTGTGGCCAGCCCCGAGCTGTCTACAGCAGTACTTTTCCATGCCTTCCCTATAGCTTCCATGTTTACTTCAGCTTTCGCAGTTAATCCATCACCGTCTACTTTAGTCTCTACTTGAATCGTACCGTTTTCTACTTTAAGAACTGCCGATCCGTTAGCACCAGGAACATCTGTTTTGCCGGGATTTACCGGGCCTATGGGACCTACTGGATCGACTGGATCAATTGGGTCTACCGGACCCCCAGGTTCATCCACTGCTTTAACTGTCAAGCTGAAATCAGCAAATTTCGTTGCATCCATCTTGCTAATCGCGCGAAGCACCGCCGTCCCCGGTGTTAGTGCGGAAACCAATCCAGTATCCGAAATTTGGGCCACTCCATTCGGCTGTTCGCCATATACAGACCAAATCACCGTCTTATTTGTGGCATTCTCAGGTAATACGGTAGCATTCAGCTGCAGCGATTCTCCGACTTTCAATATTGCCTCTGTCTGCTCGAGTTGAATCTCATCCACGGTCACATCCTGAAGTTTATTGACTGTAATGAGACTCTCTGCATAAACATTGTCTAAGACCGTGGAAGCTCTTATCACTGCCGTACCCAAATTTTCTGCAGTAACCACACCGTCTGCACTCACCTTGACCACATGATCGGAGGATTGACTAGATACCGACCATTTCACTCTTTTGTCATATGCGTTTGTTGGTAACACAGTTGCTTTTAATTTCACACTTTCTCCAACTGCCAGCATGACTTCCGCTTGATCCAATGAAATATGATTAGGCTGCTCTAACACAGGAACCCCTTTAAGCTGAAATGCTAAATAATTATTTGTATTCGCCCCATCCATGCCCCCATTCTCTGTCAAACCGAGAACACCGATGTCTGGGTTATCGTTGTCATTTATATGCGAGGTAATGCCAATCCATTGTTCTTCGGCTGCTGTAATGCCGATTGTTTCCCAAGGTATAGCTATTTCTACAGTATATCCAGTATCCGTTTGTGCGGAATGATGAATGATCCCTTTAGTTAATTCGCTCGGAAAACCATCGAGGTAAACAGTGTCATCTCCAAATCTGAACAAATAATGGGGTGCATGATCACCCGTACGCGGGCCTTGTAGAAAATCGCCGTCAATAAACAGCTCCACACTATCTTCTTCCCAAACAGGACGCTCCTGAGGAGCATGAATCACATCATCTGTCACATCAAAGGCAGCATATAAGAATTTAGAATCCCACTTCAGACCTAATTTTGCCTTATTATTGGTTTGACCGTAGGTACCGTACCCAAGGTTGTAATTTAAATCCCAGGTCGGTTCATCCAGATTGCCATCGATCAGAATTTCATTCTGCAAGATTTTAGGGATTGTAAAAGTAGATTTTCTTTTCGAGAACACTCTGTCTTTCCAATGAAGCGAAGAAACTGTATCTTGGGAAATATCTTCTGTTAAACTTAGCTTTCCTTGCGCGTGGCTATTTGCATCCTCAACATTTTTATCGTTGACATGAATATTAACACCAATGACATTCTCATCTCCAGGAGTCACGCCAAGCACACGCCATGGGATCGCCGCTTCCAGCATGTATCCTTCGTCTGTTTTAACCGAGTAATGCTTAATGCCATTCGTTTCTTTTTTTGTTGTTCCATAGGCATATACGTTTTCATCATTATAACGAAATACATATCTTACGGTATGATCGGTATACGCTCCCTTCATTCCGTCACCGTCGATATAGATTTCCACAGAATCATCATCCCATGGCTTTGCCGAGTTCGAATTCACCACATAATCGTCTTTGACGTTAACTCCAACAAACAAATATTGATCATTATAAAGGAGGCCAAATTTTGCTTCATTATTCGTTTCCCCCGTTTTGTAAGCCAACTCCTTATCAACCTTCCAAGTCGCATCATTTAAAACACCATCAATACGCGGTATGATCGGACTATAGTTGATCTCCATCTGCTTCATCGCTTCTGCATCGATTTCTAAGAAATAAAAATTGTCCATATACAAGGTTACATCCGAATTACCGGGGTAAGTCCAAATAAAAATAGACGTTATATTATTATTATCAATACCTGTCAATTGCGAAATAGGAAAGGAAATATGATGAGCTCCAGGCGTTAATCCGCCTACCGGGTGATCAGAGGCATGACCGGACTTATCAAAAACCTTGACAAAAAGCAGCATGGAAGATTGCGAAGCATTAAACATGTCAAATTCCAAGCTCTCAGCCTTTGAAATATCTTTGTTATTTAAACTAACCGATAGCATTATACCTGGGTACGATCCACCCGTCGTATCGGGAATCTTGACTTTTAACGATTTATTGCCGCTAGTCACATGTTCTTCCGACAATCCTTCTAGAGTTACCCCATCATACACACCCACTCCTTGCAATGACAATTCATCTTCGAAATCATTCAAAGGAACTTTTTTCATAATCGGTTGCATGGTTCGTGAGCTTTGCAAAAAGCTTCTAGTGATAACTTGCTGCTGGGCATCTTTATTCAATACGATCGTAACTTCATTCTTACCGACTTTTAAAGGCATACGTGTTACATATTTATGTGCTGTGCTGCTTCCGCTAACGGTTGTTCCTGCAATGTCCTCACCGTTGATCTTTACATTTGTACCTATCTCAGCATAAACTGTGATTTCCTTTTCCATCACTCCTGTGGAAGGGTCACCAATGACAAGAAGCGCAGCAGGATTCTGATCCAGTTGTTCTATCATATCTGCCACTTCACTGCGCACGCTTTGGAGCAACTGCGGATCTAAAGTAAAAGATTTCACACTTTTAAATAACACATCATTATATATCTTCATGATATCGTCTTCACTAACGTCTACTTTTAAAAATTGGGCAGTTGCTTTAATTTTTTGTTCTAACAGCCATAAGTATTCATAGTCTTCATTGCCATCGCGGATCGTTTGCATTCGCAATGTAGGAATAGCTCCATGAATACCGTATTTTGCTCCCGGATATAACAAAGTGCCCTCACCATTTGCCCCGACAAATCCAACCGGATCATTCCAAATATCCCGGTCCACATATTGAACTCCATTATATTTCTTGAAAATATTGACCGCCCAGTACAGATTGCCTTCAATTCCGTATGACTTTTGCATCCAAGGCACAAGTCGCGCACTGATCAAATTATCATCAATATGATACGTAGGGTAAGGATTTTGGTTGGCTATACATCCGTACCACCAAATATGCCCCCCATTGGCTTGATGCTGCCTGACCATTTCAAAGTCTTGTTCCGTTACAAACTCACTAAATAAAGGGGAAAACGTATTTACATACGGCATTAAATCCGGCTTTATTCCGCTAGTAACTATATGGCGCAGTGAAGGATCAATAGCTTTTATTTTATTGCTAAAATCAATGACTTTCGGATATAGAGGCGGAGTCGGCTCATCAATGTCTCTGCCTAAATAGTAATAGGCTTTATCAAGAAGTCCTGCCGCATCCAAATCATGAACCAGCTTTGCCGCTTTTCCATTGTCAAAGTCTGAAGCCTCATAAGGAATCCGATAAGACGATACGCGTGGATTGTTTACATATTGTGCAGCATCAAGCACAAATTGATCGTAATTGTCTGAAGGTATAGGCAGATCCATTGGTGTAATATGATAGTCCAGCATAAGCGCATAGTAATTTCTCATCAGCTCCCAATATTCGGGGCTATTGAATGCAACACCAGGATGACCTGCCAGCAGCATGTCTCCACCCCAGATTGTAAAAGCAGTCTCTGCATGATTTTCCTCTGGAAGCGCAAAATTTCTAACCTTTACTTGAATCGGGACGGTGTTCACCTTATTATTTACAATTAAGTTAATTGAGCCTGAATACAGTCCTGCAGGTGTGCCTGCATCCGTCCGGACAGTAAACCAAAATGCCTGATTCGCTCCTTTTTCCACATCAATTTTTCCATGAAGTGCCATATAAGAATCGATTGGAATTAGCGCATCCGGATACCAACCCAGGGGCAGCATACCAGTTGTGCCTTTGGTAACGTTTACGTAATGCTGAACAATAATTTGTATGTTTTGAGAAGATATTGTTGAGTTGTCTGAGGTAAGATCGGTAATGCTCACCCCTGTCACCTCAGCTCCGTCTTCTCCTGCAGTAACCAGTACTTGGCCGCTCTCATACTCCCTTTTTGCCATATCCAACATAATACTATGACTACTGTTCTCAATCGGAGTTTGGTATTTTAAAATATTGATCGTATTGGAAGCCGTCCAAATTTGATACGGCTCCAATTCTTGGCCTTGTTCGAGTCCTATATTGGTTGTAGTGGCAGCCTGAGCACTGGAAGCCGATCCCCCAACTAAGATATAAGGTACCGTTAAACATACGATGAGAATACGTACTAATATACGCCAATTCTTGCTCTTCATTCGAACCATGGCTATCTCTCCTTAATAAATGTTTTAAATTAACAGTCCCAGCCTTGCTATTTCACCTCCCTCGCTGTGCACAGTCATATTCTACATCTGTGAAAGCGATCTCAGTTCAATCTTTAAAGAAAGCGAACGATTAACAGGTGCGACAGTTCCCCCTGCAACCAGACAGTCGGGAACTGCCATGCGAATCCATGACTGGGTAAGCCCAAGAATGACATTATCTTAGTATGGCTATCCTTTCATGGCTCCCATTGTAGCACCAGCCATTATTCTTTTTTGGAATATCACATAAAAAATAATCGATGGAATCATAACAATAATGACTCCCGCAAACATGGTCACCCAATCAGAGGTATATTGCATCTTCATATTCGCCTGATACATATTGACCCCGATCGTATATTTCGATGGCTCACTTAGATAAATGAACGGTCCCAGAAAGTTGTTGTATAGACCTAAAAACTTAAATATAGCGACCGTTACGATACCCGGTGTAGACAAAGGCACGATTATTTTCCAGAACATTTGGAACAGCGAAGCACCGTCTATAAATCCACTCTCTTCCAGATCTTTAGGAAGTGATGACATAAACCCGCCAAGAAGCATGAGAAAAAACACATTTTCCCCAAAGCTGTCCAGAATAATCAGACCCGTGAGACTGTTCGTTAAATTCAGTGTTTTCATCAGGATATATTGCGGCACCAATGCGTTAATGCCAGGTAAAAAGAGTGAAAGCATGATCAAAGACCAGATAAATTTCCTTCCACGAAACCTCATCCTCGTAAGCGCATAGGCGTTAAGTGTCGTTAAAAATGTGCCTAAAACCAGACTGACACCCACATAATACAGAGTATTTAATAAAGATTGGCCAATGTTGTACTCGGTCCAGGCTTTCGTATAATTACTCCAATGCAACTCAGTAGGCAGCGCCCAAATATCCTGAAAAAACTCCACATTCGTTCGCAGCGACTGGTACAGAATCCAAACGACCGGAAAAATAATAGATAGCGCCCACAACAAAAGCAAGAGTCTCCATATCCCATCCATAAACGTCCGTCGCTCTTGCATTGATATCTCCCCCACTTGATCCTCTGAGCTAAAACTCGACGCTCTCCTCAGGATAATATTTATCTATAATTAGTTTGGCTGCAATCAAAATAACGAACAAAAGCATTCCGATAGCCGATGCATAACCGTAATTGTGGTATTCTTTTCCAAAGGCCAAATTGAACATATACAGACCAATTACATCCGTCGAACCTTCCGGTCCCCCGTTGGTCATAATCATAATAATTTCGAATCCTTTAATGGTACCAAGAACTACAAACACCACACACACGCGAATAACACTTCTAATAAGCGGAATAGTGATGCGAAATAGCATCGTCATTGGACGGGCGCCTTCCAGAATAGCCGACTCATACAGAGATTTAGGAATCGCACTGATTGCATTAATGAAAATAACGACATATAGACCAACGCCCCCCCACACCATAGGCAGCACAAGTGCCCAGAAGGCCGTTTTCGAATCTCCCAACCAGTAAAAGCTGTTCATATCAATCCCGAAAATACCCAGAATCCCGTTAAGCATTCCAAAGCTGCCGTCGAAGATAAATGCCCACAACAGGGCAATAACGACCGTGGAAAGCACGTTCGTAAAAAAATAGAGTACTTTGTAAAAAGGATTTTCCCTATACGACTTATTGTTCAGTAAATAGGCAAGCACAAGTGAAATCAAAACGATGAACGCTGGAACAACAATCATATATAGAAGGTTATGATACAGCGCCCGCCAAACAAAACTATCACTGACCATATTGACAAAGTTATCGAACCCTACAAACTTGGGATCGGTCAGACCGTCCCAATCCAGCAATGAGTAATAAATGGACAATACATTCGGATATAAGGTGAACAGCAAATAACCGAGCAGCGATGGAGCGACTGCAACTAGCAAAAAGATGAATCTCTGTCTTTTCGCTTGGCTTGTTCCGCTCCGTTTCCGTATGATACCTTCATTTCCTTTCATCTCTATATTCAAAGAGTCTCCTCCTTACCTGAATAATGAAACGGGAGGAATAACTTCCTCCCGAACCTGCTTAACCTTTCCCGGTCTTCCTATTGCTTCGGACGATCTTTTTCAATCGCTTTTTGAATCAGCTTTTCCGCTTGCTCCAATACGGGTACAGGATCCTTCTTACCCGTGGCAACACCGGTAATCATCTCACTTACCAATTTCCCGGCCTGTCCGCTCTCTGCACTTGTGAGGCCGAAGTTGCGCCTAAAAGACAAGTATTGAATCTTATGTTTTGTTGCGTATTCCATAACTGCGGCCTGCGTAGGCTGCAGCTTCCCAATGCGTGCAGGATCATCTCCGTAGTCAAGCCGTCCCGGATATGTTCCTGCATCTGTTGCCAGCGCTTCTTGAATACTGAAATCATACAGACTGAGAATGAATTCCTTTGCCCATTTTTTGGTTAGGTCAGGTTTTTCCTTCCAAATGACAAAACCAACATCAGCCACTCCAGAATTCACAAAAATGGTCTGGTCTGCATCGTTAGTTGCAGGAAGTGCCATGAAGCCCCATTTGAAGTCAGCTGGTGTACTTTCCTTCATCTCATTGCCGACCCAATCACCCGTAGATACGAGTGCAGCCTTATGCTGCAGCACCTGCATCTGTGATTGAGTGTGATTAAGCGCAGCTACCCCGGCAGGAAAATAACCTTTTTTGCCAAATTCATACAGCCTGTTCCATGCTTCCTTGTTCTCTTCAGTCGTGTATTGCGCTCCTTCATAATTACGGAAATTATCAAGGTATGTATCGAAACTTCCATTGGACTTGGCTAAATCGAATTGAATCAAATTGAACACATAATCAGTCAGGTAGCCTGCATACACACCCGGAAAAGTGATAGGTATGACCCCATCGGCCTTGATTTGATCTAACAGGGCAACAAACTCATCCCACGTGCCAGGGTTTTTATTCCACCCCTTCTGATCGAACAGGTTTTGGTCGAAAAATAAGCCAGCTGTATAGCCGCCAACAGGTACCCTTGCTGTATAACCAGAAGCTTTTGCACCTTCATAGGCATCATCGGAAATCACAGATCTCAATTTTTTACCTGTCTCTCCAGGTAAATCGCGTTCCCACAAGTCATCCTGCGGCTCAAACTTACCCGCTTCAACCAGCCGCTCAAATTGCCCGCCTGCAGAGAACTTCGGAAAAAATAAATCAAACATCTCCTTATCGTCTCCAGAAGCAATTTTCGGCTCCAGAATGGTCTCCAGTGTCGGTGTCGCTGTAATATCGAAGCTAACGTTCGGGTATTTAGCTGTAAAGTTCTTTACAGCTAAATCCATCCAGGCACGACCAGCTCCACTTTCCCAGAAACCTACCTTGATCGTTACTTTCTCATCCTTGGACAAACCATTTTCTGGATACACATTTGTTTCTGCATTTGTCCCTTCATTGCTAGTAGCTGCAGGCGTACTTGAACTCTCTTGCTTATCCTTGGAACCGCCTGTACATCCAGCCAGCAGCACAAGAACCATCATGAATGACAATAAAATAGCACTTACTTTTTTCATTTTTTTGTTAACCCCCTATTATAATTGTGGAAGCAAGTTGTTTATTTCAACAGATTTGCCGCCTTCCAGCCTTGATTTCTCAGCCGCAAACGCCATTAAATGACTTTGCACTGACACTTCTGCTGACGTCAACCCTTGTCCGCCTGCATAATTTCTAACCTCCCGAAGAAAGGAGCGGACAAGCTCTTCATCACCTCCTCCATGACCTCCTTCGTGAACCTGAACCGGAATTGTTACGGCCTCTTTTCCAAATGGATAATGAACAATTTCATTTTTTTCCATATATCCTCTAATTTCACCATGAGTGCCCATGATTTGGATGGTTCTGGAGCAATCATGTGTAAATCCGGACATCGTGAACGACGCAGTGGCTCCACTATCAAACTCCATGTTCACTACCTGATGATCAACGACATTATTGTCGCAGCGGTACACACAGCGCCCAAACTGGCCACCTTGAAGCGCCTCATGGATCCCTTCTGGAGTTAGTTTGTTCGTAATAAATCTGGACCAATCATGGGTAGGACCCTCCGCATATATTTTGAGCGCTGAATAAGGACAATCACGCTCAACAGGACATCCGTCGGTGCAGCGCGTTGTAGAGCCTGCAGGAGCGTTCTCCTGCCGAAAGTGCATTAGCGAGCCATAAGAATGAATGCGCAGGCAGCGCCGGTCTATTAACCAGGAGATGATGTCCATATCATGGCAAGATTTCTGCAAAATCATCGGACTGGTTTCATCCGAATTGCGCCAATTTCCCCTCACAAAGCTGTGCGCCATATGAAAGTATCCGACATTCTCGCTCAGTTGAACCGATACGATCTGTCCGATAGAGCCTTCAGCAAGCAATGCCTTTATCTTTGACCAGAAAGGGGTGTAGCGCAGCACATGACTGACTGTCAATAGCCGTTTGTACCTGTAGGATGCATCGGCCATCGCGATAACTTCATCCTCGAACGGAGACATTGGCTTTTCCAACAAAACATGATAATTTTTAGACAGCGCTTTCATCGTCGGCTCATAATGCATTCTGTCCTGAGTGGAAATTACCGCTACATCAGCAACTTTTGCTTTAGAAAAGACCTCTTCCCAGCTCTCATATACATGAGATGGTTCAAGATTATATGCTTCAGCAGCAAGCCTCCTTCTTTCTTCAATTGGTTCTGCAACAGCAACTATCTTTAGCTCTCCAGGATAATCTTGGGCATATTTCCCATAAACAAATCTTCCTCTTGCTCCTGCTCCTATGAGGACAGCAGTAATTTGACGCACAGTGGTTGTCTCCCCCTCTTCACAGGCATACACCAGTAAACTTTTTATTGAAAAAATAATAACACTCGTTATATTGTGATGTCAACGATTAATTTAATTTACTTTTTTTAATAATGAGAAGCACTAAGAGTCTTCAAACACAAATCAATGTTGAACAGTTCTGTCCAGCCTATTACCGCTCCCTATATGCAATTTTATGAGCTAGGAGCCTTATACGATCTAATCTTCCCTAGTTATTTTACATATAATGCATTTGACTCCACTTGTTCAAATACATTAAAATATAACTATCGTTATTAGTTGAACAAAGGAGCGAAAAAAAGTTGGTTACTAAGAAAGATATCGCCGAGCATCTCGGTATTTCGCGAACTGCTGTTTCATTAGCTTTAAATAACACCCCAAGTAGCACCATTTCTTTGGAAACCAAAAAGAAAATTCTCCAGGCAGCCAAAGAATTAGGATACCGCGATACAGAAATAAGCCCCAAAATAGGCTTTGTGTTATACAACCGCGAGGCCAACGATCCACGTTATCTTGAATATTTACAGTTAATTGAAGCTGCTGCTAGCAAGTCAGATTATGGTTTGATGTTTATTAGTGTCGATTCTTCAGGAGAATCACTGAATAAATTGCATAAATTATTGGATCGCCACGAAATGGAAGGCTTTATTATTACAGGTGACGCAGACGATTCTTTATGTGAGCTGCTTGAAAGCTCAAGTTCTCCTTATTTATTCCTGGGTCTATTGCCTGAAGTAACAAAGTACAATCTTAATCACATTACAATCGACGATCGTAAATTAACTTTTGATGCGGTTAGCCATCTCATCTCTCTAGGTCATAGTGAAATTGCGCTTTTTCTGGGAAGCTTAGACTACGTTATTCATCAGAAAGCCATCCAAGGCTATACCGATGCCTTGGAACATGCCAACATTCCACTTGATAAATCTCTGATCCAAGTCAGTGATGGTGAGAACGGATATGAGTTATGCAAAAGGATGCAACTGCTGAAATTGAATTTCACCGCAGCATTCTGTGCAAATACAGTCATACAGTTTGGTGCTTTACAGCGTCTAAAAGACAGCGGCATTTCCGTGCCTAAGGATGTAAGTTTGATTGGATCAGGTTTGTCCGAGCTGGGAAAGTTGAGTATTCCCCCCTTAACAACTCTGTATGTTTGTGAAATGGAGATTGAAAAAACTGTGTCTTATCTCATCGAAATTATTAATAATCCTGGTCAACATGGTGAAGTCTATTCTTTTTCTGAATTTGCACGTATTGAAGGCGGTACTGTCGCGGTCAGAAACCTAAACAATAACACGAGTAATTAACAAGTAATTAATGAGTTATTTATATATTTTGCTGCTATAATAGACCTAGGATTACTAATAATCTTTCAACGGAGGCTTACAAATGCAAGAAATCAGCAAGGCAGCATGGATTTGGTACCCAGGAGACTTCGAGCTTTGGCTGCATAAAGAGGTCAGTATAAGACGTGATGAGAGAGGTTCAGTGATTCCTCCTTTTTGGCGCTTGGATTCACATACCGCCAACGTTAAATTTCGCAAGGACTATGATCTGGAGCAGGAAGAGGAAGTCTCCCTGTATGTAGAAGGTGTATACAACATCGCTCTGGATAGTCGGTACATCTATGGCAATCCGGAAACCTTCACTCTTCCTGCCGGCAAGCATCATCTGATTATTTCCGTATTTGCAGAAACCGTCGTTCCAGCTATTTTTCTGCAAGGAAAAACCTTATCCACCGACAACACATGGACCGTGTCAACAAATAACCACAAATCGCCGCAGGCGGCATCCTGGATTTTTGACACTCCCACATATAAGCCTTCAACCTATCGTCTCGCTACAGAGGAGATTCGCCCTTTAACTGTGGAAAAACTATCCCATACAGCGACCCTGCTCGATTTCGGTAAAGAAACGTTCGGTTACGTTCAATTCCACGAGCTGCAAGGCAGCGGTAAAGTGAGCTTGTACTACGGGGAGTCACGTGAAGAGGCGCTGGCCACTGAGCAATGCGAAACCTTAGATGAGGTCCATTTAGCTGAAAAGTCTGCTAGCCAAAATTCCGATTCCGATTCCGATTCTAATTCTGATTCCGTCTCGAATTCCAATGCGAACCTCTTCACCGTTCCCAATTCCAGAGCGTTCCGCTATGTTCAAATCGTTGCGGAGGAAACCCTGCAAATCGGAGACATGACGGCGTTATATGAATACTTGCCAGTTAACTATCGGGGACGTTTCCGCTGTTCCGATGAACGGATCAACACTATTTGGGATACTTCTTTGTATACGATGCATTTGACAACGAGGGAGTTTTTCCTCGACGGTATCAAACGGGACCGCTGGGTTTGGTCAGGGGACGCTTATCAAAGCTTTTTAATGAATTATTATACGTTTTTTGACAATGATGTGTGCCGCCGCACATTAACGGTTCTCCGCGGCAAAGATCCTGTTGAAACCCATATTAATCATATTTTAGATTATAGTTTCTATTGGATTCTTGGCTTGTATGACTATTACTTATATACGGGAGATTTGGCTTTCGTTCAGAAAAATGCTGACAAAGTACATACGTTATTGGATTTTTGCATCGGCCGGACTAACGAGGAAGGCTTTATGGAAGGTTATAAGGATGACTGGGTATTCGTTGATTGGAGCGAAATCGATAACCGCGGCGAGGTTTGCTTTGAGCAGATTTTGTTCTGCCGCAGTCTGGAAATTGGCAGCTATTTTGCCGGTCTTTTTCAGAATCCAGAGCTGGCCCAGAACTATGAGGAGCGTGCCCGCCAGCTGAAGGAGCGCATTTTCTCGGTGTTTTGGAATGACGAGGCCGGAGGGCTTGTGCACAGCCGTTATGAAGGAAAGCTGAACAACCACGTAACCAAATATGCCAATATGTTTGCCATGTCCTTTGGCTATTTGGATGAGCAGCGGTATGAGTCGGTCAAACACAAAGTGATGTTGAACGACGCTGTTCAGCCTATCACCACTCCTTATATGCGCTTTTATGAGCTGGCATCATTATGTGAGGTTGGCGATATTTCCTGGGTGCTTGAAGAAATCCGCAGCTATTGGGGAGGAATGCTTGATCTCGGTGCGACCTCCTTCTGGGAAACATTTGATCCCACGCAATCGGGTGTCCAGCACTATGACATGTATGGCCGCCCTTTTGCCAAAAGCCTCTGTCACGCCTGGGGAGCAAGTCCATTATATCTGGCAGGCAAGCATGTTCTTGGCATTCGCCCGCTAACTCCTGGCTATGAAACCTATCTCATCGAGCCTCAGCTTGGCGACTTGAATTGGTTCGAAGGTGCCGTGCCACTTCCGGACGGGGATATCGAGCTTCATGTGAGCAAGGAGCATATTAAGGTTACTGCCGGATCAGGAACTGGCTTGCTACGTTTCCAGAGTGCCACGGAGCCGACCGCCGATCATGGTAACATCGAAGCCAAAGGCAATCATCTATATGAACTGACTGTGCTTCCAAATATAGTATATAACGTACGTTATGAAAGCAACTAAAACCAATCCAACTTTATATAACACAAAGAAACAGCTGCTGCGACCTCATATGTCGCGTCAGCTGTTTCTTTATTAAAGGCAATCAAAAAGCTAGAGTCTAGGAGCCTAGGCAAACCTTGTCCACGATTTCAATGTTTGGTTTATATCCACACCCTCGAGAATCATCTTATGGATATCCTCATTGATAAGCTGGCGCGATGTATTCCATTTTTCACTCAAATAAAATCCGCTTGCCTGTACATCTTCCAACTCCTGCAAATATCTTTTCCATAGTCTGTTCTCATTCATTCCACTTTGTTCCGCCAGGGATCACACCCAGTAAAAGGCTACTCTCGCGTGCCAAAATGAACTTTAACGATGTTTTTCATCGCTATAGAGATGAAAACTTCAGCACTCTGCGCGATAACGATGTTTTTCATCACTAAAAGGCTCATCTATGCCGGACACATGCAAATTGTCTCTACTTAGTGATGTTTTTCATCGTTAAAGTGACGAAGTCCCGGAAATTTGGCTCGTTAACGATGTTTTTCATCACTAACTGCCCCTCAATAGTTCCAATCGAGTCCGCTCCCTACCGAAAGCGCAGACACAACCAAAAATAAACAATCCCTGACAGCTGACTGGCTGAAGCAGGGATTGTTTATTTTTATATCTCCTAGAAAGTGGTTATTGCCCACTTCCATCTCTGTATGATTCTACTTCATGTTTATTTAATGTTCTTATTGTACCATCTTACTGTGCCTTCTTACTGAATTTCTAATGCACGCTTTTAACGTATGTTCTCATTACAGTTTCTATCACATGTTCCCACGCTACGTTCTTTATTTTGCAGCTTCCAAATTAGATATCTGCAGCTTGTACTGCTCCAAAAGCTTGCCAAGCGACTGCTTGATTACTTCCGAATCTTTGGATTCGGCAGCTTTGGCCAGCTCGATCTCTGCTTTGAAGAGTCCCATAGTGCCTTCGGCCCCGTCCACTAATGTGGCCTCTGTGGACTCAATGACCGTTCCAGGTTCAAGCACAAATGCTTCGTTATTGCCCGCAGTTGCAGTACCTGTAGATACTGTTTTAGCCCCAGTTTCTTTAGTCAGTGTCACCATCGGGACTCCTGTGGCCTCTTTTAGGGTAACTTCCTTTCCATTAATGAGTAGGGCTTTCCCTTCTTTTGAAGCTAACCCGCTTCCCTCTTTGACTTCTTTAAAGGAGATTTTGAGGCCGCTATTTTCAACTGCTGCTATAGAAGCTGATGTGATTACCGCGCTAGCGATTTTGGCATCAGGGCTGGTAGTCTCATTGTTGGCACCTTTTTCCATCAACACCGCAGGGACAGCTTCTAGAGTTCCATATACGTTAGATGTTTTAATGCCACTGAGCTTTTCGTACTTGTCCAGCGTGTTTTTCCAGTCATTTACGGTGTCAGGTGCGTAGATTTTGGCCAATTCCAGAGGATTATCAAAGCTGCTAACAACCGCCAAGGATGCAGTCTTTCCATCTATTTGAGTGGAGATGCTGCTTGGCAGCGGACCGAGATCTGTTAGCTTTTGAACATTAGAAACATTAGAAGCATTGGCTATAACCGGACTGGCGACAGCAGACAACAATAAGGCGGACATGGCAGCTCTTTTGAAAATCATTGTGTGTTTCATAGTATGGATAACACTCCTCGTTGAGTTTGATTTGTCTTACAGGTCCTAGTGTACCGAACGAGTGTGGCAGAACATAGGCTGATTTGTGGAAAAACAATGGCACTTCACCCTAATTGCAGAAGTCTTGATATACTTAAAGAAGAAATAACCGGGAGGTACCTTGAATGAATACCATGAATAACAACAATAACATGAATAATAACTATCTCATTGCCGTTGTCGACGATGACAAACATATACGCAATCTCGTTGAGGCCTATTTACAAAAGGAAAACTATCGGACCATAGGTCTGGAAACCGCCGAAGAGGCTTGGACTTGGTGGAAGAACTGCCCGCCAGACATGTGGGTGCTTGACATTATGCTTCCAGGCATGGATGGCTACGAGTTTTGCAGGAAAATTCGGAATGAGGCCGAGGTGCCGATCATTATGATTTCCGCCAAGGATAATGAGGTGGATAAAATATTGGGTCTTGAGCTGGGAAGCGATGATTATATGGTCAAGCCTTTCAGTCCCCGTGAGCTCGTTGCCCGCATTAAAAGGCAGCTTCAAAGGTGGTATAAACTCAAAAATGCCGAAGAAACCATTCTGTCCGTTACAGATGACGCCGCCGTTGTCTCTCTGATCGAAATCGACAAGCTGCTATTGAAGCTGGAAGAAAGACGTGTGTTCTGGCACGGCGAAGAGGTGGACATGACCAGCAAGGAATTTGCCATGCTCAAAGTGCTTGCTGAGCATCCGAATCGTGCTTTTACGAGAGATGAACTGCTGACTTTCGTTTGGGGTGACGATTATTTCGGAAGTGATCGTGCTGTCGATCATCTGATTAAACGAATGCGCAAAAAATTGGAGCATTTGCCTATCGAGTCGGTATGGGGACATGGCTACAGGATGAGAACAGAGGGGAGTGACCGTTAATATGAAGCTGGTACATCAAATAAATCTCGCTTTTGCCATATCTCTTGTGCTCGTCCTTTCGGTAACAGCCATCGTTATCCATTATGTATTGCTGGATCATTTTATCGGGGTGCAGAAAGAGGATTTGAAAACGATGGGAGCAGCAATGACGGCCACACTGAAACAATCAGCTACTCTAAACACACTGAACGGGGGAACTACAGCCGCCGCAATTCCAACGGTAATTTCATCTTCACAGGGTGTTGAAGCTGTTGTTACCGACTTAAATGGGAACATTGTTACCGGGTTTGTACCAAATAAGTCCGTACAGCTAGAAGCAACAGAAGTGATTGGAATAGGCACAGTCTCGCAATTGGAAGCATCCACTGCGAGTTTACAACAAATACAGAACGGAACAGATAGGCGTTTCATCACAGAAGTAAGTGCCATCCCTCAAGGAACGTTGACCCTTTATACACCAGTAAGCAAGATCAAAGCTATCGAACAAGCACTGCTTGGCCGGCTGCTCATTGTTTTCTGCGTAGGAGGAGCTATGATGTTTCTGCTCAGTCTGCTTATGACGAACAGGCTGATTAAGCCGCTTATGCGATTAAGAACTGAATTAACTAAAGTAAGAGCACGGAAATTCTCAGAGGTTAAGCTGGTCAAAGCAGGAGGAGAGATCGGTTCAGTAGCTCAAACTGTATACGAGATGGCTGGTGAATTGAACAGATTTAACCACGTACAGAAGCAATTTTTCCAAAACGCATCCCATGAGCTGAAAACACCTTTAATGTCCATTGCGGGGTACGCAGAAGGAATTCGTGACGGTATCTTCGAAGGTGAAAGTATCGGCAAGGGATTGGACATTATCCTAAGTGAAAGCGGAAGATTGAAAAACATTGTCACAGAGATGACGCTGCTTGCGAAGCTGGATAGCGAAGAGGATCTTTTCCAGCCTGCGACCATCTGCTTGCAGGATCTTTTGAAGGAAACGATCGAACGTATGAATCCGCAACTGGTGAAAAAAGGCCTGACCCTGCATACCTCTTACAATGATCAAGAACCGTTGACGATTTGGGCGGACCGGGATAAGCTCCTGCAGGCGCTGCTGAACGTTGTTTCCAACGCAACCAGGTATGCCAATCAACATATTTACATTCATGCCCGCATCAGCAGAGACCGTGTTGAATTATCCGTTTCCGATGATGGCAAGGGGATATCCGAAGACCTGCTCCCCTATCTGTTCCATCGGTTTGTGAAAGGCAAGGATGGCGAATCAGGACTCGGGCTGGCGATCTCCCGCGCTATCGTCGAACGCTGCGGCGGCCTGATTACAGCTGGCAACCGCAAGCAAGGTGGTGCAATAATTTCCCTTGGTTTTCCTGCAGCGGCGCCAGTTGCTTGAACTTGAGCTTAAGCTTAAGCTCGAACAGGTGCTAAGGAGCCCACCAATTCCATTTTCCAAGCATCTTCATCAGGGACGGGACAAGCATCATTCTTACGACCGTAGCATCTATGAGGATAGCTGCGGCAATTCCGACTCCGAGCTGCTTCACACCCGAAACTTCTCCAAATGCAAAGGGGGCAGTTACAGCGATCATGATCGCCGCGGCAGAAGTTATAATTTGGCTTGTCGACGCCAGCCCCTCTTGGATAGAGAGGTCATTATCCCCGGTCCGCCTGTAGATCTCGGCAATTCGTGACAACAGGAATACGCCATAATCCATGCTTATCCCAAAGGTCAACCCAAAAATAAATACCGGAATCATGATAGCGATGCTAGACGGCTCGATACCGTGAACCCCTTTTTCAAACACCAGAACAAGAATGCCAAATGCGGCCCCAAGGCTCATAAGATTCATAAAAATCGTTTTGATCGGGATTAAAATGGAGCGGAAAGCGATAAACAAAATAATAAAATTGGAGGCAATAATGAAGCGGAGAACGCGGCCTATGTTCGTAAATACTTCGTCATAGACCTCCTGCTCATACTTGGGTTCGCCGCCAATGAGCAAAGAGCTGCCCAAGGAAGCTGCCTCAAATTCTCTCACCCAATCTTTAACCTGTTTGGAAGAAGCATCCCCATACAGCGTAACAGCTATCAGGATTCGTTTGCCCTGAACGAACGGCTCCAGAGCAGCTGCAAACTTCTTTTTCAAAACCGCATCCCGGTAAACCACATCCCATTCCTCAGCTGAAAGTGGATGCTGTGAGAAGATGGAATCTACCCTGATCACATCCGGATTCCGTTTCAGCTTTTGCACAACCTCGTAGGCAGCGGCCCAATCCTTTTTTTGCAAGACAGCCCCCTCCCCCTCTTTAATCAGAAACACCCGGGAACCGGACGCAGTCGTGAAATGCCTGGAGAACTGCTCAGCAGCTTCGCGGGATTCATAGCCTTTAGGTAATGATCCGGCGTCAGGAACCGCTACCTCCATTTGGCTTAACGGCATGATACAGCCTATTAGCGCTAAGGAGGCCAACAAGCATATGCGAATAGGCCTTTTGATTACATAAGCCGATGCAAGCAGCCATAGACTTGTCCTTCCAGTGTCAAAGCGAGCCCTCGCTTCAATCTGTATGCGGCTGCCCATTATCGATAAGAGCGCTGGAAGCAAGGTCAAGGTAAGGAGCACCGAAATCACCAGCACAATCATAGCCCCCAAGGCCACTGTATAAAAAATTGGCATACGGATATACAGCATTCCGGCTAATCCAAGCAATACGCATAAAGCTGAAAAAATAACTGCCCTTCCTGCCGTTCTCATAGCTGTAGGGAGTGCTTGCTGAACTGAATGCTCCCGCAGCTCTTCGCGAAACCGGCTGACCAGCATCAAAGCAAAATCAATGCTAAGCGCAAGTCCAACCATAGGGATAACGTTTAAAACAAAAATAGATAATTCGAGCCTTGTACCCAGCAGATACATGATCCCCATCGTGCCTGTGACGCCAATAAGGCCTACAAGTATGGGAAGGAGCGATGAGATCAATCCGCCAAACGACAGCAAAAGTACCACAAAAGCAATCGGAACTCCTATCATCTCCGCTTTTTGCAAATCGCTTTGACTGGCTTTATTAACGTCCTCTTGCACAACAGGCTTTCCGGTCAATTTCACCGACATATGCGAATCCTTGGGAAGCAATTGTTGGATACGGGCAATCACCGGCTTTAAATCATGATCTTCCTGATCAAAAGAAAGCAGGGCATAGGCCAAATTCCCGGCTTCCATCTCTGCTTTGGACAAAGGCGATAAAACCTCATGCAAACCTTCGATTTCCTGCATCCGATCTAAAGCAGTTGTTATAAATACATGAAATTGCTTTTGGGAAACTTGTTTTTGCTTTTCAAAAAGGAGGATGACCGGGTTGTCTGGCATGTGAAAATCCGAGGAAAGGATGCTTTGAACCTTGGCATAAGAGCCATCTACCTTCAAACCATGACCTTTAAGAGCATTTGGGAGCTTGACCGCAAAAAGTCCAAAAAACAGCAGAAAACAAATCCAAATGAGGATGACCGCCTTGGCATGTCGAATTGAGAAGTTGGCCAGTATGTCATAGATCAAGCCGCTCTCCCCCTCAGCTATCGTCCAGATTCGTATTTCCCGAAAATTAATACCGCATTATGCCCTCCAAAGGCGAATGAATTGGACATAGTCATTTCCACTTTCTTGCCGCGGGCCAAGTTGGGTGTATAATCCAGATCCAGCTCCTCATCAGGAAGCTGATAATTGATCGTTGGAGGGATCACCTGATCACGAATAGCCATAACAGCAGCGATAGCCTCCACTGCGCCGGATGCTCCCAGCAAATGCCCCGTCATTGATTTCGTCGAGCTGATACTAACTTCGTAAGCATGCTTTTGGAAGACGGCTTTGATCGCCCTTGTTTCCGCCAGATCATTATAGGCCGTACTTGTGCCATGGGCGTTGATATAATCAATATCCTCAGGCGCTGCACCGGCGTCAGAGAGCGCCAGCTTCATAGCTCGCGCCCAGCCTTGTCCATCCGGACGCGGAGCCGTAATATGATAGCTGTCGCAGCAGGAGCCGTAGCCGAGCAACTCAGCATAAATGTCCGCGCCTCTGGCAGCAGCATGCTCCAGCGACTCCAGGATCACAATACCCGCTCCCTCTCCCATCACAAAGCCATCCCGCCTTTGATCGAAGGGACAGCAGGCCGAGGCCGGATCCGGGTTTAGCGATAAGGCATGCATAGCTGCAAAAGAGGCAAGCCCGATATTGCAAATCGGAGCTTCTGATCCACCTGCGATCATAACATCCGCATCGCCTCTTTGAATGACGCGGAATGCTTCGCCAATCGAGTTCGATCCGGAAGAACAGGCGGTGACAGAACAGCCTGCCGGCCCCTCTGCTCCCATCCTCATCGCCACCTGGCTGGATGCCATGTTGGCAATAAACATCGGGATGGCGAAGGGGGACACCCGCTTGTAACCTTTTTGCAGAGCATCCTCAAGTCCGTCCTGGAATGTGCCTACGCCCCCTACCCCACTGCCTATCCAAACACCGGTCCGCTGCGGATCCGCTTGTCCGCCAATATCGAGCCCGCTGTCAAGGACAGCCTCCACGGCCGCCGCTACGGCAAATTGCATAAAGCGGTCCATTCGCCTCGCTTCTTTCCGTTCCATTACCTGCAGCGCGTCGAACTCCTTTACTTCAGCGGCGACTTTCACCGATAAAAGGTCTGAGGATGCCCTAGTAAGAAAATCAATACCGGATACGCCGCACCTCATCCGATCCCAGGTCGATTCTCTACTAAGCCCAAGCGGTGTCACGCATCCCATTCCGGTAATCACGACCCTTTTATCCATGTGGATTATCCTCCATCTGATTGTTTTCTTCCTTATACTCTATATTCGGGTCGCTTGGACCAGACGAAAAGCAAGACGGGGTGACAGCAATCCTGCGCGCAGCAGCATGGAGGCAAGCAGCGGTTTGCCGAGCGCATACTGCAGAAGACTTCCCCATCTCAGTGGTGCCGCAAATTCCTTCATCAAAGCCTGGGTATATTCGTCTCGCCAATTTTCTAAGGAAATTTCTCCTTTTAGATAGCGATCCGCCAAGTGTGCACACAGCTCCACCGATTTGAGAGCCATCGCCATCCCGTCCCCGCACAGAGGAGGAATAACAACTGCGGCATCGCCTATATGAGGAACGAGGTCCCAGGCAGCCGGTTTACGGCCCGTTATTACCGGAAAGGTAGCCGCCTGACTGCCAGGAACCATTTGGCCATATTCCAGCCTGCGATGCAGTGCAGGGTTTAGCCGCGAGGCTGCTTCCATAACCCCGTGCACACTCTTTCCAGCTTTATTAAAGGCTTCTCGCGTCAACAGAGCGGCTGCATTCACACGGCCCCCTTCAATCGGTGAAACACCCATATAGCCGCCAGGGAAAAAATAAAGCTCTACAGCCCGTCCCTGCTGAATACCCGTAAAATGAGATTTCACGCCTATATATGAATGCCGGCTTGCGGTCTTAGGAGCAGAACCTGACTTAGCACCATGGCTATGATTAGGGTCAGGATCAGAATTAGGGGAAAGATTAGGCTCATGAGGAGTTGTCAGACCAGAGCGCGGATTTCGCCCCCAGGCTCCAATAACAATGCGTGCTTCCATCGTTCTGCGTTCTTGATTCAGCTGGGTTTCTACGTGATAGCCCTGCTCGCTGCGGCAGATGGAGGACACGACTACACCCGTCTGAACTTCTCCCCCTTGATCTCGCACAGCTTGATGCAGCGCGTGGTCTAGCAGGTATCTGCTCACCCCCAGAGCAGTTCCCGGAAGTGGAATATGTAGAGAAAGTCCGCTGGCTAAAGTCAATTGGGCTCGATCTATCGCACTTGGATGCAGTGCATCCATCAACGTCTTTAAACCAAGAGAAGCCAAAATCCCTTGGGACTCGGGGGACAAAAACTCTCCACAAACCTTATGGCGGGGAAAGGTATGCCCATCGATCAGCGCTGTACTCCAGCCCCCTGCCGACAGCACTCCCGCCATGCTGGCTCCGGCAAGGCCCCCGCCAAGTATGATTGCATCATACATCCGTCCCATTTTGATCAGCTCCAATTGCTTCCTTTTCTTCCGAGTCAACCCTATCGTCACTATTGTCAGCAAGAGGCTCGAACGAGCCCTCCTCTGATGTTTTCAGGCCAATCGCTACATATCGGAACAGAGGTCTCCACGAGAAGGAAAACGCGATCTCAGGAAAGCCCTCCTTGAGGCTCATCTTTAGGCTCATCCAATCTGCCAGCCGAAAGCCCTTGGCTACTGACAAAGGACCATCATGGCGAATATAACGGTTGCGCGACAGCATTCGGGTAACGAGCCAAACAGCCAGCCAAGGAATCCAATGCCGATGGATATCATTGATCACAATGCCGAATCGGGAAGCACTTAACATGCGCCCCACTATCACAGGCAGTTCTTTGGAAGAAAAATGATGAACAAATTGAGAGGCCGTAATGACATCAGCCATACCCTGCTGCAATTCAAAAACATCATGTTGAATAACCTCAATGCGTGATTCATGTTGATAGAGCAGTCTGGCTTCCCCGCAAGCCTCTTCAGTAATGTCGGCCAGCCGGATTTTCAGATCAATATGATGCTTATCCGCCCAACGAAGCAAAATCCTGTTCACATCACCTGAGCCTGAGCCGATGTCCAGAATAGACATTTGACTAGGCTTTCCAGCTGCCAGCCATAAGCGCTTTACGCCGTATAGTGTCGGGCCTGCCGCTCCGAAAATCCGATTTAACCAGCGAAGCTGCCGTAAAGCTTCTTTCAGACTCCTCCCCCCGCTGGTAAAATCGTCCATCAGCTCGGGCTCTTCTGCGCGCTGCTTCAACCCTTTTAATCGCATGCTTCCCCCCAATAAAACGAGGGCTCGATATAAGTGATCCGCTGCAATTCCATACTAAGCCCCGGGCCAAATGCCAAAGCAATCCCCCTTTTGGGATCTTGTCCAGAAAGAACCGGCAGTTGGCTTCGAAGCCCTGCTCTCATTTCTTGAAGCACGAACAAAATCGTTGCTGATGACATGTTCCCATAATCGCGAAGTACAGAGCGGCTGGCCCGGGTTTGTTCATCCTTGAGCTCATATAAAGCTTGCAGCTTATCTATGATTCCCCGCCCTCCCGGATGTATAGCCCACAACTCAGGCATCGGGCTGCCTGCAAATAAGCGTTCAATTTCTGCCGGTACGTATTTGCCTATGAGCTCGGGAATACGGGGGGAAAGATACAGATTAAAACCATAATTACCAACCTTCCAGCCCATATCATCCTTTGAACCCGGCACAATAGCCGAATGATTCGTATCCAGAGCAAAAATCCCGCGCTGATTTGAGCCGCTCCTGCCAATCACACACGCAGCAGCCCCATCGCCAAAAAATGCAGTCGCAAAAAGAGCCTCGCGCTCACTCGAAGGCTGAATATGAAGCGTACATAGCTCTATGCAAACGAGTAATATTCGGGCAGAAGCGTTTCCTTCGACAAGCTCCCGGGATAAACGAACCGCCGTCAAGCCTGCAGCACATCCTAAAAAGGTCAACGGAATACGCTTCACATCTGGCTTAAGTCCAAGCTGATCTATAAGTGCAGTATCGATACTAGGCAGAAAAAAGCCCGTACAGCTAACTGTAATCAGGTGGGTAATCTCTGAAGCATTCAATCTGCTGTCTGAGAGCGCTCCTGCTGCAGCCTGCAGGCTTAATGGAACAGACTCCACCTTGTACATTTCCATCCGTTCAGCAGTAGTAGGCGTGTCTAGCAGAGATTTGGAGGGCACATAACGGCAGCTAGCCGCAGGCTCCAGCAGGTTAGGCTCACACGTATATCTGGTTTCCACCGCACTCTGTTTAAAAATCCTTTTCGCCCAGCGCGCGGCTTCCGGATTTTCCGCCAACGCATCGGCCAGCCTCTCTGATGCATCCGTTTGTTCTAGCTGGTACCGCGGCACAGCCGTTCCTATTCCTAAAATTGCAATCGCAGGCTCCATGGCATTCATATGCTTTCTTCGTCCTTTCTTCCATTAATCAAATACATACTTATGCTGAAAAAGATGGACAAGAGATATACCATGTTATGATACAAGCTTTCGGATTAGTACGTTTTTTTAAGAAAAAACCTTCAGTGAAAGCAAGCTGCTGCTTTATAGACATAACAAAAAGGAGCGGGCAGCAACCGTGCACCCGCACCCTTTCACCCCTTCATCTTTCAAGACGATAATATCTCCCTTTATTCTGACAGAATGGAAAATATGTTCTCAAAGTCTTTTTTCAGAATACTCCCATGCCTGGACTGGCCTTCAATAATCACTTGCAATACGTCTTTCTTTGGTGAAAGCCAAACATCAAATGTCACCGGTTCATATGAAATTGCTGGATCGTTGTTGATCATATCAATTTTGTAATCTGGTTGACGTGACATACTTACTTTCGCATTATTCCATGGCACATTCAGTAAAGCATCCCTGACGATTTTCACCGTTTCACTATCTTCAATTTTTTTATAAACTTTGTAGCTTTGACCTTCTGGTTTACTGATATGAAAATTTAAGCTTTGATTTAATTTCTGAATTAAGCTTTGATCCAAGCCATGATTTGAATTCTGATTCAAGTTCTGCTTGCGCAAGATATCTCTTTGGTTACAAGCGACAACGATACTTATCATAAAAAGCAGCAGTAATCCAAAAGCAAACGTTCTTTTCACATATCTCCCTCTCTATACCATAAATTTCAAGTTGCAATTGCTATCTAAATAACGGTGCTATGTCAAGTAAAGTTGCAAATATTTGGATAAAAATTACAAAAACATTCATGAAAGCCTTGTTGAAAGCCTTGCCAGGGCACAGCATATCCTCAGTCAGGCGCCGCAGCTATGGACAAATTACTTACGGGCATTTTGCTTAGCGGTATATTGCTTACGGACATGAGGTACGCTATTTTACGATTTATCTCTCTTTTGCGAGAGTTACGGACATACGTTCCGTTATTTGCTCTAAATCCCTTGTTTTGGCGCAATTTCAGCATCAATAACGGCTTTCATGTCCGTAAGCCTTCCATAACCCCCTTGAATTGCTAAAATAAAGGATCTGAGGTCCGTAAGGTCCGCGCGATTTAAACACATAAAAAAAAGCAGGAATCGTCTACACGACCGCCTGCCTCTGACTATTCTATATGAGATTATTCGGGTAGATGCTTCCACACCCATTCTACAGGAACAGCAAGCCCTATAGACTTTTTCTCGTCATCAATTCGTATAGAACTGGTCGCAAAGATAACTCCAATGACCTCTCCATCCCCATTAATCACAGGACTCCCGCTGTTTCCTTTGTATATTGGAGCTTGTACAGCAAGCATTGGCGGGCTTCGATCCGAAAGAATTCCGAGCGTTTCCCCTTTATTGACGATCCCGTTAAAAAACAATGGATTACCTATAACGGTAATGGGAACTCCTTGCGCATCACCACTTTCCGCTGCTAGCGTCAGCGCGGGCAAATCAGTTGCATCAATGTCCAGCAGCGCAAGGTCGACCTCATCATCTATGGCCACAACGGCTGCACTGTAATGCATTCCATTTGGGAATTGAACTATAATTTCCTTGGAATTACCAGCCACGTGCTGATTGGTTACAATAAGACCATCTTCCGAAATAACAAAGCCAGTCCCCTTCCGATCATCAGCCCGAACTACAACAACAGACTCCTTATAGGCTTTGATCGTTTCTGATTGAGATAGCTGAGCGGAGGTTACAAGAAAGCGGATCGCGGCCAACGAAAAAACTTGCGGGAAAAAGGCCGCCACATTGACAAATAAAGCAACAGCGATGACAAAAGCTAACAGCTTCCGAAATCCAGGAGTTTGAAAAAATGGGGCCGGTGGCTCTTCCTCCTCATCTGCGGCTTGAAAGAGTGCCTCCAATTCTTCTTCCGTAAACTCTCTGCCATTCTCCTCATCTTGGTAGTGCTCAATATCGTCTGCATTTTGCTTTTCGATTGATAGTTTTGATGGATCTGATGGATCTGATAGTTCTGATGATTCCGACGATTCTGACCGCCCTATCCGCTCTTTCTCTTCGCTATTACTCATCCACACACCTCACCCCTCTATTTTGTATGGAAATCTCTATAACTAGAATGGTAACATGATGAGCGACAAATGAAAATATATACAGTAGGAATGACATCTGGTATCCGCTTTTGAAAAGGTTACTGCGTTCAAGACAGCGTCGGCCAAAACTCATACTGTCCATCCAGTAAGCTCAAATAAAATAATAAAAAAAACCTGGCTAACCGCCAGGCTCTTCTCTTAAAATTTATGATCATTATGCCACCTACTTCATACTCGAAGGCAATCTATACCACAGTTAATTTCAAACAGCTAATTTCAAAATGCTCCGAACTGAGCTTGATGCAACCGGCTGTAAACGCCTTGAGTTTTAAGAAGCTCCTCATGATTGCCTTGCTCTTCAATTCCCTGCTCCGTTACGACGACAATCCGGTCAGCGTGCTTAATCGTTGCCAGGCGATGCGCGATCACGAGTGTGGTCCGACCCTCTGACAGCTCAGTAAGAGCTTGCTGGATGGCTGCCTCCGTCTCAGTATCAAGTGCTGAAGTTGCTTCGTCGAGAATCAAAATTGGCGGATTCTTGAGAAACATCCGGGCGATGGAAAGGCGCTGCTTCTGGCCACCAGACAGCTTGACTCCACGTTCTCCGATGAGTGTGTCCAGCCCAGCCTCCTGAGACAGAATGATCGCTTCCAGCTGTGCGCGCCGCGCCGCTTCCCAAATCTCTTCTTCCGACGCATCTAGTTTGCCGTAAGCGATATTTTCGCGGATCGTGCCATCAAACAGGAAGACATCCTGCTGAACGATACCAATCTGGGAACGCAGCGATTCGAGCGTCATACTCCGAATATCAATGCCATCGATCGTAATGCTTCCTTCCTCGATTTCATAGAAGCGCGGCAGCAAACTGCATATCGTCGTTTTTCCTGCACCAGACGGACCCACAAATGCTACAGTTTCACCCGGGTTTACAGCCAGATCGATCTGGTTCAGCACCCTCTTTTTATTTTCATATCCAAAGGATACTTTGTTGAAAGCAATTTTACCAATCAAATTCTTAACATCCTTGGCACCTGGTGTATCGGCTACATCTGGCGCTGTTTCCAGCAAGTCCAGGTATCTTCTAAAGCCCGCAATCCCCTTAGGATAAGTCTCAATAACGGAATTGATTTGTTTAATAGGACCCAGAAAGACGTTGGACAGCAAAACAAAAGCAATAAACTCCCCATAGGTCATTTGATCCTGAATAACAAACCACGTACCACATACCAACACAAAGATGGAAACAAAACGCATCAAAATGTAGCTAAGCGACGAGTTCCACGCCATAATGCGGTAAGCAATTAATTTAGTCTGGCGAAAACGGCCATTGTTGACAGCGAATTGAGCAATTTCATGCTTTTCATTGGCAAATGCTTGCACAACACGCATGCCGCTGACATTATTTTCAACACGTGCATTAAAGTCGGCAATGTCTGAAAACATCCGCTTAAAGGCACGCGTCATTTTGCCGCTGAAATAAAGGGACAAATAAATCATTAACGGAATCATTACAAAAGTAAGGATAGCCAACTGCCAGTTGATCGACAGCATTAAACCGAAAGCTCCAAGCAAGGTCATGATGGCAATAAATAAATCCTCAGGCCCATGGTGGGCAATTTCGCCAATATCCATTAAATCATTCGTCATGCGGGAGACGAGATGTCCCGTCTTCGTGTTGTCAAAGAAACGGAAAGACATCTTTTGCACATGATCGAACAGTTTCTTACGCATATCTGTCTCAATGTTGATGCCCAGCTTATGTCCCCAGTAGGAGACGACATAGTTCATAACAGCACTGACCAGATAAATGCCAAGCAAAACTACACAAGACCATAGTATCCACTTCCAGTTCCCGCTCGGCAATAGATCATCCACTACCTTGTTAACAGCAAGAGGAAATGTAAGTTCAAGCAGCGCAGCAAGTATTGCACAAGTAAAATCCAAGATAAATAATTTTTTATAAGGCCTGTAATACGCTAAAAATAGGCGCAGCATTTATGTATTCCCTCTTTTCATTCATGAAATCCGTCAATCCTCTGTATGCCTGCTAAGTCTTTGACTTGGCAAGTAAGTAGAGGAAATATGGTGCGCCGATGACGGCTACAACTATTCCCGTAGGAATTTCTGACGGCTGTAAAATCCAACGTCCCAGCGTATCAGCAACAAGGACTAGCAAGGCTCCGGCCAATGCGGAGGCAGGAAGCAGCATCTGATGCTTCGGACCAATGAGCCGCCTTCCGAGATGGGGACCGATCAAACCAACGAAGCCGATACCACCACTCACCGCTACACAGGAGCCAGCCAAGCCAACAGCTGCGGCCAATAAAAGCAATCGTTCCTTCTCAATGGCAGCACCCAATCCGGTTGCAGTCTGTTCTCCCAGGTTAAGCACATTGAGCACACGGGCTTTGTAAAACACATAAGGCAGTAAAATGACAATCCATGGTAATAGCGCAAGCACGAACTTCCAATTCGTTCCCCAGATACTGCCAGCCATCCATGTCGCAACAAATTGATATTTATCAGGGCTTAGCCTCAAGGTAAGCACGATCATAGCTGCGCTAATACCTGCTGCTACTGCAATTCCTGTCAGCAATAGACGGGTTGGTGACAAACCTTGATGCTTTTTGTAAGCCAGTGAGTAAATCAGTGCAGCAGTCAATCCCGCACCGACCAAAGCAAGCACTGGAAGTAAAAATACAGGTGCCGCGGCAGTTGTCGGATAAAAAGAAATGAACAGCATCACCACGAGTCCAGCACCCGCATTAATCCCCAGAATACCCGGGTCAGCGAGCGCATTACGGGAAATCCCCTGCATAATACAGCCCGACACGGCCAGCCCTGCGCCAACCAGTACAGAGATGACGATGCGCGGCAGACGGAAATCGAACAGAATGAGCGATTGCTTTTCGGTTCCCATCCTAAACAAGGTGCGAATGACATCCATAGGTGAAAGCCGGATATATCCTGTGTTCATGCTGATAATAAACGCAATGATAATAAGAATACCTAATATGGAAAGAACCATGAATCCCCAGCTCTTCTTCCGGCGTTCAACTGCTGCATCGGATAAGTTCTGCATGCTACAGCTCCCTCCTTTCTTTACGTGCCAGGTAGAGGAAGAAAGGCACCCCGATTAGTGCAATCAATGCACCTACAGGCGTTTCGTAAGGAGGATTGACCATTCTTGCTGCAAGGTCAGCGAAAACCATCAGCAGACTTCCAAGAATAGCTGAGCAGGGAATAATCCAGCGGTAATCGACACCAACCAGATAACGGGTTAAATGCGGAATGATAAGTCCGACAAAACCGACAGCCCCAACAACGGATACAGCAGCTCCGGCAAGCACAAGGACAATAACTGCTCCCGCGAGCTTTACCAGCCTGGTTCTTTGACCCAAGCCTGCTGCAATTTCATCTCCAAGACTAAGCAGCGTTATGGAACGTGACAGCATGATCGCTCCGGCAATGGCTACGGCAATCCATGGGAACATGATCTTGAGCTGGAACCACTTCGTACCCGCCACGCCCCCAGCATACCAGAACGCCAAGTCCTGGCCGATTCGGAAATAAAGAGCAACACCTTCGCTTAATGCAGATAAAAGCGCACTTACTGCGGCGCCAGCCAATACGAGACGAACAGGCGTAAGACCACTTCTGGCCAAAGATCCAATTCCATAAACAAGTCCTGCACCAATACCTGCACCTAAAAAAGAATACATGATTAAATACATAAAAGGCAACCCAGGAAAAAAAGCAAAGCAAAGCGCCAATGCAAAACCTGCACCTGAGTTGAGACCAAGGAGACCAGAATCTGCAAGCGGGTTACGAGTCATTCCCTGCATAATAGCTCCAGCTACTGCAAAGCAAGCTCCAACCATGGCCCCGCCAAGTACGCGCGGCAGACGAAGCTCCTGAATGATCTGATGGGCGGTTACGTCGGGATTGAAGCTGAAAATGGCTTCCCATACTATAGAAAGCTTAATATCGGCAGCACCGAATGAGACGGACAAAGCAATCCCAAACACCAGAGCAATCAAGCCCCCGATTAAAATCAATGAGGCTGCCACTGGACGGGTTCGAAGTTTCGGCGTTGAAGCTGAAGGGACTTCTTCAATAGTTTTTACAAATCGACTCATGCATGCCACCCTTGCTATGATTGATAATATAATGATATTCATTCTCAATTGGACAGGTTTCATTATAGTTTATCACTATAAGCACTGTCAATGGACAAACTCCACTATTTTCCTGGACAAAATAGTTTCCTGTCTCTGGTCGCGCTCAACCTGAAATATTATGATATTGATTCTCAATTTCATTCCTTATTGTACCAAGGATTAGCCACTTTGCCTATACCCAAATTACATTAAATATAATCGCAAAATTCGCAGCCTTTCATATAAGAAAAACGCTTTGTGGTATCCTTTGAGGAGCATGTTCATCATTTGGGAGCGTTGCGGAGGGAAGAGTTGTGGGCTCCTGCCGCTGTTATTACTTTAACGATGTTTTTCATCGCTAAAAGCACCAGGTCGACTTCATAACCTTCCTTTAACAATGAAAAACATCGTTAAAATCCCTTTAAGCCACCCAGAGAGGCCATCCGGCCTCTTTTAACGATGAAAATCATCACTAACGTGACGGATGACCTGGAAACACTTGCTTTAACGATCAAAAACATCGTTAAGTCAAGCCCCCGCTCAATTCGGAGTCGGCGAACTGCTCCAGAGAGCTGCTTTTCACAAAAAACAAGCAGCTGCGATTCCTTATACCCCGCAGCCTGCTTGCTTTTTTTCACATATTCGGTTTAGCATTCGCTTTTGATTCCAACCCGTGGTTCATTCAGAATTCATTCCTGCTTCAATTATGATTCAATCTTGATTCAGTCCTACTTCAGTCCTGTTTCAATTCTGATCCACGCTTGCTCCCTGAGTGAGACAAGCGCCGCTTCTGCAGACGCTATGGAAGATCTAGCCGATGTGCCATCGAATAGCAGCCTCAGCCTGTCATCAATCGGCTTCCCGGAAACAACATCACGAAAGCAAGCAAGCTCCCGACGCATCATATCCGCTAAATGGCGAGGCAGCGCTGAGGATGCGGTCCCGTAAGCGATACCGCTATCCCGCTCCTCATTTGCCTTGGCGACCTCTTGATCATATTCGGCTCCATATAAGGGAAAGAGGCTTGTGCTTCCATTTTTCCGCAGTTCTATGCTCGCCCGCTTCATGTCGATTCGAATGGCGCCCTCTGTCCCATTAATTTTGATGTAATGCTCGCCCCAGCGGAATCCTGAACCGTATTGCATCGAGGCGACTGCACCACCGTCAAATTCCAGCAGAAGCAGCAGCACGTCATCTTCGTCCCCAAACCCCTCCCCTTCATGGGCAAGATTACCTCCGGTCGTGCAAATTTTTACAGCAGGACCCAGAATGGTTTGAATGACATCCAGATCATGAATATGATGGAATATATGTCCTCCTGAAGCGGCCATTTTTTTCTTCCAGCTCACAACTGGCTGCTTCTCCTCCCAGCCGGTTCGTTCCGCATGACAGACAATAGGCCTTCCGATCTCGCCGTCTGCAATCAGCTGTTTGACAGTGCCAATTCCCTCCATGAAATGCATAATGTGACCGACCATCACATGAACCTCTGCCTCTCTGCAGGCAGCAAGCATATCCTCACAATCAAGTAAAGTCAGGGCAAACGGCTTCTCGCAAAAAACATGCTTGCCTTTCTTCGCAGCACTAATGACTGGCTCCCTATGGGCATGACTTGGACTGGCCACGATGATGGCATCAATATCCTCTCTATCCATAAGCTCATCCAGACTATCTACAAGATCACAATGAAGCTCCTCCGCAAGCGCAGCGGCTCTGCTGCCTCCATAAACCGCACGAACCTCTGCTCCCTCCAAACTATGAACAATTCTCGCCATCCCACTGCCAAAATAACCGCATCCAACCAATCCAAACCGAACCGTCTTCATGCCTCACAGCCCCCTCGCATTAAAATTACCTATTTACTAATCACCTCATTGTCTAAATATATCACGCTCTCCCCCACTAAACCTCTAATGTTTTCATGCTAATCTTGAATAAATCCAGCATTTTCCTTCAAGGATTGAAACATGAAGAAGTCTATTTCTAAAACTTTTATTTTTTATAAAAAATTACATATTGTGTTAATTAGTACACAATACCCATATTCATCACTCGAATTAATATAGTATAAATACAATATTATAAATTTTAGGAGATGAATGAACCATAGTGGATAATTTTAATAAAAATATCGATATGTACCCTATCAAAAGCCAATGGCTTTTTGGAATCAACAAAATTGCTCGGCAGTTAGACCAAATAAAATCGCGAGAGCTAAGAAATAAAGTAATTGAAAATTTTATTAATACCAACCACGAATATTTTCATAACTATATAAATAGAGATGAAGCATACTTATGGGATATGATTAAAAATGAATTAATACACAAATCTCAACAAGTAAGTTTGGATTATATAAACAAAAATTTTTCTCAATTAAAAGATGTGTTTATACAATGGGATTTTGACATTTTGAAAATTGGAAAAGAATACGTTTTCGAAGCTGATTTTCATACTATAATTTTAAATATTAATAAATTTCCGAAGGATTTATATATATTTGATGAATCAGTGAATTGGATGATTATCCAAACCCATGAGTGTCTAAATATAAATGGAGACAATTGGATGATTATTCAACTTTAATTAACTGCGTAACCAGATAAAAAAAGCTGTCCCCAACTGCAAAATTGCCTGCAGGGGAACAGCTTATTTCCAATTCGAGCCATGATAACTGTACTTACATAGCTTTAGTCAGCTTAATCGACCAATCCATGTCGTTCCATTCTACGTCCCAGCCGAGCAGCTCGGCAATGAAACGAAGCGGAATTACTGTTCTGCCATCTTTGTTGATAAATACTTTGGTGCCGATGTCTTGTTTCACTCCATTTACTTCCATGTAGTCTTTGCCTACCCAGAATGTCAAGGTATCGTTGCCAGCCTTCACCCAAATAGTCCGGGTACCATCTTCCCAGATGACCTCTGCTCCAATGCCTTCACTCAAATAACGAAGGGGAATAAATGTCCAGCTCTCCCACATAAAAGGGGTTGTGTCCATTTGGGTCACTTTATCGTTGATTTTCAATTCGCTGCTGTTGATTTTCATCCAGACCGTAGTCATGCTGCCAGTATCAGCAGGCACCTGGAACTTGTCGTTGAATTGCGTAACGATGGCATCGCCCAACACTTGACCCACTCCGATCAAAAGCTTGTAGGCTTCACGGAACGTCTTGTAGGCTGCATCGTAATTTCCAGCCACATACTCGTCAAAGGCTTGCAGAACTTGGGCTTCGTGAGTGCGAACCGCATCTTGGGCGGCTTTTGCTGGCAGGTTTTCGGCTGTTGCCGCACCCAGGAATCCGCCGAACTCTATGACAAAAGCTTCTACTCGCTTTTTAGCTGCTTCACGAGCCTGTAAATCGCCTTTCTTTTGTGCTGCGGCAATACTGCTTTGAGCGTTAATATGGTCAGTTACCCAAATTTTCTCGAATTGGTTCGCTCCTTCAGCCCCATAGATAGAGCTAATGGCAGCTTTGAAATCAGCTGTATGTTGTGTTTCAGCCCAAATCAGGGAAGGGAAATCCTTAGCGCCTTCATATTCCTTCTGCATTTCCATGGTGGCCAAAGCAACGTGCTCTGAAGCCAGGCTGTTCAGCGCCGATCTTAGATCTGCTGCGGGGGTATCCGCTTTGGAGTTTTTAAATTTCTCGGGCATTTGGGCTACGATAGCGACCGATAAAGCTTTACTGATGCTGAACATCGTTTTGAAGCCTTCACGGAATGTTTCGTAAGCTGCTTTGTAATCACCTTTTACATAGGAATCAAATGTATCGCGAACTTGCTTTTCATGCAGTCGAATGACATCCTCGGCAGCCTTTTTAGGTAAATGACCTTCTGTGGCAGTGGCCAAAAAAGTCGAGAATTCAATAACGAAATCCTCTACCTCCTTATCGACTTCCTTAAGTGCGGCCTGGTCGTTCGACTTCGTCGCATTTACGATATCATCCGTGTAGTTATTATGATTCCTGAAGATGCGATCAAATTCAGCCGCTCCGGCCTCCCCATAAATGGAAGCAATAGCAGGCTTCATGTCCAGTGCGTTCTGGTTCAGTGCATCAAATACCGCTTTGGAGTCTGCAGCCCCGTCATACGCCTTCGTCATGGAGGTAACCGCTAATACGAAATGCTCGGATAAGAGATGATCCAGGCTTGCTCTTAATTCCACCGCTGGAGTATTGACTGTTGCTTTCGGCTTTACCTCCGCATTTGCCAAGGTTGGAAACAGTAATGCCAGGCTGAGAACAGGGACTAGTAATTTCTTAAGATTCATCTTCTAATTCACTCCTTTTTCTGTTTTCATTTCTTATCGTTTTTGATCTTCACTTATACTAACGCGATAACTTATCGATTGGATCACTTTGAAATCTAAAGTATGCTATTTTTTATTTGTGGACAGAATGGGTCTATAAGATCTTCCACTACGAGGTACCTATGAACAATAGTAAATTAGCACAGCGTCATCAAGATATATTGAAAGAATTACCTACTGCCATCGATGTCAGGTCACGCTGCATTTCTAACGGTGAATTTGAAATTGAGCTGGTATATTTAACGTCCCTCTGCGACGAACTGAACATTTACAAATATGTGATCAGACCCTTTTTATCGTGCACAGATGTTTCCACCTTGGAGGTTATACTGAACTCCTTGCCAGAATGTCAAGAGGGGGGCGGGGATAAGAGTCTTTCGCAAAAAATGCTGCACTCGCATGTCATTATTTTTGTCATGGATCAGATTTATGTATGGAAAGCCAATCACTTATTCAATGATCAGCCGATGGAAAGCAATGTGGAAATCACGATTCAAGGTCCACAGAAAGGACTTGCAGAAAATAACGCAACAAATCTGAATCTGATTCGCCATGAGTATACTTCTTCTTCATTGAATGTCCAATACCGGTATGTAGGTGAAGTCACTCAGCGTGAGCTAATGATTATTAACGATGAGAAATACTGCAAGCCAGGAACATTAGATGCGGTTATAAAAAGTATTTCTAATATTGACATCTCTATGGTGCAGTCGATGGGACAGTTGCAAAAGCTGATGCTGCGCAAAAAATTAATGTTAATGCCAACCATGCTGATTACAGAGCGGCCGGATCGTATAGCCAAATGCCTGGAGCAAGGAAAAATTGTGCTGTTAATGCAGGGTATGCCCTTCGCCCTTGTTACTCCATCCACATTCTTCGAACAAATGTCGGCCATCGACGATGCCTATAATCCTTATTGGTTCACCGCCTTACTTATCATGATGAGGTATCTCTCGGTCATACTTACCATCACACTGCCTGGACTGTATGTGGCGATTATTTCCTACAACCCTGAATTGTTCAGGATTCAGTTGGCCTTTACAATTGCCGGAAGCAGGGCTGTAGTCCCTTATCCCTCCTTCGTGGAAGTTATTCTTATGCTGTTCATGATAGAAGCGCTCGTTGAGGGCAGTATTCGTCTGCCAAAATCGATCGGACAAACAGCAACTACGGTAGGGGGTCTCATCTTGGGACAGGCCGCTCAGCAGGCAGGATTAGTCAGCAGCATTATGATTATCGTCACTTCTGTTGTGGCGATTTGTAATTTCATTATCCCGATCAATGCGCTCAGCTACTCGATTCGTTTTTTGAAATATCCGTTAATTCTGTTTGCCACTTTTCTGGGCTTGGTTGGCCTCGTCGGGGGCGTGTTGATTTACATTATTTTATTAGCTAATTATAGAAGCTTTGGCGAGCCTTACCTTCAACTCCCGATCAAGCTTCGTCAAAGAGGAAATGAAGGAAGGTGAAGCTGTTTGCTGCGATATTTTTACTACAATATGGTACTGGTTATGCTGATGAATATTATGATTTTCGTGCCTTCTATCTTAATTAAAGACCGCTATGACGGGGCTATGATGTCCATGCTTGTGGCCATTATGATCGGCGTCCTTATGACCCTTGCCTATATGTACGCGTTCAAAGCCTTTCCCGGACAAGGCCTTCCAGAGATCCTGTCCGGTCATGTATCAAGGTGGATCTACACCCCTATCCTGGCCCTTTTTGGACTGATCCCATTTATTTATGGATTGCAGGTTTTAGTGGGCTATAGCGTACTGATCAACCGGTTCATCACCCCAGATATAGAATTGTCCCATCTGCTTCTGTTTACTTCGCTTATTGTCTGGTTTGGTGCCTCCCGTTCTTCCAAAACGGTTCTGATCATTTCCGAAATCATCTTGGTCATCAACCTGCCGCTAGTCTTACTTATTTTGTTTAAAGCACTCACTGGGGACGAAATGAATTGGGATGCGGTACGAACCATCTTCCATCATACCCGGTTTTCTCCTACCTTCAGAGGCGTTTCAGCCGCTACCTTTATATTTGCCGGGACAATCATTATGACCATCATGAACCGTCTTTTCCAGGTAAACGATATCATCAGATTCAAATGGCTGATTCCAGTCGTGGGTACGCTTACTTTGCTAACCAGCTTTTTTATTCCAATTGGATATCATGGTACTGAAGGCGTCGCTACCTTTGTTTACCCTTGGATTACCACTTCCGATTCCATGTCTATGGAGTTCGGCTTTATTGAACGCGTGCTGTTTATTTTTTCCATTATGTATCTGAACTTATCTTTGCTGTTTAGCATTGTCATGTGGCATATTAGTGCAGAACTGCTGAAGGGCTGTTTCCCGGCAAAAAAACCGAATTTCGATACGATCGAAACACCGGTATTCACGAATATCGTGTGCGGTATATTTGTCATCGCTTCTTACTTTTATGCTTTTTTATTCAAGGAGCTGCAATTTTTCATGATTGGTGAAGGAGTGCACAAGCTGCGATTCATTACGGACATAGGTCTCATACTGCTGCTATTGTTCTTAACCCGGAGGAGGAAACAAGCATGAGAATACTAATTGTTATTTGGGCTGTTTCTCTTTTATTATCGGGATGCAGCTTCTCCTTCAAAGATATCGACAAACGATTTTTTGTAGTGGCCATGGGAATTGATAAATCCGGAAATCCAAAAAGGCCCTTCAAAGTTTCATTAAAATTAGGCATCCCAACCTCCGAGGTGAATGTCGATGAAGATAAGTTCATTGTCATTCAGGAAGAATCGGAAACGATTGCAGAGGCCATCCGGTTGTTGAAAACAAAAGTGGATAAGGAGCTTGATCTTGGACATACCAAAATATTTATATTAGGCAAATCTCTTGCCGAAACGGATGTGACCGAAACGCTTGATTGGCTGGTGCGAAGAAGAGATGTCCAGCTCATCTCCTTTCTGGCGGTTGGAGACCCTGATGCCGCAAGCCTTCTGAATGTAAGCCCCAAATCGGAGCGGTTTCCGGCCAATACATTATTTCTCACCTTTTCGCAGGATGGCGTGCAATCCTCGTATATTTTCACGGAATTATTATTTGACTTTTATCGCAGAACGAGTGAAAAAGGATTGGATCCTTATTTACCTATTATCACGACTAAAAATAATTTATTCCAAATAAAGGAAGTCGCACTTCTGGACAAGCAAAAAATAAAACTGAACCTGACGCCCGATGAAACGCAGCTGCTGGATATATTCATAAAAAACGGTTTTCACAAGTTCTCGCTAAAGCTGAAAACCGAAGAAAATTTGCTGGCTATAGCCGTAACCAAAACTAAAGGGCACTTTTCCTTTACCGGCGATAGTGCCAATCCAACGCTGCAAATTCATGTCACGATCAAAGGTGTATTAGAGGAGACCAAACATCCGCTATGGGGAGAAAAGCTGGAGCCTTATCAACAAGCGATCGATCAAGAGATTGAGGCGCAGATAGAGCGTTTATTTAAAAAGATGATAAGTGCGGGGGTTGATCCTGTCGGAATCGGCTTGCATTACCGGGCAAGCCGGTATGTGTCTGATAAAGATTGGGAGGGTTGGCTAGCCCGTTATCCAGAGCTGCCGATAGAGGCTCATGTCGAAGTTAATATTAGCAGCACGGGCGTTATTAAATGAGTATCCAAAGAGTAATAAATAATACTACAAGTATCAATCATAAAAGAAGTACGTATTAATCGGATGCTGGGATTTCCAAACGCTATCATATTCCTCAGAAATATGACGATACTCCCTCGCCTTTTTCCGGTAATGCGATGGAGTCGTTGATTTCAGCCGTTTAAAGCTTCGTGAAAAGTAGTGTTCACTCTGGAAGCCCGTTTTCTCCGCGATCTCCTTGATACTAATCGTTGTATAAGCGATAAGCTTGCATGCTTTTTCAATTCTCCTGGACAACAAATATTGATTTGGGCTCATGCCCACATGGCTTTTGAATACGCGGGTGAAATGCTCGTGAGACCAATTCACAGACTGCGACAATTGTTTAACAGAAATCTGTTCAGGAAGATGACTCTCTATATGATGGAGCGAGGCTTGGATCTCAATAGGAAGCTTGTTGACATCGGGCTCCGTTTTGTCCGAGAATAGTTTCGAAATTATGACGAGCAGTATGGAGCTGCACCTTTCCCTCCAGCCATAATCCTTTTTTGATGAAATATGAAGCAGCTCACTTAATAAATCTACAGTGATGCTGTTATTTTCCAAGGTGAATAAGCTTTTTTGCGGCCAATTGGGCAGCATTTGCTGCAGCAGCAAGCCTGGGTGAAAATGAACAAATTGATGCCGCATGCTCTGGCCACCTGCTAACTGATAATACTGATTGACCCCCGCAGGCAGGAGGACTATACAAGGCTGATCAATAAGAAACTTCTCCTGCCCGCTCGTATAATGCAAAGTTTTGGGATTCATAAAGTAAATGATTTCATATTCTTCAAGTATGCGCGGACCTACCTCAGCACCAGGTGCAAAAACGAAGTCTCCCGCCACCAGGAGCTCAGGCAAATAATTGGATTGCAATGTCACCATATCTGTCATCTCCTTGACTCCCTCTGCCAGCAGCAATGCAAGTAGCCCCAACTGCACTCGGTAATAATGGATGGCAAATGGGGTACATGCTCGCTCATTCCCAATAGATCAGGTCAAATAAACCTCTTTACCAGTTCTGGCTGATTCATAAATCGCGTCTAGAATTTTAATCATATCCAATCCTTGCTCAGGTGTAAATAGCGGCTCTGCATCATGCTTAATCACATCGACAAAATGATACAGATTGGCTCCATGAGCATCCTGAGAAGCTTCAATTTGCGGATGAATATCGCAAAGCACACCTTCCAGCTCCGTATAAAGCTTGATATCATCATTGACCAGCTTAAATCCGCCTTTGGTTCCGCGAAGCTCTACAAAATTGCTCTCTTCACCAATATTCGATGCCCAGCTGAATTCCAGCTGCAGAGAAGCCCCATTATCAAAGCGGATATATCCGTTAGCCAGATCCTCCACATCAAAGACACCTTCCGATTGTGTTTCGCCAAATTTGCTGTGCTCAGAATCGGAAATTGTGGATGCCGCAAATTTACAATACGTAGAACCGCTAACCGAAACTGGCTTTGGATTGCCCATCAGCCAAACCGTCAAATCAATCATGTGAACACCCAGATCAATCAGAGGTCCACCGCCGGAAAGCTCTTTCGTAGTGAACCATCCACCTTTGCCCGGAATTCCCCTTCTGCGGATCCATCCGCACCGCCCTGCGTAGATATCCCCCAAATGCCCTTGTTCGGATACCCGCTTTAAAAATTGGCTTACAGCACGGAAGCGGTTATTTCTCATCACCATGAGCACTTTACCGCTGCTCTCTGCCGCCTGCTTCATCTTTAATGCCTCATGTTGATTGACGGCATCCGGTTTCTCACAAAAAACATGCTTGCCCGCATTCAGGGCAGCTATCGCGATTTCCGAATGATACAGGTTAGGAGTACAGATATCCACAGCGTCAATATCATCACGCGCCAGAACATCTCTATAGTTTTCATAAACTTGCTGAATCCCATGCTCATCGGCTATGATTTGTGCTTTAGCTGGGATAATGTCGCATAGAGCTACAATCTCAATATCAGCATGCTTCAGCAACGCAGGTAAATGGACGTGTTTGAAAATACCGCCTGTTCCAATAACACCCAATCTAAGTTTACTCAAAATGAACACCTCGGGCTTTCCTCGTTTAATTTAGCAACGAATATGGATACTTGACAATGGGTACTTATATTGGAACTTAAGCTTGAACTTAAACTGGACCTTAAACTTGTACAGGCACTGGCTCTTGAGATGGCCATGGACCATAACTCGGTGCAGGAATGATTAAATCAGGAACCGGTGCTGCCCAGCGCACACTGTTGGCAATAATACGAATTACATTCGCATTGTGGTAGGTTGGATACGTCTCATGTCCCGGTCTGAAATAGAAAATCTTCCCATGTCCCCTGCGGAACGTGCAGCCGCTGCGGAAAACCTCTCCCCCCTGAAACCAGCTCAGCAGCACGAGCTCGTCCGGTTCAGGAATGTCAAAAACTTCCCCATACATTTCTTCCTGCTCCAATTCAAAGAAACGGTCAATCCCCTGTACAATCGGATGTGCCGGATTTACGACCCAGAGCCTTTCTTTCTCATCAGCTACCCGCCAGAGCAGCGAGCAGGTCGTTCCCATCAATTTCTTGAACACCTTCGAATAATGTGCGGAATGCAGCGCTATGAATCCCATTCCTTCTAGAACCCTTTTATGTACTCGTTCTACAATTTCATCCCGAACCTCGTCATGAGCAGTATGTCCCCACCAGATCAAGACATCCGTGTTCTGCAACAGCTCTTCTGTCAATCCATGTTCCGGCTGATCCAGCGTTGCCAGCGTAATGGAGAAGCCTTCTGGCTCCAAGCCTTCCGAGATAGCCCCATGCATGCCGCGTGGATAAATCCTTGCAACAGTTTCATCATTCTGTTCATGCCTGTTTTCATTCCAAATGGTTACTCGCAGCATCCTATATTCCTCCTGAGGTTTCATTATCCTCTTCATTATAGAGACGAGGAGCGGGTGTTGACAATGCAGCCAAAAGAACATAACTTGCACAAATTTGATATGGGAAAGACGCCTTGCGGCTTCCTTTGATATGCGTGTTCTTGACGTGGGAGTGTTACGGAGGGAAGGGATGTGTGCTCCAGCCGCTGTTAAAGATTTGTGCCCTTGAATGGAAAAGATAGGGGATTGGAACAAATCTTTAAAGGCGGACGCTTCCGCTCTTCCACCCACATCCCTTCCCTCTCTCAGCTGCAAAACGCAAGAACACCAAGCTCAAACGGACAGCCAGCAGTCGTCTGACTTTTGATGGAAAGGGATAATGACTAATGTACACACCATTAAAACCAATCAACTCTAGCCCGATCATTACACGGCCAACTGTCCCTCGGTCATTACACCAGCAAAAGCCGGAGGCTTCAGCCTCCGGCTTTCTGTCTGATTATTTTTTGACGAGCTGAACATCGTCGATATAGATGACTTCTCCAGCAGCAAAGCTGAATAATTCTAGCCCCATATTAACGCGATGCACTTGTTTGCCGTTAATGACTGCGGGAATTTCCCCCTCCCATTTCAGCTCTGTCCATTCGCCGCTGCTCACTGTCGCTGCTTGAGTCACCGATATTTTCTTGTCAATTTGCTCGTTGTTCTCATCGTACATCTCCAGCATCAGACTGATCGTTCCAACAGATGTCGAGCCCGCCGGCGTATAGAAGTAGCCTGTATATTCATAATTGCCATAGTCGGTCAAGTACAGCTCTTGAAGTGGCCATGCCACTGGCGCACCGATCACCTTGAGGCTGTGGCTTCCACTTCTGGCTTGTTCATTACTGCGCAGTAACTGCGCACCTCCACTGCCTAAGCCGATATAGAGCCATGGCGCAGCGTCATGCGCACTGGCATAGCCAAATTCGAAAGAGGCATTCCGGTTCAATGGCGCTTGCGGGTCCGCTGCTATGATGACAATGTCACTTTCCAATGAAGGCCCCCCTTGATACTGAAGCTGATACTGAACACTTTGCTGAGCAGCAGCTGGAGCAACAGGCGGTACAGTCAATGTGGCTGTTCTTGTTGCTGCCTCCCACGTTATTGCAATAGGCTGTATACTGACTGTTGCAGCACCATCCACTATAGGTGTAACAACAAAATCTGCTGCACTCGGTGGACTTGCAGGCGCCCCGCTCAACATCGCTTGAATAACGCCGTTGTCTGCCTCTACATCTGTTGCCAGCACCTCATCTTCCGGGCTCCATTCTTTCAAGTTAAAGTCATCCGCGTATACCCAGCCAGTTCCAGGATTCTTATAGATGACAATGGTGGCATTTGAGAAGTTATCCGGAGCTTTAAAACGCACCGTGTATCTTTGATATTGATCCGAGTCTACGGTTACATGGAATCCCTGGAGTCCTATCCCGGGAACCTCCCAGAAATTAATTCCCAATAAATTTGTTTCTGCCTTGGAACCCGTCACTTTAGCATAGAAAGTCAATTCATAGGTTTTGCCGCCTTCGATGAATACTGTTTGTTCCCTGCTGCTAGTATTCACTTTCAGAGCCCAATCCCCCGAGTTGGCATCCTCCGTGAATTCCGCTACCGTATCCGGCCAGTCATGCCATGCAGCCATCCCCTCTTCAAATCCAGGGTTCCTAACACCTGTTCCATAAGTTGCGGCAATAAGTGTGTTTACGAAATCCCTCGTCTTAGAAGAAGTGTCTGATGCTGCTGCCAACTGATCCACTCTTTCCCTTGTATCCCCAGACGGGTGTTCAGATATCCATGTTGCGATTGCCTGTAACTGCCTGTTCGATACAACGCCCCAATCCAATACCACATCAGCGTAAGCATGGGCGTACAAATCATTGCCGGCGAAAGAATTTACAAGTTCAAATCGTGCTTCCATTCTTTTTATTTTTTGAATGGCATCTTCCAGAAGCACCATGGCCTCGCTTTCAGCGGCAGGGGCAGTTATCGTTTCATTTTCATCAGGGTAACTTAAGAACGAAATATCATAATATTCAAACATAGTAAGCAGATCCTGAGCACGTTTTTTCTGATTATCTGTCTCTGCTTTGGCAAGTACGGACTCAAGCAGTCTGCGACTCTCCGTCATTTGAGCTTGTGAAACTCCACCTAAGTACGTGGCCGTGAATACGGGCATAAAGTTGGGTCGCGGAAAATTATTTTTCCAGTTGTGAAACCAGCCATTATTGAATATTTCATGTTCCCAGAAATGATTCCAAAGCTCGTAGTAAGCCTTCAAATCCATTGCCGCAGATTTGCCTACTGCCCTTTCATACCATTCATCCAGCAATGCATTGGCGTCCTGCGACGGATCCCATTGCAGCTTGGTCGAGAGCCATGCTTTCGGTCCTTCTCCAAAATTCGGATAGAGCTCACTGTAGTACGCCTCGACGCCTGCATCAGCAGCATACCGATAGCTGTCTGCCATTAAATTAAAATAGGTTCTTGGCAATACATACGGAGTTCCAAATAAATATTCATAAAATGCGATTGTAGCCCCTGTTTCTACCCAGGATTGTGTTAATGCTTGCCCTTCTTGGCGCAACTGCTCATCTCCCCAGGACATGCGATCATCGGTTATATAAATAACGACTCGCGGATCCAATTGGATGTTAGCCGGGGCATCATATACGTTGTAGTAGGCGTAGGCACCTAGTTTTTTGTCCGGGTGTACCTTGAACACACCTTCTGAAACTTCTTTTACCCATTTGAAGTAAATATCCGATAGATCTACCATCCCGATCGAATTAATTGCATCAGGACCAGGGTAATCTGGATGATTCGGGTTTGCTTCACAGAAATTTGTGGTGTCATTTATACCTATAGAATAGGAAGTCGCCTCTGGATCCTGGTCAAAGTAGTCAATAATAGTAGCGATAGACTCCTCAACAATACCTTCAGCATTAAAACAAGGCTGCCATGTATGAATTTTGGTCAGATCCGCACCTTCTGGATAAAATTCCGGGTTGCTATCCTTGTATTTCCAAGTTGGGAGCAAGTTAAACAAATTATGTGCAAATTCTACACTCCCATGAATCCGATTCTTCCTCTTCCACTCTTCACGCACGACATTGCCTGTAGTTTCGAAAGTTCGGGAGAAAAAGGCTGGATTCTGAATCACCTGCTCACCAGCAGGAACCGATAGATTTGTATGCTGCGGTATATCCTCCCAATCCCCGGTAGGCATTAACCAGCGTATTCCCACATATCGTTCCAAAAATTCCGTAACACCAAACTCTGTTCCCCATGAGGTTGGACCTGCAATTGTAAGCTTGTTTCCGTTCTGATGAATAACAAAACCGTCACCATTCAAGTTCTGAAATAGCGTCGACTGTTCTTGTAAGCTCAAGCCAGACTTACCCACATAAACAAGGGTTTGAGCGGTTTCTAATTGCGATGCAGCTGAATCGGGCAGATGAGTCCTCTGATTACCTTCCACGTTTTTTTGCTCTGCAGATATCACAGATAAATCCTCATCATTGGACGAAGCCACATTATGCGTATTTTTCATCATGAATCGAACATCGTCAATAAATACATGCTCCTTGTTCACGAAATCAGATAACTCTAGTCCAACAATCAGTTTTTTAACTGGCATCCCATTGAATTGTTGAGGGATATCAACTTCCCATTTCATCTCTGTCCATTCGGCTTGACTCGTTGTCGCATATACTTTTATATGTTCTTTTTTTATAAGGAGCTTGCCGTTCGCGTCCAGAAGTTCAGCAAACAAGGTTAGTTTTCCAGAAGTCGTGGAAGCAGCTGGGGTGAAAAAATAGGCTGAAAGCTCATATTCCCCGTACTGATTCAATTCTAATTCCTGATTTGGCCAGGCAATTGCCGTTCCGCTCGCTTTCAAGCTATAGCTTCCGCTTCTCGCCTGTTCATTACTGCGCCTCATATCAGAGGTCCCAGAATGATTGCCATAATATCTCCAGGGCTTGGCATCTTCAGGGCCGATGAAAGGTATTTCAAATGATGAATTCAGGTTTAAAGGTTCATTAGGAGCCGCTTCAACCGTAAATTTTTCGCTATCTACCGGTGTCCCTTTATTGTAACTGACTTGGTACTGCACAATTTGCTGAATTCCTGCAGCAACAATGGGAGGCAGGCTTAAGTTTGCCGTCTTTGAATCAGCATCCCAAACCACATTGCTTGGGCTTATATTCGCACTTTTATTTCCATTAATGATCATTCTAATGCTGTAATCTGCTTTAGTCGGCACTAAGAGAGGCATTTCATGATGAGTCATACGAATAACGCCATTCTCCACCATCAGTTTATCTGTCTTGGAATCATCGACCAATAATTCTAATTGTGCACCTGTTGATTTCTTTACATATTTGATTAAATCATCGGCTGCTTTCTTTGTCTGTTGATCTGCATCTCCAGAGATAACCACTGCCGCGACAGGATTACCATCTTTTACAATCGCAAGATCGTCAGAATCTGGCGTTGGTGCCGGTGTTACTGTTGGCGTTGGTGTCACTGTCGGCGTTGGCGATACTGTTGGTGTTGATCCCGGTGCTGGTGTGCGGCTGTCTTTGGTAACCAATACGGTATCGATCGTGGCAGAGACTGTTACCGCAAAGTTAACCTTAATCGGCCATTTGCCAAGCACTACACCATTCACATTCAGAACTGCTAATTCAATCGTTCCTTCCCCTGATACGTCAGCCTCAGAATCAAAAATCATGTTGCGAACAACCGTACCCAAGCCTAACTTAAAACTTGTATTTCCAGCCTTATTCCATACTTTCTCGAAATCGCCAATTAGCGTTACTATGCGATTATTGTTATTCCTGGTTAGACTTGCGTCAACATGAAGAAAGCCATAACCGTCCCCGGTTAATTTTTCTTCTTCCAGTATGCCACCAGAGAGCATCTTTGTTTCTGAGATTTTTGATGCTCCCGATGTTACAATACGAATTTTTGAATCCCATTTATCTACAAACAATGTCCCTTTAATTGAAGAGTTTTTGATGATAATACTATTTTCGCCGCCACCCCGTACATACATATTGCCTTGTACGATGACATCTTCAAGCGTAATATCCCCTTGTCCTGCTCCTTGCGTAATAAATAAATCCCCAGTAATGACGTTATTCTTGAGTATAACTGCATCTGTGTTGATAACCATATTGCCTGGAGCATCTTTAGTGTGTGTCCCTTTATTCTGGATTAAAATCCCCATCGCATTATCCAAAAGCTGGATGACCTCTGCCCTCGAGATATTACTTTTTGGAGAAAATGTATGATCTTCTCTTCCCTTAACCCATCCTTTTGCATACAACGCTTCAACAGCGCCCTTGGCATAAGAAGCTATGCTGCTTTCATCTTGAAAGCGGTCTGTTTTCTGTCCATTGGCACTAAGTTGAAAAGCTCTGGCGACTATTACTGCGGCATCTTCACGAGAAATATACTTGTTAGGCTCAAATTGGTTGTTACCTACCCCTTGAATCAAACCGGCCGTATAAATCTTCGCGATATCATCTGCATACCATGCGCTTGTTGGTACATCCTTAAACGAATGCTCCAACTTCTCGGTGAATGTAAACACCCTGTTAATGAAAGTAACGAATTCTCCTCTTGTTATTGCTAAATCAGGCATATATCGATCTTCTCCGTATCCGATCAGCAGCCCATCATCCAGCCATTTATTCATGACGGGATAGGCCCAATGATTCAGAGGCTCCGAAGGCTTCCCATCATCAGCAGTTGCTCCTCTTGCAGCGGTACTGAATGGCAAGCTAGTAGTAAATAAGATACAGACAGACATAAATAGAGAGAGCACATAGGTCATTTTTCGGCTCACGCAGTATCAACTCCTTATTTTTTATGAAATTATGATTTCAGTCTTATCCTTCCTCGATGATAGCGCTTACATTCAAGCTGTCAGGCTACCAATATCGCCATCTGTGATCCAAGTATCAGCGATTTCTAAGCCCTTGTACCCGTTTCAAAAAAGTCCAGAATCGCTAGACATGAGACATCCAATATTTAGTAACCCCACACTTTCATCTCTTTTACTCTCTCATGTCTACAGCCGCGTTCTTCTCTCCATTACCTCCTTGATTCATAATCTTGTTATTGTTGTTAACGCTTACTATCATAACAAATGAATCATAGCATTTTCTTTAGCCCTGTTTGTTAATCCATTGTTCATTTTTTGCGGTTAAAATAGAGGGTCTGGTATTCGCTTGGGGAAATGCCAAAGTTATTGCGAAATGCTTTACTGAACGAATGGATCGAATTATAATGAAGCTTTTCGGCTATTTGCGTTATATTTAAATCGGTGCTCTTCAGCCATTCAACGGCCTTCTCAAAACGCTTGCGATTGTAGTATTCCTTGATAGTGAGTCCTACTTCTTTTGGGAAAATATGAGATAAATGTGAATAGCTATAGTGAAGCTCAGCTGCTATCTGGGAAAGCTCTGTTATTCTATGAAGGTTGGCATCAATATAATTTATGACTTCGTAGACAGTCTGTCTGCTTTCATCTGTTTTGGGCTTAGGTGCATACCCGGTTTCCCAACTGTCATAAAAACTGCGATAACCCAGCACAATGATTTGCTGCAAATAGGTATTAATCATAAGCGTGGAGTAATTCTTTAAATTAATCAATTCGTTAAAAATACTTATAAAAGGCATATCTATGCCCAAATTATCCTGTACCAAGGGGATTGTCGTTTGATCAAACATTTTGCGCATATGCGTCATTGCATGCTGTCCATCTGTCTCGTTATTAAAGTTGAAGCCAACATAAAAGTAACGAAAAGGCTCCATGGCATCTGCCTTCCCATCATGTCGCTCACCTGGAAGGCTAAGGAAAATATCGCCCTCCCGCACGGGATAAGCCTTGCCATTCGTATAGAATGTACCCTTTCCTGAAACTACGTAGCTGATTTCATAGCAGTATTGAAAGTGGTCACCTATCGTGTATCCCCCTTCACAGCTTAAATCGCCAATCTGATGCAGAAGGAGGGATTCATACAGCTGAGGATTCTGGTGGTATAAGTTGTCGAAATGGAATTTGAATTGTTTGTTCACATCATCGTTTCCTTGATTGATCTTCATTTTGATTGTCCTCCAGAATTGAACGGTTAACATCACTGTAACCCATAGTATAGGGATTAGATTCGTTTGTGACAACCTTTGGAAGAGCATCCATCTTTACAAGTCAATCTTGCAAGTCGTTACGATCCCTATCTATATTCGCCCCTCTCCAAAAAATGCAAAAAGGGCCCCTATCTTTGCTTTCGCAGAGAAGGAGCACCTTATTCATAAATATTGTATTATTTCAAGCTTCCAACCGGAATCCAAGTATCATAGCTCTCCAGTGCCTTTTGCCCTGCCTCAATCAAAGCCATGATCTCCAACGTCTCTTCCTTCGGCACAGGTGGCGTGCCTGTTTCAAAAAAGTCCAGCATCGCATGAATCAGCCGCGGAAAAATATCCGAGCACTCACTTATAAATGCCCCTTCCCCGTTCTTCAGCTGCAATAATACCTGAAAAGGCGCTGCGGCCATCTGAAGCATAGAGCCACGCCGGCCATCGGCATACGCTACTGCGAGCAGCCTGCCTTGCTCCGATGACAAGCTTTTGATTTTTTGCGCGCCCGTTCCCATAAGGGAAACCAGCATTTCAAACTGATGCACCGAATAATTTTCATAATGTCCAGGTCCTGAGACTGCCGTGTATTCCAGGGAATCACTGTTCACCTTGTCATCAGGATAACTTGCAAGCTCTTTGGCGAAACGCAGCGCAGAGCTTGAAAATAAAGGCGTGCCGTGCTTTTCCGCCAGTTCAAACATCCTGATCCCAGATGACAAATCTGGTGAAAAGGTTTTGTCGATATACACAGGCTTTCCTGACATCAAAGGAATTCTGGCCAGTCTTTCATGATGTTCCGGATTGTCCGGCGAAAGCACAATGATGTAATCCGACTTCTCTACAAGCTCTTCTATGGACATGATTCTCTCCACACGATTCTCGCGGCACCAGCTGTCTGTATCTATACCGCCTTCACGGTCTACTTCAGCCCAGGCGTAAGCCACATCGCAATTACGGCCTAGTGCTGCTGCGTTTTCCCTGATCCATTCGGGGTATTTATGGGCATGCCATTCGTCTAGGTAAAAATCAATGAACCCAATTTTTTTCATAGTGAAATTTCTCCCCCCAGTTCAGCTGACTTATACAGGGCATCGATCACTGCAGAAGTAAGAATAACATGATCTATGCTTGCCCTATTTTTCTTATTTTCCTTCGCGGCATTGAGGAAGCTGTCAATTTCATCATAGAAAGGATCCGTTTTGGAAAAAGTAGGAAGGATTTCATGCAAGACCCCATTTTTAGTTGAATATATTTTGAAATCGCCCCCGTACTGCAGCTTGATACCGCCCTTATCCCCCAGAAATTCAACGAACATAGCCGATTCTCCAATATTTTGTGCCCAAGCCCCGTTCAGGCTGATCGTTGGGCCTTCCGTGCGGATCAGTCCTGTCACGAAATCCTCTACATCATAAGTTCCGTTGTAGTCAGGAGGGCCGGCCCACATGTCGATGTAGGCATATTGCTCCATATTCTTGCCCAGTTCTCCATGCACAGCCCCGGATACTGTCTTTACTGCAGGTTCTCCTATGCTATAGAAGATCAGATCAAGGAAATGGATACCCCAGTCGATCAGTACCCCGCCGCCGGATATGGCCTTGGTCGTAAACGGACCACCTAAGCCAGGTATGGAGCGGTGCGCCCGAAAAGAGCAATAAATATGGTACAACGTACCGAGCTCTCCCTCATCAATCAGCTGCTTGATTTTATTGACTGCCGTATTAAAGCGGTTTACGACTCCGATGCTAAGGATTTTTCCGTTCCGGTCGGCTGCTGCTTTCATTTCCAGTACCCGTTCGAAATCAATGGCAGCAGGCTTCTCACATAATACATGCTTACCGGCATTGAGGCATTCAATAGCAATGGAGGCATGCGTATGATTTGCCGTGCAGATGGATACAGCCTCTACTTCCTCGTCTGCTAGTATGTCTCTGAAATCAGTTGTTGTATAGGGAACTTGGTACTGTTTGGCGAGCTCCATAGCCCGGTCCTGTCTGATATCTACCAAATATTTAATTTCCGCCAGCGGATTTTTATCATAGGACGGTATGTGCTGAGAGCTCGAAATCATACCACAGCCTATTACTGCCACTTTCATTTTAGCCAAATTCATTACCTCCCAATATTATTGTTACCGCTTACTATCATAACAAAATAAGCGGGTAAGGCTCTTTAACCCTTTTTGCTTTTGTATTGTTCATTTTTTGCGATCCGTTTAGAGGAAATGAACAAAATAACTAATCAAAACACGCAAAAGACATACAAATCTATACCATTTGTATGTCTTTTGCGTAAGCCGTATTAAATTTATTTATTTAAATGATTGAATGAATTCAACCGCTCTGCGGATGTCTTGCTCCGGCTGATCACTTACTTCCCGCTCAATCGTTAAGTATCCGTTATAACCAATGTCCTGCAGCGCTGCAAAATAAGCTTTGAAATCCACTTTCCCTTCTCCCAGAGGCAATTCTCTGAAGGAAGGGCCGCTGGAAGCTTGCGCCGCGATATCCTCATGGCTCATTGGAGCATGGCCCAGGAAGCCGTACACATCCTTGGGGTCCATCTCCCGCAGGCGGATTCCATCTTTGACATGCGTATGGACAATATAGTTATGCAGCAGGCGGACGCCCTGCACCGGATCATCGCCAGTCACCATCACCATATTCGCAGGATCGAAATTGACAGATACACCATTGGTTGTCAGAGAATCCAGAAATGTCTTCAGCGTAGCTGCCGTTTCCGGACCTGTCTCGATCGCAAAGAAGGCGTTCATACTATGCGCATACTGACTAAGCTCTTCACAGGCAGACTGCATCGCACTGTATATGCCAGACTGCCGATCGTCAGGAACGATACCTATATGTGTAGTCACAATATTCGTTCCCAGATCCATAGCTAGATCCAGAATCCGCTTGGATTTATCCACCTTCGCCGGATTGGCCGTGATATCCTGAAATCCATGGCCGCCAAGATCACCACAAAGTGCGGAAATTTCCAGGCCAAGCGATGCGATATAGTTTTTCAGCTCTTTACGGGCTTGCGGCGATAAGTTAGCCGGATCCATCTCTCCACTAGTTGCGTAAATCTGCACACCGTCAGCACCAACGTCTTTGGCTTTTTTCAAGCCTTCCCTTACTCCGAGGCCGAAGCTTTCAACCATAACCCCAATCTTGTTCGTTAATTTCATAAAAGCAACCTCCTTTTCTGCTAAAACTGGATTTCTATACCTTTTTCTGCTGACTCGTAAATGCCGCAAAGAATCTTCATCATTTCCACGCCGTCTTCAACTGGACTCAGCGTATCGGCATTGCCTTGGCAGCTGTTAACGAAATGACCGATTTCATTAGCAAAGCCTTTGATAGCATCAAAGCCAAGCTGATCCACCTGTGGTGTCAGATTCAGTATCGTATCATATTTTTCGGTGATGATTTGCAGCTCCGGCTCAATCTCGGCTCCACCCTTGTCACCGTATATTTTCACGCCGATTTCATCCTTCAAAGCATGCATGGTGAAGCTGACATCTACCATCAGGGAAGCACCGTTCTCAAACCGGATCAGCGCATTGGCCAAATCCTCTACATCATTAACATCAGGATTATAGTCGGCTGCTTGATAAAAGGATAAGTTCTGGATATTCGCCCGATTTCCGAGCTTTCGGTATGTGTTCCCGCTAACCGATTTCACTTTGGGTTTGCCCATCAAGTACCAGCAAATGTCAATGACATGAACGCCCAGATCAATAAGCGGTCCGCCGCCTGATTTCTCGATATCTGAGAACCAGCCACCGGGATTGCCTAAGCGCCGCAGACATGAAGCTTTGGCATAATAAATCTCACCAAGATCACCAGCATCAATAAACTTGCGAAGAATTTGCGTGTTGTCGGCATAACGTCTAACAAATCCTACCTGGAGTACTTTACCAGATCGTTGTACGGCCTCTTCCACCAGCTTGGCTTCTGCGACTGTTTTGCAAAGCGGCTTTTCACAAAGCACATGCTTTCCTGCATCCAGCGCGGCAATACTAATTTCCGCATGCGAATTGTTCCAAGTACAGATGCTTACCGCATCAATGTCTGGATCTGCGAGTAGCTGCTTGTAATCCGTAAATATTTTGGCGGCACCAAACTGCTCGGCCTTCTCCTTAGCACGTGCTTCGTTCTTGTCACAAATAGCGACAAGCTCTACTTGCGGGTTGTTAGCATAGGATTGCAAATGAACAGATGAAATTGAGCCGGCGCCGATAACGGCAATTCGTAATCGTGTAGTCATGATATGTGATCCTCCTTGGTATGTAATACTCATATATCATATCAAAAAAAGCAGGAAGGCCTCTTTAACCCTTTCTGCTTTAGTATTGTTCATTTTTTGCGATTAATATAGAGTGCTTGATATTCGGTTGGAGAAATGCCGAAGCTATTGCGAAATGCCTTGCTGAATGTATGAATCGATTGATACTGAAGCTTTTCGGCAATTTGGGTAACATTCAAATCCCCATTCTTCAGCCATTCAATTGCTTTCTCGAAGCGCTTGCGATTGTAGTAATCCTTGATCGTGAGCCCCACTTCTTTGGAGAAAATATGCGATAGGTATGAGTAGCTATAGTACAGCTCAGCAGCTATTTGGGGAAGCTCCGTGATCCTATGCAGGTTGACATCAATATAATTAATGACTTCATATACGATCTGCTTTGTTTCATCCACCTTGGGCTGAGGCTCATACTGAGTTTCCCAACTCTCATAAAAGCTGCGGTAACCTAACACAATGATCTGCTGCAAATAGGTATTAATCATAAGCGTAGAGTAATTTTTCAAATTAATTAGTTCGTTGAAAATGTTGATAAAGGGCACATCTATGCTCAGATTATCCTGTACCAAGGGCTTTTTAGTTTGATCAAACATTTTTCTGACGTGAGTCATTGCATGCTGTCCGTCTGTCTCGCTATGAAAGTTAAAGCCTACATAAAAAAAACGAAAAGGCTCGGCCGCATCCGCTTTGCCATTGTGAAGCTCACCAGGAAGGCTGAGAAAAATATCTCCCTCCTGCACCGGGTAAGCTTTGCCATTCGTATAAAAAATACCTTTACCGGAAACCACATAGCTGATTTCATAGCATAATTGCAAGTGTTCACCGATGGTGTAGCCTGCCTGACTGCTTAAATCACCAATCTGATACAAATAGATCGACTCATACTGCTGAGGATCATAGAAATAAACATTATCGAAATGAAATTTTATTTGTTTATCTGCATTTTCATTTTTTCTATTGATCTTCATTTTCACTGTCCCCCAGGAATGAACGGTTAAGCACCGCTGTAATCAATAGTATAAGGATTAGAACGCTTGGAGACAACCTCTGGGGAAGTCAAATGTCTTGCGACGTCCTTCGATGAGCGTGTTCATTTGATGAGGGTGTTCATTACGATGGTGCGTTGCGGAGGGAATGGCTGTGGGCTCCAGCCGCTGTTAAAGATTTGTTCCTTTAAATGGGATGGATGAGGAGGTTGGAACAAATGCATGTTAACCTTTCAACATTGAGCGCGCGCCACCCCTACTGCTACTTTAGCGATGTTTTTCATCGCTAAAAGCACCAGGTCCGCTCCACATCCTTACTTTAACGATGAAAATCATCGTTAAATCCCTGTTATCCAACCAGATGGTGGCGTCTGACCTCTTTTAACGATGAAAAACATCATTAACGTGCTGATTGACCTGAAAACCCTTACTTTAACGATGAAAAATATCGTTAAGTGGGGTACATGCTCATTTCGGCTGAGTGCGGGCCGCTACTAGGCTGCTACTATGCGGCTGCTAACGTTCATCCTCACACATCCCTTCCCCGTCCCTCCTTCTCAGCTACAAAGTGCCGAATGTACCACGCTCAGAAGGACTGACAGCAGACGTTTATTTCCTGAATGAAAGGGATAGCGGCCATAAGGAAAATCTGCGATTAATTTCTGATTCGCTCAGAGAATTATTTCACAAAAAAAGCCAGTATACGATTGGGTACCGTGTACTGGCCACTTACTCTTTATACAACATTGTATGAGTGCTATTTGGCTTCAGTCTGCTTAACAAGCTCCGAAAGTTCATCCAGACAAGCTCTGCTGATCATTTTACCTTTGAAATAAATGAGATCTTCGGCATTACCGGAAAAAATACAAGCAGGCTCGTATTTCTTAAGCATGATTCGTTCGCCATCCACATAGATCTCCAGCGAATCCTTCTCCTCAATGCCTAATGTACGACGCAATTCAATGGGAATTACAATACGTCCCAGTTCATCTACTTTTCTGACAATACCTGTCGATTTCATATATATTCACCCTTTACCCTAAGTGTAATCTAATAATGACAAATATGAAGTACGACAATATTCGACATACTTCTTGTAATTATTACATTTAACTTGAATTCTACCTCTGCAGGCTTTTTCTGTCAACTTTTAATCATAGTGGGATACTTCTTTTTGGTGTCATTTGATGTGCTATTCATTACGGGGGGGCATGGGGAGGGAATGGATATGGGCTCCAACTTCTGTTAAAGTCGCGTTCCTTGTATGTACTTGGTATATGTAATTTCTTCTTTCTTTCTTTTGTTCCACACTCAATAAGAAAAAGACACCTTACATGGCTAGTAAGATGCCTGGTGCTTCTATACCGCTTTGTTCTGGATCTAATTGAAAACAACTGTTTTATTATTATGAACAAGGACACGATCTTCCACATGCCAAGCAACTGCTCTGGCGAGCACGATGCGTTCAATATGGCGGCCGATACGCTTTAAATCCTCTACATTATCGCGATGGCTTACACGCTGTACGTCTTGTTCAATGATCGGACCTCCGTCGAGCTCCTCTGTCACATAATGGGCGGTGGCGCCAATGATTTTGACACCCCGGTTATGCGCCTGAGCATACGGCTTGCCGCCGACAAAAGCAGGCAGGAAGGAGTGATGGATATTAATAATCCGGTTGCTAAAATGCTGCAAGAACGTTGGCGAAATAATCTGCATATACCTCGCCAAAATGATAACGTCAATATTCTCTCCAACGGCATCCAGCTGCTTTTGTTCAGCTTCTGCCTTGGTATCGGCCGTCACAGGGATGTGTATAAATGGAATGCCAAACGGCTCCACTAATGGCTGCAAATCGGGATGATTACTAATAACCATCGCGATATCCGCATCCAGATCTCCAGCACGCCAATGCCACAGAAGCTCCAGCAAGCAATGATCCTCTTTGGAAACAAAGATCGCCAAGCGCTTCTTCCGGCTGGCTAAAGTTATCATCCAGTCCATCTGGAATCTGGAAGCAACGCCTGTGAAATCGGTTCTAAGCTGCTCCACCCGGCTTGAGATCTCCGGCAAATCAAACTCTATGCGGATGAAGAACATACCGCCCTCAGGATCCATGGTATACTGATCCGATTGCAAAATATTAGCCTCATGCTCGTACAAAAATTGCGATACCGCAGCTACAATACCTGATTGATCCGGACAAGAAATCAGCATCCTTGCGCGGTTTTGTGCCGCATTCCTTCCTGCGGGGGGAATGCGATTAATAATTTGACTCATGTGTAGGTTTCCTCCTATGACTGTTAAGCGAGCCGTAGTGCATTCTTTCCGGCCAACCAAATCGTTAAGCGTTGATTAATTTGCTCTTCTGTTAATTCAGGAAACAGACGCTCTTCTACGATCGTGTCGTACAAGCGCTCCATAGGCTCGCGGCTGTCTTCTTTTTTCGCTTTTGCATCTGTCTTTAGCAATTCCCAAGTGTTCAATACAAAATCCCGATGGGCTATGCCTTTTTTGTCAAACATGAAATCGATTCGCTCTACTTGGTCCAGAAATTCTCCGCCAAAGCGTTCACTAAGGTTGCCGCTCAGCAATGCAATTTCCGCTTCATACATCGGACGCTTCGTTTTCTCTTCTTTACCAATCCAAGGCGTTTCAAGAATCATCGGCAGATGCAGCAGCTTCTCATGATGTACGATGTTATTCATCGCTTCGTAGCCGATCCAGCCTGAACCTACTGGGGTATGACGGTCTTTACTGGCGCCGCGCGGATTTTTGCTGTCGTTCAGATGAAGGACCGCAATCCGGTCCAAACCAACAATTCGGTCGAATTGCTCCAGTACGCCCTCCAAATCATGCACAATATCATAACCAGCGTCATGCACGTGACATGTATCGAAGCAGATGGTCAATTTTTCATTATGAGTCACTTTGTCTATAATTGCAGCCAGCTCTTCAAAGCTTCTGCCAATCTCGCTACCTTTGCCGGCCATTGTTTCCAAAGCAATATTGACATTCGTATCCTTAACTCCATCCAGCACGGCGTTCAAGCCTTCAGCGATACGGGCAATTCCATATTCCGCATCTTTATCGGTAAAAGCACCGGGATGCAGAACAATATTGCGTACACCTATATAATCGGTTCTCCGGATTTCTTCCTGCAGAAAGTTCACAGCAAGCTCAAACGTGCTTTCCTTGTAAGAGCCCAGATTAATAATATAAGGCGCATGAACTACGATTTCATCAATCCCGCCCTCACTCATCAATGCTTTGCCTTCTTCAATAAATTGTGATTCAATTGGCTTGCGCCGGGTATTTTGTGGAGCTCCTGTGTAAATCATAAAACTAGAGGAACCATAGGTTGCGGCTTCTTGCGCAGCATTCAACAATCCTTTATCTGAAAATGATACGTGCGATCCTATCTTTGGCATGTTATTGCTCCTTTTCTATCAATCTTTACTTGAAGGTGCTACTTTACTATTTTACAAGGAATGTCGCAAGAAATCTAGAAATAAGGTATAATTCTTAAATATAAAGTAAATGTATACGAGGTGACATTATAGAATGGATGATGTAAGCAACTCTTTTTTTATGTGGTTCATTATATTTTGGGTGTGTCTGCTAGTTGTGTTCATGGGAATCGGCGGCTTTTTTATGTTCCGCAAATTTCTTAAGGTGCTGCCGAAGGAAGACGGAAAGTCCAAGCTGGATTGGCAAAATTATTACGTGGAATCTTCCAGACATCTGTGGACAGAGGAATCCAAAAGCTTTCTGGACCGCTTAGTTTCACCAGTCCCCTCTCCCTTCAGGGATATCGCCAAGCATTCCATTGCCGCCAAAATTGGTGAAGTAGCCCTAGACGAAGGTGCATCCGAAGTAACGCGTGACCACTGCATCAAAGGTTACATTCTGGCGACGCCGCGGCGTGATTACAAGAGTCTGATTTCCTTCCTCGAAAAGCAAAAAATTGATTACAGTGCTCACCAAAACCTGCTGAACTAAAAACAACCTGGCCTAGGCCAGGTTGTTTTTGTGCTGTACCACCCCAAAAAGGTATTGCTGCCTTTCATTCGCTAATTCTTTTCAAGCAAGCGTTCGATCTCCTCTTCATTCAGCTTGGTCAGTTTGGCAACCATCGAGATATCCAGCCCTTCTTTCAACATGTTATGAGCGACTTCGATCTTCCCCTCGATCTTGCCTTCAAGCTTGCCTTCAAGCTTTCCTTTCAGTATACCTTCCCGTTCGCCATCCTTCCAGACTTTGGGATCGATCAGTGTGTCCCACATTTTATTGACCTCCTCGTTTAACTCAGGATACGGATCGTCTCTTCAATTAAGCCTTTTTTCGATAACCTAAATGATAAAATAGGTCTTTAGGCTATCCAAAACATCTGTTATACTAACTCTTACAATAGAATGGCTATAAGGGTGGTCGGCTAATCTCCCGGAAGGGAGGTGATGCTATGGAAGTATACCAGGCTTTGACGCTGATGATTTCATTTGCGGCTTTGGTTGTGTTGATACTTTCTTTCCATAATAGGAAATAGACCGCCCTGTGAGAAGGTTAACGGTCTATTCCTGACATAACACCTATTTCAAGCCACCGCCCTTAAAAGCGGCTGTTGTGCTTGGGAGTCGGTTACCGCCGATTCCCTATTTATGTTTATTATAATACGAATAATTTATACATGCAATAAATTAGTGCGGATCTATAATTTGGAAGCGAGAGCAATTCGAATATTCCTCCTTATCCGATTGCCTGTCGCCTGTGCATCTACCCGATCTGCAGCTTGATAAAGCGGATATTACCGACTCCATCCTCTACAGCCCAGAAGGAAATATACCAGGAACCGTCCTGCAGCCGGCAAATACTTGGAGCTCCGAATTTCAGCACGGTGAAGTTCCCTACCATATCTTCGCTGCTTGAGGTTAAATTCGTAATCCGGTTACCCCACAGCGCTATTTGCTCTTCATTAATCCACTCACCGCCCTCAAGGTGTGAGATATTAGCCCATAATCCAGGCTCATCCATTCTGCGGTATACAGTTAACAGCCGCCCATCGTCAAGCTGTGCCACATTTAAGGTTTGGCCGTACAAGCCTGTGGACTTAGGAGATGAGAATGGTTTGCCTCTCCCATCGCTAACAACGTATTGATTAGGCAAGTCGCGCGCCTCATGCTCATTATAGGCCCAAGCGGCAGCAAGCAGCCTTCCGTCAGCCAATTCCACTATTTTGGATTCCCAATAAATAATCTGGTTTTGATCATCCACCATAACATCCTGATAGGATGGCCATGTCTTTCCTTGATCGTCCGACTCCAGAGCGACCATTTTCATTCCGTTCGGGCAGTATCCATCCCAGCCTCTCCAAGTGGAGGTCGGCAGCAGCCAGCTTCCGTCGCGCAGCGGAACAATGGCTGAGGTCATTTCAAAGCTGGGTCCGACGAGCGGAGGATCAATCTGCTCGGGAGCATCCCAGGAAGCTCCACCGTCCCGTGAACGGAAAAGCAGCAATTCAACCTCAACAAACCCCAGATTTTCTGGATTAGCCAGGCCCTGACCTGTACGGGAACGATCATGACGGATCACGAAAGCGACGACTTCTCCATCCTTTCCATGTGAAAGCCTGGCAGCTTCTGAGGTCACACGATCCGGAGTGCCCGGGTACAGGCGACCTTCGAAATTCCAAGTCTCGCCCTGATCCTTCGAGCGGGCCAGACACGTGTGCAGATCCTCCGCCTCGAAAGCTTGACCGATGCAGAATGACGCCAGCAGCTCACCATTATCCAATTGTATGACAGAAGGAAAATATGCCTGTTTACTGTACACATGCGGCATCGGATTGCGGTACAAAATCCCTTCACTAACACGTTCAATAGTTGGGTTCGTCATCATGATCATTCCTTTTCATCATTTTTGTTTCATAATTGTATTTGGTAAGTATATACTATGGTCTAACCAATATTAATATAGCACAACTCAAGTGCCGGATCAACGAAAATATATCCGGCTCTTTCTTGCTGCTCTAAGGGTCTATCAAGTGTTTTCTCAACAACTGCTTGGCTTCCTCAAGATGTCCATCCTGCAATAATTGCAGCAGCTCGAGATGATCCCGAATGGTCGGGTTGCGATCTATTTTCCTGCCTTCATTTGTATGTAGGATAAGTCTGAAATAATCGTGAATTACAGATACCAGTTGATCGAACAAGTCGTTATTCGTCAGCTTCAGCAGTTGCCTGTGAAAGTCATAGTCATACTGCACGAATTCCGCCAGGGAAATGTCAGCATTCTGCGAATTCGCCACGATATGCCGAAGCTCCTCGTAATCCTGTTCCTTCGCATTAATGACAATATAATCTAGCGCGGCTAGCTCCAGCATCATTCGAAAACCAACTAATTGATCATCCTGTTTAGCTCCAGGTCCCCATAATGAAACGATTTGCTGAAAAAAAGCGGTTAAGTTTCGTTCAGCAATAAACACACCTTTGCCCTGAATTTTGACGATCATTCCCAGAGTTTCAAGCTGATTAAGCGCCTCTCTGACAACCGTCCGGCTCACCTGTAATTTCTCGGCAAGCTCTCGCTCTGTAGGCAGCTGGTCACCGGGATTCAATTGCCGGTCTGTGATATATTTTTTTATTTGTTCGCTGGCCATTTGGCTTAGCAGGTTGCGCTGCATCATGTCCATGTTTCAATCTCACTCCTTAGCTCCCCATGCATCTTCAAGCGGCAGCAAATGCTGTTGAAGAGATTCTTTCGCTTTAACGATATCGCGGGAATGTATCCAATGCAAAATTTCCTTATGTTCCTGCAGTGACTTCGGGCTTGATTGCACCTTCTCAGGCTGCTGCTCCTGCTCCGCATTTTCGAAAAAACCATACAGAAAGTCACTTAACTGAAACAACATTTCATTTCCCGATGCCTTAAACAGCGCCCTGTGAAATTGGAAATCTTCCTCTGCCGGGACGCTCCCCTTGCGTATTTTCTCTTCCATCCGCAGGATCCAGGCTTCCATCGGGGCAATCCGTTCAGGCTCATAATCGTTGATCGCCATTTCAATAGCGGCCATTTCAAGTATTTTGCGGACAGCCAGCAGCTCCTTCATCGTCTTGGGACTCCGCTGCCAATGAAACGAGATTTGATCCGTAATATCTTTAAGCGAGTGATGTGCCACATAAATGCCATCACCTGGCTTCAGTTCCACAACCCCAAGCACTTCCAGCGATTTGAGAGCTTCCCGAACAACGGTCCGGCTGACGCCAAAGCGTACAATAAACTCCTTCTCAAATGGAAGCTTATCTCCAGGCTTCAATTCATTATTTTCGATAAATGCCTTTATGCCTTCACTAACTTGTTGAGTCAGCGTTTCTTTTTTGATGCTTTGCATGATCGCCCTCCTTTCAAAAGATATACACAAGCGGATACGATACATTGTAGCGCATTAACGAAGGAAAAAAAAGCAGGGGCTCTCATCATCGCAAGCTTTTTTTGATATTGCAGCAGCGCCTGCCAGCCATTGGGTACATCCATGAGCGGCTCCTATGCTATAATAATAAATAAAATAGCAAAGGCGGCATACAGGATGAAGCAAGTTTTCCAACGGGTATTTAACGTTCGCCTTACTTTAACAGGTAAAATCATCGGTATTTTGTCCCTCGTATTACTAGTTACATCTTCTGCAACCGCACTCATTACTTACCGGCTTCATACCAATATTGCCGAAAGAGAAATTAGCGAGCAGTTTTCTCAGCGGGTTGAGCAGGTGTCTGCACGTATCGACTTGCGTCTTCAGGATGTTTACCGGGTTGCTGATCAAATTGTGTTTCATAATCAGGTGGAGCATTATCTCGAGCAGTCCAATAGGGATATTCCCCCCGACTCCGGGATGCGTACTGAATTGAACGCTACTTTGAATCAATTCGTTTTTAGTGTCCCCAATATGATAGCGATGTACCTGTTTGATCAAAAGGGCGGTTATTTCATGCCCAGCAACTCCTCCATGAATTATGAATTTGGATTAAATGCCTATTCTCAGATCGAGGAGCTGCTGGCTGATTCCGACGGGGAGCTCGTCTGGCTGAGAGGCTCCACATTTGGTTATAAAATCAGCTACGTCAACGAGCTGACTAAAAATCCGGTTATCGTTGCGGCACGCTGGTTAAAAGGCAAGGATGCCCAAACCAATGGTGTGCTTGTGATGGTGATGAATCAGAGCATTCTTGCCAACGAGCTGAACAAAGTCATCAGAGGCAACGAAGGCAGGGTATATTTGCTGGATAAGCAGTCGAACCTGCTATATACGGATGAGAACGATCCGGACAAGGTTTCACTGCCGCTGCTTCGCTCCGTTTCTACACGCTCAGCCAACGTCAAGCAGGTAAACAATAACCCTTATTTGTTCGCTCACGCCGAAACTGCTCAAACTCATTTTCAGCTTATCAGCAGCATCTCGATGGCCGAAATACGCAAGGAAAGCCATATCATTCCACAAGTTACATTAATAAGCGCCCTTGTCAGCATTGTTATTACCGGTATTCTTGTCGTATTTACAACGCAGCGTCTGTTGCTGCCGTTAAAGCAGCTTGTTCGCGGCATGCGGCGGGTTGAGGACGGCAATCTGAGCGCAAGAATCCGGATTCATACTAATGATGAGCTCGCCTTTATCGGTGAACGATTTAATTCCATGCTCGACTATATTGACTTGCTAATTATTGAAGGCTACGAGAAGCAGCTGCGGGAACGCGAGGCTGAGCTGACAGCGCTGCAGGCACAGCTAAACCCTCACTTCCTGTATAACACACTCGATACGATTCACAGCAGATTGTATTTGCAGGATGACAGGGAAACCGCGAATCTGGTCATTAATCTGTCCGACATGCTGCGCTATGCGCTTGAGCCCGCAACTACACAAACCGTGCTCAGTGCTGAACTGGAGCAAGTCAGCAATTACCTGAGTCTTCAGAAGGCACGCTTTGAAAATAATCTGTATATCTCTGTCGAAGCTGATGATAATGTTCTCCACTGCCCCATTATCCGTATGCTTGTGCAGCCGCTTGTGGAAAATGCCTTTGTACATGCATTCCGGGATGTTACCGGACGGAAGGAATTGAAGCTGCGTGCTTTTCGGAATGAGGAATTTCTGGAGATAGAGATTAGTGATAACGGCTGCGGTATGTCGCCTGATGAGCTTCGGGACGCCACATTGCCCCGCTCTGCTGACCAACATCTGGATGCTGGACCGCAAAGGCAAAAGATAGGACTGCGCAACGTAATCCGCCGGATCGAGCTCGTCTATGGCTCCCCTTACCACCTGGAAGTAAAAAGCGATTTAGGCGCAGGTACGGTTATACGCCTTCTGCTTCCTTATCATGAAGCTCATGACCAGGAAAGCTCGCATGCAAAAAAGTAAAGCAATTGAATGGAACATGCCATTTATTCATAAACTTATACGGAGAGGCTCTTCGTAAGCCGATAGGAGAATACATCATGATAGGAACAGTAATGATTGTTGATGATGAAACGCTGGTACGGAAAACACTTCGTAAAATGATAGAATCGAACCAGACTGGATTTACGGTTATTGCAGAAGCTACCAACGGACAAGAGGCCATTGAGCTTATCCATGAATGGGAGCCGGATCTGATCATAAGCGACGTGCGCATGCCCTTATTGGACGGCATCCAATTGGCCGAATGGGTTTATACGGAAAGGCCTTCGACCATGGTTATCATTTTGACCGGATATCGTGATTTCGAATATGCTCAGGCTGCCCTGCGTTATGGAGTGCTTGATTTTCTGCTCAAGCCCTGTCCCGAGCAAGAAGTATGCAGATCTCTCAAAAAGCTTCATGGCCGCTTGAGCCATGCGAAGCACACTGCCCGTATTGAAGAGGAATTTGTTGAAGAGAACACTATTCGTTCCTTATTTTATAGACTTCCCTGCAATCCTCAAGCTGTTAAAAGACTGTACCCGAAGCTGGCAGGGTCGACACTTTGGCTTGTGAAAGTCAATCATTTTTTTCCAGCTACCAAAAGCTACACATCTTCTGATCTCTTCCTGCTCCAGTTTGCTGTGAGCAATATCATTCAAGAACTGATCGAGCCCTTATTCGAACATTCAAGAATTGTGCTTATTCGTTATGATCGTTATGCCATCTTTCTGGGAAAGCCACGCAGTCAAAGCGATAAACAGACCGACGCTTTGCTCGACTCCATTAGCGGGAAAATCCAGGAGCTGCTCGATATTGCCGTGACTCTGCAGGCCATGGGCCGGGTAGAACGTCTGGAGCAGCTGCCTGTTTTGTCCGAAAGCGCCAATCCACCGAGCTCAACTCCCGACAGTCAAACAACGGAACTTCCTTCTTCGCAAGATTTCACCTTGAATCATAGCAAGCTTCAATCTATGGAAAGCCAGTTTATGTCCTACATCGTACTAGGACAGATTGAGCTGCTGCAACAAAATCTAACCGAACTGCCCATAAAAGTAAATCAGCTCCCTGTTGAAGAAGCACGGCTTGATGCACTGGCTGCAGCGATTACGCTTCAGTCTATTGCACGCAAGCATTTCAATGCGGAGAAGATGCCTTTTGATTTCGAGCAGGAAATCAGCCGCCTGCACCAATATAGCAAAGCGGAGCAAATTGGAGACTGGCTGGAGCCAAGTATCCATTACTTCGATAGTGCTCTGGAACGCTGGGCGGGCCGTAAGCAGATCAGTGTACGCGAACGTGCTGTAGCTTATATTGACCGTTTTTTCATGGATCGGTGCAGCTTGCAGGATGTCGCCTCACATGTTTACCTGAACCCGAAATATTTCAGCCTGCTTTTTAAACGTGAAACGGGGCTTGGCTTCAATCAATATGTAACTCAAGTCCGCCTGGAAAAGGCCGAGCTGCTGCTGAGCAATACGAATGACAAGATGACAGAAATCGCCCGCGCCGTCGGCTATGATGACCCTAATTACTTCTCTACCGTATTTCGCAAGAAGCATCGCATGTCTCCAAATGAATTCCGCCGCCTGCATCGCCCGTAGTAAAAACAACATATGAACTGATTTTTTTCAAGATAATCATGACCAAATTCAAGGTTTTCCTACTTGCAATCCGTTATATTTATTTCTGTAGCAGAACTAATGACTGGGAGGGTTTATATGAAAAAGAGAATGAGTTTACTCGCTTTAGCGCTAGTTGTTATTACGGTTCTCGTATTATCCGGTTGTTCCAAAGATGGAACGAAGGATGGTGGATCGGCTAGCACGACACCTACAACATCAACTAAGCCAGAGGAAAACAAGCCATCAGGTAAGGATCTAGTCATTGAGTATTGGTCCACACCAGCCTACAAGAACGTGCTTGGTGATGCAGATCCGAACTATGGTGACTGGGAGCAATTGAAGGTTGCTGAGTTTGTAAAAGAAAACCCGAACGTAAAAATCAATTTTCAAATGATCCCATCCGATGAGATTGAGCAAAAGGTAACCATTGCCCTAGCGGGTAATAACCCTCCTGACATCTTACTAGATGGACTTGACCGCCGCTTGATGAAATATGTTAAGTTCGGCAAAAATGAGCCTATGGATGACTTTATCTCAGAAAATGCTGCTGACTTCAACCAAGATGCTCTGAAGCAGCTATCCAAGGATGGCGTGCTTTATGGAATTCCAACACATACGAGTGTAACGCTCGGGTTTATTAACAAAAAGCTTTTCGAAGACAAAGGTCTGGAGAAGCTGATTCCGGAAAACCGTGAATGGACCTACGAAGAGTGGCGTGATGCTATGAAACAAGTTAGCGGCAACGGCATTTATGGTACTGCCCTATATGCAGGTAATGAGCAAGGCGATGAAATGAGCTCCCTTATGTACCTGTTCGGCTCTGGTGTTGATCAGTGGAATGAGGATAGCACAAAAATCGTTATGGACCAGTTTCCGGAAGCTCCAGGAGTTCTCCAAATGTTAAAAGACATGGTTGCAGAGGGAAGTATTGCACCAGGTCCTGCTACACTGAAAGCCCTTGATGTGCTTGAAATGTTCAAACAAGGAAAAATCGCTTATATGGCATGGTCACCGGCTGTTTACAGCCTCGTTGAAAATGGTAAAAAAGACGGTTCAGTAAGCCAGAACGTCGAAACTTATGGTATTGTACCGATTCATAAAGAAGGTTATTCACCAAAAATTCCTACAGGACTTACAGGGTATACCGTATTCAAACAGACTGACAATGAGAAACGCGAAATGATCAAGAAATTCATGAACTTCATGGTTTCTGCAGAAAACGCTCAACTTCTTGCAAAGTCCATTAATGCTGTTCCATCCCGTACTTCCGCAGCTTATGAATATCCATATGCGGATATGGTCGATGCAATGAAACTTATCACAAAGCTATCCCCTGTTAACATGGGTAAAGCTTCCCCAGCATATGCTGAAGTTCGTCAGCAATGGTATCCAGCTCTGCAAGCTATGTTCCTTGGACAAAAGACACCAGAGCAAGCCATTCAAGAGTACACCAAAAAAGGAAATGAAGTACTCGCCAAGCAAAAGTAAGCTCTATTCATTCACGACCCGCTGGTTGACTTGCGCATGCATAAGTCAACCAGCGGATTTCCTAATCAATGTTAAATTTGCTCTATAAATGACTATGCATCTATTTCTAAGCATCTATTACTGTAAATAAAGGTGGGATTCCTATGGATATGACCGGCAAACCGGTGCGGGAGAAAACGAAGCCGTCGTCTCCGCTAGCTCTAACGCGCAATTGGCGCGGCCATCTGTGGGGCTACTTTTTCATCCTGCCGAATTTACTCCTCACTCTCGTATTTTTCGTCTATCCGCTGATCGATACGATCAAGCTTAGCTTTTATGACGCCGGTCTTGGAGAGAGTACATTCATCGGGCTGGATAACTACATCGAAATTTTTAAAGACTCTACATTTCTACACTCTCTGAAAAACACTTTTCTGTATGTTATCGTTATTGTTCCTATTATTGTGATCATATCGTTTACACTCGCAGGACTCATGCAGAATCTGCATGGACGTTCGAAGGCGTTCTACCGGGCACTTTTTTACATGCCTGTTATCTGTACGCCTGTCGTATTAACGATGGTGTGGGCTTGGATATTCAACATGAACAATGGACTCCTGAATTATATCGTTGGCCTGCTTGGCATCCAGCCAGTTGAATGGCTCGGGACACCTTCCATGGCGTTCATCGCCATCTGCGTAATTGTTATTACATGGTCCATCGGTGAGCCGCTCATTCTGTACCTGTCTGCGATGGAATCAGTACCTAAGGAATACTATGAAGCTGCAGAAATCGACGGTGCGAGCCCCATCCAGCGTTTCTTTCACATCACGCTGCCTGCTATCGCAAACACCAGTTTGTTCGTCATTCTGACCACGACGATCGCCGTCTTTCAAATATTCGTCGTCATCCGGCTCTTGACCGGAGGGGGACCATTTAACAGCACAGAGTCACTTATTTTCACGATTTACCGGACGGCATTCAGCTCCGTCGAGTTTGGAGTTGCTTCCGCGCAAAGCGTCGTGCTGTTTGTCATCATCATGGTTATTTCACTAGTTCAGCTGAAATTTTTCAAACCGAAAACTTAGTATGGCTTCGAGAAAGGAGGGGATAACGGAATGAAAGTTTCGGTCACCATTTTAAAATATGTGCTTCTAAGTGCTTTTGCTGTCGTGCTCGTCTTTCCGATTTATTGGATGCTGACCGGCTCAATCAAGCCAAGCCTATCGCTCTGGGCGTCCCCGCCAGAATGGTTTCCCAAAAGCTTCACTTGGCTGCATTTCGACGAGCTGTTCAATAAGAAGTCAACCCTTCGCTGGTTGTTCAACAGTGTATTCACCGGACTCGTCGCCGTATTGTTCATTCTGATGTTTTGCGCCATGGCCGGTTATGCTTATGCCAAAAAGAAATTTCCCGGTCATCAAGTATTATTCTTCCTGGTCATCGCTACGATGATGATGCCTCGCCAGGTCACCTTGGTGCCCCTGTATATCCTTATTTCTGACCTGGGGCTATTGGACAGCTATGGCGGGCTCATCCTGCCGATCATTGCCTTTCCATTTGGTGTGTTTCTCATCCGCCAGTTCGTCCGTTACATTCCTGACGAGCTGCTGCAAGCAGCCAGCATGGACGGCGCCGGTGAGCTGCGTATCTTCGGACAGATTATCTTCCCGCTCATGCGCCCAGCTCTTGGAGCCCTTGCCATATTCGCCTTCATGGCCGTATGGAACGACTACATCTGGCAGCTGATCGTCTTGCAGAAGGATTCGATGAAGACACTTCCGCTCGGCGTATCCTCACTGATCAAGGAAGATATGTCAGTCAACTATGGACTCGCCATGGCCGGAGGAGCCGTTGCCGCACTACCGCTTATCGCTCTGTTCCTAACGTTCCAGAAGAGCTTCATTAACGGTATCGCACTCGGCACCGAGAAATAAGTTAGACTTCTTTAAGGATTAAATTAATTATATGTACCTATTGATGTAATCCTGGTTAGAAAGAGCGTCAGGGGGAAAATCACCCTGACGCTCTTTTATTTATTGTACTAACTAATTGTGATGCCCTTTAGCGATGAAAAACATCATTAAAACGGTAGGCTGCTGGGAATTTCTGCACTCAGTGATGAAAAACATCGTTAACTGTTTCGGCAAGGATCGGAAAGGAGGAGGAACCTACGAAACAGCCTCTTTCACTCGATTGTACTTACACTCCTAATCCAACCCTAAAAACTCGAACAAAATATTCGCCATAAATTGATGCCCATGCTCATTGGGGTGAATTTCATCGTCCATCATCATCCAGTGCTTGTAGTTGATTTCCTTAGCGGTTGCCTCCCACTTCTGGTAAATATCGCACAGTGGAGCTCCGGTAGTAGCAGCTACCTCTCTTATTGCTTCAGCATAATAAGGATAGCTGGCTCTTGAAGCGTTGTCTTTAATTTCAAATTTAAGGATGTTTTGCGTAAGCAGAAGTACTTCACTTCCACTTTCTCTGATCGAGGCAATTAATGACTCTAAATTTTGTTTGAAAACAGGAAGCTCGTCCATTCCCCTCGCCGAATCGTTCATACCGAACATCAGTGTAACCAGATCCGGCTTGAACCTCAGCGCGTCTCTCTCCAATCTTGCTACAGCTCCCCATGTCGTGTCTCCGCTTACACCTGTGTTAATAATAAACTGGTTGCGGCCGAACGTGTTGATCAGCTTCTCGCTGAAATGCCCGACATAGTTGATGTGGCTGTGTAAATGAAAGTTTTGCTCTGTAATCGAATCACCCATACACACAATTAGAGACCTTTGACCATTACGTAATTTTTCTATTATTTGCAGCATTCTTCACTTACACCTCCCTAATTTCCTTCCATTATTTTACGTCTATTCATTCCTTTTGCGCAACCCTAATGTTAGATGTGTTTTCCAGGCATTACAATCCTTTTTCGTGCACATTTGTTTGCCCATTAGTTCGCTCATTCGTTAACCCATCCATTCCTCCATCCGGCAGCACAAAATAAAATTGCACCCCGTCCTCAGTGTTTCACCTCACATCCCCTCGGAAGCTCTGGTTTTTGCTGGATCAAAGTCACATTGGTAACCATAGCCCTCTGGCGCTGCCCCTTAGAATTGATTTCACTAGATTTGTTTGGTTCGTTTGGCTTGTATGGATAAACCTTCGTTTCTCCTTGCGATTCTTGTGATTTTTGTGATTCTGGTAATCCTGGTCTCAGGTACCCAAATACCTGCCCCTTCGTAGACCATTGATGAATAATTGCGCTGGAAAAAAGGAATCCTACGACCGTTAATTTTATAAATGAATGCTTCATCTCACTATCTCTCCTCGTAGCAAACGAATTCTTGCTCGTTAATAAGGAAAGTATAGCGGTCCAAAATCAACCTCAGAGAAAGGCGAAATGAAGATGAGATGAATTTCTAATACAACTTAAATAAAAAAAGACAAAAATAGTAGGCGAAAACAAAACGAAGGAACTGCGGGGCGTTCAGAGCATGACGGTGCCAATCCAAAGCAGCTTACGGACATGAGATGCGCTATTTGTGACAATTAGGCTCCTTTTGAGACCGCTACGGACATCAGATCCCTTATTTGCCTTGACAGCCGGGTTTTGTGCTCCTTTTGATCCAAATAGCGGCTCTGAGGTCCGTAAGCTTCCCTAAACAGGGGGATTTGCCACAAATAACGGCTCTCATGTCCGTAACGATTTAGCTTACCCACTTTGCCCCCATACTTCAGACTTTTTTCGCTTTATCCCTGTATAGGGATGAACTTTTCTTGTCATGCAAAAAAGAAGCAATCCCAAAGTCGAATAGACCCGGAAAATTGCTTCCTTTTTTCTCCTTTCCTTCTCTTTCATTTTTCCCACTACCGATTAGAAAAATGACATTTGCTCAGGCGAACTCTCGTACTCTCCAAAGTATGACTGCTGGTTCATATGTTCATGGGGCGTGCTTTTGTCTTTCTCGATACAAGCTTTACAATGAGCAAGCGGGATCGTCACCTTATAAAACCCGGTGCGAAAAATTACCTCTGCCTGAGAGCGTTCCAGAATTGTTTTACACTCTACACAGTAAACCTTGTCTTTGATTGTCATAGGCCCACGCTCCTTCAAATCTATCATTTTTTTATATCATTTCTTCATTTCTTCATTTCTTCATTTCTTCATTCCATCCATCCATCCATTCGTTCGTTCGTTCATCGTTCATCGTTCAGTTCGTTGTATCGATCAACTGATCCATATTGTATCTATTAATCATTATATGATACTATTTGTAACATTTCAAGACTTATACAAGATTTATAACTGAATTCCTTTGAATTCTCTTCTTTCATTCCCCAGATTTTTCACTTTTTGCAGCTTTTGCATCCTTCCCGCTTTTCCTGCCCATGAAGGCACCAAAACCATGATGACATACGTACCAAAGCTGTATGCGAATGCAGACATTAAATCCCCCCGATAGATCATAAATAAATATCCAGCTATTAAAGAATACGTATAACGGTCTGCCCTCCCCGGAGATTCAAATCTATTGACCAGAAAAGCTATCAATAAGGCTCCGCCCATCACGCCAAGCCAGCCAAAATTTTTGTAAAACTCGCTCATGATCGGATTAGACAAATTATTAAATTTTAAGGCATACTGTCCCGAAATAAAGTCACCTACAGCTTCTCCAGAGCTAAGCGGCTTGGACGCCCAAATCGATCTAGGCACAAAAAACAGCAATACCCCCAACATCTCATACCCGTAAGATATACCATTAACCTCACAATACTTTAACGTCGCCACGATATTCGAATAAGCATCAAAGTGAAGCTGTGTTAGCTGCTTGAACATCAGTTCATTCAGACTGGGCATTTCGAATTCGCTGAACCCAAACCTGAAAAAATTTAGCAGCGGAAACACGACAAACAGGCCAATAAAAATATAAAGAATGAACCCTCCGGAAGTAATCTTCTTATGATAAAACATATAGATAATCATGATCACACTAAAACCGATATAAAAACGGCTGCTGTTCAACGGATTTATTTGATAAATGGCTATCAAGCTGGACACAATGATATAAATCACATTCCATACATGGTACTTCTTCCTTATTTCCACAAAGGCGAAAATCCAATTAGCAAAAACGATCCCGGGTAGCCCGATATTAGCCAGCAGCAGCAGCGATTTATTCGAAATTATCGAATCATAATCCGCATGACCCAAGAAATAGGGAAATTTAAAAAGGGCAAATGTCATGGCAAAAATAATTAGCGACACAACAAAATAAATCGTTTTGAGCTGCCAGCTGATTGTATCTAGCATGGTCTCCAGTTGCAGGTTATGGTTAGCTGCAGATGAATTTCCCGATGATTCTCTAACTGCTTCCCGAACTTCTTCTCCAACCGTCTCTCCAACTGCTTCTCCGGCTCCGTCATCCACTCTTTTTTTGCGAAATAATAAATAAATCACATTCCACAAAAAAATAAGCAGGTTGGCCTTCACTACATAAGAGGATTCAATAGGCATAGAATTGGGAAAATAGCTGCTGTAGTTGATCTGAATGACGGGAGCTAGAAAGAAGAACGTATAAACAAAAAACCATATAATAACGTCTAAATTTACCTTTTTGCAGCTTATTGCCCGGTAGAGACCCATCGTAATGCAAATTAGATTCAACATAAAAGTTAAAAAAACTTGCATATTACCGGCATTTAAAAAGCATAGCAACCCGCTTCCTGCAAAAAGCAGTGTTAAGCTGTATAATTTGAACATGGCAGACTCCTTTTATGGAGCGATTAGAATATCACTATAGATTTCAACCAGCTTTTCACCGAAAATGTCTGAATGAAGCTCACTTATGCTTTCTTTCCCCCTAATTCCGATCTGTCTGGCTGTCTCTTCATTTTCTATTAAAAATAACAAGGCGGTTTCCAAAGCTTCGACACTTTTGGGCTCCACCAATACTCCGTTAACACGGTCAGCGACAATATCCTCAATTCCCTCCCCCACGCACCCTATCACAGGTATAGCAAAAGACATGGCTTCCGCATACACAACGCCAAAGGCTTCCTCCCAGCTCGGCAGGCAAAAGATAGAGGCCTGCGCCAGCAGCACCATGGCTTCCGCATGCTCCAATGCACCGGTAAACGTTACCCGGCTGTTCACTTGCAATTGTTCAGACAATTGCGTTAAGACCTGAAGCTTAGGCCCGCCTCCAATAATCATCAGCTCATACTCCGGATGCTGACGGACAGCTTCATTAAAAGCCCTGATTAAAATATCTATCCCTTTGCTTTCAATTAAGGATGCTATGGTTACGATTGTTTTGCCAGCTTGAGGACCGCTCCCATTCTTGCCGGTGATGCCAGTGTTATCGGTTTTATCGGTTTTATCGGTGCTAACGATTTTATCTGTTTTTCCGGTCCAGAACGTATTATAGAGGAGCTGGAGCCTCTCTTCGTTCACATAAGGATGAATGTTCCGCTTTACCCGCTTGCTGACTACCAGAACTTTTTCTGCTGCCAGCAGGATTTGTCCGCTTAATTTTTTTTGCCTGCCCTGGGCAGGGGGACTATTGAATTTGTCAATGGCATGCAGCGTGAGGATATAAGGAATGTTGTATTTTTTATGCAAAAAATAAGCAATGGCTCCGTCAGGAAACAGGTTGTGCGCATGGATCAAATGATACAAACGCAAATCCATGGTTTTCCCCAGCTCTGCGGCTATACGTTTGGATTGCAGCCAGAAAAAATGAAACAGCCATTGATCCAGAACGGATTCCGGCTTAGTCCGCAAAAATTTGGGATGCTGCACAAGGATACCGTCAAACTGCTCCTGCTTCGGGATTTCGGCATATTGTTTCATTTTTCCTGATACAATCCCGGCAATTTGCGGTACATAAGGCACCATATTTACAACTTCCACAGCAATCCCCTGCTCCTGCAGCGCCTTGGCCTGCTGATGAGCCCATATGCCCAGGTAAGGAGTATTTTCTTTGGGATAGGCCCAGGACATGAACAAAATTTTCATAGGATTAGGTTTAGGATTAGGATTAGTTTTCATTAGTTAATGTGCCTCTTCTTTTTATAAATTTGTATTTGGACAGCAGCTTTGCAACCACGAAATCGATCTCCTTTATTTGCAAAGATTTAATGATCGCCAGATAGAGGAGCAGCCCCAGACCCATACAACCTGCAGTTAACAGCGCCCACAAAGGCTGCAGAGCGTCCAAGCGCATACAAAGCGCGTACAAAAGGTAAGAGAACCCGGTGGAAGTAATGGAGGCGGCTGAAATTTTCCATACAAACATCCCCTCCATTTGAATTTTATTGTCCGGGTCCAGCGCGTTGTATTTAATCAATTGAAAAACAAGTGTGACTAGTAAAGCAATCGAGCTAGCGGTGGCAATACCTATGTATTTTAAAAAAGGAACCAGAATCAAGCAGCTAGAAATGAAGGTAATCATAAAGAGGATTGAGCAATGAATGGGCGTTCTGATCATCTCTTTGCTGAAAAAGAGCTTGTTCATAAACTCCTTCATCGGTGTTGCGACAATGCCCACTGACAAAATCATAAAAGCGATGGCTGTCATATGCGTAGCCGTGCTGTCAAATGCGCCTCTTTCAAACAACAGCTTAATAATATTGGAGGAGAACGCCATGCAGATGAACATTATGGGCATCAAGATAAGAAGTAAGCTTTTGATACAGACAGAAACGATGAGGTTATACTCTTTATTCCTGTTCTCGGCTTGCATTAATACAGTGGAAGGATAAGAAGCGGTTACGATGGCTGTTCCGAATAGCGCAACCGGCAGCAGCATGATTCTTGTGGCATAGTTTAACGCAGATGCGCTACCTGCATCGAGCAGCGTAGCGAAGAAACGCGTCGCGAGGAACACACATTGATCGATGACAACTAGTCCGATAATAGGAATGGACAACGTCAGCATTCTTTTGAGATCTTGATCGTAGATACGGATGCGGAAGCTGTAGGTAATGCCCAATTTCCTGAGCTTAGGTACTTGAATGAGCACTTGGAACGCTGTACCCACCATGAAGCCTAACGCAACCGAATAAATGCCCATATAGGGATGGAGCACGGCTATACATACAATCACACATATATTATTAAAAGCTGTAAGGAAGGCAGGCACCGTAAAATGGTTCAAGGCATTCAGAACGGAAGAAAATACATAGGAGAGGGCAAAAAACAGAATGCTCGGCAGCAATATCCAAAGCAAGGTTTCAATTATCACTCTGCTGGAGGGCTGAATGGCAAAGAACGCTGCCAAAGGACCACTAAAGCAATAGCAAAATACGATAATCAATATGAGAAGCAGCATTAGCAAATTCACTACATTACTTAAAAATAAGGAAGCCGACTTGATGCTGTTGACTCTTTGCTTAATATAAAGGGGAAGAAAGCCCATGGTGATAATTCCGCTGACAAAAGACAACACGATGGCTGGAACTGTGTAGGCAAACAGGTAGGCATCCATTTCAATATTAGCCCCATAGTAGGCTGCTGATAATATTTCCCTCGTTAATCCGAGTAAACTACTTAATAGATTCCCTCCAAAAATAATGAATGCACCGGAAAAAATAGTTTTGGTATTCATCAGCTTCCCCTAACCTGCATCTGTATGTATATCATGAACAATACAATTTGTATCATATTGCAAATAATACGACACATATTGTATCATGTCAAGTTGATTTTGCAGCTCAAAATATGAAAGCGGGAACACTCTTGAGAGAGTCCCCGCTTATATAACTTTCTAATTCTTATCCGATATACTCTACCAAACAATAGGCATTGCTATTAAACTGATCCACCCTGGCTCCTGCGACTAATTTCAACTGCCGTTTGGATGCTGTATCACATACAAAGTAAAGGTCCTGATTCACATTAAAGCCATTTTTTGCAGGCGTGCCGCTTACAGAGGCCAGGATTGTCGGAACGGCTTCCGAGGTTTGCACCTTATAATCAGCTGCTGAACTGCTGCTCACTGAGCCTGCGGGACTTAAAAGCTTGATGTTCATCACGATCGCCCCGAGCGGCAGATAGAACGTTTCTGACCCTCCTGCTCTGGGGAAATTGCCATCCGCATTTTTGATACTGACTAATTTCTTAGTTAATTGCGCTCTGTTATTTTTATTAAACCCATAATCCGTGTCAAAAAATACACTGGTAGCGTCCGCTCCCTGTGAACGGCAATTGCTGAATTTAATTTGCGGCTGGCCCCCTGCATTTCCGCTTAGATTCGTGTACTGTATGAAATCGCTGGCGCCTTGCGCTTGCGAGAACTCACAATTCTCATAAATCACGTTATGCGGAGAATTCCATGAATTCACATTGTATCTGAACTCATGTCTGCCCATCAGCATGCAGTTATCGAACTTGATGCTCGGCATTTTTTGATTGCCTGAAGTGAATAAGCTGTTCACATTTTTGGGTGAAACCATGTATGAGGCTGACGACATATCACAGTTGATGAAAGAAACAGCGCCATCATTCCATTCGCAATTGATCAGCTTGCTGGTGGCATTACGATGCTCAAACCGCGCGCCTACGCACAAAAACCGCTGAACGCCATAGCTGTGCGGGTTCACGTACAATCTGAAGAAGGTCCCTGCATTCTCGCCATAATGGATCAGACTTCCACCCCAAATATTAATGTTGCCGCCTTTTTCGAAATGAAGAAAGTCACCTTCACTAACTTCAAAATTACAGGCAAAGAAATTATAATTAAGGAACTGGTCGGAGGCATTAACAGAAGGCACATAAACCCCCTTATTGATCACTCCGTTAAAATTGCAGTGGAACCAAGTCATCTCACTATTATTATCAGAGCCATTCAAGTGAAATATATAATTCCAGTAGCCATTCCAGCTGCATCTTTCAAACACATAATTTTGTGCGCCGCCACTTGAAACAGAAAGCATAAAATTGTTGTTGCCATTACTCGAAGTAAACTCAATATCTGAGAATACAATCGAGAGCCATGCATCATTGTTGTACAGCAAATACATATTAGGCCTTGTATTCTTATAGTAAATCTGTGTTAAGCCTCTACCGGCACCGCTTACAGCAAAACCAACGGTCCGGGTCCGATATGTGCTTCTCATGAACACTTCCGGCTTGGTAATGACGTAACAGCCGATTGGAATTTCCAGCTTCATTCTGCCCCGGCGATTGTTATCCCCAGCTAGTGCAGCTTGAGCCGGATTGACTGCTGCCGCCTTCTCGATTGCTGCAATAGCCTTTATAAAGGCATCGCTGTCATCGGTTACTCCATCCCCTTTAGCCCCATAGCTTTTGACATCGATAACGTTGATATCATCTGCCATCTATGTTCCCTCCCTCCATAAATTCAAACATTCATTACCTCATCATGAAGAACTTGCATGAGGACTTGCTACTATAAGGTATGCCTTGTATACAAACCTGGCTTCCGCTCAAACAAAAAAAAGACTACAGCCCCGGGGCTATAGTAATTCCTGCATGATCCATAATGTTAATGGCAGCAGCAGACCAGCCCGCCTTGTCCATTATTTGGTTGCCGCTTATTGTGTTTTTATCATGAATCCTCCACTGCTTTGTGTCCGTAAAGTTGTTCATAATCTTATTTCCTGAAGCAAGCGCTCCTGGCAGGTCCTGAGTAAAAATCCAATTGGAATAATTATTGGTGACCACGTTATGGGAGATCGTAATCCCCTTCGAGCCCTGATCCAAATAAATAGATCCGTATTCATTGTGATTATCATGGATGTAATTGCCGCTGATCACAGACTTATCCTGCCTGCCTAGCGTGTATATCCCCCCGCCATCCTTGAGCACGCGCATATAATCATGAATGTGATTGTTCGTTATATGGTTATTTCGCAGGCTCGCATAGGGCTTGTCACTCCACCCCCAGCCCAGGGATATTGCTGTGTAAGGAACCCGGGTAATCTCGTTATGATCAATAACGCTACCATCCGTATACCCTATAAATATTCCAACAGCATCCTGATACTCTTGTCCAATATCCGCAATATAATTATCCTTGACCCGATTATGGCTTACTATCGCAGCCCCTGCTGCATCCTTATCATTAATATGGCCAAGCTGAATGGCATGACTCGATATATCTTCAAACCGGTTACCCAAGATGAGGTTGTTTTGGCTGCCATATTCGAAAGATACTGCCGCAGCTCCTAAATGCGTAAAAACATTGCGCTCCAATCGGATATGCCGGACTGCACGGAAATTCACATGAGACAGTGTCTTCTCTTTATCCAGATCGGATGCTCCACCACTAGGACCATAGTAAAGAAACCCTGCTTGCAGAGGGATATAGCCCTCCTCCGTGCCCGGTCTTAACCAAGTGGCATAAGCAAAAATAAGCCCGACAAATTGAACATCATGCACGGGGTTCTCCAATGTTCCTTCGACGCTTATTAGCGTTTCCAGTATAGGGGCAATAATTTCGGCATCTGTAATGGACTCATTTCCTCTAGGTTTATAGAACAGCTCTCCTGCTTCACTGTCCAAATACCATTCGCCTTCACTGTCGAGCAGCTCGTATGCATTCTCGATCCATTCGGGGAGGCCCATTTCTTCCATTCGCTGCGAATTATTCCAGCAGAGCGGCTTCATCGTCAGCTCAAGATCCGTGATCGATGCTACTCCACAGCGGTAGCTTCTCCAATTCGTGTAGGAAACTATCTCTACATCTTCTATATGGCTCCAATTGGACATGCCCGCATAAACTCCTGTTGACGGCAAGGTATAGCCTGCGAAAGTCTTGCTGAATCCTTGTGGCACCGCTTCCCCCCGGGCCCGGACGGCTCTTGCCCCGTTCACATAGAGCTGACGGGTTTGAAAGCCGGTGCCGACCTCGGCTTTATAAATATCGGCAGAGCTATCGTGAAGCGTCCAGCCCGTGATTGTCCTGCCACCGCTAATAACCGGGCTTTCTCCTGGAAAAGCCTGATAAATAATGCTGTGGGCATTCGTGCCCGAGTCTTGGCTTGTCAAGGTGAATGCAGCTTCCAGTTCATAGGTGCCGCCGCGTAGGTTCACGACGATATCCCCTGTCATGCTGCTGTTCATACCAGCCGCTTTGTCCCTCGCCGCCATGAGGGAGCAGGGCAGCTTCCATGTGCAGGCATCACCGCTTCCATCTGGTGAAACAAATAAAGAAGCTTGTATCCTTTTATCTTTACTAGTACCTGGTACAACAAGCAGCAATAATAATACTATACAAATCAGCCAAAATCTCTTAAGCTTCTTCTGTCTTCCAAGCTGCTTAGGCATGTTCAGCAAGCGCCTCTTTTTGATTCGCCCAAAGCTCTTCATAGATCGCTACCGTCTGATTGACGTATTGCTCCTGAGTAAACTCTTCGGCAAACAGCCTTCTGGCGTTGTTTCCCATTGTTTTATAATCCAGGCTGCACATGGCTAAAATTTGCTTCTGCAAGGCTTCAGCATCTTTCGGGGGAATGAGCATCCCCGTATCCGGCCTTACCATCTCCGGTACCCCTCCAACATCCGTCGCGATGACGGGCAGCCCCATGCTCATAGCCTCCAGAATAACGGTCGGAAAAATATCATAAACCGAAGGAAGAATCAGAATATCTGCTTGCTGCAGCAGCTCAGGAACATCTCTTCTTAGCCCCAGCATAAATACGGTATCCTGCAATTCCAAAGCTGTGATTTTCTTCAGCAGCTTCTCTTTGTAAGGCTTCTCCTGTTCGAAAGCGACATCTCCCACAATAATAAACTTGAGATCCGGCTTTATCGGCCGAATACGGGCAGCTGCTTCAATCAGGTACTCCAAGCCCTTCATCGGCGAAAGCCTGGCTACCGTAATAAGGATACGGGCCTGCGGGGAAAGCCCAAGCTGCTGCCGTAAATCATCAGGGGGGCTTGGCTGAATTCCTTGGGGCATCGGGGGCATCTGAATACCAGAGAGCCCTTGGTTCGCCTGATTCAGATGCTTGACCGAAATTCCGTTATATATTTTCTCCAGCTTGCCGGATTCCTTGTTGAACCAGCGGAACATCGCTTTACTGCGCTCACATAGCACGATTACTTTATCGTTGAGCAAGTGATCGAGTAAGGCCACAAACTTGTAGGCTATTAAAGGCCTGCGGGGTAATTCATGAACGGTTTGCACGGTAGGGATGCTCAGCCATTTCCCAACAAGATTGGCGCCAATCACCTCCATTTTATGGGAGTGAATTAGATCAATGTGCAGCTCTCTAACGAGCTTTAGAAGAAATGAAACGGATTTGAGCAGCATCAGGAAATTGCGCGGGTAGTATGTGAAATCCGTCGGCTTGCCGAATACGGCCAGTGGGCCATAGATCACCTTGGCACCTAAAGCCTCATACTTTTCCGCATACACGCTTGGAGAGCTTAGCATGACGAAAGAGCAGTATCTTGTACCGTCCAAGCCCTGAATCAACTGCAAAAGCACAGTATCCACACCGCCTACCTGGCTGGCATAAGGCTGAATAAACAATATATGTTTCATTGGACGTGCAGCACCTTACCTTTCTAGCTTTCTAGCTTTCTAACTTCTAACTTCTAACTTCTAACTTCTAACTTTCTGCCTTCCTATACAACCTTGTACTGAACCTGATATTTCGTCGCCAGCTCGCAAAAAAGCGGAAATAAAATTTGATAATCCTCTGTCTTTCCCATACTGCCGAACAAATAAATGCTCAGATTGTCTTCATTTCTGCACAAATCGTATAAATTCAATATGGCCGTGCTGCCAAACGAGAACAAGTTCAACTGCCGGATATGATTTTTGGTCATAACCAAATATAAGAGCTCGAAAGGCAGCTGCTTCGGAATGATGGAAACCTGTGGAGAGAACCGCTCCATCGAAGTCCGCTCTCCAGGATGCTGCTTAAAAAATATCGGTGATTTCCAATCACCCAGACTTTCGTTCACCTTATCTACTACCTGGTGCATGTACCGGTGCCTGTCGGGAATCTGATCATGCCAAGACTCTGTGAGTACTACAGATATGACATCACACCCTTGAACCCAAGCATCCATTTCAGCTAAAACCGGGTACATCGTGTACAATTCGCTGGCAATCTCCGGTATGAGCAGGAAATCTCTCAAATACAGAGGCAATTGCTTCGCTTTGAGCCGCAGCGGATTGCGCGCATTTCCAACAATCAGACCTGGCCGTTGAACCCATACCGAGTCGACCCATCTTAGGCTTCCAATGTATCCGCCGGGAAGTCCCAGCCAGGGCGAGCATCTTTTTAACAATTTCATAAAAAAGCTTGTATGGGTGCTGTTATTGATGTAATTGCCATAGCCCTCTTCATACACCGTTACTTCTTTTCCTTCCCCGCTGAATTTCCGCATGATGGCATATTCCACCGTCACCGTATCGTGAGCCAGGAAAACCTCCGAATACATCGATATATCCGACAGCATAGAAGGCAGCAGCTTCTTCCAGGATCTATAGAAAAAGAATTTCTCTACAGGATTAAGCTTCCGCTTATAATCATCCAGCATTACATCATCAACAAACATGACCTTGTTCCACACACCAGCATCTCTGGCCTTCTGACAAAAATCAGCAGCTTCAAAAAAATGATTCAGGATTAAAATATCACAATCCCCAAAGCTGCAGCCTTGTTTAATCAATCTGGCAATCATATACTGATAGGGCTTTGTACAAACAAAAAGCCTTTTGCCGGATAAAGCTTCACTCATGCTCTATTCCATCTCCTGCTCCACTTGCAGATTTTGTGAATTACAGGATATCCCAGCTCAGGGGAGTTCCCGCTTTGGCAGCTTTGGAAACTTTTTTTCCGAGAAATAAATCAATGTACTTGGGTGCCAGACCATAGCCCGGCCGAACGATCCTTACATTTTCTTCGCTGAGCGTATCCCCTGCACCCATATCCTGACTGATGTAGAGGGACCGCCGAAACTTAAGGGAGCTGGCTTCTTTCTCAGTGCGCTCGTAGCAAATTTTACCCATAGCCTGCCACGCCCGCTCCGATTCAGAAACAAGCTGCCGCATTTCCTCCGGTTCCAGCGAGAATGCCGCATCCACGCCGCCGTCAGCGCGCGATAAAGTGAAATGCTTTTCAATAACAGAAGCTCCAAGAGCTACACTCGCTACCGCGACCCCGATACCTAACGTATGATCGGATAAACCAACCTCACAATCGAACAGCTCTCTCATATGCGGAATCGTATTGATATTACTGTCGGCAGGAGTGGCAGGATAGGAGCTCGTGCATTTCAGTAGAACAAGCTGCGTGCACCCCGCTTCACGCGCAGCCTTAACGGTTTCCTCCAGCTCTGCCAAAGTGGCCATGCCTGTTGAAATAATGAGCGGCTTTCCTGTTGCGGCGGCATACTGAATCAGAGGAATATCGTTATTTTCGAAGGAGGCGATTTTGTAGAAGGGAACATCCAGCTGCTCCAAATAATCAACTGCTTTACGGTGAAACGGGGTGCTGAACGGAATGATGCCCTTCTGCCTGCAGCGCTCAAAGATCGGCTTGTGCCATTCCCATGGCGTATAAGCTTGCTCATACAGCTTGTATAAGGATTGTCCCTTCCATAAGCTGTCCGGATCCCCGATATGGAAATCGCCATGCTCCAAATTTAATGTCATCAAATCCGCGGTATAGGTTTGCAGCTTTAACGCATGCGCTCCAGCCTCCGCAGCAGCGTCAACAATGCTTAAGGCTGCCTCCAGGGACTGGTTATGATTGCCTGACATTTCTGCAATGATCAGGGGAGGATACTCCCTCCCCACTTTACGGCCACCCAATTGTATTTCCCGCATATGCCTCTCAACCTTTTTTTTCGATTTTTAATATATAAGTCTCTCCGCCAAGCTCAAAAAAGCAGGGATACCTCTCATTGTCAGCAACTCTGAATAAAGCGAACTGCTCCTGGATCGAGCTCTCCGGATTCAGCCGGCTATCCTGCGGTGTCCGCTTGGGATAGAAGCTGGCTTCCCCCTGTTGCTCCTGTGCTTCCTTCACAATCGCCGGATACCGCCCGATAAATTCACTGCACAGCTTTAGGGTCGTCGCTGCCAGTACGGCGCGAAGCTCGCCAAGCAGCTCGTGGCCGGCAAACTCCATCGTATGCTTCAGATAAACAGGGCCGCTGTCCACCTGCTCTGCCGCTTCGAACAGGACGACAGGGATGCGGTGCTCTCCCTGCAGTATTTTCCAGGTTAGGGGGGACCAGCCTTTGCCTTGCGGCAAATCGCTGGCGTGCACGACCAGGTTATGCGTATGTAAATCCAACTGCTGCCGCGTTACAATCTGCTCACAGCCCAGGTAGAACGCGATATCACCGTGCTTCATCTGCGCGGCATCGTGAACCCAGTCCACCTCGCGGGTCGATGGCTCAAGAGCTTCTATCCACTGAGGCATATAAGTATTAATCCAATTATTTTTGTCTGTCACTATGGTAATGCGGTAATTCACACGCCCAGCCCCTCTCTCAGCTCCTTCAGCACCTTGACTACCCGCTCTGTACCAAGACCATCGACCAATGCTGCAGCACACGCCGACATGTGGAGATAGGCTTGCGGACTGCGCATAATCCGTTCAACAGCTTCCCTTATTTGGGGTGGTGTTACCTCGTCCGATTTGCCAAGATAGCAGATGGCATCGGTTCTGGCTATGTGCTCCGTCAGCCTCTCCTGGTTGCCTGCTGTTGTAATGATTACGCTTGGCAATCCCAGGCAGCATCTTTCCCAGGTCGTCGTGCCGCCCGCTCCGATAGCCAGATCCACGCCTGCCATAAACTCCGTCATATTGTCCACGTTGACGTAAACCCTGCATCCCGGGATTTGCTGGCACAGCTCAGCTACCGCCTCCGCATGGGGGTTCAGCTTCCCGAGGATAACCTCTATTTGCATATCGTGACGAACGAGCGGCTGCAGCGCATATAAGGCTTTCAGGGTTTCATTCGTTAAATCTACTCCGCCAAACGATAACAGGATGTTTCTGACCTGTCCGTCCCGCCTTACGGCAGAAGCTTTAGCTTCCCGAAATTCAAGTCTTAATAATGCATAGGAGGGTCCCAGTAATGTTCTGCATGATCCCGGAAGCCATCCTTCGTATCTGGAACCCATATCCGCATAGTAATTATGATCCAGCAGCAGGTCGCAGGCATGATCGCGGTCAGCCAAATCATCGATCACCATCAATTTACCTATATAAGGCCGGATAGCTTGCTCATATTTGGCATCCAGCGCGTAATGATCAATAATGAACCAGTCGACCTTTCTGGTCTCTTCCTGCAAACGTACAATCGTTTGATCCCGATCCACACTCCACGGCACCCCGAGCCAGCTTTCATGGGGAGGGCTCCCTGTGTAGAAGCGCTCTGCGGGATTAATATCACTCCCCAAATTTTCCGCCTTCGTCCCGCTTTCGTTTTGTGCCGGTAACATAACGACGTGATATCCCTTGCCAGTTAAATAAACAGCCAGGTTTCCTTCTAAATCCCGGCACAAAAAGAGGACGTCCGCACCCTGTTTGCGCAGCTGCTCAGCCAGCGACAAGCAGCGCATAATATGACCACTGCCGATTTGCAAAGAAGCATCCGCGCGAAAATAAACTAGCATGCGTACCTCTCAGTCACTCCCTTGACGGCAGCTATTACATCCCGCACATCAGCAGCTGTCATCGCTGGAAACAAAGGCAGCGTTAATATCCGCTCATACAATCTTTCAGCCTGCGGACATAGTCCCCGGGAATAGCCCAGCTGCTCATAATACGGGTGATAATAAACGGGAATATAGTGAACATTAACGCCAATATTTAGCGCTATAAGCTCCTCGAAGATTTGTTTGCGGCCGGCGCTAAGCTGCTCCAGCCGCAGCTGGATCACGTACAGATGCCAGCTGGAAACGCCTTCGCTGCTTTGCCAAGGAATTTGCAAGACTTTCATCGCTCCGAAAGCTTCATCATATTGAGTGGCAATTTCTCTTCTTTTAGCTACAAACATAGGCAGCTTCTCTAATTGACTCTCCGCCAGAGCCGCCTGCAAATCTGTCATCCGGTAGTTGTAGCCAAGCGACTGCATCTCATGATACCAGGGCCCGTGTGCTTCATGGATAAGCTTGGCCCGCTCCCGCACAATCCCGTGGCAGCGGAACTGCAGCAGCTTCTCGTACAAATCTTCGCTATTCGTAGTGATGATGCCCCCTTCACCCGATGTAATATGCTTGACCGGATGCAGGCTGAACATCGTCATATCACTGATACCGCCTACAGGCTCACCCTCATAAAAAGCACCCAAAGCATGGGCGGCATCCTCAATCACGAGCAAACCATGTTCATGGGCAAGCGCCCTTATTGTGCGCAAATCAGCGGGTTGCCCTGTAAAATCAACGGGAATAATTGCTTTTGTACGACTATTGATAAGTTCGGCTGTCTTGGCGGGATCAAGGTTATAGGTACTTGCGTCAATATCGGCAAACACAGGGGTGGCCTGCTGATACAGCACACAGTTGGCGCTCGCTGCGAAGGTAAGCGGGCTCGTAATAACTTCATCTCCCGGGCCAATACCCGCAGCACAGCATGCACCATGCAAAGCGGCCGTTCCATTCGCAAAAGCCACGGCATACTTCGCCCCCACCTGGCGGGCAAGCTTGCTTTCGAAGGCCTCGATTTTCGGACCTGTCGTCAGGTAATCACTTCTAAGCACGGCTGTGACCGCCTGAATATCCGCTTCGTCGATCCATTGACGTCCGTAGGGCAGCCAGGTTTCTCTCTTCAAACCGCTAGTAAGGCTGCTCATCGGTATTCTCCCAAATATTCTTTGATCTCGTCCTGTGACAACCACTGCGGATTCGTATCGCTGGCATAGCTGAAATGCTCCCGGATCGGAGTCCCTCCATATGGCTCTTCGCCATCCAGCCACCAGGGAAATTCCGGCTGAATGACATAATAAGTATCGAATTCAACCGTTCTGCGGGCGTCATCCTCCGTAATCATAAATTCATGAAGCTTCTCACCCGGACGAATTCCGATGTATTCAAATATACATTCAGGAGCCATCGTATAAGCCAGATCGACGATTTTCACTGTAGGAATTTTGGGCACAAAAATCTCTCCGCCCTTCATCCGCTTCAGGCTCTCCTTAACGAACTGCACACCTTGATCGAGGGTGATCCAGAATCTGGTCATGCGCTCATCGGTAATCGGCAGTCTCCCTGTTTTTTTCTGCTTATGGAAAAAAGGGATCACGCTCCCTCTGCTTCCGACTACGTTGCCATAACGCACAACCGCAAACCGTGTATCCTTCGTTCCGGAATAGGAATTAGCCGCAACAAACAGCTTGTCCGATGCCAGCTTGGTTGCGCCGTACAGATTGACCGGATTAGCCGCTTTATCCGTGCTTAAGGCTATTACTCTTCTAACGCCTTGGTTAATAGCTGCTTCAATCACATTTTGTGCACCTAAAATATTCGTTTTGACCGCTTCGAAGGGGTTATATTCGCATGCGATCACATGCTTGAGAGCAGCCGCATGAATGACGACATCAACGCCATCGAAGGCCCGGTTCAGACGGTCCAGATCCCTGACATCTCCAATAAAGAAACGCAGTCTGGAATCCTTGTATTCCTGGCTCATTTCGTATTGCTTCAGTTCATCCCGGCTGAAAATAATAAGCTTCCTTACATCGGTTTGCAGCATATGTTCTACAAACTTCTTGCCGAACGAGCCTGTCCCGCCTGTAATTAGTACGACTTTACCATCCATTTCCATGCGGCTTGTCTCCTTTTTGGATACGATATGTATACTATAACTCTAATTTATGATACATTTAGTATCTAGTCAAGGTTTTTTTTATTACAACATTTAGGGATTGACAGTTTGCACAATCATGTATAAATTAATAGATATGATACATTTTGTATCTATTAAAATACGATTTGTATCGGGATAGTTTGTATCGGGATAGATAGAGATTATGTAGAAATTATTTTGAAAGAAGAGGTGTGACAGCATGAAAGTAGCGGCCATTATCCAAGCGCGCATGAATTCATCCAGACTCCCGGGAAAAGTATTGAAGCAGGTGATGAATAAAAGTCTGATTGAATACCAACTTGAGAGAGTAAGCAGATCGAGAGAAATCAATGAAATTATTATTGCTACAACAACAAATCAGATTGACGAGTCCATTGTTGATATTTGCAGAAAGCTGGACCTTCCCTACTATCGCGGATCCGAAGAGGATGTCCTGTCCAGGTATTATGGCGCTGCAGTGGCCTTTAAGGCCGATGTGATTGTCCGGTTGACGGCTGATTGCCCTGTGATCGACCCGCATATTTTAGATGAAATTATTCGTTATTATATGCAGTATCGTCATCACTACGATTATGTGTCCAATTTCATTGATCGAACTTATCCTCGCGGAATGGATACAGAGGTATTCTCCATTGACGCTCTTCATATAGCGCATCACGAAGCTTTTCTGGATTATGACCGGGAGCATGTGACCCCCTTTCTTTATCGTAATGCGGGTCGCTTCACATTGGGTAACTTTCGCAATAATGAAAATGAAAGCCGTCATCGCTGGACGGTAGACACCATCGAGGACTTCCAGCTCGTCTCCAATATCATCCAAACCCTGTATCCTGTAAATCCGCATTTTACGCTGGAAGATATGCTTTCTCTAATGAGAGAACATGAGGAATGGTATGAAATCAATGCATTTGTGAGCCAGAAGTGAAACGCAACACTCTAAGGAGGAATGACCGTGATTACAAATTCGCTCCAGCAGCGCATGTACGATTTTATTGAAAAATATTATATGCTCAATCGGGTGCCCGTCAGTGATGATACCAGCTTCTTCGTCAGGGAGCTTGCCGCACAGCTTAAGCTGGATGTACTGTCCCTGCCCTCCGGGACCGATTGCCTGACCTGGGTCATACCGGATAAATGGACGGTGCACGAAGCTTACATAGAAACTTTAAGCGGGGAAAGAATCGCCGACTTCCATGTACATCCGATTTATCTGAAAGCCTACTCGGCCTCCTTCTCTGGCTTGATATCCCGTGAAGAACTGCTTGCGCATATATCTGATCATCCGAAATATACGGACACTCTGCTGTATGAGAACCGCTGGCAGTATCAGCTTGGAGAGAAGCAGGACTGGGGCTTCAGCCTTTCTTACGACACTGTGAAGAAGCTTAGCGATGAAACCTACCGGGTGCATATCGTTACGGAATTCGGCTCCGGAACCTGCGATCTGATCGATTGGATACTCCCCGGCGAGCTTCCGGATACGGTTTTCCTGGCTGCTCATACCTGCCATCCCGGGCAAGTTAACGATGGGATCGCCTCCATTGCGCTGCTGCTTGAGCTGTTCCGTTATTTGCAGGAGCTGCCCAGCCGCAGGTATACTTACCGCCTCATTCTGGGGCCCGAATATTATGCGGCGGCTGCAATTCTGCAATACGGTAACCATATCAGTCATTTAAAATATGGTCTCTACCTGGATATGATGGGCAATTCTCACCCGCTTTCTTTTTCCCAATCTCATTCCCGGGACAGCTACATTGACCGTATAACACGAAATGTGCTGAAGGCATATGATGATAATTTCAGAGAAGCTTCTTATCGGGGCTTGTATGGTAATGATGAGATGTTTTATGATGGGCCTGGCTTTGAAATTCCTACAGTCGGCATGAGCCGGCATCCTTTTGAGTATTATCACACGGAGCTTGATAACCTCAGCCATTGCGACTTTGGCAAGCTTGAGGAGTCACTTCGCGTTCTGCAGCAAATCATCGATATTTTCGAAACAGACTGCATACCTTCTCTCACCTACAAAGGACCGCTATATTTAAGCAAATATAATCTGTACATAGATCCCAAGCTGAATCAGAAAGGATACAGCCATCTGCAGGAGGCACAAATCTGGATGAATGGCGAGCGCAGCTGCCTGGAGATAGCCCACCTTATCGGTGCTGATTACCAGTTCGTGAAATCCTTCGTCAATCAGCTTTGCAAGCACCAGCTGGCTACCACCCGGCCGTTGGCATCCCAGATAGCCCCTTTGGATAAGGTGCTGGTGGAGGCTGTGCAATGAGAAGCTATCAGCACCATCTGCAGCAGCTCTCAGGTCATGCGATCACGGCAACGTTCCGCAAGCCGACGTTTCGCTCGTCAGCCATCTTCCCGGTGATCCATTTGCCGGGAATCACGACCCGTATATGTTATTTGGGCTATTGGATGATTAAGCGCAGTATTGGACAAATTCATTCGGTGGTAACACTTAGAACCAGTGACGGTGACATCCTGTATCGCTCTAACAAACTAATCGAAGAGCCAAGGGCATACCGCATTGAATTCAGCGAGCTTCTAAAGAAGCTGGACCTGGAGGAGCATATCGAATTTTTGGGAAGCCTCGAGGTTGAGTTCTTCTCTGCACATGATTTGGTCTTTCCTTATCCAGCAGTTGTGGTCAATTATTACGGCCCTGGCTTCAGCAGCGTCGTGCATACTTCACAGCGCATTTTCAATGATATTGAGGATCGCAGCAGCAACTTGGAAGTGATGGTTCCCGAGGCAGGCTTTACGATTTATGTAACGGATGACCGTGAACCCTTTTTTACTTTTATTAATGGCTTTGAGCAAGTGAATGAGGGTACGGTTAAAATGCTGTTTTACAATCATCGTCAGGAAGTGCTTGAGCAGGAGCTGCTGATCCCTGAGCTTCTTCCTTATCAGACCACAATGATCTATCCCAGCCACAGCCTGGATCTCCTGGGCTTTCTAGACGGGATGCCGGGAACCGCCAAAATAACCTTCGATGTGAAGTGGGTTTTTCCCAGAATTATTGCTGGCAATTATCAGAAATCGCTCAACGCAGTAAGCGTTACGCATACTTATTATGACTGCTCTGGTGCCGATTCAGACTCTGACTATTGGGACGAGGCCCAGACGGATTCCGGTTATCATGGAGCCAGTCTGATGATCCCACTCTCCATTCTGGACGAGCGCTTTACAAATGTTCATCTTTATCCCATCTATTCCCCCTCCGAATTTGAGCTGGATGTGGAGATCTATTCCTCGAACGGCACCTTGCTGGCTGCAGAGCTTCAAACCCGGCATCTTCTTTCCCCCGGGGGCAGGATGGAAATCATCGAGCTTAAGTCCATCTGCAGCCGCCTCGGCATTGTCCAGGAGCAGGCAAAAGGGGCCAAACTTATAGCCAGACCCGTCCAAGGCAGCAGACTGCCCGCGCGCATTAAAATCGGGCTCGATTACGGCATTAACGCAGCAGCCCTCCCCTGCAACATTTGCAAAAACATGGAGGTATGGAATCCCCGGCTGGAGCAAAAAAAGCGCAGCTTTCATTGGGCTCCCGTTCTTGCAGATCAGGCTGACAGCGTTGTATGGCTCGTGAACAGCGCGCCGATCATCCAATACGACAAAGAAGCTGAAGTCCAGCTTACCTTCTATCGCGAGGCGGATACCAATACGCTTATCCGTCATATGTATATAGCGCCTAACGGCACAGAATATATTCGCTTGAGTGAGGACGAAGAGCTGCAGATTTTTTTCAGAGGACATATCGGCTGGTACACCGCCATTTCGGCAAACCCCTACCTGGCCACCTACTATTTGAGTGAAAGCAGCTCGGGTGTTGTCGGGGGCGACCATGATTTTTAACTTATGCTTATGATACCAGCTTTGCTGCGCAAAACTCAGAGATTATGCTTACGAAGCCAGCTTTGCTGCGCAAAACTCAGAGATGACGCTTACGATGCCAGTTTTGCTGCGCAAAACTTTAAGGAGGGCTCTAATCCATGTACATGAATTTATTTGATAAACTCTTCCCCATCCACAGAAGCATTACCGGTGACGGGGTTAGGAAAACATTGTCTATTTTAGATGAGCTGGTTCCGATCAAGCAGTATGAATATCCGACAGGAATGGAGTGCTTCGACTGGACGATACCTAAAGAGTGGAATATCAAGGAAGCTTACATTAAGGACAGCAGAGGGAAAACAATATTAGATATTAAGGACCATAATCTCCACCTTGTAGGCTACAGCGTTCCGGTGTGGGGCACCTTTTCGAAACAGCAATTAATGAGGCATCTGCACACGCTTCCGGATATGCCGCTTGCGATCCCCTACGTGACTTCCTACTATAAAGAAAACTGGGGCTTTTGCGTGCAGCATGACAGGCTTGGTGAATTCACCGATGATGAGTATGAGGTCGTTATCGATACTTCCATGGAGCCAGGCAGCCTGACCATTGGAGAAGGCTTTATTCAGGGAGAGACGGATCAGGAGATCTTATTTTCCACCTATGTGTGCCATCCTTCTATGGCAGTTAATGAGCTGTCCGGCCCTATTGTGCAAACCTTCATTTATCAATACTTACTGGAGCAAGAAAATTTGAAATACAGCTACAGGTTCTTATATGTTCCTGAAACGATAGGCTCTATCGCTTACCTCAGCCAGCACGGGGAAAAACTCAAAGAAAATGTAGCAGCAGGCTATGTGGTCACATGTGTAGGTCACGGAGAGTCATTCACCTATAAAAAAAGCAAAAGAGGCGACACCCTCGCCGATAAGGCAGCGCTGCACGTACTTCATAAAACGGCTGCAAGCTCCAAAATACTGGAGTGGTCACCCTTCGGCAGCGATGAGCGGCAGTACTGCAGTCAAGCATTCAACCTCCCGGTCGGCAGCTTAATGAAAACCATGTATGGTGATTACCCTGAATATCACACCTCGCTGGATAACCGTGAGCTGATTTCGGAAAAAGCAATGAAGGAAGCCGTTGACACCTACATTAGCATTATTCAAACGATTGAAGCCAACGAAACCTACAAGAGCACACACATTCATTGCGAACCTAAGCTGGATAAAAGAGGGCTGTATCCATCCGTAGGCGGCACTCGCGGAGCTAAGGAAAAAGACGAAGTGTCGATGATCACTAACCTGCTCGCTTTCAGCGACGGGAACCACGATTTAATCGATATTGCCAATAAAATCAACAAGCTGGCACCCGAGCTGAACGAAACAGCTTTACTGCTGACAGAGAAAGACTTGCTAAGAAAGTGCGATCCCCTCCCCGTGGAAGCCATGAAAGCGATCGTCGGTCAAATCGGATGAGCAAAATCCCTTGCGGTGTCCTTTGAGGAGCATGTTCGGGGCTTAGGAGCGTTGCGGGAGGGAAGGACTGTAGGCTCCAGCCGCTGTTAAAGATTTGTTCCCTTGAATGAAATAGATATAGATGGTGGAACAAATCTTTAAATGCGGACGCTATCGCTCTTCCACCCACAGCCCTCCCCTCCCTCAGCTACATTCGCACGAACACCAAGTTCAAACGGACAGCCAGCAAGGGCTTTTCTCCTGGCTGGAGGAGACTTTCTAGCCGGCAAAGCGCTGGGAATGAAAAAGCTTCCCCGCCAGCGCGCGCAACCGAGAGGAACTGCTGCTTTAACGATGTTTTTCATCGTTAAATGCGCGGGGTCGTCTCCACAACCTACTTTAACAATGAAAAACATCGTTAAAATCCCATATATCCACCCAAAGAGGCCATCCGGCCTCTTTTAACGATGAAAAACATCGTTAAATCTCGATAATGCTTCCCGAACGATGAAAAACCTATTTCGGACTCTCGGGATAGGCATTCAGTTTGAGCGGGTGAGTTAATCGTCCAGATCACCAAGGCCAAACAGACGGCCCGGCCAGCAAGGTTCCCTCCCTGCGTAAGCTCATTAAAGAAGGCATCCGCGAGCTGTAGCTGGCGGGTGCCTTCTTTAATGAACATTTAAGCCAATATTGAGCTTTGTTACGTAGGTTGTTATGCAGATTAACTTGCCCCCCCTATAACCGCCCCATGCGGCAGCGCTCCTCAATTTCCGTCCAGCTCGTGAACAATCGGATAATATCCTCCAGCTCCAATTTCTCGCCAAGCTGAACTTCGATAAATTCGATATCACTCAGTGCGCGAATGCTATGTAAGGTTCCAGCGGGAATTTGCAGCACATCCCCAGGATTGACGAAAAGAAATTCATTGTTAAAGACGAATTCCCCGCTCCCGGTAATGATCGTCCAGCATTCGCTGCGATTCAGATGCAGATGATAACTCAGACTTTGCCCGGCTTTTATCTGCACAAGCTTGGTAATGGCTTCCTGCCCATTCTCCGATCGCTTATAATCCATCACCCGGTAGCTGCCCCATCGGCGCTCTTCATACATCGGACGTTGCTCAATGCTTGTGAGCATTTCCTTCAGCCTGGAGCTGCTCGCTTTGTCCGTGACAAGAATCCCGTCCGGGCTTGCTGCAACTACAATATCGGATACGCCAATTACAGTTACCAGCATATCGAGCTCATTAACGACGTGTGTATTTGCCGACTCTTCACAAATCAGACCTCTTCCGACCAGGTTCACACTCATCTCTTCAGTCAGTGTATTCCATGTGCCCAGATCCTTCCAACAGCCCTCGTAAGGCAGCACGGCAATGTGATTCGCCTTCTCCAAGACCTCATAGTCAAAGCTGATCTGAGGCAGCTTGTCATACTGTCTGAGCATTTCCTCGAATTGGATCGGGTAGCCCTTTTCAATCAGCAAATTAATCAAATAATTAAGCTTAAAGGCAAATACGCCACAGTTCCAAAATGCACCTTCAGCAATCAGGCTTTTGGCCTCTTCCTCGCAGGGCTTCTCCTTGAAATGACTCACCCTGCTGTAGCTATTGTTGTTGCTGTTGCTGCTGTTGCTCCCGTTGCTGCAGCCACCGTCCTGACAATTCTCCTCCTCAAGTCTGTTGCAATCCGGTACGATATAGCCATATTTTTCTGAAGGATACGTTGGCTTTACGCCGATTAACGCAATATCTGCCCGAGATTCATGAACAATAGTTTCCAAATCCTTCAGCTTTTCAAAAAAATCGCTTTCTACATAAGGGTCTACTGGCAGTACAGCAACTACTTCATTCAAGCTTGTTCCAACAATGGAGTATAAGTAAGTGGCAATCAACGCAATAGCGGGAAACGTATCCCTCCGCTGCGGCTCGACGACAATTCTCCCTTTGTCCCCCAGCTGGTTTGTAAGGATGTCCACCTGGCCTTTCCCTGTGGCAATCAGCGCATGCTGCACCAAGCCGGCTGATTCCAGCTGACGCCATACACGCTGCACCATCGACTCCATTTCCCCTTGTTCATTCATCAGCATCTTTAGAAACTGCTTCGACCGCGCCTCATTAGATAATGGCCATAAACGCTTTCCCGAACCGCCAGATAACAGAGCAACCTTCATAATTCCCTTCCCTTCTCTACAACCGGTATTTGAAAAAGACGCTGCTTGAAATACTTGGCGGGAGCTCCAGCGTGAATTTCACCACCAGGAATATCCTTTACAATCGTGCTCCTGGCAGCAGCTACAGCCATTTCTCCTATCGTTACCCCTGGATATACAAATACATCACTCGCCACCCAGGCGCCATCCATGATGCGAATAGGCTTGGTTATTAATCCGAATTGAATATCTGTGAGATCATGGCTGCCCGTACATAGATAGCTTTTCTGAGAAATCACGCAGTGCTTCCCTACTGAGATCTTATCCAGACTGTAGAATTCCACCCCATCGCCTACCCAGGAAAAATCATCGATCGAAACCTTCCATGGGTAGGTAAAAGTCGCCGATGGACGAATTCTCACTCCACTGCCAATTTGGGCGCCAAACAAGCGCAGCAATGCTCTTCTCCAACCATTCATAGTGTGGAGTGAAAAGCGAAATAACGTCCCTTGCACGAACCACCATAAAAGAACAACAAAGCCGTTCCTTCCCCTTGAATACCCTTCCTGGGTGTAGAGGTCCAGTCTAACTCTGTTACTTTGAGGAGCATTATGCCTGTCCAGATTCACTTGCATAGCGTCATCCACATTCGTAAACATCCCCGTGTTCATATCCATGCCTTCATCCACTTCTGCTTCTGTAATCATACCGTTCATCGCTCCAAAAGCCTTTCTTCATGCATAGTTTGCCCGGCATCAAACATGCCGGAAAACGAAACCTCGAAATCCTTCATAATAGATTCCATGCTCAATTCCCGGACAGCATATTCGCGGGCTTGCCGGCCAAGCTTGCTGCATGTACTTTTGGAATAGCACATCCTCAGCAAGCACTCCGCCAGTCCTTCTGCATCACCAGGAGGTACAAGCCATCCGGCTTCTGCTTCCATAATGGCATTGTATACGGCCGTATCCTCCTCAGCCGTAGCAATAACCGGACGTCCGCTTGCCAGCATCCCGGTTAGCTTGGATGGCATAACCAGATCGGATATGCTCTGCTTCTGGATCAGGGTATGTACATCAGCCGTATTCAACAGCTCATTTAATTTGTCCAGAGGCTGTAGAGGAAGGAATCTGATATTGGTCAGCTTCCTCTTTGCTGCGAGCTGGATCAGAGTCTCCTTAACCTGACCGTCTCCGCATAACAGAAACTGAATACGCTTGTAAGGCTGGAGCTTCTCCGCTGCATCCAGCAAAATCTCCAGCCCCTGCTTGGCTCCCATATTGCCTGAATAGAGCACTATAAAGTCGTTCTGATCCAAACCCAGCTCCCGCCGAAAGCTTGTCTGCTCCGGCAAAGGATAAATAGCCGTTGTGTCCACCCAATTGGGAAAATAAACAAGGTTCTTATCCGGCACTCTCTTGCTTTGCAAGCGGCTCAGCATCGGCTGAGAAATCGTAGATACCCTATTGAATCCCTGCATTAATTTTGATTCCATACCTGTGATGACTGCCTTCAGGAACTTTTTCTTCGGCAACAGCCCCAGATCAAATGCAGCGTCTACTTCAAAGTCCTGCACATGAAGCCATGCTTTGATCCTGAATATTTTGGCTAGGATAAGAGCCGCCGGAGAGATAGCAAGCGGCGGTTCAACAACCAGCATCAGCTGGGGCCTCCACAGCATCTGCACCAGCATAACCGGCAGGCTGGAAACAGCAAAGGAGGCAAGGTGCATAATCCGCTTCAGCCCCGACGCCTGCCTGGGAACCCAGACCGGACACCGCCATACTTCGGCTCCGTCGATCTGTTCTTTGCGATACTTACCAGCCGAGTAACCGCTTTGCACTTTCCATTGCGGATAATAAGGCGGCACCGTAACTACTCGCACTTCGTATCCCTGACTGGTCAGCCAGCGGACCATTTCCCCGTTGTATTTGCCTATTCCCGTAAGCTCCGGAGTGAAATTAATGCTATATAGCAATATCTTCTGGGTTTTCCGTGACACGTTCATTCCCCGTTCTTCCCTGTGGATTTCCGCATGGCTTAAACTACAGGAATCAATCTGCTCTTCATTGCCCATTCCACCCGCTGCAGATCAGCTTCCACCATGATCCGGATCATCTCCTGGAAGCTCACTTCCTGCCTCCAGCCCAGCTTTTCCTGCGCCTTACTGCAATCGCCTAGCAGTAGATCTACCTCCGCAGGACGAATAAATTTGGGATCAATCACCACATGATCCTCATAATTCAAGTCGACATGTGAGAAAGCCGTCTCCAGTAGTTCCCTTACCGTATGCAGCTCTCCGGTAGCAATCACGTAATCGTCTGCCGTGTCCTGCTGCAGCATAAGCCACATCGCCTTGACGAAGTCTCCGGCAAAGCCCCAATCCCGCTTGGCGTCCAGATTGCCCATTCTCAGTTCCTTCTGCAAGCCCAGCTTGATTCTGGCCACACCATCCGTTACCTTACGGCTGACAAACTCAATGCCTCTCCGCGGTGATTCATGATTGAACAAAATGCCTGAGCTGGCGAATAAATCGAAGCTTTCGCGATAGTTCACCGTTATCCAATGACCATATACCTTGGAAACACCATAGGGGCTTCGCGGATAAAAAGGGGTGCTTTCTTTTTGCGGCGTTTCCACCACCTTGCCGAACATTTCACTGCTGGATGCTTGATAGAACTTCGCCTGCGGTCTTGCAATGCGCACAGCCTCCAATATATGGGTCACGCCGAGAGCTGTTATTTGCCCTGTAAGCAAGGGCTGCGGCCAGGAAGCCTCCACGAAGGACTGGGCCCCCAGATTATAAACCTCATCCGCCTTTGAGACCTGAATCGCCTCTATTAAAGAAGACAAATCCGTTAAATCACCAGATATCCATTCAATTTCATGCTTGAAGGCCTCTACATTTTCATAATTTGGCGTGCTTGTTCGGCGTCTCAGCCCGTAGACTTTGTAGCCTTTTTGCAGCAATAGCTCAGCTAAATACGATCCATCCTGCCCTGTCACGCCTGTAATCAGTGCTTTTTTCATAATGGCCTCCTATTCTAAATCCCCAGCAGTATATTTTTGACTGGCGCCTGATTGTGTAGAAACCATGTATAGGTTTGCTGTAAACCTTCATCTAACGAGGTAACCGCTTTCCACCCAAGCCCGTTAATTTTACTGACATCAACCAGCTTTCTTGGGGTTCCGTCCGGCTTACTTGCATCATAACGAATAGCTCCTTCGTACCCTACAACCTGTCTGATCCTATCAGCCAGTTCATGAATGGCAATATCTTCACCTAAGCCGATGTTAATAATCTCACTGCTTTCATAGTGCTCCATCAGGAACAGACAGGCATTGGCCAGATCATCGACATAGAGAAATTCTCTTCTCGGCTCTCCACTTCCCCAAATCTCCACAAAAGGCAAGCCCTGCTCTTTCGCTTCATGAAACTTTCGCAGCAGCGCAGGAAGCACATGTGAATGCTGTAAATCATAGTTGTCATTTCGGCCATATAAATTCGTAGGCATAACGGAAATGAAGCGGGTTCCATATTGGCGGTTGTAGGCTTGGCAAAGCTTAATACCGGCAATTTTGGCTACAGCATAAGGTTCGTTCGTAGGCTCCAGCTCGCCAGTCAGCAAATACTCTTCCTTCAGCGGTTGTGGTGCCAGCTTGGGGTAAATGCAGGTGCTGCCCAGAAACAACAGCTTCTTCACTCCAGTTTGATACGCCGCGTCGATGACATTATTTTGAATACAAAGATTATCTCGCAAAAATTCAACGGGATGCTCCCGGTTGGCCATAATACCGCCCACCTTGGCAGCAGCCAAAAATACATATTCAATCCGCTGCTCCGCAAAAAAATCATTCACTTGCTCATCGTCTCTCAAATCCAGCTCACCTGATGTTCTGACTACAAGATTATCGAAGCCTTCTTCCTGCAGCTTGCGATAAATAGCAGATCCTACAAGTCCACGATGGCCTGCCACATAAATTTTGCTTAATTTGTTCATGTCCATATCATTCGCCCGCCTCTCTTTGTCAAAAGGCACCCTTGGCACCTAATAGTGCACGGAATGTCTTCAGAATTATTTTCATATCCAGAAAAAGACTTCGCTCTGAGATATACCGCAAATCCAGCTCAATCATCTGTTCGAAGTTCAAATTGCTGCGTCCGCTTATTTGCCAAAGCCCTGTACAGCCTGGTATAACCCGCAAACGCTGCATATGGTAGGAGGAATAGTGCTTAACCTCCATAAGCAGCGGTGGCCTTGGCCCAACGAGACTCATCTCTCCCCTAAGCACATTCAGCAGCTGCGGGAGCTCGTCCAGACTTGTTTTGCGGATAAATTTGCCGATTCTCGTAATTCGTGGATCATCCTTCATTTTGAACATATGGCCCTGTACTTCATTTTTGTCGATCAAACCTGCAAGCAGCTCCTCGGCATTAGCTACCATCGAACGAAACTTATACATGCGGAAGGGCTTGCCGTCTTTTCCCGATCTCATTTGATAAAAGAATACAACACCTTTGGGGTCATCCAGTTTGATCAACAGCGCAATCATAACAAAAATCGGCATAAGCAGGATGATTCCTATACTCACTAATACGACATCCATAAGCCTCTTCATCCATAAGTAAGCTTGCAAAGTGCGAGAGGAGCGCTGTATCCGACTTTCATCCAAACTAACCTTCCACTGCGTATTCATCTTCTCACTCCTAACCTGTCACATATAATAGTAAGATGAACTACCGTCTTTTGGAGACATTATATTGTTAATAACGACACCGAGCACCCTCGCCTTGACATGTTCAAACCCTAGCAAAGACTTTTGGACGAGCTGCTGCTTGACCTTGCCGTAATGGACAACCAGCAGCACCCCATCGCACAGGGTTGAAAGAATCTGAGCATCGGTTACCGCCAAGGAAGGAGGCGAATCAATCAGGATTAAATCGTATTCAGCATCTAGCTGTTCAAGCAGGGCTTTCATTTTTTGGGAAGCAAGCAGCTCGGACGGGTTAGGCGGGACGGGGCCCGAAGGGATTATGGATAAATTGGGAATGTCCGTCTCCAAGATAGAACTGGCAGCCTGACCTTGGTTAATCAAAACATTCGTAAGGCCGTACCGGTTCGACTTGACAAAAAAATGATGCAGCGCAGGCTTTCGCAGGTCAGCATCAATGAGCAGCACCCGTTTATTCTCTTGTGCAAACGTAACCGCCAAATTGGCTATCGTTGTCGATTTCCCTTCACCCGGCTGTGATGAGGTCACGAGGATTCGCTTGATCGCTTGATCCACCGCGGAAAAGGTGAGGTTCGTTCTAAGTGTTTTATAGGATTCGGATATGATGGATTTAGGGTTTGTGTTAGTCACCAGCAGGTATTTATTTTTACTGGTTGGCACTGACATATGCGGATTCACCTACCTCTCTATGTGTTTTCATGGCCAAATTTGTATTCATGTCTTTGGATTTAATTTTGGAAATCAGGCCGAGTGTCGGAACACCCAAGCGTCTCTTGACATCTTCTTCCGTTTTGATGGAATCATCCATATATTCGAGAATAATCACAATTCCCAGTGCCAGCATAAAGGACAAAATCAAACTAATCACTACGTTCATTAGCGGATTAGGTTTAATGGGCTCTGGGACGCTGTATTCGTTAGCTTCATTTAGAATAGTTACATTGTCCACCTTCATAATGGTCGGAATCTGATTTTTGAACACTTCCGCTATCGCATTCACCATGCGGGCTGCCTGGACATAAGAATGATCCTCCATACTTAGCGTCATGACCTGACTCTCGTTCCCAGAGCTCACATTCACTTTTTCAATTAGCTGCTTCGAGCTCAGACCGAGCTCAGGGTACTGTTCAACAACTTTATTCATAATTGCTGGTGTCTTCATTATTTCCTTGTATGTATTGATGAGCTTGATATTGGTATCAATGCTTCCATAGTCGATGACTTGTGCGCCTTGAATCTCCTCTGCCTTCGTGACAATCAGCTTTACATCTGCTCCGTATACGGGTCGAATGAAGTTGTAGCTGATAATTCCGGTGGCGACACTCGCTGACAGCACGATTGCTAGAAGGAGCCACAATCTTTTCCGGATAATCTTGATGTAATCCTTGATTTCAAGTTCCATCTTACCCTCCGTTTGAAAATAGTTTAACTAGATACGATATGTATCTTTAATCAATAATTTACGATACATATCGTATCTTGTCAAGCAAAATTCTATGATTTTTCATATTTTCACAATCTTTATCTTTCTTTGGAATATAAAGAAGCTCCTATTCTCATTTCGGTTCCTTCCAAGCAGCGGCTGCTTGGCTTGATCCTGCATATTTTTCCTCAAGTATCAACAAAATAGGCGAAAATTCTGCATTTTTCATTTTGTTATCAGACAAAACACTGGTATAATAAGTCTAAACTAGTGGTTATACTACTAATATTCCTAATTGAAATGTGAGGAAATGAAAGATGATAAGATATGGGGACAGAATTGCCCTCTTACGTGAAAAACATGCACTTACCCAAGAAGAGCTTGCCAATAAGCTGGGCATTTCAAGGGCTGCACTTTCACATTATGAAACCTCTCGTAGAGAGCCTGACTATGAGACTATGAATAAAATTGCTTCCTTCTTTAAAGTTTCTACCGATTATTTGTTAAACAGATCTAATAATCCCGAAGCTGTTCTGGATGAAGATGTCAGGGATTTTGTGGATAGCCTGGAGCTTTCTGATGAGAACATTATGGAAAAATTCGCCTTAACTGTAGATGGCAGAAAACTGTCTGCAGAAGAAGCCAAGCGGTTCATTGCTTTTGTGAGAGCCGAGAGATCCTTAGAGTAGAGCAAAGCGCACAGCAATATACAATGGCCAGAGCTTTAACCGCTAATAAAGCTTTACGATGTACATAACCCAAGATACATTTCGTATCTAACCAGGCGGTCTTCCCCCTGTCTGCTTCCCTCATAGCTCGGCGAGCCTTTTATCTGCCTGCATACCTATGTACTTGAGAGTGACCGATGGTGCAGAATGATTAAAAAGCTCGCGGAGTACGGAAACATTTTTTGTTTTTTGATAATAGTGATAACCGAACGTTTTGCGCAGCGTGTGTGTGCCAATATCCTGAAGCCCGGCTTGCTTGGCCGCTTCATTCAAAATACGGTATACCCGTATTCTCTTAATCGGCTTGCCTGTCCGCTGCGAAGGAAACAGAAAATCATAATCATCCATATGGACGACATATTCTTCAACCCAATCACGAAGCTGGCTGGAAACAAGGAATGACTTGCTCTTGCCTGTCTTTCCTTCCTGAATGGTCACCTTGCTCTTACCTTTCAAATCCCCTACCCTTAGCTTCAGCAAGTCGCTGAGATGCAATCCCGAATGAATACCAACCGTGAACAACAGCCAGTCTCTCATGGATTGCCGCTTCAGTATTTCTTGAATTTCTTCGATTTTTTCCTGGTCTCGAATGGGCTGGACAACTTGCATGCAGGTATACACCTTCCCTTTTCAAATCCGTATTTTTTAGATACAATTCGTATCAAAGAAATTATAGCATAGCTTGTATTTATTTCAAATAGGTTTCTTTAAGAGATTTCACCTGCTCCATGTCGGGAATCCAATAGTATAAACGCGTCTTTGACAAAGCATCGGTTTCATAGCCGCCATGTCCCGGAATTTGCTTGTACTGAAATTCGTCCGACTTCATTCCTTTAAACAGCCAGGCGAGGCTAATCAAATCGGAATCCGTGAAATTCGTATCCAGAATATCCTTTTTGATTTTCGCTAGCAGCTCGGCCACCCGCGGCAGCTGCTCGGGCTGCAGCAGCTCCTCGGCTACACTCCGCAGTATTTTCGCCTGCTCGGCCTGCCTTCCGAAATCCCCGTCCGGGAATGCCCATCGCTCCCTAACCAAGCCGAGTGCTATTTCGCCGTCAATAAGCTGTGTTCCCTTATGCAGCGTAACATTAACCGCTTTTAAATAAAGCTCCTTTTCAACCTCAACCTTCACACCTCCTATGGCATCGATCGCATTCTCAAACCCTTGAAAGTTCGTTTTCATATAATAATTAATCGGAATGTCCAGGAAATTGCTGACTGCTTTGATGGCCGCTTCTGTACCTGCCCGATTACCGCCCTCTACCTCCCCCAGGATATGCGCGTGATTGATTTTGGTATACCCAATACCGTTAATTGAAACACGGGTATCGCGTGGCAGAGAGAGAATATGTACCTTGCGCTCAGCTGGAACGACTCTCATCACCATCATTACATCGCTTCGTGAGCTTTCTGTTTTTCTGGCATCAATCCCCAAAATAAGCACGTTGAATGCTTTCGGTCCCTCCGGGTCTGCTTTCTCAGCCATAGCCGGGTTTGCTGCTGCCGCTGCGCCCATGTTCAAGGCACCAGCCTCAGCAGGATTATTCTCCTCCCTTACAAACGAGCTTCTCCACGGCACTGCCAATTGAAGCCCCATCTGTTTAGCCGGAAGAGCTAATACAGGAACGTTCACTTTGTTAAAATGGCGTTCAGGCTCCAAATGCCAATACAAATAACTTGCCAGGCATATACCGCCCGCTAATACTGAAACAGCCATGTAGGTCCACCTGCGCTTCATCACTTCCACTTCCCTTTCTAAAGAGCAATTCGTGCAATTCGGTGCTATCCGGTGCTATTCCCCGATACGTTATGTATGATACAAAACATATATGATACGAATTGTATCACTTGATATGGACAAAGGCAATATCTTTTATCTCAAAAAAATAAGGGAACACAAGAGTTCTCTGTACAAGTTCCCTTTGTTAAAATTTCCTGCGTGAGAGCTCCATTCATGTTAGCTTCATTCATTGATAGCTCCAATTGACAGCTCCATTCGTAAAGTTGCCTCATGGTGCTATTCTACCTTTTGTCCGGAAGCTTTCCTCAGCTCATTGGCCAGTCTGTTGAATTCTTTTCTTGCTGAGGCATTTTCCGTACTGCCCCAAGCCGCGGATAGAAAAGCAATGATTTTATTGGCATCCTGCGGTTTCATCATATAGCTGTCCTCCTCCTTGTCCTCCTTAATGACTGCCTTATCGTACTTCGTCAAGCCATTTTGTTCGATAATGATTATGAGCTTGGCGGCATAGGAAGGGTCTGTTGCATAACCTGCATACTGGAGCGCTTGACTCGCTTTGATATAATTACGCTCGCCTATTACAGCAGCGTATCTCGGGTTCATTTGGAGCAGTCTGGAATGATCGCGAATACTGTCCAGCCAGCTGTCATATACCCTGAAGCCGTCAACGATTCGAACCCACTCCCCATTTATATACTCGCTGGTTGTTAGCCGCTGCCCCGTTCCTTTAATGCCAAATAAATTATTGCCTGAGGCGCTGCTCCCCCACCCGCTTTCCAGGATCGCTTGCGCAATGCTTACACTTGCAAGTATGCCGGAAGCCGCCATATCTTTCTGGGCTGCCGGACCGATTGCTGACAAGAAGGCTTGTTTATTCATGATTGTCCCCCCTTTATACTAATATATGAATTATCCTCTCTATTTGATCGGGCGATGGCTGCCCTTCATAGTGCCATCACCACCAGGAGTGGTTTGCGACAAACAAAAAACCACCTGCAGAAAAGGTGGTTTTTTGAACTATCGTTTTTGTTAGTGTCACTTATTGAACGCCAAACTGTACATCAACCATTCTCTAGGTGCTCATATGGTTTTATTTCCCTTAGGTAATAGTCATATAATTGATCAATAGAAGAACTGGAGAAGATAGGAATGGCCCGTTCAATTTTCTCACGTTCCCAATCGAACCAACGCATTTCCTTTAACTTTTCGATTTCTTTGTCTGTAAAGCGTTTCTTTATCTCTTTAGCAGGGTTGCCGCCTACTATCGTATATGGCGGGACATCTTTTACAACAACCGATCCTGCCGCAACAATGGCACCTTCACCAATGTTCACGCCGGGCATAATCATTGCATTCATGCCAATCCAGGCATCACTTTCGATGATGGTATCCCCTTTGGGTTCGTAAGAGGTTTCAATCTGCTCCGCAAAAGGATACACGGTAATCCATTCAGGATGATGATTGTGATTCCCACCCATTAAAATAATTACACCACTTGCAATACATACGTAATTTCCTATAATCAATTTATCTAATACCCAACCATAGTCTTCGATGGGGTTAAATAGCCTTCTTGATTTTTCATCTCCCCAAAGGTATCTAACGCACCCATCTTCAAAATCATGATGACCGTAATAACCAGAGTAATAGGAATACTCCCCTACTTCAATCATTGGGTTGGTTACAATATCCTTTAGATACTTAGTTTCTGACCAGTGGTTAAACCGATGTTGTTTCATACGTTTCCCTCGCTTCTAAGTCATATAAATCATATTTTCACTTAGAAGCTTAATGCAGTAGCAACATTCTTAAGCCGTTTCAAACGACGAACCATCGTTCTCATCCTTTTCCTATTTGATGGGAACATTGTAACAAACGAATCATTTGTTCGTCAAACCAAAGAGAAAGGGCCAACAGCGCTGGCACCTTTCTCTCTGGTATTCCCGATTGCGGCTTCTACGCTTCTAGGATAACGGATCCACTAAAGCTTTCTCGCCTTTTTGCAGCTGATACATCTTGAAATACCTGCCTTGGAGCGACATCAGCTCATCGTGATTTCCCCGCTCGACAATCTCGCCGCGGTGCAGTACAAGGATCTGATCGGCTTCACGAATCGTTGAGAGTCTATGCGCAATGATGAAGGTCGTTCTGCCTTCACTGACAATACCGAGAGCCCGCTGAATCAAGCCTTCTGTTTCACTGTCAATGCTGGCGGTAGCCTCATCCAAAATAAGAATAGCCGGGTCGAATGCTAACGCTCTGGCAAAGGAAATCAGCTGCCTTTGACCGGAAGATAACGTACTTCCACGTTCCACAACAATCTCATCATAACCATTAGGAAGCTGCTCAATAAAGGGAGCGGCGCCCACATCGCTTAAGGCCTGCTTCACACGGTCTATTGTAATCTCTTTATTATACAGGCTCACGTTAAACTTAATATCCCCTGCAAAAAGGAACGGATCCTGCAGCACAATCCCCATATGCTTCCGAAGCGCCTGCTTGGAAAACGTGGAAATGTCACGTCCGTCAATCGTAATCATACCCTCATCGATCTCGTAGAAGCCCAGCAGCAGGTTCATGATCGAGCTCTTCCCTGAGCCTGTATGTCCCACAAGCGCCACGGTTTCACCTTTACGAGCCTCGAAAGAAATCCCTTTCAGCACAGGCTCTCCCTTTTTATAGGAAAAGGTCACATCATCGAATTTCACGACGCCTTCCGGACGGCGCACTTGCTCAGTCTTTTCTACTTCTTTCCCTTCGATATCCATGATCGCAAATACCTTTTCTGCCGCGACAATCGCCCGCTGGGCATTCGTCAGCTGGTCGAAAATACCGATAATCGGCTGAAAAATCCGCCCCAGGTAATCGATAAAGGCATAAAAGATACCGAATGAAATCGCAGTTTGCAGCGACTCACGGCCAAAGTACCAGATCACCATCGCCGTCAGCAGGCTTCCGATAGTACCAACAATATTACGGGAAGATAGTGAAAAAACTCTAAATTGCTTGATTTGATTTACATAGCGATCCACATTCAAGGTCTCAAACTCTTCTATCGTCCGCTGCTCACGGCGAAAGGCTTGAATAATCGGCATAACGGCGATGGATTCATTAATCATTGCGTTCATATCACTTAGCCGCGCACGCATTATGGTTATAAAAATTTTCGAATATTTCAGATGAATCCACATAATAAGCGCGAACAGCGGCGGAAGCAGCAGTGTGAATAGAGCCAGCCGTGGATCCAGAATAAATAAAGCAATGTAAATACCGAGCAATTGAACGAGGCTGACGACAAAGGTCGCCATAAAGCTCATAAATAAATCCCGCACAGCCTCCGTATCATTGGCAATCCTTGAAACGACCTGTCCGATTGGCGTATTGTCAAAAAATCGCAGCGGAATTCGCTGAATATGCTGCATCAAATCCATTCTCATGTTTTTAATAATTCTTAGCGCCGTTGATTGCAGGGTATAAGCCTGAATAAAATTGCTAATACCCGCTGTCACCAATAGCCCCAAATAAAGCCCAAGCAGGCCAAAAATAGACGAAAGCTCTTTATCAGGTCCAGAAAGGTGTTCAATAATCGTCTTGATAATAAAAGGACCCCCGAGCTCTGCTCCGACCGCACAAAAAAGAATAAGCAAAGCTCCAAGGATTCTGAACTTGTAAGCAAAAGCATAGCGGAATAATCTTTTCGCCACTGTAGGCTTTGGATCTGGATTCATTTTGACCTCCTCATGTTAGGTAGGGATGGGACATTTGGACCTGATTCGGGTGGAGCCTTGCCATCAACAATGATTATTCAGCCAGACTGGCTTCCATCTGTTGACGCTCCCACTGCTGCTTGTACCAGCCTCCGAACAAAATTAACTCCTCGTGAGTGCCCTCCTCGATCACATGTCCATCATCCAAAACAAGAATCCAATTGGCGTGGCTGACTGCCGATAAGCGATGAGTCGTAATTAAGGTCGTTTTGCCAGCACGTTCCTGCCGAATACTATGCAGGATCTTGTTTTCCGTCCGCGCATCTACAGCCGATAAGGCATCATCAAGTATCAGAATCTCCGCATCGATCAATAGTGCACGCGCAATCGCTACACGCTGCTTTTGACCGCCGGACAGCATGACGCCATTTTCCCCAATCACCGTCTCCAGTCCCTGCGAAATTTGGGCAATGTCCTGGGTGAACGAAGCCATCTCCACAGCCCGGCTGATTTCATCTGGAGTTGCGTCCGGCTTGCCAAGCGCTATATTTTCGCGGATTGTCTTTGATAGCAGCAGATGCTCCTGCGGGACGTAAGCGACCCAGCTCTTCATACGTTCCAGGGGTATCTTTTCAACAGGGGTATCAGACAGATACAGCATCTCTTTGTCTATCGGATACTGCCGCATAAATTGCTTGAGCAATGTACTCTTCCCGCTCCCCGTCTTGCCTACGACACCTAATGTCTGTCCGCGTTCTAGCCGGAATGAGACTCGCTCCAGGCTCGGATGGTTAGAGGCAGGATACTTAAACGTTAACTCTTTCATCTCTATACTGAACGGTAATTTTACCTCTCTAAGGTTATCCTCATCCTTGATATCCGGCTTTTCAGCAAAAGCCACCTCCAGACGGTCCGCAGAAGCACTTCCACGCTGAAGAACGTTAATAAATTCGCCGAAGGAAATCATCGGCCAGATCAGCATGCCCAGATAAATATTAAAGGAAATCAGCTGCCCCAGCGTTATTTGCCCTTCTATAACCAGATACGACCCATAACCAATGCCAATCGTAAAGCTGATCCCGACAATTAACGAAATCAGGGGTTGAAACATCGCATTGAGAATAGACACCTTTTTATTCTTGTTCATTACATCTGAAGTAACGCGGTCAAAAGCCTCCATATCCTTATCTTCCTGAACGTAGGAGCGAATGACGCGCATACCCGATATCGACTCCAGCGCATGATCATTCATTTTACCGAAGGAAGCCTGTGCATTCAGAAAGCGGGATCTCACCTTTTTACCCAAAAAATTAATCACAACAGCCAGAAAAGGCAGCGGAACAAGCGCGGCGAGCATCAGCTTAAAGCTGATCAACGAAATCATTGTCACAATGACCACTGTAGCTCCAACGAGTGTATTGACCAGCGTCATGACTCCATAACCGGTTGTTTGGCCGATAGCCAAAATATCATTGGTCGCCAGCGCCATCAGCTGTCCCGTGCTATTGCGCTGAAAAAATCCCGGCGTCATCTTCGTTAAATGCTTCAGCAGCCTGCCCCGCAGTAATTTCTCTACGAGTGCCGAATTGCCAAATAATGTAGTGATCCATACATAGGTCATCACGTACAGTAAGATTGAGAGACCGATCAAGAGCCAGACGGTATTGCTTAAGCCCACGGCCGTTAAATCCCCCTTACTGATATGATCTACTGTATTGCCAATCATCTTAGGCGGAATGGTAGAAAGCAAGCTCACCAAAGTCATAAGAATAATGGCCAGTGTATACTGCGCCCACCTTATTTTGAAAAACCATTTCAAGCGAATGACAAATGACATAAACACACCCTCTTTTTACAAAAGATTATCTACTTATCATCGGTGTTTTTGCCTAAAATTACAAGCTGATTTTTACTAGATAACAGTATAGTTGCAACTCTTCCTTCTATGATATAATAAAAGGTGGTTCGTGGAAAAGAATATACATTCTTATTTTAAAATATGCAGGATTGAAGGACGGATCGGGATGAATTTTAAAAGAAAACAGTTTTTAGGCTTAAGCATTACCCTTGTGCTGATGCTTGCTCTGATGAGCTTTGTTATTATCATGATGAATTCTATTAATAAAAATACTACAGAAATCGTAGACGACCGTTACAAAAAATTAAAAAACATTACCGAATTCCACACGGCCTTCTCTTTTATCGATAGCGAGCTCGGTTACCTGATCAATGAACAAAACAGCAGTAAAGCACAGGAGCACTTGGAAGCTATTCAAGATGCCCGCCAAGTTGCCGCCGAGAATATGAAAGCCACGGACAGCCTTGTATTTGGCGAAACAGGCAAGCAATTGCTTGCCAAAATCCAATTCAACTACACCGAATATTCAGATGTTGTGAAGCAATTGATCGTCAATATGACAGAAGGCAATAGTCAGGCGGCCTCTTATCTATTTATTAATGCTGCGCAGGAAAGCCGCAATGCGCTTAATCAAAGCTTGAAGGATTTCAAAGATTTTCAGGAAAATTTAATGAATGAAGCTCAGCAGCGATCCAAAGATATTTACAGTAAGATGCTGCTCATTATTGGCTTAACAGCTGTAACTTCCCTGATTATCGGCACCGGGGTCGCCTTGTGGTTAATCAATAGCACCTCCAAAAGTCTAAATCAAGTCGCTAACGTAATGAACAACGTTGATTTTAATACGGCCGATCATTTGCCGCGGCTGCAAATTAAAACCAACGATGAAATCGGAAAAATTGCCATGTCCTTTAACGAAATGGCCAGCTCACTTGAAGCCTATAATAAACAAACGCTAGAATTTACCCAGCGAATAGAGCAGCAGAATTGGATCCAAACTCGGATTGCCGAGGTTTCGACCATGTCCCAGGGCTTTAACGATATCACTGAGCTTGCTCAAGCCTTTGTAGCGGCGGTATCCTCTATGCTGAATGCCACACATGGAGTGTTCTACATCCTCCAAGGTTATGGCAGTAATCAAAAGCTGGTTAAGCTCGCCTCGTTTGCCGGACAAGAAGATGATCCTTCCACCTCAAGCTTTCTTATAGGTGAAGGACTTGTTGGCCAGTGTGCCAAGGAAAAGCGGGTTTTCCTGCTAAATGATTTGCCTGACCATTATATTAAAATAGCTTCCGGCTTGGGACAATCTGCGCCCAAAAGTGTGCTGATCTCTCCACTTGAATTTGAGAGCAAAGTAGAAGCTGTGATTGAGTTCGCTTCACTGGAAAATTTCACACCCTTGCACCAGATACTGCTGGAAAACTTGCGCACTACATTCGGAACCGCAATCAACCGTGTCTGCGGCAGAATGGAGGTCGAGCGTCTGCTGCTAGAATCACAAGCTTTGACGGAAGAGCTGCAATCGCAGTCCGAAGAGCTGCAGACACAGACTGAAGAATTGCAATCGCAGGCGGAAGAGCTGCAGATGCAGCAGGAGGAGCTTCGTAGTACCAATGAGATTTTGCATCAGCAGCACCAGCTGGACCGTCAAAAAACGATTGAGCTGGAAGTAACCAAGCGCGAGCTGGAGGAATTCTCCGAGGAATTGAAGCAAAGCTCGAAATACAAATCGGAGTTTTTAGCCAACATGTCCCATGAGCTGCGTACGCCTCTAAACAGTATCCTGATTTTATCGCAAATGCTGGCTGAAAATCAAAGTGGAACGCTTACTCCTAAAGAACAGGAATATTCCAGTGTTATTCATCATTCCGGTCAAGACTTATTAACGCTGATCGACGATATTCTGGATCTATCCAAGGTCGAAGCCGGTAAAGTAGATCTTGTGGTCGAAGATGTTAATTTGTATGGATTGCCTGAGCTTATGAATCAAAGCTTTGAAATCATTGCACAAGGAAAAGGAGTTTCCTTCGAGACTCTACTCGGTTCCGATATTCCAGAGGTCATGAAAACAGATGGCCGAAGATTACAGCAAATTTTGAAAAATTTACTGTCCAACGCTTTTAAGTTTACAGAGCAGGGTAAGGTGACCTTGAAAATTGACAAAGCGGATCCATCATCCTTGAGCAAGCAGCTTGATTGGCAAAGCGGCGGCCTGGTGGTCAGCTTTTCCGTTACCGATACAGGCATCGGTATCCCGGAAGATAAGCAAAGCCTGATCTTTGAAGCCTTCCAGCAGGTAGACGGTACAACGAACCGCACCTATGGAGGAACCGGTCTTGGCCTTTCGATATGCCGTGAATTTGCCAAGCTTATGGGCGGATATATAGATATTGAAAGTGAAGAAAACAAGGGTAGCACATTTACCCTGTATGTGCCTCACATGACGCAAGATCAAAGTGAAGGAACAGCTTCACAACTAGAAGTCGCTGCTACCGCATCACCTTCAGATATCGCCGATTCCTCATCGGAAGACATGGAGCCTCCTGGCCTGCTGTCTGCCCATTCCGAGTATGCCCAGTTATTCAAAGGAAAGAAAGTGCTGCTGGTCGACGATGATGTTCGCAACCTCTACGCCTTAACTATAGCTCTTGAGAATGAAGGCATGCTGGTTAGAGTAGCAGGCAACGGCAGGGAATGTCTGGATGCCTTGTATGAGGATTCTGAAGTGGACTTGATACTTATGGACATTATGATGCCCGTTATGGATGGCTACGAGGCTATGCATGCTATCCGTCATGAGCCGAACTGGGGGAATATCCCCATCATTACTCTAACAGCCAAAGCCATGAAAAATGAGAGCGAAAAATGCCTGGAAGCCGGTGCTTCCGATTATATTAGCAAGCCGCTGAATATTAATCAGCTGTTCTCTCTTATGCGTGTGTGGTTAACAAAATAAGAACGCCTTGCGGTGTCCTTTGATGAGCGTGTTGATTATGTGGGAGCGTTGCGGAGGTAAGAGGTGTGGGCTCCAGCCGCTGTTAAAGATTTGTTCCCTGAATGGAATGGATGTGGGGATTTAACAAATCTTTAAAGGCGGACGCTATCGCTCTTCCTCCCACACCCCTTACCTCTCGCAGCTACATTCGCACGAACATCAAGCTTAAACGGACAGCTAGCAAGGGTTTTCCTCCTTATAAGTAAGTGATCCTCTCGCTGTAAAGTACTTTAAAATTCTGCGTCAAAAAAGCTCAGATCATCCCGATCTGGGCTTTTTTTTGTAGTTCACTGGAAAGTATACGTTTTGCTGTATATGCCTGGAGTGAAAATCCCCCAATTATACGGTGCAGCTTTACAGTGAAAAAGTAGACAGTGTGACCCTTCATCCTCCGAGGGAATCAGAAAGGAAGCTCAGATTATCCTATCACCACTATCCCTTTCTCTCAGGAAAGCAACTTCTGCTGGCAGCCCACTTTCGGTTTAAGCGTGATATGTTCGGCTCTTTGCAGCTTGGAGGGAACTGGGGAGGATGAGAGTTAGTAGCTTTAGTAGAAGCCAGCCCTCCGCCGACTTGAGCGTGTGCTTCATTTAACGATGTTTTTCATCGTTAAATGAAGTGTTCCAGGTCAATCCATCACTTTAATGATGTTTTTCATCGTTAAAAGAGGACGGATGGTCTCTCATGTTGGTGAAAATGGACTTTAACGATGTTTTTTTCATCGTTAAAGTCAGGATGTGGAGCGGGCCTGATGCTTTTAACGATGAAAAACATCGTTAAAGTAGCCAATCCTCTCGGTTGCGAGCTCTCGCGGGGACACTCTTCATCTCCAGCGCCTGCTCCCGCTAGGAAATCTCCGCTAACCAAGAGAAAAACCGTTGCTGGCTGTCCGTTTGAACTTGGTGTTCGTGCGTTTGTAGATGGTTCAATCTGGTTTCAAATTTGGGGAGGCAGGTTAATTAAAATCATCTCGAGCCGAATAGTTTGAAAGTTCATATACATTAAAATTTCTGATGAGGAGCTGCAGCCTATATGATGAATGTTACTCAATCAAAATTACACAACGGATCCCTCTACTGGCCCAGCACAATGTCAGACATTCCCTCCTATCCTGCACTGAATCAAAGAGTCGTTACCCAGGTTGCGATTATTGGCGGAGGAATGACGGGTGCAATCTGTGCGGCTGTGTTAGCCCGCAGTGGCATCCCTGCTGTTGTCGTAGAAGGAAACCTTGCTGCATCCGGAAGTACTGCAGCTAACACAGGACTGCTCCAATTTTCCAACGACATAATGCTCCATCAGTTAGCAGAGCAAATTGGGGAAATGGCCGCTGTTCAATTTTATAGCGCATGCAGACAAGCCCTAAAAAGCTTATCCGAGCTTGCCGATACCGCATCCTTCGAAACAGGCTTTCATCAAAGGAGCAGCCTTTATTGTGCAAGCAGCCTGGAGGATGCATCCAAGCTCTACAAGGAATACGGCCTACTCCGGAAATATGGCTTTCCGGTAGATTGGGGAGTTCCAAGCCATATTCAACACCAAGATAGTTTCCGCGAAACTGCTGCTCTCGTTACACATGGCGATGCCGAGGTCAATCCGGTGCGCTTTGCACATGGGTTAATTGATGGAGCTGTAAAGCAAGGAACCAAGGTTTTCGAAAAAACCAAGGTTCAAGAGATCGAAAGGCGGAACGGCCGATTTGTGATCCACACCGCTAACGGCCAAATTATTGCCAATCAGCTTGTGCGTGCTGCAGGTTACTTGCCAGGTATCGAAAGCTCACAGCAAATCAAACCCATACTAAGACGTTCCTATGCTATAACCACGCCACCTAACTCCCTGCCATCCTCTTGGCCTAATCACTATATGATGTGGGAGACAGCCCGTCCTTACTTTTATTTCCGCACCACACCAGACGGCAGAATTATTGCGGGTGGCTTGGATGAGAATCGGCCTGATCCCGTAACAGATTCCAATTATTTGGAAAATCGGGCCAAGCATTTGTTGGCTGAGCTGAGCAGCTTATTTCCAGAAAAGCAATGGGCAGCGGAGCATGCCTGGTGCGGAACCTTCGGAGAATCTGCAGATGACCTGCCGTTTCTAGGGGAGTCGCCAGAACAGCCTGGCCTGTTTCATGCTCTGGGCTGTGGAGGAAATGGAACTGTATATGGCATGCTCGCTGCTGAGATGCTCAAGGCTCAATTGCTCGGAGAGAAACATCCCCTGTCAGCCCTGCTCACTCCCAGAAGGGCTGGGGCAAAACCAAATACACAAATTATTTAACAAATAAACTCATTCAATAAGAAAATTCCGATAGACAACTCTGAAAAAGTATGCGAACATATTCTTGGAACATAAATACACCGTGCATCATGGTATTATGGAGGTAATAGAATTGAATGCCATACTTTTCGAATTAAAGAGCAAATATCCAGAATTAAGCCAGTGTATCCCAGATATAGAGCAAGCCTGCGAGGTGCTGACAACCTCTTACCGCCAAGGCGGGAAATTGCTTGTTTGCGGTAATGGCGGGAGTGCATCAGACAGTGAGCATATCGTCGGTGAGCTGATGAAAGGCTTTATGTCCAAAAGGCCACTCCCGGAAAATGAAAGAAGCCAGCTAAGGGATCATTTCGGTGATCATGGCAGCTATTTGGCGGATCATCTGCAAGGAGCTCTTCCGGCTATTTCTCTTGTCAGCCATAGCGCTCTCATTTCAGCTTTCGCCAATGATGTGGCTGCAGATATGGTTTACGCCCAGCAGGTATATGGATACGGAGTCCAAGGTGATGTAGTTCTCGGTCTGAGCACATCAGGCAACTCCAGAAATGTGCTGCACGCCCTTCAAGTTGCCCGTCTGCGGGGCTTGCGAACGATCGGCATGACCGGTCAAGGCGGCGGTGCAATGAAAGCAGTTTGCGATGTTACCATTTGTGTGCCATGGGAACGGACACCGGATATTCAAGAACGGCATTTGCCCATTTATCATGCCCTTTGCATTTTGCTGGAGGAGGAATTTTTTCCAAAATGAGTACTTTGGGTACATACGCTGGCGTTGACATCGGAGGAACGAAATGCGCTGTTTCCATTGGAGAAGAAACAACAGCGGGTATACAGATCTTGGCCAAGAAAAGCTTTCCCACCCCCTCTAGCCCAGAACTAGCCCTCAAGCAATTACTTGATACGCTGCAGGAGATTATCACCGAAACTTCCTCCACCGTGCTGGGAATCGGTATTAGCTGCGGTGGGCCGCTTGACAGCAGGCGGGGATTGATTCTGGCTCCCCCCAATTTGCCAACTTGGGATGGAATTGATGTGATTACACCGTTTCAGCAGAGCTTTGGCGTACCCGTAGGCTTGCAAAATGACGCCAATGCTTGTGCTTTGGCGGAGTGGAAATGGGGAGCCGGGAAAGGCTGCCGCAATATGATTTTTCTGACGTTCGGCACCGGTATGGGCGCTGGACTCATACTCGATGGGCGTCTCTATGCCGGAACTAACGATATGGCAGGCGAAGTAGGACATATGAGAATGGAAGAAGACGGCCCTACAGGATATGGCAAGCCAGGCTCGTTCGAGGGCTTCTGCAGCGGTGGAGGCATCGCCCAGTTAGCTCGTTCGATGGCGGAGAAAAGCCTCCGCGCAGGAGACTCCCCCTTGTTCTGTCCGGTTTATGAGGACTTGGCGAAAGTAACCGCGCAGAAGGTCGGGGAGGCCGCGCAGCAAGGAGATGCCCTGGCGATCGAGGTCCTTCATATCACCGCGCGTCAGTTAGGACGCGGTTTGGCCATCCTTATCGATGTCCTCAATCCCGAACGAATCGTCATCGGAAGTATTTACGGCCGCCAGCTTGCCTTCCTGGAGCCGATCGTTAAACAGGTTCTGCTGGAGGAGACACTCCCCCATTCCTTGTCGGTCTGTACCGTTGTTCCAGCAGGACTTGGCGAAAGCGTGGGGGACTTAGCCAGCTTATCTGTGGCTTTGCATACTGTATCTTTCCAGTAACCAGATGTCAAACTGTCAAACCAGATGACACTAGATGTCACTAGCACTAGAATGTTACTAGTAAGCAAACATTTTAACGTGGAGATTTCGCCAGCTCCAGCATGCATAATTCCACATGCTCCAGGAATCTTGCTGCATCCGCGCCGTCCAGAACCCGGTGATCAATCGTCAGACTCAGTGGAAGAAGTGCCCTTTGTCTGGGGGTGTCCCCCCAGCTCCAGCTCGTAACTTCCACTTTTGTTCTGCCGAGGCCCATAATTGCCACCTGTGGTGGATTCAGAATAGGCGTGAACCAATCAATGCCCATAGTCCCCAGGTTCGTCATCGTAAACGTTCCGTTCTCCAGCTCCTGCGGAGCTTGCTTCCAATCTTTGGCACGCTTCGCCAGCTCTTTTCTTTTCGCTGCGAATTCGCCAAGCTCCATCCCTTCTGCACCATGAAGCACAGGTACTATAAGCCCCTTAGGATGATCTACCGCTATGCCAAGATTAACGGAAGTAAACTGCCTTAAGATCTGTCCGTCAAAATGTCCGTTAAAGCCAACAAATTGCTCAGTTTTCAACGTCTGTACAAGCCCATATAAAAAATAATCCATAAGCGAATATGTCAATTCTGCCTTGTGCTCATACAAATAAGTCACATCCACCGCTTTATGCAGTGTTACATGCACAGCTTCCTGCCACACAGTGCCAAGCCTGGCAGCAATCATTTTCCGGATGCCCTTTAATGGAACTTCTTTATGCGGCGTTAACTCATTCGCTCCGCTCATTTTGTTGTCCTCATCCTTCCTGTGCGATCTGCCTAATGGCGCGAATCAAATCCTCTTTCGTCGGAATAACGAAGCTTTCCATCCCAAGGTTAAATGGAACAGGCACATCCGCGCGGGTTACGCGTTTGATCGGGGCCTTTAAAGCTGAGAAGCCTTCCTCAGCCACTATCGAAGCCACTTCCGCTGCAAATCCGCATGTTCGATTGGAATCATCGAATACGACAAGTCTTCCCGTTTTGGCTACCGATTCAAGCAGTGTGGCTTTGTCAAAAGGAAGCAATGTCCTGGGATCGAATACTTCAACTGAGATCCCTTCCAGTGCTAATTCATTTGCTGCTTTCAAGGCATCGTGTACAAGATGGCCTACGGCAGCTACGGTTATGTGATCACCTTTGCGTTTAATATCCGCTTGACCAAAGGGGATCGCATAAGCTTCCTCGGGTACCTGCCCTTTCATTGCGAGCACCTTCGCCGGTGCAAATACCATGACCGGGTCGTTATCCCGGATTGCACTGATCATAAGTCCCTTCATATCATAAGGAGTCGATGGAACAATCGTTTTCATACCGGCGTGGACCAGAAATGGATATGGATGATCCGAATGCTGACCGGCAAGACCTGATCTGGCGCCTGAACCAGTGACCATATAGGTTACCGGAACTGAACCTTGTCCTCCCATCATATAAGGCAGCTTCTGCGCTTGATTAATAAGCTGATCGAAAGATACATAAATAAGAGCGCTGATTTGATATTCTACGATGGGTCGCAATCCAGCCATAGCGGCACCTGTCGCCATTCCGGTAAAAGCCGCCTCCGAGATCGGTGTATCGACTACCCGCTGCTCGCCAAAGCGCTGCACTAAATCCTTCGTCGCCCCGCGAAGCGAATGGCGGACATCCTCGCCCATAACAAATATGGATTCGTCGCGGGTCATTTCTTGTGAAATAGCTTCCCGTAAAGCCTGTAAATAACGAATTTCTCTCATCAAATCCACCCCTTGGCTGGTAATCCCGGATACGGTGTTGCATACATCAGCTCCAGGCTCTCTGCTGGCTGCGGATCCGGACTCTGACGCGCATACTCAACAGCCTCTTCGATTTCACATTCGATCTCAACCAGAGCCTGCTGCATTTCTTCGGCAGCAACGCCTTGAGCCTGAAGATCACGAAATAAACAGGGAATAGGATCCTTCAGCTTCCATGCTTCAATTTCTTCCTTGCTTCGGTATTGCAAGCTCATCGTGGCTTCCGCCGTATGATGGCCCATATACCGATAGGTCATACATTCCAGAAATGTTGGCCCCTCTCCTGCTCTGGCGCGCTCTATGGCTTGGCGGGCTGCAGCCAATACCTGAAGCACATCCATTCCGTCAACTTTTATCCCCGGCATCCGATAGGCAGCCGCCCGCCCGGCGAAATCCGTGTTCGCACTCGATTCCTGGGAACTAAGCGTTACCGCATACCCATTATTTTCACAAACAAACAGAACTGGAAGCTTCCAGAGACTTGCCATATTCATCGTTTCATGTAAAACCCCTTGGTTCACCGCCCCATCGCCAAAAAAACTGACAGCCACGCGTGCCGAAGCACTCACTTTGCTCGCCCAGGCAGCTCCCATCGCAATAGGGGCACCGGCAGCAACAATCCCATTGGCTCCGTATATACCCAAGGACAGGTCAGCAATATGCATCGAGCCTCCACGTCCGCGGTTATACCCAGTACTGCGGCCAAACAGCTCGGCCATCATCCGTCGTACGAGTCCGCCCTTCGCAATAATATGGCCATGCCCGCGGTGTGTGGACGTAATAATATCATCCTGCTCCAGAGCTGCGGATATACCAACTGCTACCGCTTCTTGCCCAATGTATTCATGAGTGACTCCAGCTATTTCATTCTCATTTACCAACCGTATCACGCGTTCCTCAAATTTGCGGATACGCAGCATGCTGCGGTACATTTCCATCCCGAGCTCTTTGGACCATTCCTTGCTCATCCTCTCACCCCTAATCCCTTCATTCGGTTTCCAACAGACAAATCACAGTTCCCACATCAACGGTCTCATTTAACTCAACCAGAATTTCACTAACTTTCCCTGTCACTTCCGCTTCGATAGTAAAATTGGCTTTCTCCGATTCAACTTCAGCGATGGGGTCCCCCACATTAAGTGTATCTCCTGGTTTTACAAACCAATGGACCAAATCAACCTCTACTGTAGACATCCCCATCTTGGGAATGATAACCTTCGTTAGCATAGATGTTCCTCCTTGTAAAAATATAAGCTCCACTTCAGAATCAAGAATGTGGTGTCGGTATCTCCATCAAGGGGCTAAGTCCCTGAAATTTACGAATAATTTCCTCAATCGCTCTGGCCTTCACCTCAAACAGAGCTTCTTCCGAGAATGCGGCCGAATGGGGAGTAATAATAACATTTGGCATGTGGAGCAGCGGATTTTCAATTTGCGGCGGTTCCGCTTCCAATACATCCATTCCGGCAGCACCGACCTTATGCATTCGCAGCGCCCAGACCAGTGAATCCTCATCAATCAGACCACCTCGGCTAGTATTGATAAGAATCAATCCCGGCTTAACGCGCTCCAGCACTTTGCGGTTTATAATATGTCTGCTTTCCGGTGTCAATGGGAGTAGCAGCGCAAGCACATCGGAAGCTTGAATCAGCTCATCAAAAGAAACCGCCGCAACACCTACAGATTCCAAAACCTCATTAGCTGCATAAGGATCATGAGCGATGAGCTTCACACGAAAACCTTGCAATTTCCTGGCAACGGCTTGAGCTATCCGTCCAAAACCCAATAAACCTACCGTTTGTCCGGCGATTCTCCGCATCGAGCCTAATTGTTCATAAGAATCCCAAAACCCATGGTTGACCCGGTCCCGGCTAAGAGACAATTTGCGCCAGCAATCCAGCATAAGGCTGACTGTATGATCAGATACCTCTTCCACACAATAATCGGGCACATAAGTAATAGTAATTCCTTTTTCCCGTGCAGCCTCTACGCAAATATTATCAAAGCCGATTCCACAGCGGGCAAGGATTTGACATTTATGCATCCGCTCTATCACATGCCGGGTGATTTTGCTACCGAACACAATTACTCCGTCAGCCTCGGTGCAGCATGCTGCCAGCTCCTCCTCACCCAGCTTCGATGAGACACCTATCACTTCAATACCAGCTTGCATTAATGCCCTGCTATGGGCTTCCCCGAGCGGAAACCGATCGGCATCCGTCAGCACTACACGGTATTGATGATCTCCCCTCTTAGACATCCCTACACTGCCTCCCCGACTCTATATTGGAGCTTCACAATAAACTCCCGCCATTCACTCGCAGCACTTCACCAGTAATCCAAGACGATACGGAAGAGGCCAAAAACAGCACGCCATTAGCAATATCATCCGCCGTCCCTATCCTGCCGAGCAGTGTACGTTCACCTATCTGGTTTCGCTGATCCTCGCTTGTAATATTCGACATTGGCGTATCTAGTGGACCTGGTGAAACCACATTGACCCGGATACCATCCTTCGCTCCTTCCCGCGCCAATGATTTACTCATCGCGATCACCCCTCCTTTGGCTGCTGCATAGTGAGCCGCTGGCCGGATGCTTCCGAATTCACCCGCCGTTGATGCGATATTCACTATGGAGCCCCCAACCTCCGGACTATTGTGACGCATCAATACAAATGCCTCACGGCATATAAAGAAGCTGCCCTTCAGATTAATATCCAGCATCCTGTTCAGCCTTGTACTGTCAATTTGTTCGACTTCTCCTGCATCCCAGATCGCAGCACAATTCACGACTATATCCAGCTGTCCATAACAGGAGCTCACCTCCCTGAACAACCGATTTACTTCCTCTTCGTCGGCAATATTGGTTTTTACATAAATCACACTGCCTGCCTTTCCTTCTATAAGCTCTGCAGTCTCCTTGAGCTGTTCCTCACGGATATCGCAAAGTGCAAGCTTTACCCCGTGTTCTGCCAATTTGCAGGCCATTGTACGTCCGACACCGCTTCCGGCCCCTGTGACTAAGGCAACTTTCCCAAGCAAATCAGACATTTTCATTTCTGGAGCCCCTCCTTCCGATTAACATATATAGTTTAGGTTTATACTATTTAAGTAAACCGTTGACAATTAAGTTGATAAAAATTATTTTCCTAACAGCTGCCCGCTTATCACTTCGATATCAGCTGCTTTGCCATTGTAGCACCATATCTGGCTTCTATCCTGCAGTTCCTTATCTTTACTCTTTATTGACAGCGCCGGAGAATGATATTCCATTTCCCCGAAAGCCCCAAGCTCTCCGCTGTCGTTATAGCACTGCACACAATGACCTTGATCGTCCAAACGATCCGCTGGTACATCCGGATAATCTGCTGACGGGTTAACCTGGAACTGCCGAACAAGCAAGTAGGCCTCTCCTTCAGCCCCTTCGCGCATGTATCCCATTCTTCCGGTGATGAAGGGGGCCTTGATGGAAATTTTGTGCTGCTCCTTGGCATCCAGCCGAAAGCTTACAAGCCCAGGAGTAACCTTCAGATGTGAAGGGCCTGTCGGAGCAAAAAAGTCGGTCACATCCGCTTGACCATAAGTAGGAATCCTGACTTCACCTCCCGCAGGCAGCTGAAGCAGATTCCACAAAGATAGAGGCGCAGACGGTGCTTCTGCAGGTATGGAAAGACGGATATCCAGTTCATAGCCTATATACGAATAAGATCCAAACGATGAATTATAGGATGTGAAACGAAGCGGATCTGGCACAAGTCGCAGCTTCTTTTGTAAGTGAAAATCCAACTCCAGCTGTGACCTGTAAGCAAATAAAGCAGCAGACTGCGACCAGCTCTTTTCCTCCCTTCCAAAGTCTCCATCGCTCATAACATAAGCCCCTGGATCAATAGCTGCCGGAACCTTGTAAGTGTCCCAGAACGCCTCAACATTGGAAATAAAAAATTCTACCTCCGGGCTCACCCAAGTACGATCTCCGCCTATGTTCCAATGCTGCTCATCCTGGAAATGGGTCTTCGCTTGCCTGACATCTTCCAGCAACGGATGGACCCAAAGCGAATTCTCTGCTTCTCCTTCTGCGTAAATCCCTATGACTCGCGCTCCTCTTTCGAGAAGCACCAACGCCCCACCATGCTCACCATTAATAACTGCATAGCGCAGACCTACTTGTTCAAGCACGTTCACCAGCTTCTTGAATTTCATCTCCATCACCTCTTTTCAAGAAACTTAGGTCACATCTACGGGTAAAAATAGCTTTGTACTGGATCCGCCATCAATTGTGATGATCTGACCTGTAATAAAATTAGCATCCTCGGAAGCAAGAAAATGAATCATTGGAGCAATATCCGCCGGCTGTCCAATCCTCCCAAGTGGAATATAGCTTCCCATTTCCTCTGGATCGTACCAGGCTTGACCTATGAACTTCTCCACCTCCGTGGCTCCAGGGGCAACCGCATTTACGGTAATGTGATACTTCGCCAAATCCAGGGCCAGCTGTCTGGTCAGCGCGTTAATGCCCCCTTTAGTAGAAGCATATACAGCGTAGCGGGGCATGGTCAGCTCTCCGTGTACGGAGCTAATGTTAATGATTTTCCCGCTCCCCGTTTTCTGCATTTCGCGAGCACAGGCTTGAGCACAGAAGAAGGTTCCCTTCAGATTTGTGTTCACTACTTTTTCCCAGAACGCCTCTGTCACCTGAAAAAAGTCCTCTGTAGGGTCGATCGCAGCGTTATTGATCAAAATATCGATCCGCCCGTATGCCTCCACAGTTAGCTGGACCATACGCTCAATCTCTTCGACAACAGAGACGTCAGCCTTAATCGCAAGACCTGTCAAGCCTTCGTCCTGCAGCTCCTTAACCAGCTCCTCAGCTCCACCTTGGCTATGTGCATAATTAATGACAACTTTAGCTCCTGCTGCTGCCAAGCATTTAGCAATGCTGCGCCCAATACCTCTCCCTGCGCCAGTGACTACAGCCACTTTTCCGGATAGCGATTTCATAAATAAGCCTCCAATACATAAAGTAAACGGTTGACAATTATTCATATGGTAACATGCCGCAAAATTGATTGTCAATAATTTGTTTTACTTCGTTTACGGTACTCTTTGGGTACCAGCAGCCCCTTAAGCCAGTCTCCCTGATCCTTTTACCGATTTCATCAACAGATCCATCTTAAACATGCAGTTAAAGAGCACCAGGGTGCTTCCGGGATCCGTAAATATTTCGTGTACTTGATAAGGAAGCACAAAGGTGAAGGTTCCAGCAGTCATCGGATGCCGAACCCCATTCACCTTCTCCCATCCACTCCCTGCAATCACGAACGAAAACTCAAGAAAGTCATGCCGATGGGCGGGATACCCGGACACAAGGCGGTTCATGCTTAAATGAAGCGGAAAGGAAGTATGCATGTTCGGGTACTCTTTTAAATATTGTGGAAAAGCCAAGTCCCTCGTCCCCCATCGGTATTCCTTGAAATTAATGAACTGGAAACAAGCCTATCTTCACACATACCGGTTTGGAAGTCTGCACTTGCTGACCAGTATACTGCAGCTTCCCGCTTTGCGTATCCACACGGAACGTTGCGATATTGTTCGTATCCCGATTAGCGGCAAGCAGGAACTGCCCATCTGGAGTCAGGGAAAAATGCCTTGGATGCTCCCCTTGGGTGGAAACATGCTCAACATAAGCAAGGTTGCCTGTATCCGGATCAATAGCAAACACCACAAGGCTGTCATGGCCCCGGTTAGAACCATACAGGAACCTGCCATCGGATGATAGTTGGATCTCGGCACAGGCATTTTCGCCGTTATAATCCTCTGGCAGCGTGGAAACCGTTGCTTGTGTTGTCAGTTCTCCTGTTCCCCTATCGTAATGAAAGAGGGTAATGGTCGAATTGAGCTCATTAATAACATAGAGGTGCTCCTCGTTTGGATGGAAGGCAAGGTGCCTCGGTCCGGCTCCCGGCTGAAGCACTGCATCGCTCTGGGAAACCAGCTTTCTTTGCGCCCCATCCACTTTATATGTACGAATACGATCAATGCCAAGGTCGGCAGCAAGCACGAAACGGTTATCCGGGCTGAACACCGCAAAATGTACATGCGGCTTATTCTGATTGTCCGGATCCACGCTATGTCCCTCATGCTGCTTGGCATCCAGCAGTTCCCCTACTTGTCCATCCCCCGCAAGCGACAGCAGACCCAGCTTCCCCCCGGAATAACTGGAAACAACCAGGAATTGATTATCCTTATCCCGCTGTATATGGCAGGTCGTGGCGTCAACGGTGGCTGATCTGTTCAGCTCTTGCAAAGTACCTTTAGTTGGATCTATGGAAAAGGCCACAGCAGCTCCCATTCTTTGCCCGTCCGTCAGTCTCTCAGCAATTGCATACAGACGCTGATTGGTGACATCCAGATTTAAAAAAGTCGGATTTTGCAGTCCTGAAACTTGATTCAGAAGCGTCAATGCTCCAGAATCAGCATCAAGGGAATACACATACACGCCACTGGCTGAGGCCTCCGCATAAGAGCCTACAAAAACTAACTGTCTCATTTGATCTGTGTTTATTGTCATTTTTCCTCACCCGTTCATTGCGAATTAGATATATTTGAATATGCATTCTCTTTTAATGTACTCTTTTTCCTTTTAGTGTGCAAATATGAAACTGACAGATCTGATGTGGCTTAACAGTTGTAAGGAACGTTACGCCTTTGTTAACAAGAAAAATCCGCAAGCTACGCCAGCAGATTTTCTCTAACCTCACTTATTTTTCCATGCGTCATAACCGATTTGGTACATGCTTAAATACTCATCAAGATTCATTTTCATGACTTGTTCCACATATTTGAAATTTTTTAAGATTAGGCGCATATTATTTCACCTCACCTGTCATGATGCTGCTGCAGCGATAATCGCCTCGAAGGTCACTTCTCCGCGTGGTGCCTTCCAGTTCAGCTTACCGCCCGATATAAGACTTGGCTCTACGGAACCACTTACGGAATTTATGGAAATGACTTCGTAGTTCAGGGGCAGACGGATATGTAAAATGGCCTCTTCCATCTTACAGTCTTCAGGAAAGTTGATTTTACCCACCAATTTTGAAAGCTCCATATCGTACTCAATTTCATAAGACACACGGCCAAAATGGGTTGGGGCTCCGGTAATCCCAACTTTTTTCCCACTTATCAGCCAGCTTCTTTCAAGTCCTCTTGCCAAATGCAGAGTAGTGCCTTCCTCCATTAAATAGCTATCGCGCAGCAATCTGACGACTGCTGCCGGTGTCCACAAATGCTGCCGATCCCCTGTACAATTCGTCGTACCGGCTTCCTGCCCGCGCTCTTCGCACCAAGTGATCAACGGAGTTCCATGATTAAGCGTACTGTACAAATAGTCAATTGACGCATCTCCATTTCCTTCAGCCAGATGAAACTGTGCCACATTGTCTAATGTTGCTGCAACCCACATGCCTTCCTTTAACCACCCTGTATTCAATGGCATCCCGCCTGGACTCATTCTTGATTCTATATAGCGGATTGTGCCTCTCATAAGCTCATCCTCTGCAGACAGCACTCCACAGGGATATACTGCATTAAGGGCTCCCCATCGGCTGCCGCACGTTTTGTTAGCCACGCCGGATATCCAGCGGTAATCCTCTTCTTGAATGGCTCCCAATTGCAAGGACGCCACTAAGTCCTCCCTTGCTGTTTCATAGATACGGCGAAATTCCTTCTCATCAGCATCTTTACCTAAAATTTGTGCGGCCTCCATCGTTAAACGGTCTGCGAACAAGCTCCAGAAATTGTGCGGATAAAACACACCATAGTAGTCCTCGTCATTCATCAACCCACAGTCGCCCATACCCCTAGGCATTAATCCATACGTTGAAGTACGTTTGCCACCTGCATCAATACGTGTACTGGCACGCATCTTCTCCTGCCAGCGCGTGCTTGCCGTCAATCGTGGGTATATTTCCTGCAAAAATTCAATATTCCCAGTTAAGCGGTAGTGCTCCATGACTGTCCAAGCTTTGAATCCACTGCCGGCCCACATTAAATGTGTCCAACCCTTCGGGTCTGTCCAATCCCCGTTATCCTCTTGCTGCTCCACAGCCATGCGGAATGCTGCTTCCGCTTCTTGATGCATACCAAATTGATCCAATGCAATACAGCCCAAAAGAGGCTCAATTGAATTAGGCGCTCTGTACCCTTCGGTTCCCGGTGTTGGGGCAATATATCCTTGGGCCACCGGCTCCCGCATAATGAATATGTCAGCCAGACAAGCCAGAAAGCATTGCTCCACCGCTTCATCTGGTATATGAATACGTGCGGCCTTTGCTAACAGTGTCCGCCAATGCTGCTTTGCTTGTTCAAAATCATGTTCCCAATCCTTAATACGCAGCTTCTCTGAATCGGCTGCATAAGCCTGATAAGGTCTAATAATCCATGCTGTGCGGCTTTCGCCAGGCTTAACATCCCAAGACATCGTGAAGCTGGTTGGATTGGATGTATAGGCTTCAGCTCCAATCCCTACAACCAGAATACGGTCTGCCCGGTCCAGCCAACCGGCTAGCAACACATCTGCTTCGTCATTTGGATTTACCCAATTCGGATTATAAGCTGAGGACCACGGAGTATCCCCGCAAAGTAATTGAAATTGACGCTCTTGATCATCCGCATTCGTGATATCGATTCGTACAATCGCTGCCTCTTCGCCTCCGACGATTTCCAGCTTCATTGAAACAGATGATGATGAATTAAAATATGTATTTACCAAAACTGGCAAATGCCCTTCTGACCGCGTCCATCTGCTGTCAGCAAACGGAATCCCGTCTACGGTAGGACGGAACCAAACATGCTTCGAGGTAGTAGGAAGCATCAGTGCCCCTAGAGGCATTCGTGTTAAGTCGTCATAAGTCCATGACATTTTACAGCCGCCCTTTTCCAAATCAAGCAGCGTCTTGCTGCTGCTGTCAGGCATTGCTACTGTAATTCGATGTGGTGTACCAAAAGAATAAGAAAAATCAACTACATTATTCACAACTATTTCCTCCTCAAGATATATTACTTATTTATGCCTCTGAAAGATAATTATCTATTTGATTACGCTTTCATTCGTGCAACTAAACGTATTGACACTAAACCAACTGTCCCCTTAAATAGCACCTCTCGCTGCAAATATTACTTCCTCTATCTCAATTCGTATAGTAACATGGCGAATAATAATTGTCAACGGTTTACTTATTATGTCTAATTGTTATTGATTATCTGTATAAATTTTCTTTTTTTATATTAATTTCAATAAATGAACACACTTTTTTTAATATTATGCCTCAATAGACATAAAAAACGACCACAACTGCGCATATATGCACAACCATAGTCGCTTTTCTTATAAAATATCTTCACTCAAATGGATCCAATACTCATTCCATACTGAGCTGCCTATCGCTCTTTCAAAATCTCACTCATCTTCTCGATCATAACAGCCTTACCTGTATCCAAATGTTCTTTTAGAAATAAAATGGCCTCATTGAAATTGCCTGTAATTAAGGCTGTTGTAATTTTCTCGTGGTGGTCGATCACATACCCTTTGTTAAAACCCTCTTGATCGTCTTCGCGGATTTGCGTGTTCGTGATCATCAGGATCGTTTCCAGCAGTGGACGAAGAGAAAGCCAGCATTGCAGCAAATATTTGTTGCCCGAAAGACGCATTAGCTCAAAATGATAGCTTACATCCAGATTCGTAAAATTTGCAACGTTATGCTTCTCTTTCCTTAATCCCTCATTGATTTGTTTAATATATTGAAAATCTGTAAGATTATCTTTAAAAATGAGCTCGATCGCCTTCAATTCAATAAAGGATCTCATCTCATACAGCTTCTCTGCATCCACTAGAGTGAAGCCACTCGACACAGTTCTTCCGTTCTGCAAAAAGGTAACTAAACCTTCCGCTTCCAGTATAGCCAAGGCATTGCGCACCGGTCCGCGACTAACATTCATTTCTTCGGCAATCGCATTTTCGACGATTTTCTCGCCTGCCGGCAGCTTTCCTGTAATAATATTCGTACGTAAATCGTTGACGACCTGAGAACTAAAGAAACTTCTGAACAGTTGACCTTTGGGAGCTTTCATTAGGTATTAACCTCTTATTTGGATAGGATATGTGTTTATGCTTAGAACCTTTTTGTATATTATAATTCATTCCATGAAAATTAGTCAACAGTTCACATAGACACATCAAAAACGCCTTGCGGTGTCCTTTGATGTGTGTGTTCGTAATGTGGTGGTTCGGGGAGGGAATGGCGCTATAATAGTACGAACACCAAGCTCAAACCGACAGCCAGCAAGGATTTTTCTCTTGACTGGAGGAGATTTCCCTGGCAGGAGCATGCGCTGGGGATGAAGAGTACACGCTCCAATGTTGTCAGGTTAAGCCTGCCACATGTGTGCGGTTTCCCACCTACATTCTGCCGCTTCGGCCACGCACAGCCCAACGTGCGTGGTTTTCCGACCACATTCTGCTGCTTCGGCCGCGCACAGCCCAATGTGTGCCATTTTCCGACCACATTCTGCCGCTTCGGCCGCACACAGCCCAATGTGTGTGGTTTCCGCCTACATTCTGCTGCTTCGGCCGCACAAACCTATTGTCTGCGGACTTTCGCCTACATGCTGTTGCTTTGGATTGGACCTGACGCCTGACGACATTGAGCGCGCACCGCCCCGGCTGCTACTTAGCGATGTTTTTCATCGTTAAAGTAGCAGATCGTCTCCACAACCTTTCTTTAATAATGAAAAACATCGTTAAAATCCCTGTTAACCCCCCTGAGAGGCTATTCGTCCTCTTTTAACGATGAAAATCATCATTAACGTGACGGATAGAGCAGAAACACCTACTTTAACGATGAAAAACATCGTTAAGTGATGCACACAATGCGCACACTCCACTCCATTCGGGAGACGTGCTGCTGTATCCACGCCAGGCTTCCACCAAAAACTTATACTTTTCAAGTAAGTTCATAAAAAAACAAGCCAAGATGGAGATACTGCACAGCTCCACTCAGCTTGTTTTTTTATTCTATCCGCTATGCTAGAGGCATGTCCGGAAGAACTGATTATTTTTTATTTTATCTTATATATCGTCATTCGCTTTGTGCAGGATCGGCTACGAGACCCTCTTCGTTTAATTGTGTCTCGGTTTTCATGCCTTCCATATCTTTGCCAAGGCGTTTGATCTCATCCAAATTCGGCGCCATTGAACCATTCATCACTTTGTCAATCGGTTTATCGGAGCCTTTTTGCTCATCGAACTTTTCATGCTCTTTTACGGTTTTCAAATCCTCGTTCTTGTAATCCTTGCTTTGCTCGTTGGACATCTGGTCCGCCTCCTTATTTCAATTATTCCTATTATTTCTAATAAAGAAATTTCTATTATGAGATAAGAAGTAATTACCCTGACAAGGGTCCATTGAAACAAGAGCTGAAACAAGATTTGAAACAAAAGTTTAAACCAGAGCTTGTCCAAGAAAACGAAGCATATTCAACCCGGGCTAAGCTCCGATTAAGGAATTAAGAAAGCTTGATAATTTGACCGCCATCTATAACCATACAGTGACCGGTCATATAGCTTGACTCATCGCTTGCCATAAATAACGCTGCCGCCGCGATATCCTCTGGCTGTCCAACACGTTTCATCGGAATCGTCTTCAAATAGTTCTCAATTGCTGGTGCATTATCAATCAGGGGTTTAGTCAGGCGTGTTTCAATAAACCCTGGACACAAGGCGTTGACACGAATGCCGTGCTCGGCCAATTCTAGCGCCATTGACATGGCGAGCATGTTGATCCCGCCTTTGGTAGCATTGTAATGTGCCTGATCCGATTCCGCGGCCAAGCCGTTGACGCTCGACATTTGGATAATAGAGCCGCCACTGCCCTGCTTGACCATCTCCTTGGACACCCGCTGGGAAACCAGGAAGGTTCCCTTCAGGTTAATGTCCATGTGCCAGTCCCAATCTTCTTCGGTAATTTCCAGGAAGGAAGCCGTCTTGTTGACACCCGCGTTGTTAACCAGAATATCAATCTTTCCCCACTGCGAAAGAACATCATCCACCATGCGTTCAGCCTGCTCTTTATATTGAACGTCACCTTCGATGATAAGCACTTCGCCGCCTTGCCCCGTAATATAAGCCGCAGTCTCCTCCAGAGCTTCACGGCCGCGTCCTGAGATAGCAACCTTGGCCCCTTCCGCCGCGAAACGAGCCGCTATCGCCCGTCCAATACCTTGCGAGCCTCCAGTAACAAGTGCTACTTTATCCTTTAATCTCATTTATTATTCCTCCCCTGGGATTTTTTAATCTACACCATCGACTTATTCTGCTTTGTCCGTAACACCGCACCAATTCACAATAATTTCGGCATACCATTGAATCAACTGCTCATAAGAGGTCAAATCCAGGTATTCATCAGCCGCATGCGCATTTCCACCGCTCGGTCCAAGAACCAAAGCCGGTGTGCTGCTGTATAAGTTAAACATAAAGCCGTCACAGGCAAAAGGGGATCCCTTTGGAGGCTCCGGGAATGAACCCAGTGCCTTCTCACCAGACTCGGAAACCAGTTGCAAGAATTCCTTACCCGTGGCATCAAGCTTCATTTCACTGGCAGATAAATAACGGATTAATGGCCGGATCTGCGGCCTACATATTTGTAAAGTCGGATAATCCTTGACCTGAGCATCATAAAACTTCCACAGATCTTCAATAATGCCTTCCCCTGTCATGCCCGGGTACCCTTCAATCCAGAAATTCAATTCACCATTGGCCGGCAGCTTTTCCTGCAGCTCACGGTTCACATCTCCTGAGAAAATAGTGAGCAGCGCAACTTCCGCCTTGCGGCCGTTCTGCCACCAGGATGGCACTTCGAGATGCTCATTGCGATAAGCGTTATAAGCCTTCAGCAGGTTGGCAAACTCAACTGTTGCTTCCAGCGCGCTGACCAGCACTTCGCCGGCGAAGCCAATGCCGCTTTTACCCTGGAAGGTCGCTTTCCAGATGCCTCCGCCTAGATGAGCCGGGTAAAGGTCCATATTCGTTGGCTCCGGAATAATCGCCATATCCGCATTCGGCCCACGAAGCCGGCCGGCAAGCGTACCGTTCGCTCCGCCATGCTCCTCATCCACTACGCTTTCAATAAATACATCACCGGCTACCGGAATCTCAAGATCCTTCAAGCATTTGACTGCCATTAAAGCAGCAGCCATGCCGCCTTTCATATCGTAAGAGCCGCGCCCATACAATTTGCCATCAGCGACTTCTCCGGAAAACGCCGGGTACGTCCATGGTTCATTCCCTTGATAGACCGTATCGGCATGGCCTGAAAACATCAGCGACCTGCCCGTGCCAGCTCCAAAAAAACGCCCTACCACGTTGGGTCTGTTGTCATAACGACGTGAACTCATATAAGCAGGGTGCTCTGACAAACCTGGCACCTCGGATAGCTCATACGTATCCACTTCACCTTGTTGTCCAACCATCCACTCAGCAAAAAAACGCTGATATTCAGCCTCATTGCCAACAGGAGGATGGTTAACGCTCTCGATTTGAACAAGCTTGGAAGCCAGCGCTACCGCTTCTTCTTTATTATTTTCGACCCACTCTTTGATCCTTAAGGAAAGCTGCTCGCGACTCATTTCCAATTTCATCCTCCCATTAATAAACCGTCAATAAACCGTAGTGCTATGAACGAACTTTAATGAATTTTAACGAACTTTACCGCGTGCATCCACAGTTATGATCTGTTCAACCTGATCTCCGCGAATTCCCTGAAGCTCATTGTGCAAATTGCTTACCGTACAGCAATGGTTAGGCAGGAAAAACAGCTGATCGCCAATCTCATAGGATACACCTTCTGGCAGATGAACAATGCCGTGCTCTTCACTGAGGCGTTCCACATACACTTCCGGTTGATCGCGCAGTCTGCCGAATCCAGGGAAATGGCCGCTTGCGTCACTGCTGAAGGTTTTGGAGCCGGCGTCAATAATGGCTGTGCCCTTGCGTGGAATGCCAACAACAGTTGCCATGACGTGCATAGCGCACTCCTCTGGTTTAATAATGCCGATGAATAGCTGGCCGCCATCTCCATATACGTAAGCGCCTGGACGAATTTCGGTTACGCCCTCAACCGCATCAACATACTTCGACGTAGGTGTTGAGCCCACACTGATTTCAGGAATTGAAATACCAGACTGCTCCAGCAGCTCCTTGGTTTTGACTAGCCCTTGCGCTTCTGTAAGCGCCGCGTTTCTTAAATCTTCCGGTGTTTTCAGGCCGTAGGCGAATCCGCCATGTGTCATTAGACCGATTACTTCCACGCCAGGAAGCTTGGAGATTTCAGTAACAAGAGCAGCCGTTTCTTCTCCGGGTTCCTTACCACAGCGATTCAGTCCAGTGTTAACATCTATATAAAGTCTGATTTTCTTGCCTATTGAGGTGCCCAAATCTGAGAGCCCCTTGGCCACATCTACATTATCTGTGCTGACAATTATTTTTGCCCGTTCCAGCAGCTTGGCCAACCGCTCAAGCTTTGCCTTGCCGACAATTGGAAAAGCAATAAGAATATCATCTATACCCGCATCGACCAGCACCTCGGCTTCTCCCAGCTTCGCTACTGTCATGCCACAGGCTCCGTACTTCATTTGCTGCTTGGCAATCCATACACTTTTATGCGTCTTGAAATGCGGCCGCAGCTTGACTCCAGCCTTTTGCGCCAGTTCAGCCGTATGCCGTAAATTACGGTCCAATGTATCCAAATCGATTAATATAGCTGGTGTTTCCAAATCGACTAGCTTTTTCCCAATATCACTCATGTCAGAACCTTCTTCCTCAATTTTCATTAAATGACTTATGACTTCATAAACTGACGAGCCACTAGCGAGTTTTATCTGTTAAAACTAATGTTTTAATAATTAAATTTTATCCCAATTTCGATTGTTTGTAAATAACATTACGTGGCTCTTTACTGTCTTTTACTGACGATGTTGTTTCTAGATAAAAGATGGGAAGTATGGAGAAAATATGGCATACTAGGAAAAGAAAAAGACAGATTACAATAAGGAGTTGAGTTCATTTTGTACAGGGATCTAAACGCCGGGCAAATGGTTGACCGTATCGAGCAGCTCATGACCAATCAGCAGTACGATGAGTTTCAACTTATTATTGACGAGCTGCAACCTTTTGACATCGCGATCTTGTTTAATCAGCTGCCTGAGGAGCTTCGTCCGCACTTCCTGGGAATGCTTGAAACAAGAATTTTAACGGATATGATTCAGGAATTAGAAACAAGTGCGCAATACCAGGCGATCCGCATGATTGGTTCATCCAGAGCGGCAGAAGTTATGGACGAAATGGACAACGATGACCTTGCCACCTTCCTGCATTCCTTATCGGATAAGGAGAGCGATCTTTTCCTTTCCTCCATGAACATTTCCGAATCCGGTGCGGTCCGCAAGCTGATGACCTACCCAGCTGAAACAGCAGGAAGGATTATGACCAACCGCTATGTGTGGATTCCGCAGCATTACACGGTCAAAGAGGCTTCCGGAAAAATTCGCGAATTTGCCGACATTTCTGAAACAATCAGCTACTTATACGTCATTGATGAAGACAAAAAGCTGCTCGGCGTAGTCTCCTACCGCGATTTAATTTTGGCCGAGCCTCATCATCAAATCAGTCAAATCATGCACTCCAGGGTCATTTCCGTAGATGTCGGGATGGATCAGGAGCAGGTCGCTGATGTGATTCGTAATTATGATTTCACAGCCGTTCCGGTTGTTGATCCTAACCATGTACTTATTGGGATCATTACCGTCGATGATATTATCGACATTGTTTATCAGGAAGCCAACGAGGATATCCAGAAGCTTTCCGGTAGCGGCAAGGATATAGATTTCAACACAAAGCCTACGACCGCTGCCTTTCGCAGACTACCCTGGCTCATTTTATTGCTGTTCATTGGCCTGATTTCCGGGACCATCATTAGCCGGTTTGAGGATACCTTGAATCAGATCGTGGCTCTCACTTTTTTTATGCCGATGATTGCCGGTATGACCGGGAATACGGGAACACAGTCATTGGCGGTAGTTGTGCGGGGGCTGATCAGCAAGAAGCTGAGCGGTAAGGAAGTCAGAGGATTGATCATCAGAGAGCTGCTTGTCGGACTCATCATCGGCTTAACGTGCGGAATATTAATAACTTTGCTGGCCTATGTATGGCAGGGAAGCTTGATGCTGGGCTTCGTCGTTGGTATCTCCCTTATTTCCACACTTATTATAGGAACAATAGCCGGAACCGTCATTCCATTACTGTTAAACAAGCTGAAAATCGATCCTGCTGTAGCCTCCGGCCCTTTAATTACAACCCTTAACGATGTACTTTCGCTGTTTATTTACTTCGGAATTGCTACCCTGTTTATTTCTTATCTGGTCTAGCACTTGCATAAAAAAGGAACCATTTCCACGCCAGCCTCGTCTAATTCGCAGAAGGAGCTGACAACTGAACATGAGAAAACATACCGGAAAAATCATAGTAAGCACAATCGCCGGTTTTCTGTTGCTGCTAGTCTTAGGGATTCAAGAATTCCGTTACGGCATGATCCAAAAAGCAATCTATACATACAAAGTGAAACACTATCTCGAGCAAAAATATAACGAGCCGATGACGATCAAACACGCCACCTATCTCTGGGATAATATGGAACCGATCAGCGCAAGAGTGTATCCCAAAAGCTCTATAGGTCTTGAATTTTCGGTATATCCGCGCAAAGAGAATCCGTTAAGATTCATTGATGACTACGCCAGTACGCTGTGGCTTCAGCAGGCAAAAGAAGATGTGGACAAACGTTTACTGACCGTTGAGGACGATTTCAGGAACCAGCTTCATTTGGCCTTCACCTGCTGCGAAGTAGGGAAATACGATTTCGGATCCATCTACGGAGACGTGCCGCCTTATACAACGGCAAACCTGGCCTTCGATCTATCTTTTCAGTTTGACCGGGAGATGCAAAAAACGGATTTAGAGCAGATGCTCCGCGTTGTTACTGCTCTAAAACAGCAAGAGCAGCCTTTGCTTGATCATGTATTATTCCTCCTTCTGCCGGAGGGCAAACCCTATCGGATCCAGTATCAAATACCTGGATCCGCTTTGAAGGAAATCAACAAAATTGACGATCTCAAGGCCTACAATCAAAGCCGCTTTCCAGCAAGGGACCTTGCTGCAAGCATCGGTGCTGAGGTTTCGTGGGATGCCGCCACTTCACAAGCTGTGTTTACTAAGGGTGATGTCACCCTGCAGATCAACCATTGGGGTGAAGAGGCCTTGATTAACGGAAGTCCTGTTCTGAGTCCACTACCCTCCTTCCCTGGAGATCAGGGCCAACTGCTCGTTCCAGCTGCTCTGATTGAACAGGCTTTTCAGGTAGAAGTTCCCTTGGTTGGCCCTTTCTAGCCCTCCCAAATCCGTTGAATGCGGAACGTATCATTAAGGAAGGAAAGCTGGAACACATCTGGATTCGACAAGGCTTCCCATTCCTTAAAACCAATCCGGCTGTCAAAATGCTTCAGCAGAAGCGACATTAAGTTGCCATGTGTAACTATAACGGCATTGCTGCTGCCTCCCTCCCGCACCTCTGAGACCACGGCAGCAGCGCGCTTCATAGCCATACGGCTGGATTCGCCCCCTTCATAGCATAAGTCCAGATCCTCATAGGTTTCGCGAAGCATTTCAAACCAATCCGGATGATCCTTGCCCAAAAGAACCCGCTCCGTTAAACGTTCATCTAACCCAATAGGCAACCCAAGCTTTTTCGCTAAAGGAACTATGGTGCTGTAAGCTCTCTCATAGGGACTTGAGAGAATACAATCGATAGACTTATCTGAGAAAAAATCGGCTAGCTTAGTGGCTTGCTCCAAGCCCAATTCGGTTAATGGAGCATCCGCTGCCTGTCCCGCTGCCTTGCAATGTCTAACTATGTATAGATTTTTGCCTAGTTTTGTGGATACATTTTTCATTCAGGGAAGTCCTCCGTTTTCATTATGACCGTAAGGGATAGTGAATAACTTCCTATTACTCAGGTAACCAATAACTTACCAGGAACAGAATTAAATTCACCACTTCCAGGAATAAATGGATATTTATTTTTCGTTGCTTCTGTCAGGACGATTCCCAGTCCAGGCGCTTCTGGAGGGATTACAAGCCCATTCACCATAGCAAAGGAATCCGTGACAATTTCACTATGAAGCCCGGCGAAATTCGGCGGTATTTCCAGAATGCTCGTATTCGGGCAGGCGAACCCGCAATGGATATTTTGCATTAAGGAGCCTCCTGCTCCCCAAGCATGCGTAGCGATGCCCTTCCCCTTGCGGGCATACATGGCCGCCACCGCCATAAATTCACTTAGTCCCCCGACAAAGGAAGCATCGGGCTGCCCTATATCGAAGCAATCGAGATCTGCATACAGCTGCCATTCCGAGCTTCCGGTTAAGCACTCCCCTCCAGCGATGGGGACGCTCGTACTTGCTCGCAGTTCCGCGTAAGCAGCCACATCTGTGTAGTGCAATGGCTCTTCAAAAAACAACAGCCCATAAGGCTCCAATGCTTTCATTACCGTCTTCGCCGTCTGCAGCGTCCATGTGTTTGTTGGGCTATTACCCATATGGCCATCCATCATAATCTGATGGTCTTTTCCGATAACGGAGCGGACATGCTCCATTTTCGCCGCTTCAAATTCGGCTATCTCCAGATCCGTTTCCGGCATGAACCAGCCTTTCTCACTATCAAAGCTGCCAGCGCCAATCTTAACCCCTTTAAAGCCGAGCGATAAATAATGCTCAAGCTTGGCAGCCAATTTATCGGGCGGATAATTACTTGGACCTCCGGTCGCGTAACAGGGGAGCTCTTTATGCTGCAGGCCTCCTAGCAGTTCATACACGGGTAAACCTAGTGCCTTCCCTCGCAAATCCCACAACGCGGCTTCAATGCCCCCAAGCACCGACAGCCCCAATCCCGTCCGGCACCAGAAGTTGCCGCAGTGATACATCCGCTTCCATAATAAAGGGATATCATCCACGGATTGACCGATCAATATCGGCTTGAAAAAATCAACAATCGGCTGTACACTTTCCGGAAAAAAGTACCCAATGTACGTTTCTCCGAGACCAATCAGCTCCGTATTCGTATGAATCTCAATAAACGCAGCGCTGCGCAGCTTACGGGCTTCCGATAAAAATGGATCGTTGGTACAAGGTCCTGTCAATAAAATCGTTCGTACATCGGTAATCAGCATGCTAATTCCCCCCATCTGGATAAGTTCTGCGCTTCCCTTCAATACCCTTGCAGCTGACGCTGCGACAGTTCATTCAACAACGGTTTCCCATCTACAAAACGTGCGATATTGTCCACAAAAACATCCCAGACCCGGTCGAGAAAATGGGTGCTTTGCGAGGAACCGGAAATATGTGGGGTCATAATCACATTTGGCAGTTTCCAAAGCGGATGACTGGCTGGCATCGGATAATAGTAATGGGTGTCCAGCGCTGCTCCGGCAATCCAATTTTCCGTTAAAGCCTTCAGCAATGCCTGCTCCTGAATAATGGGGCCGCGGGCAGGGTTGAGTAGAAAAGCAGTTTCAGGAAGAGCCCGCAGCTCCTTCTCACCAATCATCCCCTCCGTATCCTTCGTTAGCGGCACGGCTACAATCATGAAATCCAAATCCTGCAAAAATTCAATTTCCTGGCCGGCTGTAAACACTTGATCAGGCAGCACCCCCAGCGGATCTCCTGTCCCTGGAAGGCAATAAATATGTTCCCTCTCCTTAATGCCTTCCCTGACTAGGACCCGTACGTGAATGCCCATCGTTTTGAGCAGACGTGCCGTCTCTCTTCCGATACCGCCATAGCCCCATATCCCGGCGCGCGAGCCCCTGATTTCTGTTTGAAAGCGGGCCGAACGATCCCAAATTTGATTGTCCTGATTTCGGAACATGCCGCGCATATCGCGCGCTAACTGAATCATCATCGTTATCGTCCACTCCGCTATGGGCACGTCAACTACGCCCTGAGCGCTGCAGGCCCGGACGCCTTTTTCCACAAGTCCTATGTCCATAACCTGCTTGTAGCCAACGGAGCTGATTTGCACAAGCTTAAGCGCTGTCATGTCTTCGATATTATCAGGTGGTGTACTGCAGAAAAGGACATGCTGATCTCTCAGCATATCCTTCGGAAGTCTATGTCGTTCTTCTATATAAGGAACCACTTCAACGCGAATTCCCGGCATGTTTTGTAATTGATTCAATCGTTCAGGCTGAACGGGCATATTAACCAGCACATTAATCATCGCGTTCCCCTCTTTTCATTTCCTAAGTCCGGGCCCATAACACCGTATTAATCACGCTTTCCGGCACGTCAGCAAGCTCCTTGAGAATCGCGGCATGTGTCTTTTCACTAATCGCAGGACTGTTAAACAGACTGATATTTTCCCTAACCTGCTCCGCTGTTTCCGCTCCGAACAACAAGCTGTGGATTTGCGGCAGGCCGGCAATAAAGGAAACAGCCAGCTGAGCTATGGAAACACCTTCCTGCTCCGCCAATGCCCGCAGTGTTTGCAGCGGTTTCGCTGCTTCCTTGAGATGCGGCGGCAGTTCATCATCTTTAAGGAACAATAAACCCTGCAAAAAGATGCTTCTCGCAAATACAATTTTGCCAGACTCCTCTAATAGCCCCATTCCACCTGTATGCAGCAGCCGGTGATCCAATATATTGATTGGAATCTGCACGGCCTCATAAATATCATCCTTGATGATCGGCCATAAATCGCGGAATTGTTCCTCCGAATTTGCCCCCATGGACATCCCCATTTTGGCAACCAGACCTTCCTGCTTCAGCCTTTTGGATACAGCCGTGAAGGTTTCTCCGTGAAAAGCCAATATGTCCGGGTTATGCAGCATCATAATCGGAATTTGAGAGATTCCCAGACGGCTTAAGGACATTTCCGTATATTCTAGCATTAAACGCTCCACTTCAGCCGCTTCTGTGCTTTTATCTACATCCAGCCGCATCTTCGTAACGATTAATGGCTTTTCCCGGTTAGCAAAAAACTCACCAAGCACCAACTCGGAGGTACCGTATCGATTCGCAGTATCAAAACAATTGATACCGCCTTCCAAAGCTGCCTCAAGGATTGAAGAACGCGTGCTTTCATCGGGCTGACCCATTTTATTAGCGATTCCATAAGGTGTTCCCAGTTGTACGGTCCCTAGTGTTAGCTTTGAAAACGTTAAATCTTTAACCTGTGTATATTGCACTCGATGTTCCTCCTTGTTGGCCCCTCATCGTCTCTATATGTGAGACGAAGAACCTTTATGCGTTACGTAAAATTATATATGAATTTCTGCTGACTGTAAATATGCCGTTTTCATTTAAATAGTAAGTACATCCTCAAACTAAAAACACACATCTATGCAAGGATAACCATCCTGACTTAATGTGTGCTAAATGAGTACTAAATTTTTGCTTAGTACTTGCTTCATGATCACATACTTTATGACGTATTTTTATGACTCATACATAATAGTGCCCGTGAGAGATAGATCATAACCTTGAACAGACGTAAGCTCGTGCAGGAATGCCTCCGATTTCAAAATATTCATCACCTGGGCAATCCATTCCATATTTTGCGGTGATTTTATCATCACAAGATCATATCTTTCTTGAATCATAGGAATAAATTCGACTCCTGAAACGATATTGGCAGCCTTTTCGATACCTACTCCCACGTCTGCTTCCCCCAAAGCTACCATGCCTGCAACTGCAATGTGATTCGACCTCTCACAATCATAACCTTTCAAAAGCCTGGTATCCATACCCTGAAGTCTCAGCTGCTCATCCAGTAAAACACGCGCACCTGAGCCCTTCTCACGATTGACTATCGTTATTCCCTCCCGCTTCAAATCACGCCATGTATAAATTTGTTTAGGATTGCCTTTCGGGACGAACAGCCCTGCAGACCTGATCACTAAATTGACCACTACATAATGGAAGCCTGTCAAAAGCTTGCGGATATAAGGCAAATTATACTCACCACTATCACCATCCAGCAGATGCGTACTCACAATATCGGAGTCACCCTTGTACATAGATATCAGACTGTCCAAGCTGCCCACGTAACTCCTTAGAGGTCGAATGTTTTTCGTATTTTTTTCAATATGCTTTGTTAAAATATCCAGGCTGATATCCTGGCCAGTGATCACAATCGTTTTGCTTTCCATATAAGCAGATGGATCTTCCTGAACCGCCGCTATACCACTCTTGGTTTTGTTTTTATAAGCTTCCAAATCGGCATCATCGACTCGCATCTGCTTGCCAACCCGGTATGATGGTAAATCACCTTTTTTGATAAGGTCATAAACAGTCAGCTTCGAAACCTTCAATAATGCAGCGATTTCTTCTGTCGTGTAAGACATTTGATTAGTCATTGTCTTCCCCCCCATGATCCTTACTACCAACAACTATCAACTATCTTTATCACACTGTCAATAACCTACAATTTCTCGAAGATCGGGTTAACATGCATTAAAATCGAAAACGATCTGTATAAGATTCGAAAAACGCTGAAATTTTAATTATTACCGTTTGCAGGAAGCATAATCCATCGTTATAATATATCTAATTATATCTAAACATAATTAAATATAACCAATTAAATGAAAAAACATGATCTGAATGTTGTTTTGGTATATTTAGAAATCAGGAGGTCTCATTTGTAATGAAGAAAACGAACAGCTTTTTCCCATCCAAATTAGCAGTCATTTGCTTACTGGTACTTGCCCTGGCCCTGGCACTGACAGCTTGCGGAGCCAAACCAACGAAACAAGGCGAAACGCCGAAGAAAATGGAGGAAATCGAGCTCACCATTTCCGCCGCTGCAAGCTTAACGGACAGCTTAAAAGAAATTCAAACCCTGTATTCAGAAAAATACAGCCATATCAAGCTGAACTACAACTTTGGCGCTTCGGGAACCCTACAGCAGCAAATTGAGCAAGGAGCCCCGGCAGATGTATTCATTTCAGCTGGAAGGAAACAGATGCAAGCCTTGGTCGACAAGCAGCTTATTGATCAAGCTCAACAAACCAATTTGCTAACCAACGAGTTCGTGTTAATTACGGCTCTGGATGCTAAATCTGCCATTGATAAAGTCGAAGATCTATCTAAGTCAGAGGTTACAAACGTCGCTATTGGACAGCCTGAAAGTGTTCCTGCCGGCAGCTATGCTAAAGAAGTACTTACTTACTATAAGCTGTGGGATTCGCTTCAATCAAAGCTCGTTCTATCTAAAGATGTTCGCCAAGTGCTTACCTATGTGGAAACTGGCAATGCAGACGCTGGCTTTGTGTATAAAACCGATGCGCTCACTTCACAAAAAATAAAAATCGCCTTGACCGTTGATCCAAAAAGCCATAAACCGATCCAATATCCAATCGGACTTATCAAAGAATCAAAGCACAGCAAAGAGGCTCAAGCCTTTTACGATTATTTGCTGAGCAAAGAGGCACAGGATGTTTTTGTGAAATATGGCTTCTCCCTGCCTGGCACGGACTGACCGGAATATGATGGTCATGTTCAATTGGGAAGAGTTTCTTTCACCGATTTTATTATCTCTGAAAATATCACTGCTCTCTAGTGTCATTGTTTTCTCTCTTGGACTGATCGCTGCCTGGTATATGGCCAGGCGTCAGTTCATTGGAAAAACGATCGTTGAAACCTTATTTATGCTGCCGCTTGTCCTTCCACCGACGGTTGTGGGCTTTGCGCTGCTTGTTTCCTTGGGCCGCAGAAGCTGGGTCGGGCAGCTTGTTGAATCCTTGTTTAACCAACCCCTGGTCTTTACTTGGGAGGCTGCTGTTATTGCTTCTGTAGTCATCTCATTTCCACTTGTTTACCAGACTTTGAAAGTAGGATTTATGTCTATAGACCGGGATTTGGAAGAATCCGCAAGATCCATAGGAGCTAGCGAGCGGCAGGTGCTTTGGTTTATATCCCTGCCACTAGCTTGGCCAGCACTGCTTTCCTCCTACATCCTCGGTTTTGCTAGAGGGCTTGGGGAATTTGGTGCTACTTTAATGATCGCCGGCAATATCCCCGGAAAAACACAAACCATTCCAACTGCCATCTACGTTGCTGTCGATACCGGCAAAATGGGCCTCGCTTTGTATTGGGTCCTATCGATAGTCATTACCTCATTTGTTATGCTTATGATTGTAAATCGTAAAAAGCGCGAATAACGCGAATATTGCCATATTTACTTCTGGCACCATACGTGAGGAACCGGATACATTCTCTATGGCCATTCCCGAGCATCCTATTCTTCACTTTCAATTTTTGAAGGTCGAACTGAAGAAGCAGGACTGGCGCAGATTTATCGATTCAGATAACCCGGTAGCTGCTGCATTGCTGGCAAAAATGGGGTATACTAAAAAAGAGAAACGAGAGGTTCGCTTTGCATTTCTGCAGATGATGTTACGGCTGCGAGAGAAGCTTGATCCTGCGAGATTTATGCTCATTATGTCCGTCGCCGATTTGTATTTCATGCCCAATATAAAGCAAGATGAAGAGATCTTACAAGAATTAAGTAAACAATACCCTGAGGAAGGAGCAGCTATTATGGATCTTATGCCTGCATGGAAACGTTGGGGTTATGAGGAAGGCATTGAAGCGGGTAAGGAGAAAGGCAAGAAAGAAGGCAAACAGGAAGGCAAAGAAGTAGAGAGAAACAACATTATCCACAAGCTTCTTGACAAAGGATTTTCTCCCGAAGAAGTGGCTGAAACTCTTGAATTTCCAGTGGACGAGGTACGAAATTGCTTAAACAGTAAAAGGACCCTCCGATAAACGGACGATCCTTAACTCTTATCGATTATATACTTATTTAACCCTGTACTTGTTCAATACCTCTTCATCTATTTCAACGCCGAGACCTGGACGATCCGTCGGGACAGTTACATATCCGTCCTTGAACTCGATGGCGCCCTTTACAAGATCTCGCGACAACGGTGAAGTCGAAACCGTATACTCGATCATAAAGCCATTTGGAATTGAAGCCGCATAATGTGTACTGGCTGCAACCAAAATGCCAGTTTTGAACGCATGCGGCACAACCTTCTTATGACGGTCATAAGCCATATAAGCAATTTTCTTGCCTTCAGACAAGCCGCCTACGCGGGCCAGATCCGGCTGAATAATATCCAGATGTCCTTCATCAAGCAGACGCTGAAAGGCCATTCTTCCACTTTCCTGCTCTCCACCTGCAATTGAAAGGCGTGTCCGGTCAGCAAGCTCACGATAGCCTGCAATATCGTTGGAATGCACAGGCTCTTCCAGCCAGAACAGGTTGTATTTCTCGTAAATTTCTGCCATCCTCAGAGCACCCTTTAAATCCCAAGCCAGCCCGGCATCAATCATAATATCGATGTCGTCGCCGACAGCCGAGCGGATTGCTTTGATTTGAGCTTCATCGAACTTGGCATCGCGTCCGATAGGTCCCCAACCGAACTTCATTGCTTTGTATCCCAGCTTCGCCTGTGCTTCAGCCATCCGTGCAGCTTCATCCACAGTTTCTGGCATCAAGGCGCTTGCATAAGCCTTAAGCTTACGGTTAAATACGCCTCCAAGCATTTCACTAACCGGGCGTTTCATTGCTTTGCCGAGGATATCCCAAAGCGCAATATCAACCCCGCTGATCGCATGCAGCGCCGGACCCGTACGACCAAAATAAATCGTGCCGCGGTACATTTTATCCCACAGCCGTTCGATTTCAATCGGGTTTTCGCCGATCAGCAAGCTGCGTAGGCCAGTAGCAATGGAATGAGAGGCCGGCGCGTCTACTACAGCCTTAGCTACTAGTGGAGAAGAATCCACTTCACCGATTCCAGTGATACCTTCATCTGTGTGTATTCTTATGATCAGTGTATCTTGTGTACCATCACATTTGGTTGCATCAAGGTCAGGGATTTGTAAATATATCGCTTCAACATCAGTTATCTTCATATATTTCTCTCCATTCTATTAAATAAAAATATAAATCTATCAGGCCTAATACTGATTAACTGTTTAATAAATCTTCACGTAAGGGTGTGAACGTCTCTAGCACCAACGAATCCTCTAGAGCTACAACAAAATGAGGCTGATCACTCGGCACATGAATTTGTTCCCCCGCTACCAGTACATGTTCTACACCGGCGATTGTGATCTTTATTTTACCGCTTGCCACGAATCCCAACTGCTCATGTGGATGTGAATGCTCCGGTCCGGTCCCGCCTTTTTTGAAATCCACAAGCATGCTCATAATTTGTTCACCTGGAGGAAATACCTTCCTTCGAATCAGTTCATTGATTTGCTGCCAATCGCCTAGCTTCATCTTCAATCCCCTTTTCTGCAAATTGTTTCGTTGTTTTCACTATGATTATTTAGTTCTTCCTAGAAAGTAATCGACAAACCGCCATCCGCCGGGATCGTGGCTCCTTGTATGTAGGACGATTCTTCGGATGCCAAAAAAGCTATTATTGTAGCTATCTCTTGCGGAAGGCCCGCCCGTGCTAATGGAATTTTACGCTGACCGATATAATAATGCAGAAAATCCTCAGTCTCCAGCTCGTTAACTCCGCCAATTACGGACAATCCCGTATCAATGAAGCCAGGCGCTACTCCGTTCACACGGATCCCATAGGGAGCAAGCTCCAGTGCCGTACAGCGTGTTAATTGGTCCAGAGCCCCTTTGGCTGCGTTGTAGTGGCTCGATTTATTCAGTGCCCTGTATCCATTAATGGAGGAAATATTTACAATTGCACCTGGATGTCCATTAGCTACCATAACCTCTGCCGCATACTTCGTGCACAAATAAGCACCATCAGCAATTACATTAAATACGCGGCGCCACTGCTCAGATGTTTCTGTCAAGAAATCACTTTCATAGAACATAGCTGCGTTATTAACCAATATATCGATGCGTCCGTTATGTGCTGCAGCTTGCTGCATTAAACGCTTCACATCTTCTTCCTTGGAAACATCGGCTTGTACAAATAGATGCTCTCCGCCTTTTTCCCGAAGCGCCTGCTGGGCTGCTTCTCCATTTGCACTATTTCGGCCGGCCAGAACGACATGCGCTCCGCTACTCGCAAACAGCTGAGCAGCAGCAAACCCGATCCCGGTGGCTCCACCAGTAATAACAACCGTCTTCCCTGCAAATCGTTCCATCAATGATCCCTCCTCATTATATCCTATACCCGTAATTGATGATTGTCAACAATTTATTGTTCTCTGGTTCTTGTTGATATTTCCTTCCTGCTCCTCTATAATTATGGGTAATACAAATCGAAATTAGCAAGGGAGAATTTATGGCCTCATTTCAATTTAAAAGCCAGGAAAATTTATCTTTGCGCCAACGAGTGGCTACGGATATACGGAATGCTATCATTCATGGCGATTTGAAACCTGGAGACAAGCTTAAAGAACTGGAAATTTCCGAGCAAATGGGCATCAGCCGCGGACCGATTCGTGAAGCCCTGCGGGACTTGGAGGCTATGGGTCTGGTCGTTTCATTACCTTACCGGGAAACAGCCGTAGCTGATGTCCACAAAGAGGAAATTATAGATCTGTTGATTCCTGTCCGTCTGCAGCTAGAGCTGTACGCCATTAAATACAATCTTGACATTTTTGACGAGGCGCTTTTCAACACATTGGATGCTATTGTTGGCAATATGAGCAGCCTTGCGGGCGAGAACGATCTTTTCGGACTCATCGAAGAGGACATCCGCTTTCACGAGCAAATTATATCTTTTAATGAGTCGGCCTACACCAAACAAATATGGGCAAGCATCGTGAATCGGCTGCGTCTTCATTTTATCAAAAATACGCGTCAATTCACCGATCTAAATCGGGTTTCCAATGACCATGCGCTCCTGCTTGAAGCACTCAAAACCAAAGATTTCCCACAAATTGCTCTGCAATGGACTGAACATATCCATAACGAGGACTGCTTGCTCTGTTTTTCCGCTGAATCTTAAACGTAAATAGACCGCCCCTAGCGAGGGATCACGGTCTATTTTTTTGAAATGCTTATAGCAGCATATTTTTTCAGAAATAAACAAAGCAAAAAGACAAAGGGGATTACGATGTATAACTCACTGACAAATCAGCTCCAAAAAGAGCAGCAGCATTATCAAACACTAGGCAGTTCAGAGCAGGGACAAATGGTCGTTATGGAACGTGGGTCAAGAGTCATACAATTAAAGCCATCACAGAGAGACGAATCCGCCTTCTGGACTCAGCTTTCTTCTTTAGAAAAAGGGGAGTGGAATGTTGGCGGCGACCGCACCTGGATCAGTCCTGAATGCAATTATTTCGTGGACTCAACAGGTGAATATAACATACCGGAACAGCTAGACCCGGGATCTTATCGAATTACATCTTCCGCAAACGACCCCACTATTGTAACCGAGCAAACCTTAAAGCTGAAGCATTATGTTTCTCAGGATGAAATAGAGCTGAAGCTTGAAAAAACATACACTCGTATTCCGACTCCTTTTCAGATGAATCTCTCGGAAGATTATAAATCTTTGTTAGAGGTAAGCTACATAGGGTATGAATGTCAAACAAAGTTAACCGCTGCCGCTGCAAAAGAAAAAGCTTATTGCAATATTTGGAGTATCATGCAGGTTCCCATGGGGGGCACAGCTCTGATTCCGAAATGGGGCAAAACCCAACCCCTAGTCATGTTCAGCGATGAGGCAGCTGTTGAAATGGGATCTCACCCTCAGTATGTAAGCCTCCCCTATCAAGGAAACAGCAAATTCAAACTATCCTTCGACGCTTTACAAAGTACAGGCAGATTCGGCTACATCCGTCAGCTTAATGAAACGGAAAGCAGCCTTATTGTACGTCAGTTCCAAGTCAATCCTTCCGGATATTATCCTGACTATCCTGCAACTGATCCTGACTACCTCGGCTCGTGCATGCAATTTTTCTTCGACGGGAATCAAATGGGAGGCTTTGGTGAGCTTGAATATCATGCTCCGGCTATTGGAAATGAAGGTAATCTATGTTCTGAGGATGTCTCGCAGCTTTATTATTTTATAGGAAAGACCACTCAAGTCGCTGAAATAGTTGAACACATGCTCGGAATCAAGCTGTAAGCCAGCATGCTGGCCCTTTGCTGATGTTCAGAAAAGAGAATGAAGCGGCGCGGCATTATTACGGACGACCGGACGACCCTCAAGCCCCAGCAACTCGGCTTCCCCGTAACGATGTTTGTATTATTAAAGAGCGGTCGGGGTGCGAGCAGGGAGCCCAAATGGGCAATGTTGTCAGGTTAAGCAACTTCTCAGGCGATAAGCCGAGCAACCCGAGCAATGGCACGTGGAGAGCGGACGGATTTCTAACGGACAAGGTTGCACCTTAGACGCATTTTTTTCATCCGTCGCCCATCTAATGGACATGAGCGACTCTTAGCCCGCTCAACAAGGGAAAAATACGCTCCGTTAGGGCTGTAAAGGCGCTCATGTCCGTTAGAATTCCAGCTGGGCTTTTGGGGGGCGCTAAGGAGCGCTGGTGTCCGTTACAGTTACTGGCTTCCCATTCACGTCCGCTGCCCCTCGTTATCCTGACAACATTGGCCCAAATGGATACCCTCCTCGCGCTTCCCTTTTGTAAACTATAACTATTCCAACTTTTCTTGCGATTTCCCTGTGCGCTCCTTGAGCTGCAGCAGTTGTATCCACCTTTGATCTCTTTCTTCGGATAAACGATTTCTCTGCTCCTCATCGCCATAATCATAAAAACCGCTTCCACTCTTCACACCTAACTGCCCGTTCCGAACCTTTTCTTGAATAGCATCCGGTGCTGTGATCCGGGTATCCAGTTCTGGAAACAGATGTCCAGTTACTTTCTCCCACACGTCTAGCCCGCCATAATCCGCTATTTCAAAAGGGCCGCTCATGACCCAGCGTATCCCCAGTCCCTCGGTCATCACCGTATCGATTTGCCTGGCATCTGCAATGCCATTTTCCAGCAAATAGCTCGCTTCCCGCATCACCGCGGCCTGCAGCCGATTAGCAATAAAGCCAGGGATATCGCGGTTTAAAATTACTGGAGCTTTCCCACATTGAACCAGCAAGCCTGCGATTTGTTCCAGAATCTCTTTATCGGTATTCGAAAGTCCAACGATTTCCACCAGTGGAACCAACGAAGCCGGATTGAAAAAATGCATAATGATCATCCGATCAGCAAAAGGCACCCCCGACGCAAGCTCTTCAAGTGCATAAGTGGAAGTGTTGGAAGCCATAACCGCTTCTGCTTTCATCAGCGGAGCGATTTGCCGATAAAGCTCCCGCTTGATTTCTATCTTCTCCGGCGCCGCCTCGATAATCAGATCGGCTTCCGAAATGGCCTCCGATAGGTTCGATGTGTAAAGCAGCTTGCTTTCAATTTGCTCAGAGGTGGCAGCCGGACTTTCCTGCATGTTAAGTGACAATTTAATATTTCTCTGAACTTTGCCAACAGCATTTTCAAGCGCCTGCGTGGATGGGTCGTAAACAGCCGTATAAATACCATTTTGGGCAAATAATTGGGCTATACCATGGCCCATCGTGCCAGCACCGAGTACAGCAATTTTTTGAAACATCATAACTATCTCCTGCTTTCTATTTAAGTTTTTTGGCTCAACACCACAATCAGTGCTTGACAAATGAATGGATAGCTAAAACTGGAAAAACATCTGCCAATCCTGTACGGTTGAAAGTCCTACCCAACAACAAAAGAGGAATAGACCGATGCAGAATCCGTATATCACAACGACGGAAGATATCTTCCATTCTTCCAGATACGGAAAGGACCTGTCTCTAACGGTCACCGCTGACCTTTAGAGGCTGATTTTTACATATTCACGATTCTAATGGACATCCGCGACCATAAGAAGGCGGTTTTCCCCACAATCGCCCCCTTTTCAGCCTGTAATGGGCATCCGTGACCGTTACAAACTCATTTCGCTGCATTTCCGCTTCTAACGGACTGCGGTGACTAAGCTTGCCCCACAACGCTTCCAGAAAAATGGGATTTCATATTAGCTCCATATGAGCGTTGTTCAAGAGCGGAAAATATACTATTTTACCAATATATGATGAAATTTGATCTCTCCTCGTAGAGCCCCAGCTCTATTTTCTGTAAAAGAGCCGCTTTCATGTCGGGGGTCCGCGGCAAGCCATAGCTGTTTTTAGTAATTTTGTTCGTTCCCAGTGCTTTTAAAAGGGGAAAATTATTATTATTGGGCTCATTTGGATATTTATTATTTATATAAAATCAACTTAATTTCCAATATTTGATGTTTCCATAAAATTGGAAGCATAGTGGGGCAAGTTTAGACTGCGGTGACCATTAGCCCACGTGTTACCCTCGTCGGAAAATAGCCAATAGCTATAACAAGTACCGGGCCGCTATAAAGCTGGCATTTTCGTGAAATTTTAACCGCCATCCAATGTTAGCTTGACTGTCAAGCACTGATTATTAGGTTGAGCCAGTTTTTTATTTAAGTTTTCTACTGAGCCGTATATCCACCATCTATTAGAACAGCCTGACCTGTTACACCGCCTGCTTTATCACTGGCCAAAAATACCGCATAGTCAGCAACCTCGTCCACAGACAGCAGCCTTCGCTGCGGAACGAGCGGGTAAATGACCTCCTCCAGAACACTCTCAAGATCTATTTGCCGATTATTGGCCAGATCCTGCAGTTGATTGCGCACAAGTGGAGTATCCACGTAGCCTGGACAGAGAGCATTCACAGTCACTCCGTGGGGGGCACTTTCCAATGCCGCTACCTTCGTCAAGCCTATCAAGCCATGTTTTGCACTGTTGTAAGCCGCTTTGCCGGCAAAGCCGATGACACCATTGATGGATGCAATATTGATAATTCGTCCGTATGCCTGCTTTTTCATAATCGGAAATACATGCTTAATAGCGATAAAAGGAGCCGTAAGCATCACTTTCAGCATCTGTTCAAATTTCTCTGTAGGAAACTCCTCTATGGATGCCACATGCTGCATGCCGGCGTTGTTCACCAACACATCAACTCTGCCAAACTGTTTTACTGCAAAGTCAATCGCTTCCACGATCTCTGCCTCAATGGTTACGTCACAGCGTACGCCAGCACTCTCAAATCCTCTTGCCATGAGCTTCGCTGCGGCGGCATCAACCTTAGCTTGATCCATGTCGCTTATAATAACTTTCGCCCCATTTTCGGCACATACCTCCCCTATCCGAAATCCAATTCCACTTGCCGCTCCAGTAATAAACACCACTTTGTCTTTTAGCATGTCTGTTTGTCTCCTTATTTTATGGCATGTTGTTCTATCTCAATGATACTTCAATGATGGAATCCTTGATCCCGCCATTTTTTTGACCCTACTTTACTTATTAGCAAGAATCATGCCAAAACAATTAAAATATTCAAAATCATTATAATTCCAGAAAATTTGTCTTCCTAACTCAGCGAGAGAGTGGCCTATAATAAAAAAATCAATTCTAAGGACAGTTACTTTCTATAAAAATGGAATCATTCCATAAAATCGGACACTTTTTTCGTTATATGTAGATTTAAAGCCACCTAAAGATCGTTAAGGACATGAGGTCCGCTATTCCTCTATCTGGATGCATATCTGACCCTTTGGCACAAATAAAGGAACTGAGGTCCGTAAGTATCCCTAAAATAGGGAGAAAAGCGGCAATTAAGGGCTTCAGGCTCATAATTACAAAAAAACCCTCTGCAGCAAGCTGCAAAGGATTTTTACATATGGGTTAATCCCGGTTTAAAAAGACGGTTTTCGTGCTGCTTTCCCACTCCAGATTAAAGTCAAGACTTGTAGCAAGGAATCTCAGCGGTACAAAGAGGAAATCGCTCTCCATTAAGACGGCCGGGCTATCCAATTTCACCTTGGCCCCATCAACTGTAGCTATATCGCTATCAATTGTTACTGTAATAGGCTTCCCTGTTCTTCTGTCCTTAAGGGTTATCTGGTCCATATCTTCATTCCATTCAAGGTCTACACCAAACTCCTCCGAGTTTAGTTCAATAGGAACCATCGCAACCCCTTTACTATTGATAAATGGATTTATCGAATATTCTTCATATTCATTGCTTTCACCCAAATAAATCGAGAAATCTTTTCTAGTGATTTTCAGATCATCTTTGAGCAGCTTGTAAAACTGTGAGTTCGGATCCCAATTATTAAGCATCGCATATTCATTGACCGATTGCATATCATCGAGTTCCCATGCACCCGCTGAAAGATCAATCTTATCGCTGGTTACCGGCTTATTCAAATTCCAGTTTTCCATATCCGTTTTGATTTTGATAGCGGAAATAGGAGACGAATCTTCGCCGATCGGAATGTGTAAGTCCACTTGGGCTTTACGTATTAATTTATCTTGATCAAAATAAAGATCAAGCTTGACGGACGTCTGATCACTAAGCAATGTCGTGATCTCGGAGCCTATCAAAGATTCCTCTGAAGCCTGCAACTCGGTTTCGATTGATTTCAAGGCAGATTTCAACAAAGTCTGAATCGTTGTTGAGGCAAATTCCACAACCAATGTCTTGTTATCCATGTAAGCATTCAGTAAATCAGGTACCAAAGTACCGCCTAACATTTCTCCAACAGATTCCATTCCTGAAGCTCCAAGCTCCGCTTCCTGAGCCGCTTGAATGCTCTTTTTAATTGTTGGCATTAGTGCATCATAGAACTGTCCGATTAACTCCTTCAGTCCCTTTTCATCGGCAATTAAATTAGTAAGAAATTTCTTCACTAAGCCTTCCAGCTCATTGCCATAAATCTCGGCATGCAGCTTTTTCAAACTTAAATTTTCATTATTGACTTGAGCTGTGGTCTGCTCCAGACTAATTTTCTTCGGATTAGGGGCGCTTTGAATAATAAATTTAGCAGCAGATGGAATAAGTTCATATACCTTCTTGGTTAGCTCTTGCTGGAGATCTTCACTTAGCAGCTCCCCTCCTGCCTGGGTAGGAACTGAAAGTCCGTTTAACACAATCGGCTTCTTCGCACCCTCCACATGGATAATCATTTTCCCGCCGTCGTATACAATTTGGAACGGAATCGTTCCTTGCGAGTAGCTAAATTCCGCATTGACCGATACATGGTCCTGATCCTGCGTTTTTACCGATTTCAAAATCAGCTTAAAATTCTGGAGCAATTCAAACATATGTTGTTCATTTTCATTCATCATATCAGTATTGCCTTTAACCAGTTCTACCTCGACTGTGCCCTTTGATTCTCCGGATTTCGTGCTTACGCTGTTTTGCAGCACCTGTCCGATTTCATAGCCCTGTAAAGCCTCACAACCCGTGACAATAACCAGCAGCAATACCAAAGCTCCAGCTATGCCTAACTTCCATTTCCTTAGCTTCATTCAGTGCCTCTCCTCCATGCGTTCACTTATTTCTAAATCTATGTATTAAATACAAAGATTCCCTAGTCTCATGTTAGTCTCGAATCCGGCAATCGTCAAGTATAAAATATGATATGAAAGACGCCTTGCGGCGCCCTTTGAGGTGCGTGTTCGTTACGATGGTGCATGGAGGAGGGAATGGCTGTGGGCTCCAGCCGCTCTTCCGCCCACAGCCATTCCCTCACTCAGCTACAATCGCACGAACAACAAACTCAAACGGGCAGCCTGCAAGGGTTTTCTCTTGATTGGATGAGATTTCCTAACGGGCAAGGCAAGGTGCTTCGCGCTGGGAATAAAGAGCATCCCCGCCAGAGCGCGCAAGCGAGAGGACCTGCTACTTTAACGATGTTTTTCATCGTTAAAAGCACCCGCTCCTCTCCATATTCTTACTTTAACGATGAAAAATATCGTTAAAATCCCTATTCCCCCCCAGTTGAGGTCATCCCCCTTTTTTAGCGATGAAAAACATCATTAAAGTGGCTGACTGATCTGGAAACACTCGCTTTAACGATCAAAAACATCATTAAGTGAACGTGCCACTCAATTACTGAATTGGGGATAGACGGACTACTCCGAGGATGCTCTTTCCAGCCGCTATTAAACTGGCTTATTGATGATTCCTTCGTATTTCTCCAGTTTTTGATACAAGCTTGATCTGCTGATCCCTAGTTGACGGGCTGTTTCCTGCTTGTCTCCATTTGTATGAACGAGCTTTTCACGGATTAACTGCTCTTCGAAGCTTTCCAGCTGTTCTTTTAATGAGTTATCCCTGCGGTTGTGTTTACTGCTGTCTTCCCACAGTTCTGCGGGTAAATCTGCCTTCCCGATCCACGTTCCATCCATTACATATAAGGCTCGTTCCAGCACGTTCCGCATCTCCCGAACATTACCAGGCCATGAGTAAGCGATCAGCAGTTTCTCAGCTTCAGCTTCGATGCCATCGGCTTGAATTCCAGTTTCTTCTCTCAGCTGCCGAAGGAGATCATTCAGAATTACCGGTATATCGTTCTGTCTTTCTCTAAGTGGTGGAATCATGATGGCTACGACATTCAGCCGATAATACAGATCCTGACGAAACTTTCCCTCCAGCATCAGCTTTCGCAAATCCCGATTTGTCGCAGCAATCACTCTCACGTCGATGGCTTCCGGCCGGTCTCCTCCGACCGGTTCGAGTTCCTTTTCCTGCAGCACGCGCAGCAGCTTGACCTGCTGGGTTAAAGGAATTTCGCTGACTTCATCCAGGAAAATCGTTCCTTTGTGAGCAAGCGCGAACTTGCCCTTCTTCCCCGTTCGTTTCGCTCCGGTAAAGGAGCCCTCTTTGTACCCGAACAGCTCGGATTCGAACAAAGCTTCCGGAATGGCAGCACAGTTCACAGGCACAAACGGACCAAGCCTCCGGCCGCTCTCTCTGTGTATCGCATGTGCAAACAGTTCCTTTCCCGTCCCACTCTCTCCACTTAACACTACTGTGCTGCTGCTTTTAGCCACCTTGTACGCCAGCAGCTTAAGCTTTTCAATAGATTCGCTCTCACCGATGATATGATTAAAGCTGTATTTCACACCTGGGGATTCATATTCCTTTCCTTCGGCATAATGCAAATGGTCTTTAATCTCCCGATATTTAGAATTCATCACAAACAGCTTGTCGATATCCTGAAACATGATTTTGCCGACAACCGCGATCAGCTCCCCTTCACTGCGAATCGGGATCCTGCTTGCAATCATCCAATGTCCGTGAATCTGCTGAAGATCAGCGATTTCCGCTTTTCCTGTTTTAGCCACGATATGAAGGCGCGTGTTCGGAATGACCTCGGTCACATGCTTGCCGAGCATATCGGAAATGCTGGTTTTTAAGAATGACGCATAGGTTTGGCTGACGGTCAGAATCGTCCCATTCGCATCGCTAATTACGATACCTTCATAAGCATTTTCCAAGGCGACTTTATAGAGTTCCAAATCCCGCTGAAGGATTGTCTGCTTATCTTTTGAATCCACAAGAAGTCGATGAACCCATCCGCCCTTGCTAATCTGCATTGTATTCTGCCCCCAGAAGTATTTTTTGACTATCCATGCCGAGTATGTTTATTGTTCATTTTACACTAAAATCGCGCCACTGCTCAATGTGTGAGAGATAGGAAGTCCTCATCGGTTGTATGTTGCCAGAATGATCTCTTGCAAACAAATAGAAAAACAGGCCCACATTCCCTGAAGGAACGTCAACCTGTCCTATTAAACTAGCATTTAATGCTCTACAACAACCATCATGTAGCCTTCTATTCCAGGCAGCGGGATGCGGATGTATCCGTCTATAAGCTCATAGGCAAGAGGTTGCTGCGTTGGCGCTATATAAACAGCCTTCGCACTATCTCCCTTGATACTTACCACACCCCCATGCAGCACAGAATGCTCTTCGATTACATTGTATTTGCCTCTCAGCTCTGGGTAGGTTACTTTGATGTGGATCATTTCCATGTTCTCTTTGGCAGTTACAGTGACGCGTGCAGTAGAAGGAATATGCTCGAATTTTAGAACTGGATCTGCCAGCAATTGTTCGAGACAGAATTTCAGCAAGTATTTATGCTCCGGCATCGCGTATTCACCATATCCAGTGAAGAGCTGAAAGCCAATTTGGAATATATCCCCTGAACGCAATACCGCCGGATGTCCCGAATATTTATCTGGTGGTGTGTAGAAAGTTCCATGAAAGCCATCCCATTCTCTGTTAAAGTAAGGCTGATAATAATCGGCAATCACTTGGGCTCCAGATTTATCGCTGATCAGGATGCCCTGATTATAGACTGCACATAGGCGGTCAGGAATGAGCTTGCTGTCTCCCATTAGCATTTTGAAATAAGATGCATTCCAAGGGTCGTGTCCATCATAGTTCATGTTCCAGCTTTCCATGGTGAAGCCGGTCTTTTCGGGATTGAGACCTGAGCTGCCTGAGCTGATAATGCCGCCGCCTTTGGCCAGATGCTGTTCAAGCTTACCCTCGAGCAGTTGGGTCACCGGAATTACGTCAGGAAGAATAATTACCTTGTATTTGGAAAGGTCCGCTCTCTCATCCAGGATATCAAATGTGTACTTCAGCTCTCCAAGCATCCTCGCGGCAGCATTTAAGATCGTTTGACCTTGCGGGAAATCTACGTTGTTGGCTCCCATACTGCTGCCTTCCGGCATGATGATGCCGATCTCCGTCACGGCACGCGCATAGTCCGTCCACGGCTCGTACTTCTCTATTTCCGTATACACTTCACTTACTGTTTTGTATACTTCCGGCTCTAATCCATCGCGAGGATGCATATGGTCGCCTACAGACGTGGTGATAGCATTACTGATGGCATCCCAGCAGTCATACTCCAGAGAGGCCTTGCTTTTCAAGCCGCCGAAATCCCCCCAGCTGGCGTGAAATCTCCCCGTCATATAAACGACTTGCTTACCCAGGTTACGCGTATACGCCGCTTGAGCAGCAAAATAATCATAGCTCCAGGCACCCGGCAAACACTCGATCTCGATATGGGAACCCAATCCCTCACAATTGATATGTCCAAGCCCATTAGGAAAAAAGAAAATATCATCCCTGATGGC